>CACMMX010000001.1 GCA_902614915.1 uncultured Cryomorphaceae bacterium
ACGGCTCAATATGTTTGTTATTTTTGAGCTAATTAGAAAATCAAATATATAGAATGAAAAAGGTATTTGTTTTAGCTACGACAATTGCGTTAATATTGTCAAGCTGTGTTAGTAAGCAGAAATATGTTGAATTGGAAGAAATGCAAAAGGCAACTTCTGATAAATTAAGTAACACTAAAATGGAATTGGCGGCAACCACCGCAGAGAAGAATGCACAAGCTGCAGAATTAGCATCCTTGCGTGCTCAATCTTCAGATTTGATGAAGCAAGTTGGTGATTTAACACGTATGAGTGCTAAAAATGCTCAAAATATGGAGAAGACCCTAGAGAGCATTAATGAAAAAGAATCAACAATCACAAATCTTCAAGATGCAATGAACCGAAAGGATAGCGTGACATTTGCATTGGTCACTTCTTTGAAAGGAGCTCTCGGCGATATTAACGATGAAGATGTGCAAATAAGTGTTGAGAAAGGTGTTGTTTATGTGAATTTATCTGACAAACTCATGTTCAGACCAGGTTCAGCTTACGTAAATAAAGATGCTAAATCAGTTTTAGGTAAGGTTGCTAAGATTATGACTATAAAACCTTCCTTAGAAATATTGGTGGAAGGTCATACAGATACAGACCCAATAGCCACTGATTGTATTAAAGATAATTGGGAATTAAGTGCACGTCGTGCTGCGAATATTGTTCGTGCACTTCAGAATGATTTTGC
Organism: uncultured Cryomorphaceae bacterium; assembly: GCA_902614915.1. Taxonomy (GTDB): domain Bacteria; phylum Bacteroidota; class Bacteroidia; order Flavobacteriales; family Schleiferiaceae; genus UBA10364. The sequence continues at coordinate 719 of CACMMX010000001.1, forward strand.
TATTGCGCCTGAACGTATGACGGCTGCAGGCCGCGGTGAATATGTTCCAGTTGCATCTAATGATACTCGTGAAGGTCGTGCAGCTAACCGTCGAACTCGTATTGTTGTTCTTCCTAAATTAGATGAATTTAATAAAATGATTGAAGACGGGTTGAAGTAAAAATTGACTTGATAGAAACACAAAAAGCCCGAATTCTGGTTATTCGGGCTTTTTTGTATTCTCTAATGAAGGAAGACTTTAAATATTTTACACTTGCAACTTATTTTCTAGTATATCTTACTGTTTGGTGCAAAAGGCAGATTTGACATTTCCGCCACTTTATCCACAATAGCGCTAACGGGTATTTTTTCGAAACTTTCGCTGTGTTCAATATCTAGTCCAAGGATTATAAAAGGCACATGCGTGTCATAGAGAAAACCCGAGCCGTGTGTAGAACCGTAAGGGCCATAGAAAATACAATTTGGCTGAAGAGAGAATATAAGATCACCACCATACCTGCTTTGGTATCCCTCATGGTGTAATTCTAATAAGTCATCGTTGCCGCTGCTCCTAACCTCTGTTGCTGTATAAACACGCATAAATGGATCAATCCCTTCCGTAATAACAGCAATCTGGGTAGCATATTCTTTAGCCCAATCATTTAAGTGTATATGATGATTGAAAATTTTAAAAACTGCATTTTTTACCCCTAAAATATTTTCAATTCGAAGATTTAAATCCCCAATTACATCAGCGTTTTGATAATTTCTGACGTTTAACCCCTCATGAGATAAGTGATTTGGGTTTTCACTGGCTCCATGATCTGCAGTTAAATAAAGGACGTAATCTTTGCGTCCAATTTCATCGTCCAATACTTTGATGAGTTTACCAAGTTGACGATCTAGCTTTAAATACATATCATGAATCTCTCTTGATCGCACACCAAAAGTGTGTCCTGCATAATCAGTAGAGGAAAAGCTTATTCCCAAGAAATCAGTGTATTTGTCTTTTCCTAATTCTTCCTTTTGTAAGACTTTGAGTGCTAGTTCTAGCACTAATTGATTACCTATAGGGGTGTTCTTTAAAGCATCAAGGCCGTTGTTATTAATAAGTTTTTTTAAATTATAAGGGAAACTAGAAGTTCCTTTATTAAGTTTTGGTTCATACGGATTTTCATCAGGTAAACTCTCGTCATATTTCCTTTGTGCCATTTCTAGCTTCCAGTCTTTTTTTGCCATATCCATGGCGTGTTCACGTTCGTTATACTTCTCAACATAATCCGGTAGCTCATCTTCATAATAGCTACTTGTCACAAAATGTAACCTTTTATCTAACCAAAAAGCCCCATCTGCAAAATGACCTGCAGGGAATATGGCACCTCTGTCTTTAACACTGACTCCATAACTTTTACCACGATTATTGGTAAATAACTTGATACCGTCAGAAAAAGTTAGGGCCTTTAAATTTTTTGGCGATCGGCGAGAAGAACGTTCAATGGTTCCAATTGGGCTTACTGCAGTGTCCTCTGCGCAATACATTTGATAGTTGGACTCACGAACCCACCAATCGTTTGCTACAATTCCATGGTATTTTGGGGTTGTACCAGTTGAAATGGAGGCGTGACCAGGTCCTGTATATGTTGGGATATAGTTATAATGAGTGTTTCTGAAAACCTTACCGTCTTGAAGCATAATTTGAAATCCTCCGTCTTCAGAAAATTGATGGCTAAACCGCTGTAAATATTCAGCACGCATTTGATCCACGACTACCTGGACTACAAGCTTTGGTTGCGCTTGAATGCCTAGGGCAATTAGGATGGCAGCAACTGTTCTAGATGATTTTTTTTGATTTGAATTTCTTCCCATATATTCATTTTAGAGCTTAGCTCTTCTTTTTGCTTCTCATAGTTGGGGTAGAAATCTGGATCTTTCATTAGTTCCATATAAGCACTACTATCTGCCAATTTTTTATCCCAATCTTCTATAAGTACCTCTAAGTTCTCAATTTCTTCCTCAATACGTTCTAATTTTCGCGTTAAACTTCTCAAGTCTTTTTCAAGTTGTTTTCGCTCTTTGTAACCAAGGTCTTTATTTTTATCGCCTTGTTTTCTTTTTTTTACCGCTGCCGATTTTGCTTCAACAGCCCTCATATTTTTTAGTTTACGCTGTTCAAGATAGTATTCTATACCTCCTAGAAGAGTTTTGACCCGCTGATCCCTAAATTCTACCGTTTTTGTCACAAGGCCTTTTAAAAATTCACGGTCGTGACTCACCACCAATAAAGTGCCGTCAAAGGTGAGTAAGCTTTTTTTTAGTACACCCTTGCTATTAATATCAAGATGATTCGTAGGTTCATCCATTACCAAAAAATTTATGGGTTTTAAGAGCAGTTTACATAATGCTAAACGGCCCCGTTCGCCACCACTCAGCACTTTCACCTTTTTCTCAACGTCTTCTCCGCGGAACATAAACGACCCCAGTAGACTGCGAGCATGTTTGCGCATATTTTCTGGAGCCGCATCTTCAATTGTTTGAAGTGCTGTTAAACTACCTTCTAATTCGTCTGCTTGATCTTGAGCGAAGTACCCTAAAAGAATATTATGACCAAGGGTCAGGGTTCCTTCTGCGCTTATTTCTTTCAATAATGCTTTTACCAAGGTAGATTTTCCCTGACCGTTCTGTCCTACAAAAGCAATTCGATCTCCCCGTTCAATTTCTAGATCCACTTTGTTTAGTACCAAATTGTTTCCATAAGATTTCCGAACATTTTCTGCTTTTGCCACCACTTTCCCTGAGCGCGGAGCGGGTTGAAACTTAAAATGCATGGCTGAAGTATCTTCTTTATCTACTTCAATTCGCTCTAGGCGATCTAACTTTTTAATTAAACTTTGAGCAAAAGAGGCTTTCGAAGCTTTAGCCCTAAATCGCTCAATAAGTTCTTCGGTTTGCTTTATTTCTTTCTCCTGATTTTTCGCTGTGGCTAATTGTTTTTCTCGTAAATCAGTTCTTAACTCAACATAGCGGGAATAAGACACATTGAAATCATGGACTTTACCTAGAGTAATTTCTATTGTTCTTGTAGTTACATTATCCAAGAAAGTGCAATCGTGACTAACTACAATGAGTGTTTGTTTACTTTCGCTAAGATGATGCTCTAGCCAAATGATACTTTCTATATCAAGATGATTTGTAGGTTCGTCAAGCAGCAGCAGTTCAGGCTTCTGCAACAGTAGTCGCGCCAGCTCAGCACGCATTTGCCAACCACCGGAAAAAGTATGTAATGGATTGTGAAAGGTTTGTCGAGTAAATCCTAAGCCTTTTAATACGAGCTCAACATTTGCGTCTATACTTTCTCCGCCCAATAAACCATAGCGTTCACTCAATTCGCTAAGTTCATCTATAAGGGCATTATAGCTTTTGCTTTCATAGTCTGTTCGACTTTCAAAATCTCTATTTATTTCTTCAATACGTGAGTTGATTTTAGTTAATTCATCAAAAGCACCGCGAGCAATTTCCACAATACTTTTCTTCGCGTCAAGCTTTAGATCTTGCCTTAAAAACCCTACTCGAACCTCTTTTGCTTTGCTGATTGTTCCAGAATCAAGATGGTAATCCCCAGCAATTAACTTTAATAGCGTAGACTTACCAGCTCCGTTCCGTCCTACAAGGCCAATTCGGTCTCCAGGATTAATCTGAAACCCTATTTTATTAAATATCGCTCGACCACCAAAAAATAATGAGGCTTTGCTAATTGCTAAAATCATGGTGATAAAAATAGCAAATCGTAGCGCTTTGTAGCTGTTAATTTGAGGTAATACAAACAGCCCGATTTTTATTTAAGGTCTATTTATCTGAGCTCTGCCTATAAGTAGGCTTTTTTGTGAAAGTATATTTTCTTTTTAAAACCTAGAAGGCAAACAATCTTCGAGTAGATCGGTGTCATAAATCAAATGTTCAACAAGTACCTTGGCCAGGTAAGGAGCCATCAAAACTGCTCTCGACCCCATACCGCCAAAAATCCATGTATGCGCCAAATCGTGTCTTCCAACAAGGGGTCGACGATCTTTGGTAGCAGGTCGTATTCCACTAAAGTGATTTTTGGTTTTAAATGAACCCTCCCATACTTCTTGAATATGTTGTTCGAGTTCTTTTCGTTTCGCAGCGGTAGGACCTTTTTCAAACCCATTCCATGCATAGGTCGCTCCAACAGTTACTTCGTTATTTCCTTCACTTAGCATGAAATGCTTTTGGTGAATACACTCATTATACAACGGTTTGTCAAGTTCCACACGTATTAGCTCTCCTTTGACTGGGGCAAACCCTTTTTGTTCTAATGATTTTTTGTTAAGCGCCATTTGTGCGCCTGTACAACTTATTATACCATGTGCCCGAATATCTTGGTAGTTTACTCCTTCGTTATCACGTTTAACAATATCCCAAATAAAGCGTTCTTCAATGAAGGAATCTGTTGCTTTGAGGGTGTTGTGAACCCCTTGAATAAAAGGTATTACTTTTAGTCTGCCGGTACTTTTCATTCTACCACTTTTGAAGCTTCCTTTTACTCCTTCTGGCAGTGGAACAATCTCTTCATCAATGTAACTCTTGTATGCAGGGTTATCGCATAATTCTATCCACTTATTTTGTTCACCTGCATTAAAAAAAATCCGTCTTATTGAGATAGGGTCAAAAAATTGACTTTTAGTCCATTTTTCTATGTCACGGTATACTGTCTGTAATTCATTTATCATGGTATCTGCTTGCCAAACTTTCTTCATTCGTTTCAAGACAATTGGATTCCAAAGACCTGCGGCAACAGAGGAACTTATATTTTCAGAAGGTAAATCGTACATCATTACGTTTGCTCCATATTTCAAAAGCGTATAACTGAGTACACAACCTGAAATACCACCCCCAACAATTATATAATCTACATGTCTAGACATAAAAAAAACTCCTGCGAACAAAGGTAGCAGGAGTTTTTATAGTTGTTAGTTGTATTCACATTTAATATGTCCACATATCGTGTTCTTTATTTCGCAAATCTTCTTTGATTGCGGCAGCCTCGAGCAATTGGGACATAGCACTATTTTTCTTATAATCTGCAATTGTTCTATCGTATACATTGTCTTGCTTCGTGACGACAGAATTGAATTTCCTAAAGTGCATGATCTGATCAAAAGTTAATCTTTGATTGTTATTCTTTTCGTTATAAGCCACAGCTGTAGCCATAGCATAGCGTGCGTCCGGGAACCAAATCCAAAATGGATTGTAGGTCAATGACTTGTTTCTTGGATCGCGAACTTCTGGTGCAATACCAATAATTCTATTTTTTAATTCACCTCGTTGCTTATCAAAATACCAATCACTCTTTAAGTGGTAGGCAACAACATTGTTCGATTTAATCGTTATCGTATCAATAGCTAGAGGAGGGCCAAAGGGATCATCTGGGTCAGGAATGGTATCGTATGATTCAATTTTTTCACGAACCTCTTCTACAGTTAATGGTAATTCAAATTTATCATCACGGAATATTTCGGTAATCGTATTTTCACTTATAATACCTTCAACCAACACGTCCCATAATGACTTACGGTCAGGCATAGGCTTGAGGGGATAAAATAGTGAAAGATTAATTTTTTCTCTTAAATCAATCCTTTCCCATTGACGTTCTGACCACAACATATCATCTTGACGCAGGAATGGATAAGGAACAACTCTATTATTTTTGTAATGTTTAGAGGTTTCTGGAACAATACCATCATCTGACGGGTCTAAAATCTGGGAATTTGCTTCATTGAGAAACAACCCAACTGCAAATACTGCAAGTACAAAGTTTTTAAATTTCAACATCTTAATTCAAGTCAATTGTAATTGGCGCTACTTTTGGTTTAATACCTTTTTTGGTGATCGCTTTTATATTCCTAATAATTACCGGGGTTCCCGGTTTTGCTTTGTCCAGGGCTGCACGGGCACCAGGGCTAAGGGTATTCCCTCTACAATCAATTGGTGCAAATGGTGGTACTATAATTTGAAAACTTGTGACTTTCAGTGGTAACTCAAAATCAAAGTTGTTGAATTTTGCTTCAACTTTAGCTTTTTTAATCAAATTAGCAGACATTAAACCATCTGTTTTTCCGAAAATGGATCCAGCAGCATCAGGTAAATTTTTGATACGGTACTTTTTGGAACCCATAGACTTCCATGATTCACCGTCTTTAACACTAACTTTTACGTCTATTTCACCTCCTCTATAACGCGTTACATCAGCGGTGTAGTTACCTTTCCTATCTTTTTTTATTTCTTTATTAGCTACTTTAATGTTTTCAGGTTCATAGCCAGGGACGGATATTTCTAAGGGATTATCAACTCCGCGATAGAGCACATTCATTTTAGAAGCGGCAATAACTACATTAGGAGGAGCTACATTGAATGTTCCTTCTACTGGATATATTTTTTCTTCACCATTCTGAACTAGTTTAATTTCTCCATTCCATTTGGTTTCACCTATTTGATTCGCTGGCAATCGAACTTTTGCAACACCCCCTATGATATCTTCCTCACTTAATTCCTTCCCATTAATACTTACAGTTGGCTCTTGAGTATCATCATATGCCGCCAAGAAAACCTCTGCTTCGTATTCGTCTCCTTGAGTTACATATGTGCTCTTGGATACTACAACGCTGCGAACGCCAGTAAATTTCAAATCTGAGGCGCTAATATTCTTTTGTAGATAATCAATTACATCTGCTTCAGTTGTTCGGACATCAGTCTGAAGCTTCGTAAGATAATTAGTAACCGATATAAGTGGGTAGTGTTCAAACTTGATGTTTTCCCATTTCATGACGGTTCCATCAATATTTTTTTCACTCAAGTCAAATCTATCGTCAATCGAATTAGAAAGCGTAACATTATCGACTGAATTAGACTTCATGAATTCCCGATACTCTATTAATAAAGATTTCAGCTCGGCACCGTTGGGTTGTTGAAGAAAATACTGAGGGGAAGCAGTTAAATTATCCATTCTTCTCGGCTTATTCGGATCGTCCTCTTCTGGACCCCCTGCAACATCAATAACACCTTTTTTAAGGTCTCCAATTTTATCATATAGAGCCGAAGAACGTGCCATTACATCATTGGCTTTATCTCTCCAAGGACCTGCTTTTACTTCATTTTCTGACGCTGCTGCCTCAAAAGACAGATACGTACGCGCATTTTGTTTTTCTATTGTCTCAATTGAAGCTTCTTGGCCCTTTTGTGCTTCATAAATGCTATCTATTACCTCCCGACTTACGTTTAGTGCGAGTAGTGCTGTCAACACGAGATACATCATGTTGATCATTTTTTGACGCGGTGATAAGTTTCCTCCTGCCATTTTTTAGGGTTTTATACGGTTGTAGTAATTAATACTGGGTATTTATTTACCCATGGCGGTTAGCATACCTCCGTATACGCTATTTAATGATTCCAAGTTACCTTTGAATGAAGTTAATTCGTTAGCTACGCTGGTGGCAGTGTCAGAGGCGACAGCTAATTTTTCCATCACATCATTCTGACGTTCAACTTGTGCGGTAGTATTCTCTAGCTGTACTGCATATAGAGCATTTAGGCTTTCCATATGGGTAGCAGCAGTACTTAATTGATCTGAATAAGTTGCTGTTGCCCCAGCGGCATCTACAACACCACTTAAACTACTCGCAGTTTCACTTAAAGAACGCATTCCTTCGCCTAATCTTTCAATTAGAGCTGCTTCAACCCCACCTTTTTCGAGGGCATTATCAAGTTGAGAAGTTATGGACGTAGGCTTGTCTGGATCATTGACCTCTAGTTCCGGGTATATTAATGACCAGTCATAATCTTTGGCAGGTTTTTCAATCGCTGCAATCAAAAAAATGAAGGCCTCAGTTCCCAAGCCAATAGTTAACATAATGTCTGCCCCAGGCAAGTGACGAATTTTGAAAAGAGCTCCGAGAATAACTACTGCGGCACCCGCACTGTAAGCGATATGTGAAAATTTCTTGTATTTTTTTGTTGTTGTGTCTATGAATTTAGCCATTTTAAAATTTGAATTAAGGTTTATTAAAAGTCCTTAAGGTCTCTACCTAAGAAACTCTGAACTGTTCTGAATCCGATGTAACTTTTTGCGGTGTCTTGATATTCATAATCACGAGCACCCAATTGAAGGAAATAAGCCACATCCTTCCAGGAACCACCTCGAATAACTTTACGTTTCATTGTCTCACTTTCCTCTTCAAACGCATTGTATTGAAATTCAGAAGCTATATCGCTACCGAAGGCATAAGATTGAACATCAAATGCAGTAGAAGTCCACTCGCTTACATTACCTGACATACAGTAAAGATTAAAACCATTAGGAGAATATGCAGTAGTTTTCACCGGGTAAAACCCACCGTCCGCGGTTAAATTTCCACGTCTTGGTTTAAAATTGGCCAAATAACATCCTGAACTATTAGTTGCGTACGGACCTCCCCATGGATAAGTGGTTAATTCTTCACCTCCGCGTGCAGCATATTCCCATTCAGCTTCTGTTGGTAAGCGGAAATCATTTTCAGTAAGTTCACCAGAGCTTTTTAGATAATCACGACGATACTTGCTTCTCCAATTGGCAAAAGCACGAGCTTGCCTCCAATTTACACCCACAACAGGATAGTCATCATAGGCAGGGTGCCAAAAGTACTTATCGTGCATTGGTTCATTAAAAGAGTAGGTAAAGTCATGAATCCAAACTAATGTATCTGGATAAACATTGACAGTTTCTTTTTCAAAAAACGAAGAACGATTACTTTCTGCTTGGGTATCTTTTATGAAATCGCGGTAACTGAATAATTCACCATCTCCGTCTTCGTCTTTGTAATCAAACTTAGCACGATTCAATTTCGAGGCTGCTTTCTGCTTGTTAATCCAATAATAAGTGTAGTTTAATTGTCGCGTATCTAAGTGTCGATAACCTAGCCATTGCTCTTCAGGATCAAGATACATGCTTTCAACTACTTCTGTATATTCTTGTGATGGGTAACGATTTTTATCCCACTCTAAATAGGGGTCCCAATTGAGCCTGCGCATCATACTGTCTGGATATTCTAATGCCACATATTCTTGGAAAGCAGTGGGATCCTCTAGCTCAGCCAAATCAATGTATTCGAATTCTTCCACTAAACCTTCTGCTAATCTCGTTCTTGCTATAGAATCACGAACCCAACTCACAAATTGGCGGTATTCATTGTTAGTGACTTCTGTTTGATCCATGTAGAATGCGGAAATACTTACTGTTTTAGCAGGAGCAGTGTATGCATAGGGTACATCTTCATCATGATTTCCCATGGTAAAACTTCCCTGCGGAATGTAAACCATGCCATATGGCTCACTTGGATACCAAGTTGTTCTGTTTTGGACGCCAACCAATTCACCGTGGTCGTTGCTTCCACAAGAGGCTAAAAACCCAAGCGATATTAATCCAAAGAAAATCTTTTTCATAATTATATTTAATTTCAACTGTATTCTCATTTTATACGGACTTTATATTACAAAAATATGGGATTTCTGTAACTTCCTTTTTCTTTAGGCGGTATTTCGATGGTGAAGCAATAACTCATCATAATTTCATGAGACCCGCTGCTTGAATTTCTTAAGCTTGAGGTGGTGAGATCATAGGAGTATGAAGCTCTCAAATCTTTTGTTATTTGATATCCAGCCATAATTGACAGCGCATCGTATAACCTATAGGTAACGCCGCCCCATATGTCATTATTATATGTTACTGCTGCATTTATGTCAAATTGAGTGGTCACTAAATCTGTTTTCACCATCATTGCAGGTTGCAAGACAAAACCGTTTTGAAGATCGAGATCGTATCCTCCCATTAAAAAGTAATGCCGCTGACCACGAAGTTGAGCATTTCCTGTTCCCCCGGTGGCAGTAAGAATATCTTTCGTTTCGAGAAGCCTTGAACTGCTTAAGCCAACATACCAGTTATCTCTGTAATAATATGTACCAAAACTAAGATCAGTTGCTAAGGAGGTCGCTCCAAGTTGAATTAGTGAAGGGTCGTTCATTGTTTGGGGCGGTGCCCAAACCCCTGAGGTCACATTTTTATTTCGAAAATCAACACGTACACCTATACCTAGCTCTCCACCTGCTAAAATAGATTGATATCCATAACCTACACCTGCGGTAATGTCCTGAAAAAAACCAATAATATCATTAGTAACATTGACAGAAAGTCCTCCGCCGATAATATCTAGGGGTACATTCGCAGAAAAGTTTTGAGTGGTGGGAGCATTTTCAAAACCAACCCACTGAGAACGATGCGCAGCAGATAAACATATTGCATTACCTGAGCCTGTAACTCCTGGATTGTAGTAAATTTTATTATTCGAAAATTGTGTAAATTGGATGTCTTGTTGAGCCCAAATATTTGATACACAATGTATTGCGAATAAAGCTAGGTAAGTTTTTTTCATGGATTAAAACACTAACGCCTTTTGACGGCTGCTAAAGATAGAAAAATTCCATTGCTATCAACATTTTTTTCTTTGAGTTAACCGGCTTTTTGCTGTGCTTTCCACCACCTTTTCGGGATTGTACCCTGTAAAGCTTCTAGATAATCATCATTGCTGCATGGGACTAATGAGAACCTATCTGACTTGAACTTTCCTTTAGGTATTTCTATCCACCAACGCCCACTGTTAGGACTCTTGTAAAATTTCAAGGTATCTTCTTCATCAATTAGTACTGTGTATTTCTCGTAGGTTGTTCTCGTTCCTACCGGGAAATCTCCATATCTCAATGAAACACCTTCTAAAAAATACCATAATACATGGGCACATAAATGAGCACTTTGTCCTCTTACATCATACTTAGGGTTATACTCAAAAAGACCTAGTTGACTCACCGTATCGCTCATTCCTGCGTAACGGATTATAGCACAAAGTTCATCCCCGGAAAATCCATGCGGGGAGGTATAAAAAGTTCCCGGATTATAACTTTGTCTTACCACATTGATGTCCACGCTCACTAAATCTGCTTCACGCAGCAATGGCTCAGTAATATTGATTTTTGCTTGAGCATCACCTAATCTTAGGCCTTCAAAAAATAGCTTATCTATCAGCCCAATTTCGTCAGGGCTGTTAAAGTAGGTCTGGTAACCAATATTTGTAAAGTTGTAAAGGTTATGCGGTTCTTGAAGCACCAAGTGGCTCACATAGCTTTGGTGATCTAAATCTCTCCCTTCACTGCCTACATCAAGCCTTGAATCTAAAGATACCACATTTACCATTTTTTCCATATTATCAAACGCCCTGTAGTTGCCATAGGTCAAATCTTGAGATCCTCCAATGGTAATGGTTATAATGCCTTTTTGGAGCATATTTTTACAAAAGTCTATTAGTAGTTGAATAGTGTCTACATGTCGCTCTCCGCTATAAATATTTCCAAGATCAGCAATGTTAAAATCCCAGTTTCCCTCTTGCAATTGGTATAGATAGGGTCTAATATGATCAGCAGCTGCAGCACAACCGGTATTTCTATAAGCACGTCTATCTTCTTGAACCCCAACGATAACAATTTTGATATCCTCCAAAGAAGGAATACCGTCTAATTCAGAATGTCGTTTTATTTTGTGACCCAATTGGCCGGGCTCTAAAACAGGCAACTTTGAAAGTACACTTTCAGGTACGGGACTTAAGTATTCCACGATTTATTTTTTTCTCGTGTTCAATTTACCCTCTTATTTGCGCTTTGCCCTTCTTTTTGTGGGGCCTGCAGCGATAAGTTCTTCACAAGCGCTTCTGTTTAAGCTTTCAGGCTCTTTATCCTTGGGGATTTTATAATTTTTACCACCACTCTTAATATAAGGCCCATAGCGACCTTTGAGTATTTGTATGATAGGCTCCTCTGTAAATTCAGCAATAATATTGTTGGAATCCTCTTTGACTTTGTCTTCAATAATTTTAACAGCCTGCTCAATGCTCACCTCTTCTGGAGTATTTTCTGTTAAACTATAGAAATTCTTATTCCACATTAGGTAAGGCCCATATCTTCCTACGTTTGCCTTGACTTCCATATTTTTATAAATACCTAAGGTTCTTGGCAACACTTCTTTTCTAAGTGCCATTTCCAATGTTGCATCATAGAAGCCAACGCTATGTGGTAACTTTTTGAAACGGGGCTTGTTTTCCTCATCTCCATCACCAAATTGAAAAACAAAGCCATAACGAGCAAGTTTTACATAAACAGGCTCGCCCGTATCAGGTTCTACACCGAGAAGACGGCTCGCTCGAGCATTTTTAGGGGCGTTTTCAATCAGCGGGTGGAATTCGCTGTAGAATTCTTTGATACTGTCCTGCCAACCTATTAACCCTTCCGCTACGGTATCAAAATTTTGTTCTGCTTTAGCAGTAAATTGATAATCCATAATCAAACTGTAATGCTCAATTAGGAAGTCTGTTACAACCTTACCGATATCCGTTGGAAACAATTTATTCTTATCGGCGCCGTAATTTTCCGTATCTATGATGTAACGCACACCGTCAGTTTTAGCGCTATATATTTTGTATTCTCTAGAATTTCCCTTCAAGCTGTCCTTGATAACGTATTTCCTTTTCTGTATTGTTGAAATAGTGGGTGCATAAGTAGATGGACGACCTATTCCTAATTCTTCTAATTTTTTGACCAACGAAGCCTCAGTATATCTTGGCGCATGTTTCGTGAAACGTTCGGTTGCAGTGATTTCGGCTGAAGTGAGTAAATCGCCCTCAGTGACTGAAGGTAATTGCTCGTCTATTTGTTCAATGTTCTCCTCATCAGTTCCCTCTTGATACACACGAATAAACCCATCAAAGGTGATAATCTGGCCTCGAGCAGTGAACATCTGTGTATCAGGTGCTTTTGTATTGGATATCTTTATAGTAGTATTTTCAAGTTTGGCCTCTGCCATTTGTGAGGCAATGGTGCGCTTATAGATCAAGTCATATAATTTTTTCTGACGATCATCTGCACCGGCAGCTGCCTTTCCAAAATTCGTAGGTCTAATAGCTTCATGCGCCTCTTGAGCTCCTTTACTATTGGTGTTAAACTTACGTGCTTGGTGATATTTTTGTCCATATTGCGACTCTACGTGAGCAGCAATTCCTGCAAGTGCATCATTACTAAGATTAAAGCTATCCGTTCTCATGTAGGTGATGTGTCCTGCTTCGTACAATCGTTGTGCTAGAGTCATGGTTTGACTCACGCTAAATCCTAGTTTACGACTGGCCTCTTGTTGAAGGGTAGAAGTTGTAAATGGAGCAGCAGGCGAGCGCTTTCCTGGGCGTTTTTCAACAGATTCAACTTTATATTGAGTACCAACGCATTGTTCAAGAAATTGACGTGCTTCTTCTTCTTGTAAATTTTTAGAAATCTCTGCTTTAAAACTGATTTTTTCGTCGGAGAATATGCCACTTACTTTGAAACTTGAAGTTGGTATATGCCCTTCTATTTCGCGCTCTTTCTCTACAATTAAGCGTACAGCTACACTTTGAACTCTGCCTGCGCTCAGACCACGTTGAATACTCTTCCATAAAACAGGACTTAATTCATAACCAACCAATCTATCTAACACCCTGCGAGCCTGTTGCGCATCTACCAATTCTTTATTGATTTTTCTTGGATTTTCTACCGCCCGAAGTATTGCACTTTTTGTAATCTCATTAAATACTATCCGTTCCGTTTTTTCGTCGGTTAAATCTAGACTTTCATACAAGTGCCATGCTATGGCTTCTCCCTCTCGGTCTTCATCCGATGCTAGCCAAACCTTTTCTGATGATTTAGCGGCTTTTTTCAATTCCATAACTAATGAGGCTTTGCCCTGCGAGACGCAGTACTTAGGAGTAAAGTTGTTTTCGATGTCTATAGCTATCCCTTTACCGCATAGGTCACGGATGTGACCGTAAGAGGACATGACTGAGAAATCATTACCCAAGTATTTTTGGATAGTTTTAGCTTTTGCAGGAGACTCAACGATGACTAGATTGCTCGCCATAAATTTGAATTCAGTTAAAAAAATGAGGGCACAAAGTAAAAGCGAAATAGATAATCTTAACAACAACTTTTTTTGTAAAAGTGTTCTATCCAATAAGTATTACTTCGTAATAGAAAGTTTTCAATCAGACAAATTGTCAGTTTTCATTGTATCTTTGCGAAATCGCAAGAGAAAGTAAAGTTTTGAGCGCAAATAAATATGAAAGGAAAAACTAAACGCGCAAGCGGCAGGGGTCTTTACGCCGAGGGTGACAAGAATCCATATGAGCACGTGGGATCTATCCTCGAAACCAAGAACCCACTTGGACCGAAAAAGTTGTACATAGAATCATATGGTTGTCAAATGAATTTTTCTGACAGTGAAATTGTTGCATCAGTTTTAGGCAAAGAAGGATACAGTACCACACAGAATTCGGAAGAGGCAGATTTAGTGCTTCTGAATACATGTTCGATTCGAGACAAGGCAGAACAGACAGTTAGAAATAGATTAAATCACTTCAATGGCCACAAGCGAAACAATCCAGACTTGAAGATTGGGGTATTGGGTTGTATGGCCGAACGCATCAAGGGTAAATTACTTGATGAGGAAAAACTAGTGGATCTTGTTGTAGGACCTGATGCCTACAGGGACTTACCAAACCTTCTGCAAGAACTTGATGGAGGAAGGAAGGCGGTAAATGTCATACTTAGTAAGGAAGAGACCTATGAGGATATTGAGCCCGTTCGCCTTGGTGGAAATGGGGTCAGTGCTTTTGTCACAATTACTAGGGGATGTGATAATATGTGTTCGTTTTGTGTAGTCCCTTTTACGCGTGGTAGAGAGCGTTCAAGAAATCCACAGACAATAGTAGATGAAGCTTTAGACCTACAAAAACAAGGATATAAAGAGATTACTTTACTTGGACAAAATGTAGATAGTTACCTCTGGTATGGTGGAGGGTTGAAAAAAGATTTTGAAAAGGCTTCCGAACTAGCTAAGGCAAGTGCCATTCATTTTGCAGATCTAATGGCAATGGTCGCGGAAGCTGTTCCAAGCATGCGGATTCGGTTCTCCACCTCCAACCCACAAGATATGGAGGATGATGTGTTAGAAACTATAGCTAAGTACAAGAACATTTGTAATTACATCCACCTTCCTGTTCAAAGCGGTTCTTCAAGAATTTTGGAGTTGATGAATCGTGGTCATAATCGTGATGAATATATGGCATTAATCGAGCGAATCAGACGAATTATTCCTGGCTGTGCCATATCCCATGACATGATTTCTGGTTTTCCTACCGAGACGGAAGAAGATCATTTAGAAACCTTAAGTCTAATGGAATTTGTGAAATATGATTTTGGGTATATGTTTTTCTACAGTGAACGACCTAACACGTATGCTGCAAGGAAAATGCAGGATGACATTCCAATGGATGTAAAAAAGCGTAGACTGAACGAAATTATTAAGTTGCAGAATTCTCACAGCCTCCAAAGACATGAGGACATGATTGGTAATACCTACGAGGTGCTTGTGGAAGGCACATCAAAGAAAAGCAATGAGCAGTTGTTTGGAAGGACTGATTCTAACAGCGTAGTGGTTTTTGATAGAGGGAATTTGAAACCGGGAGATTTCTGTTCAGTTAAAGTTGAGAAATGCACTGCAGCAACATTAATTGGTACAGTCGTTGACCAATTGAATTAGACTAAATTATCGATGGCAGTTGAGGTAAAGAATATTAAACAGCGTTTTGGAATCATTGGGACTTCCTCCTTGCTTGATAGAGCATTAAACAAGGCTATACAAGTGGCTCCCACAGATATCAGTGTTTTGGTTACCGGCGAAAGTGGAGTAGGTAAGGAAAGCATACCTAAAATCATACATCAATTGAGTCATCGAAAACATAATCCATACATAGCTGTAAACTGTGGTGCCATTCCTGAAGGAACCATTGACTCTGAACTCTTTGGTCACGAAAAAGGGGCTTTTACGGGCGCCACTGGAGCCCGTAAAGGATACTTCGAGGAGGCCGATGGAGGAACTATATTCTTAGATGAAGTTGGCGAATTACCCCTTCCTTCACAAGTTAGACTGCTCCGAGTTTTGGAGACAGGTGAGTTTATTCGTGTGGGTGCCTCTCGTGCACAAAAAATTGATGTGCGCGTGGTGGGCGCTACCAATGTAGGTATGCTTGAAGCAATAAAAAAAGGGAAGTTTCGTGAGGATTTGTATTACCGTTTGAATACTGTAGAAATCCAGTTACCACCGTTACGTCAACGTCCGTCGGATATTCATTTAGTATTCAGAAAATTTGCTGCTGATTTTGCTTCAAAATATCATCTACCTCCTTTACGCCTTGATGATGAGGCAGTGAGATTACTTGAGCAATATAGATGGCCAGGTAATATTCGCCAATTAAGGAATTTAGCCGAACAAATGAGTGTCATCGAGAAAACGCGATTGGTAGGCAAAGACATACTCAAGACATATTTACCGCAGGTAGATGCATCCAATCTTCCTGCGTTGAGTGGCGTAAGAGTTTCTGATAGTAACGATTATAGTTACAGCAAAGAGCGTGAGGCTTTATACAAGTTGCTGTTTGAAATGAAGGCTGAAATTAATGCGTTGAAAGAATCAGCCGCAAACGAAAAGGGGATAACAGAAAAGATTCACAACGATTTTTCCAAACGCAGTCATGAATTATCAAGTCCTTCTTCTGTAAGTCAGGAGGTGACGATTATTTCGAATAAGGAACGTGAGCGATTTGACGAAAATCATACAATAGAAATTGAAAACTTAAGTCTTGTAGATAAAGAAATAGAACTCATTAAAAAGGCATTAGAAAAATCTGGGGGAAAAAGAAAACATGCAGCTAAAGAACTCGGAATTTCTGAGCGTACCTTATACAGAAAGATTAAACAATATAACTTGGAATGAGGACTCTGATTCTTTTTCTTGCGCTAATAGTTCTAAGCTCGTGCAAAGGAGGTTATAGTTTTACAGGTGGTAATATTGGTGATGCAAAGTCTCTTTATGTTGGGTTCTTTGAAAATAATGCACAAATTGTAAATCCAGAAGCTTCCCAGCAGTTAACGGAGGCGATTAAGAATATATTTGTTCAGCAGACGTCTCTTGAATTAAATGATGGTCCGTCGGATATGGAGTTTAATGGAGAAATTGTTGAATATAGCCTAAAGCCGCAAGCGGCGAGAGGTCCTTCTGAAGTGGCCCAAATGCGATTTACAATATCAATTTTGGTAGACTTTGAAAACAGATTAAAATTAGAAAATAATTTTTCACAAAGATTTTCTAGATATCGAGATTACAATTCCGATTTGAATTTTTCAGATATTGAAACAGAATTATCAGAAGACATTATTAAAGAACTTACAGAAGATATTCTGAATAAGTCTATCGCGAATTGGTAATATGAATGCAAAGCAAATTAAAGCTTATTTTGAAAATCCTGAAAAGATGAATGCATCTGTATTGATTTCCTTACAACAGGCTGTTAAAGATTTTCCATACGCTGCTGCCTTGCACATACTTTACATGAAAGCACTTAAAATTGAAGATAGCTATCAGTTACCAGCTCAGGTAAAAAGAACAGCTATTACAGTACCTGATCCGTCATTACTCAAGTCGTTTTATGATTCTTCATACAACGATGAATTATCTGCCATTGAGTTTGACATTGATGCCTTAAAAGCACAAGCAAAAATTAAGATTAAAAACAAAAAAACAACGTCGAAAGATTCAAAGAAAGCTTTAGAAACAGTTGGGGATAATACGGCTTATGAAGTTGTAAGCAAGAAGGATGAAAAGGTAGAGCCTATTGTGAATAAAGTTTTAAAACCAACCACCGTAACGCGCGAACCAGGAAATTTCAATCACTTACCGGAGAATGTGCGGAACGCTATTTTAAGATCTAAAAAATTAAATAATTCTACTTCTGAAGAATCTACGGAGGTAACTAAAGTGCCAGCGCAGAAAAAACAAATTTCATCGCAGAAAAAACAGGTGATAATCAAGGTAGATGAGAATTTCACTACAGATAAATCGAATCAACAAAAAAAACATAAACCTAGTAGAGTTAAGTCAACCCGAGAAGCTTCTGATTATGACGGTATTAAAGTAAAAGATGATGTTCGTATTATGCCATTTAGTGAGAAAGCTTCGTTTTTGGAATGGTTGAATGCCGACTATTTCGTGGAAGTAAAAAAAGTTAATTCATCTGAAGAATTTGCAAAAATTGAAGTTGTTCAACAAGAGCATGAATTTGGAGAGGGAGAAGTACACAGAATCATAAAAAAACTTCCAAAATTTGAACCCACAATTTCTGATGGTAAGATTAATGTTTTTAACCTAGAGGCTGATAAAGAAGGTAGATTCGTTACGGAAACATTAGCAGAGATTTATTTTAATCAAAGAGTATTTGATAAAGCAATAAAAGCTTATGAGATTTTAAGTTTGAAATACCCAGAAAAAAGTAGTTTCTTTGCCGACCGAATAAAAGCAATTAAGAAAGAAATAAACTCATGACAGCGTTATTTTCGATTCTAATAGTAGTAATATCATTACTTCTTGTTTTGGTAATACTCGTTCAAAATCCCAAAGGTGGTGGCTTAAGCTCCGCTTTTGGAGGAGATAGCCCTCAAATGTTAGGTGGTGTCAAAAAGACTACTGATTTTTTGGATAAAGCCACTTGGGGATTGGTTATTGGATTGTTTGCACTTGTAGTTGCTATGAATATGGTTGGAGGAGATGCCTCTGAAGAAGATGATACCCTCTTGCGTGAGCAGGTTGAAAGCGCCATCCCATTTCAGCCAGCACCTGTTCCTATTTCAACAGAAGCTCCTGCAAAAGAAATCCCTGTAGAGGATCTTCCTGAAAGCGTAGAATAATAAAATACATGCCAAAAACCTAATGACAATTCATTCGGTATTTATTTTAACTGACAGTTTTTCTCTTATCCTATTGCAGTTGATGTCAGAGTGGCATTAAAAAAGATTTGGCATAAAATTTCGATAGAGAAGATTATAATTAATTAAAATTCAAAAGATGGCAGATTTAAACATTCGTCCATTGGCTGACCGAGTAATAGTAGAACCGGCAGCCGCCGAAACTACGACTGTATCCGGAATCATAATTCCAGATACCGCTCAAGAAAAACCACAAAGGGGAAAAGTAGTGGCCGTTGGCCAGGGTAAAAAAGATGAGCCAATCACAGTAAGCGTAGGAGATGAAGTTCTTTACGGAAAGTATAGTGGAACTGAATTCAAATTCGAAGGTACTGATTATCTCATCATGCGTGAAGCCGATATTATGGCAATTGTTTAATCCTAACTGATAAAAACGAACAGACATGGCAAAAGAAATTTCATTTGACTTAGAAGCTAGAAACAGTTTAAAAGCTGGTGTAGATGCACTGGCTGATGCAGTAAAAGTAACATTGGGTCCAAAAGGTCGTAATGTGATTATCGAGAAATCGTTTGGTGCACCGCACGTAACAAAGGACGGTGTGTCAGTGGCAAAAGAGGTTGAGCTTGAAAATAAACTTGAAAACCTGGGCGCTCAAATGGTTAAAGAGGTTGCCTCAAAGACTGCAGACATTGCAGGTGATGGAACAACTACAGCTACAGTTTTAGCGCAGGCTATCTATAATCATGGACTGAAAAATGTTGCCGCTGGTGCTAATCCAATGGATTTAAAACGAGGGATTGAGAAGGCTGTCAAAACTCTAGTCGTAGAATTGAAAGCTTTGAGTCAAGAGGTTGGAGATGACAATAGTAAAATTGAACAAGTTGCGTCCGTCTCCGCGAATAATGATAACTCTATTGGTTCATTGATAGCTGAGGCTATGGCGAAGGTTAAAAATGAAGGCGTTATTACCGTTGAAGAGGCAAAAGGAACAGAAACTTACGTTGACGTTGTTGAAGGTATGCAGTTTGATCGTGGTTATTTAAGTCCATATTTCACCACAAACACTGAGAAAATGGTTGCAGAACTTGAAAATCCGCACATTTTAATTTACGATAAAAAGGTGAGCTCAATGAAAGAATTGTTACCAATACTTGAGCCTGCTGCACAAAGTGGTAGACCACTTTTGATTATTGCTGAGGATGTAGACGGTGAAGCATTGGCTACTTTAGTTGTTAACCGTATTCGCGGCTCACTTAAAATAGCGGCTGTTAAAGCACCTGGTTTTGGAGATCGTCGTAAAGCCATGCTTGAGGATATTGCCATTCTTACTGGAGGTCAGGTTATCAGTGAAGAACGCGGAATGACCCTCGAGGGGACTACACTTGATATGCTAGGCACTGCTGAGAAAGTAACTATTGATAAAGACAATACAACCATCGTCAATGGTGCGGGAGAAGCAGATGGTATTGCTGGACGTGTTGCTCAAATAAAAGCACAGATAGAAAATACTACTTCAGATTATGATCGTGAGAAATTGCAAGAGCGCTTGGCAAAACTTGCCGGTGGTGTTGCGGTACTCTATGTAGGTGCAGCCTCTGAGATAGAAATGAAAGAAAAGAAAGACCGCGTGGATGATGCTTTAGCAGCAACAAAAGCTGCCGTTGAAGAAGGATTTGTTCCCGGCGGTGGCGTAGCGTTTGTTCGTGTTTCTACGGTTCTTGAGGGCTTGCAAGGAGAAAACGAAGATCAAACAACTGGTATTCAAATTGTCGCGAAAGCTATTGAAGAACCGTTACGCCGAATCGTGCTCAATGCCGGTCTTGAAGGTTCTGTGGTTGTAAGCAAGGTAAAAGAAGGAAAGGACGACTTCGGGTTCAATGCAAAGACAGATATCTACGAGAGTATGTATGAAGCGGGTGTTATTGACCCAACAAAAGTGACTCGTGTAGCTCTAGAGAACGCAGCTTCTGTAGCTGGTTTATTATTGACCACCGAGGCTACAATCACAGAGATTCCAAAAGAGGAACCACCAATGCCAGCCCCAGGAATGGGCGGCGGAATGGGTATGATGTAATTCTCATTTTTAGCTAGAAATAAAAAGCCACCCCACGGGGTGGCTTTTTTATACCTTTATTCCGAAGATTTGCTAAAAATTTCGGTAATCACCAGGATATTATTACCTAAATTAATGGATGGACGTATTAAGGCCGTAAGGGTGGCGATTTTGGTTTCGACATAGCCGTCTTTAACCTTCGCTATTCTTTCTGATTTAGCGCGTAAAAGCTTCCAAATACTTCTCGATGTATTGTTCGCGGTCCTTGTACTTGTATTGCATGATATAGCGTGGATGCTCGAGCGGCAAGAATTCAGGGGTAAAGTGATGCTCTTTATTGAGTTTTTCAAGGAACTTCAGATTTTTCCCCGTACCAAAGACAATAATGCGTTCATTTTTACCGGCCAATTCAATCTGCTTTTTAATCTGCGTAACTAAAAATGGTGCCAGCGCGTTGGAAAAACTTGAGCGATCGTAATAGTTGAAGTTAATCCAATTACCATTTTTGTGCATCACAAAGCCCAATGGGCATACGGAGCCAATAAAGAATTGTTCATAGAACTTTTTAGAACCACCGTAAGAATTTATTGCCTCATAAACGAATACTGAACTCGGCTCGTACGTCGAAAAACTTTTGAAAGGGATACCGCATTCAATTAATCGCTTGGTATCCGTGAAAGGGATTCCGGTGGCACCAGCACCCAACCTTCCTGGGTTAATTCCAAGGATTAGGTTTCGAGAGGTGTTATCATTATAGAACTTGTGATAGAAGCTATATAAGGCCTGATCTTGCTCGGAGCTTGCATCCTCAAAGGGATTTAGGACATCTAGATCTTCATGGAGTAAGGAACGGTCGAAATCGAGCGATTTATAGAAGGCTAGAATGCGATCGGCCTTTGTCATTTTTTGTTGAATTCACTCATGGTTGAGCTCAGTCCAGCAAGCGTAAAACTCTGACAAGCTTTAACACAATGTTCTAATAGTGCTGGAAGATTGAGTTGTTCATCATTATTCCAATGCCCAAGTACATAATCCACTTGACTACCTTTAGGAAATTCATTACCTATACCAAATTTCAACCTTGGGTAATTTCCATGTCCGATTTTTTGTTGAATATCCTTTAGTCCATTATGACCTGCATCTGATCCTTTACCACGTATACGGATAGCACCAAAAGGAAGGGCAATGTCATCAACGATAACTAAAATGTTCTCAATCGAAATATTTTCCTCTTTCATCCAATAAAGAACGGCTTTACCACTTAGGTTCATGAATGTGGTTGGTTTAATGAGAATTAAGGTTCTACCCTTGCTTTTTGCTCGAGCAGTCATTGCATAACGCCCAGCTTCAAAAACAACATTGGACGCCTTTGCCAATGCGTCCAATGTTAAAAATCCAATATTATGACGGGTATTTTCATACTCGGAACCGGGATTACCCAAACCGATAATGAGAAACTTTTTCATACCCCTTAAGGTACAATTTATTCTTCAGCAGTAGATTCAGCGGTAGCCTCGGCTCCTTCCTCAGCAGCACCCTCTTCATCCTCCTCCTCGTCAACCGCACCACGTGCTTTCTTAACTGTAACGATAACTGCAGTATCTGCATTAAGGATTTCACAATCACTCGGAGTTACATCACCTACTCGAATAGAATCGCCAATTCTCAAATTAGTAATATCTAATTCAATGTTATCAGGAAATTTACCTGGAATAGCTCGAATAGAAAGCTGACGCAAGATTGTTTTGAGTTTACCACCATTTAAAACCCCTCTGGCTTGTCCGCTGAGAACAACAGGTATATTCATTGTAACCGCGTTTCCTTCTACTAACTGAATAAAGTCAATATGTATCAACTCATCAGTTACTGGATGGAATTGCATGTCTTGGATTACAGCTTCCACAGAAACGTCACCAACGGTAATTTTTGCCGTTTTAGCTTCTGCAGTATAAATAAGAGATTTGAAAGCGAAAACTGGCGCTGAAAAGTGAATTGGCTCTTTTCCGCCATAAACAACACAAGGTATATTACCTGACTTACGCTCTGCTTTTGCATACTTAGAACCTACATTAGTTCTTTCATTTCCTTTAATTTCAACAGACTTCATCTTTGATCTTTTTTTATTCTGATATTACATTATGAAGTGTCCTGAAATGCTCTCATGATGGTGAACATTCTTCATCACTTGAGCGAACATTTCAGCAACTGAGATCACGCGGATCTTCGGATTTTTTTTTGTTTGTGGAATAGTATCGGTAATTACCAATTCTTCTAATGCGCTGTTTGCAATTCTTTCATGAGCTGGTCCGCTTAAAATGCCGTGTGTACAATAGGCACGAACAGATTTAGCGCCTTTCTCTTTTAACATTTCTGCCGCTTTGCATAGTGTACCACCTGTGTCTACCATGTCATCGACGAGTATTATGTTTTTGCCAAAAACATCACCAATAACTGTCATCTTACCAATCAGGTTGGCCTTCTTACGTTCCTTATAACAAATAACTACATCAGCTTCGAGTTTTGATCCGTAGGCATGTGCTCTTTTCGCACCGCCCATGTCAGGTGAAGCGACGCAAAGATTATCTAAATTCATGGCTTCCACATCTTTTATGAAAAGTGCAGATGAATATAGGTGATCAACGGGAACTTCGAAAAATCCCTGAATTTGATCCGCATGAAGATCCATAGTCATTACTCTAGTCGCTCCTGCAGCCATGAGAATTTTAGCAGCCAATTTAGCCCCAATTGGAACCCTTGGTTTATCTTTTCTGTCTTGACGCGCTAAACCAAAGTAAGGAACTACAGCTGTAATATGCTTGGCAGATGCACGTTTTGCTGCATCGCACAACAATAGGAGCTCCATCAAATTATCTGCCGGAGGGTTGGTGCTTTGAATTAAGAATACACGATTTCCGCGCACGGTTTCTTCAAATGAAGGACAAAATTCACCATCGCTAAACTCTGTTATTTTCACATGACCTTGTTGTACACCATATTGAACAGCAATATTATTGGCGAGCTCCATAGTATGACGTCCTGCAAATATTTTAGCATCAGGTAGCATTAGCAATTTATATCAGTGTTGTTAATGTAATTTATACACTTCCTAAAGGGGTGCAAATGTAAGTAAAAGAACGTTAAAAATGATTCTTAAATGGATGTGCATTGATTTTAATCAGTAAAATGTTAGGAGAATGCGATATCGCATTTATTTTTGTACCAAATTCCGAGTTACGCCTGGGTGGCGGAATTGGTAGACGCGCTGGATTCAAAATCCAGTTCCCTCGGGAGTGCGGGTTCGATTCCCGCTCCAGGTACTGAAAGGGAGACATTCGAAAGTTTGTCTCCCGTTTCTTTTTAGCATTTAATGTTAAATAGAGATATATATTTGATGAGCATGAATAAGCAAGAAAAATACGATAAAGCATATTTAAAAATGGCACTTGAATGGGCGCAATTGAGCCATTGTGAAAGAAAAAAAGTAGGCGCTCTAATCGTAAAGGATCGAATGATTATCTCCGATGGTTTTAATGGTACACCTACGGGTTTCGAAAATCCATGTGAAGACGATGAAAACTATACGAAGTGGTACGTATTGCATGCAGAAGCGAACGCGATTACAAAAGTAGCAAGTAGCACAGCAAGTGCTAAGGGAGCAACATTATATATTACAATGAGCCCTTGCCGAGAGTGTAGCAAGCTTATTCACCAAGTTGGTATTATAAAGGTTATTTACATAAATGAATATAAGGACCGAAGCGGTTTAGACTTTTTGATTAAAGCTGGTGTTGAGGTAGTACAAATGGATATCGATTGAAAAGAGAAAGTTTTATTATTTGGTTAGGAGTTTTTCTGCTCATTGGACTTTGGATAGGAAGTAAGTTTGGTCATTCCATACCTGAAAAAGACAAAATGGCTCAATTCTTTAAATACCTCAAGAATGAATATATTGAAGACATCGAATTAGACTCTCTAGAAAACCAAGCAATAGATTATATTCTATCGTCTTTAGATCCGCATAGCTCATATATTCCGCCTGAACAAGGAGTTGTTATGGCAGAAAGAATGGAAGGTGTTTTTTCCGGAATCGGTGTAGAGTTTACTGTTAAAAACGATACACTAGTTTTTATAAATATTATACAATCAGGTCCTGCATATGATTCAGGAGTTCAGTCTGGTGACCGTGTTTTTGCAATTGATGGAGATACAATTGTAGGAGATGAATTGAATAATGAGGTGGTCACCTCAAAAATTAAGGGCAAGAGAGGAACCAAGGTTCAATTAGATATCAAAAGAAAAAAGAAATTGCTGACTATTGAGTTAACACGAGATCTTGTCCCAATCGAGAGTGTCATTCATTTAGAAACAGAGGATAGTATTGGTTATTTGAAAGTAGATCGGTTTTCGGAGACGACTTATAATGAATTTCTGGGTCACTTGGAGCAGTTATCTGCAGAGGGAATGAATAAACTGATTGTAGATTTAAGAGATAATCCTGGTGGATATCTCCACGAGGCAGTAGCGATGGCAGATGAATTTCTTGAAAAGGGGAAACTAATCGTTACCACGCGCTATCGAAACGGTTCTATTCACAATGTAAAAGCAAAATCAGGTGACCGATACGAATCTATACCTATTCATATAATAATAAATGAAAATTCTGCGAGTGCATCGGAGGTTTTTACTGGCGCCCTTCAAGATAATGACCGTGCTACGGTATATGGAAAAACCTCCTTCGGCAAAGGACTTGTTCAGGAAGATAAAATTCTAGGGGATGGTTCAAAAGTCCGACTAACGGTGGCGTACTATTATACTCCCAGTGGTCGTTCAATTCAAAAACCATACAAAGCAGATCAAGTGTTTAACAAAGGAGTGTTCTTAAGTGATACAGGACGAGTTTTATATTCTCAAGGAGGCATAGAGCCTGATATAGAATTGCATAATGATAGTGTGTCTTATTTTTGGACTTTCTCGTTTGGGACTATTGATGCTTTTGGTTTCGAATTTGCTGATTCCACGAGAGAGTCTTTCCAACAATTAACTCTACCCACATTCTTATCAAGCTTCACGATTCCAGATAAAATTTTGTTGCTCTTCCTAGAATTCGGAGGTTATGGATTGTCCTTAGAAGATTTAGGTGCATCAGACAGAAAAGAATTAAAGCTCCTTTTAAAAGCTGGAATTGCAAAGAATTTATGGGGTTTTGATGCCTACAGAAAAGTCGTCCTTCTTGGTGATCCCATTATTGAAAAAGTTAAAAGTCACTTGAAATAAATTGATTAAATAAAAAACCCCGAAGGCTTTGCTTTCGGGGTTTTAGTGTTTCAATGAGAAGATTTTAATGGTCGTGACCTTCGTGTGTTTCCTCCTCCATTGGAGCTTCTTCCATTGTAGAGTCAGCTGCTGTAGTGTCTACTGCCTCTTCCATTGGCTCTTCAGCTGGTGTTTCCATCATTGGCTCTTCAGCCGGTGCTTCTTCCGCTGGTGCAGCACAAGCTACCATGGCTAATGCTATGACCGCTGAAGCAAAAATGTTAAATTTTTTCATTTCGCGAACGATTATTTATTGATATGTTGCCAATATAATACATATCAAATCCTTAAATATCAATAAACGAGGAAAGTTTTCCAAACTGTGCATTTAAGGATACCGTTTCATTTGTTATTGCTGTTAATTTACTCAAGGGGATACGTATCTGTTCCATGGTATCGCGAAATCTTACCGTTACTGTGTTGTCTTCAAGGGTTTTGTGATCTACGGTTACGCATAATGGGGTTCCAGCCGCATCTTGTCGTCGGTAGCGTTTTCCGATAGCATCCTTTTCGTCGTACTGAACTATATGATCCAATTTGAGTGATTCAGTGACTTCTCGCGCTTTTTCAGGCAGCCCATCTTTTTTAAGAAGTGGTAGGATCGCAACTTTATTCGGAGCTAAGAAAGCAGGGAGTTTCAATACTGTACGTTGACTTCCGTCTTCAAGAGTTTCATGCATAAGGCTCTTGGAAAGTACGGCAAGAAACATCCGGTCTAGACCTATAGAAGTTTCCACTACATAGGGAACATAATTTTCACCAAGCTCAGAATCAAAATATTGTAATTTCTTCCCGCTATATTCCTGGTGCTGCTTTAAATCAAAATCAGTTCGCGAATGAATACCTTCAAGCTCTTTAAATCCAAAAGGGAAGTTGAATTCGATATCTGTAGCCGAAGCGGCATAATGTGCTAACTTTTTATGATCGTGGAAGCGGTAATTGCTTTCGTCAAAACCGAGGCTTTTATGCCATGCTAAACGCTTTTTTTTCCAGTTTTCGTACCACTCCATCTCTGTGCCAGGGCGCACGAAAAATTGCATTTCCATTTGTTCAAACTCTCGCATACGGAAGATAAATTGGCGTGCTACGATTTCGTTTCTAAAAGCCTTTCCAATCTGAGCGATACCAAAAGGGATTTTCATTCTTCCTGTTTTTTGAACGTTGAGGTAGTTCAAGAAGATACCTTGCGCAGTTTCGGGACGAAGGTAAAGTGTAGATGCACCCTCGGCTACTGAACCCATCTGTGTGCCAAACATGAGATTGAACTGGCGTACATCTGTCCAATTCATTGAGCCACTTACCGGACATTTGATTTGTTCGTCTTCGATAAGTTCCTTGATGTCTGCAAGGTCTTCTGCGTCCATTGCTTTTACGAAACGATCTATGATAGCCTTCATTTTTTCCTGATAGCCTGCAACTCGACCATTCGTGGCTAAAAACTGTTCTCTATCAAAACTCTCACCAAAGCGCTTTGAAGCTTTTTTGACCTCTTTCTCAATCTTCTGTCGGATCTTCTCCACGTGATCTTCAATTAAGACATCTGCTCGATAGCGTTTCTTACTGTCTTTGTTATCAATTAGTGGATCATTAAAGGCATCTACATGGCCGGATGCTTTCCAGGTGTTTGGGTGCATAAATATGGCAGAGTCAATGCCGACAATATTTTCGTGCATTTGAACCATTGCACCCCACCAATAGGCCTTAATATTGTTCTTGAGCAAAACCCCGTTTTGTCCGTAATCATAAACGGCGCTTAAGCCGTCATAGATTTCGCTGCTTTGAAAAATAAACCCATATTCTTTAGCATGGGAAATAACATTTTTGAATAAATCTGTGTCCATTCTTAGTTAAAATCTTAAACCGGTTGTAAAAGAGGTATAAGGTTGGTGAAAAATAATTTTACCGCAATTGCGAGCAAGATAATACCGAAAACTTTTCGCAGCACACTCAAACCGCCAGGTCCTAATATTTGTTCGAGTCGCTCTGTATTTTTTAAAACGATATACACCACAATCATATTCAGCACAATTGCAATGATGATGTTTATCATAGCGAATTCTGCTTGTAATGAGACTAGTGAAGTCATGGTGCCTGCTCCTGCAATTAAGGGGAATGCTATAGGTACGATGGAGGCTGTGCTTGCGCTCTCCTCTTTATAAAGTGTAATTCCAAGTATCATTTCGAGTGCTAAGAAAAAGATAATAAAGCTCCCAGCGATTGCAAAACTTTGAACATCTACCCCTAATAGATTGAGAATGCTTTCACCTAGAAACAGGAAAACAATCATAATTACTCCTGCTACCATAGTTGCTTTTTCGCTTTGAACATGGCCTACTTTCTTGCGAAGACCTACTATTATGGGGATGCTCCCCGGAATGTCAATAACAGCGAATAAAATTAAGAATGCGCTGAGGGCATCATTGTAATTAAATCCCACGATACTCATTTTTTGGTAAAATTAGCGACATCAAAACAAATTGTGCTTGTTCTGTTAGTTAGTTTTGCCTAATGATTGAAATCGATAATAAATTACTATCAACTGATCTGTTTGACAGAGAATTCGTTTGTAACCTTAGTGCTTGTAAAGGTGCTTGTTGCGTTGAAGGTAATGCTGGAGCACCAGTTGCCAATGATGAGGTTGACATATTAGACTCCATTTATTCCAAGGTAAAACCGTATTTAACTGAAAAGGGAATACGTGAAATTGAGAAAGTAGGAACATCTGTAGACGGTATAGGAGAGAAGGAGACCCCAATTATTGATGGAAAGGAATGCGCATATGCCATTTTCGAAAAGGATGGTACTACAAAATGTGGAATAGAGCAAGCATATAATGATGGAGAGGTGAATTGGAAGAAGCCCATATCCTGTCATTTATATCCTATTCGCATCACTAAATACGCATCTTTTGATGCCCTCAACTATGATAAATGGAGCATATGTTCTTCAGGCTGCTCCTTGGGCGAAGAATTAAAAGTTCCGGTTTATAGATATCTTCGTGAACCAATAATCCGAAAATATGGATTAGACTTTTACGAAAAAATTCAAATTGCCGCAGATTTGATGAAAAAAAATAACGAGAGTAATTCATCATTTTAAGTTCGGTGGTTTATTAAAAATCGCTCTCTCAATTGTAGCCTTCATTTCAGCTAAAAATATTTCAAATATCGTTGTTAATAACTGTGGGAAAAACCCAAATGTTGTGGCTTGGTATTGGCTGAAATCATAGCCATGTTTGTATAGGTCGTTTAAGCGGTAACACGCTGCAATGAATCTACTCCGCTGACTAACAGAAAACATAATTAGCTGAAAAACAATACATTAATATAATTTAATGCAGGTTTTTAGCCCTTAATTTTTTGCAATATGCAACAAGAGCCAATTTTACAAGAGAATAAAAACAGGTTTGTTATTTTTCCAATTCAGCACAGTGATATTTGGGATTGGTATAAAAAGCAAGAAGCATCTTTTTGGACTGCAGAGGAGATTGATTTACATCAAGATGTCGTGGATTGGAAAAAGCTCAATGATGATGAACGATATTTTCTCAAACATATCTTAGCATTCTTTGCCGCATCTGATGGAATTGTAAATGAAAATCTAGCAGAAAATTTTGTTAACGAAGTGCAATATTCCGAGGCAAAATTTTTCTATGGTTTTCAAATCATGATGGAAAACATACATAGTGAAATGTATTCTCTGCTCATAGACACCTTAGTTGATAACGATGTCGAAAAAGATGAATTGTTTAATGCTATTGAACGTTTTCCCGCAATAAAGAAAAAAGCGGATTGGGCATTACGCTGGATTGAGTCAGATTCTTTTGCTGAACGCTTAATTGCCTTTGCTGCAGTGGAAGGAATATTTTTCTCCGGAGCTTTTTGTAGTATTTTTTGGATGAAGAAACGCGGATTATTGCCAGGCTTAGCCACTTCAAATGAATTTATTTCTCGAGATGAAGGTCTCCATAGAGATTTTGCATGTCATTTACATAATCAGCATTTAGTCCAAAAAGTTCCTGTGGAGAGAATTACTCAAATTATAGTCGAGGCACTCAATATTGAACGAGAATTTATTACCGAATCATTACCTGTAAACCTAATAGGAATGAATGCTAAGTTAATGTCAGAATACCTTGAGTTTGTAACAGATCACTTATTAGAAACATTGAATTGTCCCAAGGTATATGGTACTGCAAATCCTTTTGATTTTATGGATATGATTTCGCTTGAAGGGAAAACAAACTTTTTTGAAAAAAGAGTTTCAGAATATAAAAAAGCTGGAGTTGGGGAAAGCCAAGACGACCACAATTTCGATCATGCCTTTGGAAACGAAGCAAGTTTCTAGCCAAAACAATATCTAAAACATAAGACCTTCAAAGCTATGATGCGCGTACTTAAAAGAGACGGAAGAAAAGAGGCAGTAAAGTTTGATAAGATTACTGCACGCATAGAAAAATTATGCTATGGATTGAGCGAATATGTAGACCCAGTAGCTGTTGCTAAGCGCGTTGTTGACGGCGTTTATGATGGTGTAACAACTTCTGAACTTGATAATTTGGCCGCGGAGACTGCAGCTTCAATGACTATCAAGCATCCTGATTACGCAAACTTAGCAGCCAGAATAGCAGTAAGTAATTTACATAAAAGCACTAAAAAAAGCTTTTCCGAAACGATACAGGATTTACACGAATATATAAACCCCGAAACGGGTAAAAGAGCTCCATTGATTGCAGATGATGTGTATGAAATCATTCAAGGTAATGCAGAGTATCTTGATTCTCAATTAATATATGATAGGGATTTTTCATATGATTACTTCGGTTTTAAAACGTTGGAAAGATCCTATCTCCTACGAATGCACGGTAAAATAGTAGAGCGGCCTCAGCATATGTTGATGCGCGTGAGTATTGGTATTCACAAAGACGACTTGGAAGGCGCCTTGGAAACCTATGAGCTCATGAGTAAGAAATATATGACACATGCAACTCCAACGTTATTCAATGCCGGTACACCCAAGCCTCAAATGAGTTCCTGCTTTCTTTTAACCATGCAGGAAGATAGTATAGATGGTATTTATGATACATTGAAACAAACAGCTAAGATTTCACAAAGTGCCGGCGGAATAGGCCTAAGTATTCATAATGTGCGTGCGACAGGCTCGTACATTGGTGGTACTAACGGAACTTCAAATGGTATTGTTCCAATGCTTAGGGTGTATAATGATACTGCTCGCTATGTAGACCAAGGTGGTGGAAAACGAAAAGGGTCTTTTGCTATTTATGTTGAACCATGGCATGCTGATATTTATGATTTCTTGGATTTGAAGAAGAACCATGGAAAAGAGGAAATGCGAGCAAGAGATCTTTTCTATGCAATGTGGATTCCTGACTTATTTATGGAGCGAGTTGAAAAGAATGAGGATTGGACTCTTATGTGTCCAAATGAATGCCCTGGCTTGTTTGATTTCCATGGACAAGAATTTGTAGACTTGTATGCAAAGTATGAAAGTGAAGGTAAGGGTCGTCGTACCGTGAAAGCGCGCGATGTTTGGGCTAAGATTATGGAAAGCCAAATAGAAACAGGGACACCATATATGCTTTATAAGGACGCAGCAAATTTGAAATCAAACCAGCAAAACTTAGGTACTATTCGTTCTTCGAACCTATGTACTGAAATTTTAGAATACACCTCAACCGATGAGGTTGCTGTTTGTAACCTTGCCTCAATAGCTCTTTCTATGTTTGTAGAAGATGGAGTATTCGATCATCAAAAATTATACGATGTAACTTATAAAGTAACTTACAATTTAAATCAAGTAATTGACCGCAATTACTATCCAGTCGCAGAAGCACGTAATTCCAATATGCGTCATCGACCAGTGGGTTTGGGCGTTCAAGGTTTAGCAGATACTTTCATCAAACTGCGTGTGCCTTTTGATTCAGATGAAGCAAAGGTATTGAATAAAGAGATTTTTGAAACGATGTATTTTGCTGCTGTGTCTTCCTCAAAAGATCAAGCCATTAAGGATGGTACCTACGAATCCTATGAAGGTTCACCAATATCCAAAGGCCAATTTCAACATAACCTTTGGGGTGTTGAAGATGATGAGTTAAGTGGACGATGGAACTGGCAAGAACTTCGGGAGGAAGTTAAGAAACACGGTGTAAGAAATAGCCTCTTAATGGCACCAATGCCAACAGCTTCGACGTCTCAGATATTAGGGAATAATGAGTGTTTTGAACCGTATACTTCAAATGTGTATACGCGTCGCGTATTATCTGGTGAATTTATTGTTGTGAATAAGCATTTGCTTAACGATCTTATAGAGTTAGGTCTTTGGAATGATGATATGAAAAATGCATTGATGGCAACCAATGGTTCTGTACAAAATATTGATGGTGTTCCAGAAAATCTTAAGGCTATATATAAGACCGTTTGGGAAATATCAATGAGAGATATTCTCGATATGGCAGCTGACCGTGGGCTATTCATTGACCAGAGCCAAAGTTTGAATCTTTTTATGGAAAGTCCAAATATGGGTAAATTAACCTCTATGCACTTTTATGCGTGGAAAAAAGGGTTGAAAACCGGGATGTATTACTTGAGATCTAAACCAGCATCTAGTGCAATCAAGTTTACAGTTAAGAAAAATGCGAAGACTGCTATGAGTCCGAGTGTGAGTGCTGGTGTTACCGGTGATAATGTTCAGGTAGATTCTGCTACTACTCCTGCACCATCTCAAGTTGAGGTTGAAGCTAGAGTAAAACTTCAAAAAGAGGCCTTGGTAGAGGTGAGCGAAAAGTCAAACACTAAGAATAAAGTTGTCTGTTCTGTAGAGAATAATGAGGAATGTGCGTCATGTGGTTCGTAGTGAATAAATGAAAGTTCTTTATTACTCTCTTTAAATAGGTTTCATTGCATTAGCTTGACTCAGAGAGAGCTTCTTATTCAAAAAGTTAACGCTGACTTTATTTTTTGGCCAAAAAAATGTGTTTTTTGAATCTAATCATTCACTACCTCTTTATTGAAATCTATTTGCTAATTCTTTAAAAATGAGGACTCTCTGGTTAAAATAAAATGCCTAGATCATTCTTTTAAATCCTGGTGCACTTACTTTATTCTTAAGTTATTATAGGATTGTTGCAGATTCGCCTTTTTTCGTTGTATAATCAAAGACTAACATTATAGTTTTTTAGACTTAAGCCAAGTATCTTTGGCATGGAATGAAAAGACTGTTTCAGATTTTTGGTGGAGGCCTTGGATGGTCTTTAGGAGGGCCTATAGGGGCAATCCTCGGGGTTGCTCTTGCCAACAGCCTCCATGACCGTATGGAGGGTAATAATTCGAGTCGTCTCAGGTCTTCATTCTCTTCGAGTAAGAGTACTTCATCAGCTCCAAGCGATTTCCATTTAGCCCTATTAGTTCTTGCAGCACGCGTGATTAAAGCAGACGGAAAGGTAGCTCAACAAGAATTGGATTTCGTTCGAGCACAGTTCGTAAGTATGTTTGGACGGGAACGTGCCAATGAAAGTTTTCAAATTTTCAGGAAAATAGTTGATCAAAATATACCGCTCACGAAGGTGTGTAATCAAATAAATGGTTTCACCAATCACAGCACAAGATTACAGCTACTTCATTTTCTGTTCAAGCTAGGTTTAGCAGATGGGCACCTTCATCAAAATGAGATAGAGGAGATTAGACGTATCGCTCGAAACTTAAGAATTAGTTCTTACGATTTTGAATCTATAAGAGCAATGTTTGCAAAAGAGACAGACGAGGATTGGGCATTTAAAGTCCTAGAAGTAAGCCAAAAGGCATCGGAAAGCGAAGTCAAAAAGGCATATCGAAAGATGGCATTAAAATATCATCCTGATCGCACCATTGATGTAGGTCCAGAAGCACAGGAGTCTGCTAAAGAGACGTTTTTGAATGTGCAAAAGGCATATGAACACATCCAAATTATAAAGGGCTGGAGCTAATGGCTAAACTTGCTGATATTAAGGCGCCAATTGCGCAGGAAATGAAGGAGTTTGACAAAAGATTTAAGTCAAACCTTCGTTCAAATACTCCTGTTGTTGACCGTATTATGAATTATATGGTTAGGAGAAAGGGAAAGCAGTTGCGACCTATACTAGTTTTTCTAACTGCAAAAATGTTAGGTAACATACAAGATCGTACTTATATCGGGGCCTCTTTAATTGAATTAATGCACACCGCTACACTCGTTCATGATGATGTTGTTGATGATGCCGATATGCGCAGGGGCTTTTTCTCTATCAATGCACTTTGGAAAAATAAAGTTGCTGTATTAATAGGGGATTACCTATTATCTCAGGTGCTTCTTCTTGCGGTTGATCGAAAAGAATATGAGCTTCTTGAAACAGTAAGTACCGCTGTAAAGAGTATGAGTGAAGGCGAACTATTGCAAATAGAGAAGGCTCGTAAATTGGATATTACAGAAGATGTCTATTACCAAGTTATCAAGCAAAAAACAGCAGTACTCATGGAAACTTGTTGCGTTGTTGGTGCGCAAAGTGCTAACGCTACTGAAGAGGTTCAGGGAAAAATGCAAAGGTTTGGAAGGGAGTTGGGCTTAGCTTTTCAAATTAAAGATGATTTATTCGATTTCGAAAAGGTAAACCTGACGGGTAAACCCTCCGGTATCGATATCAAGGAACAAAAGATGACCTTGCCTTTAATCAATGCGCTTCAAAATACAACACCGACAAAAAGAAAGAAGATAATTAGAATAATAAAGAAATACCATAACAGACCAAAGAAAGTAGCAGAAGTGGTAGACTTTGTTCGTAATTCGGGAGGTTTAGATTATGCTAGAGAGAAGATGGAAAATCATTTAAGGAATGCTTCGGAAATTCTTTCTGATTTTCCTTCGAGTAAGGAGCGCGATGCACTTAATAAAGTCATTGCTTATACTGGTGCGAGAAAAAAGTAAACTGTAAACTGAATATGTATGGAAGATATTTTAGGAGTTTCTATTGAGACCATCACTAATAATGTCTTGTCTTGGGCTAAACAGATGGTAGTGGCTCTTTTTATTCTATGGATTGGAATGAGATCAGTCAAGTTTATGATTCGTGGGTTCAATAAGGCAATGACTTTACGGAATTTAGATTCTAGTCTTACCACCTTTTTGGAGTCGTTATTAAAGATTGTATTACAAGCATTCGTATTAATTGCAGCTATTAATCAATTGGGTGTTGCGACAACCAGTATTATCGCTGTTCTCGGCGCTGCTGGTTTGGCAGTCGGTATGGCTTTAAGCGGTACTTTACAAAATTTTGCTGGAGGAGCTATGATTTTGATGTTTAAACCATTTAAAGTGGGTGATTTCATTGAGGCGCAAGGCTACGCCGGGAGTGTGAAGAGCATTCAAATTTTCGTAACTACTTTGACCACACCAGATAATAAAGTCATTATTCTTCCGAACGGTCCTTTGAGCAATGGGTCGTTAATTAATTACAGTACTCAAGAATTTAGAAGATTAGATTGGACCTTTGGAATAGGATACGACGCTGATCTTGATACGGCAAAGGCAATCATTAGAGAGTTGCTAGAATCTGACGAACGCGTGCTTCAGGAGAAACCAATTTTGGTAGAACTAGCCACTATGGCCGATTCATCCTTAAATATTATTACTAAGGCTTGGGTCAAGGCTGAAGACTACTGGTCTGTAAATTATTCAATAAACGAAAATGTATATAAGACATTTAATACGAAAGGAATTTCTATTCCATATCCACAAATAGATGTACATTTACACAAATAATAAAACGAAACTCAGCTTGCACAGCCATCCCTAGGGATGGCTTTTTGATTAGAAAACATATCTTGCACGTATGGCTAGGATACCTCAGGAAATCATTGAACAAATTTTCACAACTGCTCGTATTGAAGAGGTTATAGGAGAATTCGTTCAGTTGAAGAAGTCAGGCAGTAATCTTAAAGGGCTTAGTCCTTTTAATAATGAGAAAACGCCAAGCTTCATGGTGAGTCCGGCCAAGCAGATATTCAAATGTTTTTCTTCCGGTAAAGGAGGTAGCGCAGTCACCTTTCTAATGGAAATGGAGCAGATGAGTTATCCTGAAGCCTTGCGTTGGATAGCCAAAAAATACAACATTGAAATACCCGATGCTCGTCCTCAAACTCCAGAAGAAATAGAGGCGGGTAATATGCGCGAAGCGGTCTACCTAATTACGGATGTGGCATCAAGGTTTTTTCAGGGGCAATTGCTTGAAACGGATTCCGGTAAAGCTATAGGGCTGAGCTATTTAAAACAGCGCGGGTATACGGACTTTACCATTGAGAAATTTCATTTAGGCTATAGTCCTGAAAGATCGAATGCCTTCGCAGAATATGCATTATCCAATCAATACAGCGAAAATGCATTGATTGAAAGCGGTATCTCGATGAAAAATGAGCGGGGCTGGTACGATCGTTTTCACGGTAGAGTAATCTTTCCAATTCACAGTGTAAGTGGCAGAGTCTTGGGCTTTGGGGGTAGAATTTTGAGCAGTAACACAAAGGTTGCAAAATATTTAAACAGTCCAGAGAACCCAATTTATAATAAGAGTAAAGTGCTCTATGGCTTGTATCAAGGCAAGCAGGAGATTATGAAGCGCGATGAAGCTTTTTTAGTAGAGGGCTATACTGACGTTATAAGCTTCTTTCAAAACGGCGTATGTAATGTAGTTAGTTCCTCTGGAACTGCGCTCACTGAAAGACAGATAGGAATGTTAAAGAGGTATACACCGAACATTACGCTCTTATTTGATGGTGATGCAGCAGGACTACGAGCAAGTTTTAGAGGATTAGATATGATGCTTGAACAAGGCGTCAACGTAAGGGTGGTCAGTTTTCCGGAAGGTGAAGATCCCGACAGCTTTGCCAAGCAAAGAACAAACGAAGAACTTGAGGAATTTCTCGAGACTAACAAGAAAGATTTTATCAGTTTTAAAACTGCTGCACTACTGCAAGACGTTGCGGGTGACCCGTTAAAATTTGCGGAAATGGTTCGGGATGTGGTAGGAAGCATTAGCAAAGTACCGGACCAAATTGGACGAGAAGTCTTTATTAAAGAAGCGGCATCTATTTTGGAAATGGAACCAAATTCCCTCTACGAAGAACTAGCCCGATTACAGGGTCTTCAGGAAAGGCAAAGAAGGAAAAACCAAGCTCAAGCACCTCTAATGGAAGTGATGCCAGCCGATTATTCTGCTGATCAAAAGATTTACGGTTATGAACAGGAGAAGAAGGTAATTCATCTTCTTATTTCAAAAGGTACAGATAATATGCTGGATGCCGATTTAGATGAAGAAG
This sequence comes from uncultured Cryomorphaceae bacterium, assembly GCA_902614915.1. GTDB lineage: Bacteria > Bacteroidota > Bacteroidia > Flavobacteriales > Schleiferiaceae > UBA10364. Next base: position 38,337 of record CACMMX010000001.1, read on the forward strand.
AAGTGGTACCTGTTGCCATAGCCAATTGGATTGTGGACGAACTTGAGGAAGATCACATTGAGTTTTTGAATCCTATTTACGCCAGGATGTATAATTTATTAGCTGATGAGATTGAACAAGAACGAATACCTTCAATGGATTGGTGGGTGAGACAAGAAGATCAAGACATTGTAAAAGAAGTTACGGACGCATTGACAGATAAATACACTCTTGCGAATTGGAAGTCAAAAGACATTTATTTACCGGAGGAAGAGAAAACAATTTTCACTTTGGTAAAAGAGACTACCATGCGCATGAAATACGTCCATGTTGAGCGAAAGCTACAGGCCCTTAAGGATTATCTGAAGATGGAAAACGCCGACTATGATTACTATATGGTTCAGTTTCAAAAGTGGAACAGTGCACGCCAGATAATTAATGAAAAGCTAAATCGAGTCGTTTAAGAGTCGCTCAATTTCTGTCTTGGCGAATAGTAATCGTTCTTCAAGTGTTTCATGGTAAAGATGTATAGTTGTGTTTGGCAGCTCGTTTAAAACGTTTACATATTGTTTATGTAGATAATCTCGTCTTTCCAAGTCTATACGCAGCGGATCATATGCGGCTTTCACATTAGGATAGCACAAGAAATAGATAATATGATTCGGTATATCAAGTAGTTCATTATCAACGACATCAAATTTGTCAGTTTTCCAAACATGCAAAACAATGCCGTCAGTATCGAATACTTTGGTTTGGTCTGAATTATAATAACCTTGAGAAGTTAAAAGTGCCAATTGACCCTCTTCAATGAGATTATAATCTGCTCGTGTCATTGGGTTTATCTGCGTATTTGGTGAGGCTTCCAAATACGTTCGTGCATATTCTGGGATGCACAATAAATTAAAATGCGCTGCTATCTTCTTTGAAATAGTACTTTTAAAGGTGCTCTCCGTTCCTGTGAAAACAAAATGCATTACAAATCAATTTTATACATAAATAACAATTGGCCCTCATACAATTTCAAGTCTTGAGATGCTAGATTGTAATACGTAGCAACTTCTTCAATAGGAGTACTTTCAAAACGTTGCATACCGATTTTTTCAAGTACCATCCAGTTGCCGATATTGGGAGATAATGCACGACTAAAGAGACGGTGTAAACGTAATTTTTTTGCTTGCTCAACTGTGGCTGATGCACATTCTGTAGCAAAACCTTTTCCCCAATACGCTTTGAAAAATCTAAAACCTAAATCGATACCCCAGTTATTATTGACTAATTCGCACCAGCCTAGGGGTTTTTTAGAAGTGTTTTCTATAACCATCCATCGACCGAAGCCGTCCCGCTGATAATTTGGATAAGAATGGATGATGTCTAATGCATTTTCTTCACTGGAAAAGCCAGCATTCCCTATATAACGTGTCACTGAAGGGTCTGAATTGAGCCTACATAACCAGTGCGCATCGTTTGGCTCCCACTCTCTTAAATGAGTACGTAATGACTTGAAAGGAATCATTTTTTTTCGATGGGATGCCATGCAGATATAGTGCTTTCCCATTTTAGCAACTTGAACTAAACATTGCATTTGATAAGGCCGTTGTGCGCATGTCTTATTAATCCAAGCTATACCCCAACCTTGTTTTTTGATTTTATCCCATTCAAAAGAGACAATGTTCAAATCATCTTTGAACTCAATACCTCCTGCACCATATAGCTTAAATAGACTTTCCTTAATTCCCCAAATGAATTGAACCGCATCTTGCGTTGAACATTGGAATTTCTCCACTTCTTTTTGTGAAGTGAATTTTGAACTTATACTTTGTATATTCTGTCGTTCAACCTCAATGTCTATACCAACTTCAAGATCTTCGCTATGGCATGCTGTAGCACCTTCTTCACAATGACTAAGACTGATAAAGGCATTCGGAATTACAGGTTTTTTTTCCTCATATTTTAATTCTGAAATAGTACCGCAAACTTGTAACAGTGCAGCACGACTGTAAACAAACTCTTTTTTCTTATACGAGTTGGTAAATGTTGTATACCGATACGCATCTATTGGACAAAATAGTTTTACTATGTCTGATTCGTGGTACGTGGGGTTGATTGAAACCCGAATGCTACTAGATAGAAATTTAAACGGATAACTCAACATAAACTGAACTGTTTGTAAGACGCTGGTGTTGTATATCTTTGCATCAAATTTAATCACTTTATGAGTTCAACAATACAATACGTTCCGTACAAAGTTAAGGATATGTCGTTGGCCGATTGGGGCCGTACTGAAATCAAATTAGCCGAAGCTGAGATGCCAGGTTTAATGGCACTTCGTGAAGAATACGGAGCAAGCAAACCATTGAAAGGAGCGCGTATTGCAGGATGTCTTCACATGACCATTCAAACGGCTGTTTTAATAGAAACGTTGGTGGAATTGGGTGCAGACGTAACATGGTCATCATGTAATATTTTCTCTACCCAAGATCATGCGGCAGCCGCCATAGCGGCCGCCGGTATACCAGTTTATGCATGGAAAGGTATGAATGAAGAAGAGTTTAATTGGTGTATTGAACAAACGTTATTTTTTGGTGAGGATCGTCAGCCGTTAAATATGATACTAGACGACGGGGGCGATTTAACAAATATGGTATTCGATGAATTTCCCGAGTTAGTAAATGGAATCAAAGGATTATCTGAAGAAACTACAACAGGTGTTCACCGCTTGTATGAGCGCGAAATTAACGGAACCCTAATGTTGCCAGCGATAAATGTAAACGATTCAGTTACGAAATCTAAATTCGATAATAAATATGGCTGCCAAGAATCAGCTGTTGATGCCATTCGTCGTGCAACGGATGTTATGATTGCGGGAAAGGTTGCTGTAGTTGCGGGTTATGGTGATGTAGGTAAGGGCACAGCTGCCTCCCTAAGAGGAGCAGGTGCTCGAGTAATTGTAACTGAGATTGATCCAATTTGTGCATTGCAGGCCGCTATGGATGGCTTCGAGGTTAAGCGAATGGAAAATGCTATTCCACGCGCTCAAATTATAATAACGGCGACAGGCAACAAAGACATTATTCGCGAAGAACATTTCCGAATGATGAACGATAAAACCATTGTATGTAATATTGGTCACTTTGATAACGAGATTGATATGTCTTGGTTGAACGGGACCTATGGTGAAACCATGAAAGTTATCAAGCCTCAGGTCGATTTATACAATGTTAACGGCAATGAAGTTATTGTTCTCGCAGAGGGCCGATTGGTAAACTTGGGTTGTGCAACGGGTCATCCTTCATTTGTAATGTCCAACAGTTTTACGAACCAGACGTTGGCGCAAATAGAGTTATGGTTACATAGTAATAAGTATGAAAACAAGGTCTATACTCTACCTAAACATTTAGATGAAAAGGTTGCTGCTTTGCACTTAGCAAAGATTGGTGTGGAATTGGAAACGCTGCGTAAAGATCAGGCTGATTACATTGGGGTAACTGTTGAGGGTCCGTTTAAACCTGAACATTACAGATACTAAAAATCTTAAAAGAGGCCGCTTCGCAAGAGTGGCCTCTTTTTTGCCACTGTTTTCTGATATTTACCAAGTATAACTCTATTTCAATGCGTGTATTATTCCTCATCCTTTTATTTGTTTTTGTTCCTTTTTCTTCAAAGGCCCAAGCAAAGTTGGTTATTGAAGAGGTTGATATGGGAATTCTCGCAGGCTATCACTCACTTTTGACAAATCCTTCTGCATTTATTTTAGGTGAGGAGTATGAATTGGGTGGTTATTTAAAGGATACAAAAAATGGAGGGGTTATATCATTTTCTGCCTCCTACATTCGCAACGGTGCATTTGGCTCATTGGTTAATATGCCATACTTCCAGGACAACGACAGTTGCCGTATTTATCCTCTGTATTTCATTGGTAAGTTTTCTTCCGCTAAAGTCAGATTCGGAAAACTCTGGGAAGGTGACTTTTTGGACATTTTTTTAAATGTGGGCTTTGGCTACATGAATGGTGCTGACAGACCACGATTACCTAATGCTTCTAACAGATTACAAAATATGGGTTTTCTAGATTTACTGTATTTAGACCCCGAGAATCCGGTAAACGTTTTTACCATCCCAATTGGATTAGATATTCAATGGTACGGTTGGGACGGCAGCACAAATGCTTTGGGTTTCAAATATGAAATCAATGGATGGGCAAACTATTTTGGAGTTGGATTCACCTATTTACTATAAATATAGAGACCCCTGTAGTGCATAGTGCTACAGGGGTCTTTATGGTATAGAGCAGTTTTGATTTAGCTACCGCAAGCTTCGCATTCTGGATTGTCAATACTGCAGGCTTCGGGCTGTTCTGCTTGTTCTAGTTCTTGGACGAAATTTGCGAAAGAATCGTCTATTCTGGAATCGTTAGTGTTCATTGCGTATGTGTTTTGTTTTGTCTCTTTTCTAAACTACCAAATGGATTTACTCATTTGCGACTTATCTAAAAAGCGTTATTAACAATTTCATTTTTTGATTTTGTGGGAGTTAGCCGTCATTTTTTTAATAACTCGCTCATCGAATTGAAAAAATATTAAAAAGGAAGATGCAATTTGTAGTTAAATATGAGTTTCTATGTTAACGAATCGTTTCATAAATCTGCTTATTACGTTTCTTTTTGCTTATCACGTAAGTGCACAAATAAATATTCGTAAAGCTTATATCCAAGAATTTTCACAGATCGCAGTAGATGAAATGAATAGGAGCGGCATTCCCGCCTCAATCACTTTAGCTCAAGGTATTTTGGAGAGTGGTAATGGACAAAGTGAATTGGCTAATAAGTCAAATAATCATTTTGGAATAAAGTGTCACAGTACTTGGAAAGGCGAAAAGGTGTTTCATGATGATGATAGTAAGGGAGAATGTTTTCGTGCTTATGATAATCCCAAACATAGCTACGAAGATCACACGGATTTCTTAGTTCGTGGTTCTAGATATGAATTTCTATTTGAATTAGAATTGACCGACTATCGCGGTTGGGCAAGAGGACTCAAAAAAGCTGGGTATGCTACAGCACCTGACTATGCCGATAAATTAATTCGGATAATAGAGGATGAAAATCTACACAGATTTGACCTTACATTATCTGCACCATTAATCGTGTCAGGAGATACGATAGTTTCCAAGATTACTGGACCTACATTGAGTGAAAAAGGGAAGGTGGTTAAAAACTCAAAACGAAAATTTTTGATTCATAGACTGAAATATCATGAAAATAAAACACCATACATTATTCTTCAGCATGGTGAATCTATCGAATCCATTGCAGATTCGTTACATATGCGAATCGCAGTTTTACTCGCTATAAACGACGCCGGATACGAAACGGTATTCAATGCCGGTGAAGCTGTTTATATTGATTACAAAAAAGGTCGTGTAAAACAAAAATATATGGTCGCGCCTAAAGGGACCACTATGAGGGCGATAAGCCAACAATATGCCGTTCCAATTCGTAAGCTCTATAAATACAATGATTTTAAAATAGGTCAGCAACCCAAAACGAGCGAACAAATTAGACTGAAGCCAAAGTCAATTAAGGAACGATTATCTCGTGAAAGATGAGGAATTAAGTTCTTAAAAAAGAGGTAATAAATTCTTAAGTATGGTTTCTTATTTTTTCCGCAGTCTAGAGAACAATAAATAGCAAGGTACTTATACTGCCAATTAAGAGAAGTTTTCGTGCACCTGTCCAATGTAAAAGCTCAAAACTAAGCTAAGCGTTAAAGCGGACAAACCAAAATACCCAATTGTGTTAATAATTTTTCCCATACTATTTAATTATAAAAAAAGGTAATTTACATTTGTCCTGTCTCAAAGGGGTGCCTAGAAAGTTTCTGAACATAAAGGCTGAGATTATACCCATCGAACCTGGGCAGGTAATGCTGCCAAGGAACAAAAAGCAATAATTGTGTAATACGCGTTGTTGCCCCTTGACGTGGTTTAATAACTAAAATTAACATGAAAAAAATAATGTTATCTGTAGTTGGCCTAGCTCTTTCGCTATTCGCCACTGCGCAAGAAAAGACCGATTCAGTCAAAGTAGACATTCGACTTTTGCCTAAAGTGGAACTTAACGAGGTTAATGTATTAGGAACTTGGGCTCAAAAAGAAGATCCAATTGCTCAAATCAATCTAACAAAAAAGGATGTTGAAGCGCTAAATACGGGTCGTGATCTTCCTTATGTTTTACAAGATGTCACAGGTGTCGTAAGTTTCTCTGACGCTGGTAATGGTGTTGGATATACCAACATGCGTGTGCGTGGTTCGGATATCACTCGTATTAATGTTACGGTGAATGGAATTCCAATGAATGATGCTGAAAGCCACGGCGTATTCTGGGTAAATACACCGGACCTCATGTCTTCCACCAATGCCATCCAGTTACAGAAAGGTGTTGGAACCTCCACCAATGGTTCAGGAGCATTTGGGGCAAGCCTTGGATTGAGCACCTTGGGTGCCGGTGAAAAAGGCGGTCGAATTACTCTGGGTGCTGGTTCTTTCGGTACACAGCGCGCTACAATAGAAGCGAGTACTGGAAAGACCGAGAGCGGTTTTTGGATGAATACGCGTATTTCGTCTATTACCTCTGACGGATATGTTGAGCGGGCTTCTTCAGACCTGCAATCATACTATGTGAGCGCAGGTTTTGCCGATGGCGGCCATTACTTTGAAGCTATCCGCTTTGGCGGTGGTGAACGTACCTACCAAGCTTGGTATGGTGTTGATTCAACCACAATGTACGGTCAGAATGCTTTTCCTCAGTTTAACGCTGCAGGTGCATTGTATGACGATAATTGGAATGTAATTGGAACTTATAACGATCAAGTAGATAATTACGGTCAGGAGCATACACAGTTGCACTACCGCTATTCAAACCTCTTTGGTGGAACATTTGCGGCGGCATTGCACCATACTGCAGGTGCTGGATATTATGAAGAGTACAATCAGAACACCGTTTATAATGATTTTGGAATCGGCGACTATGTTTCGGCAATGGATACAGTGTCCTATGGTGATGTCGTTACTCGAAAATGGTTAGACAATGCATTTTATGGGGCTACCTCTTCATGGACGTATGAAAAAGACGGTCAGCGCTTGCAGCTAGGCGGTGGTGCACATCGTTATGATGGCGCACACTTTGGCAAGGTGATTTGGGCAAACAATCCCAACGTGAGTACTCTTGACGCAGACTACTATACAGGTGATGCCATCAAAGACGATGCTAACTTCTATGCTAAATACGCTTTGACTAAAAACAACCTCTTGGTCTATGCAGACGCTCAATACCGTTTTGTTAACCACAGCTCAACAGGTGGCTCAGCAACGGGACCGGCAAACTTTGACCGTACGTTCAACTTCTTCAATCCAAAGTTAGGTTTGACTTACAACTTTGGCGGGAATCAAATTTTTGGGGCTTATGCCGGTATTGGTCACCGCGAGCCGAATCGTACAGATTTGCAGTATGCCGATGATCCCAATGAATTGCTGGCGGAGCGGATGTTGGATATCGAATTCAATTTCCGCAACTCAGGAGAGCGGTGGATTTTTGATGTGAACGCATATCGTCAGCAGTATCAGAATCAATTGGTACTTACAGGTGCAATTGATGCGCAGAATTACCCAATCCGCGAGAACGTTGGACAAAGTTTCCGTCAAGGCCTAGAGTTTACCGGTGCTTACGAGCTGACATCAGCGCTTTCGGCGAGGGCCAATTTGGCACTAAGTCAGAATGAGAACGTAAACTGGGTAAGTGATCCTACATCTTCTTTTGTGGGCAACACGACAATTGCCTTCTCGCCAAGCACGGTTGCTAGTGCTCGTTTGACCTACGTAAAGAAAGGTTTTGAGGCGACACTTTGGAACCAATATGTAGGTAAGCAGTACATGTCGAACGAAGCGCTTGAGGCGCATAGCCTACCCGCTTATCATGTCATCAATGCACGTACTTCTTATACATGGTATGGTAAATATCCAAATGTAACAGGATTTGTTGAGTTCAGAAACCTTGGCAATACCTCATATGCTGCCAACGGATATATGTGGGGCGATTTTGCTTACTACTACGCTCAGGCAACTTTCAATATCATGACTGGTCTGACCTTTGAATTTTAAGTATTGAAGTATCCCCTAGTTGAATTATAGCTAGGGGATATTTTTCCCAACTACCAAGATCCGGATGCACCACCGCCGCCGAAATCACCGCCACCGAAACCTCCGAAACCACCACTACTGGAAAACCTACCACCTTTTCCATATCCACCAGTAGAATAACCTCTGCCTCTCATTGTGTACCCGCCAGAGCTGAGAAGCCACCACAGTGGTGAAACCCTAAATTCTCCGTTACGACTACCACCCACTTTACTATTACGGCTTAAGTAAATCAGTATGAAAATGATAAGAATAATGAGTTTTCCGAAATTTTTCTTTCCTGAACTACTTCCAGACAATCTGCCGCCGTTTCCATCATAGGTGCCATTTAAAACCTCAATAATCGAATTTGCTCCAACAAGGAGTCCATTGAAATAATCCTGCTGCTTGAAATAAGGTAGAATTTCAGTTTCAATAATCTGTTTGGTAGTGAAATCTGTTAGATAAGGTTCAAGACCATATCCATTTTGAATGGATACTTCTCTGTCAACGGAGGCTACCATAATGAGGCATCCATTGTCTCTGTCTTTTTGTCCGATTTTCCATTTTGCGGCGATTTCTGCGGTAATCAAATTGATATTGTCACCACCTGTTGTAGCAACGGTAACTATTGAGATTTGGGTAGAGGTAGTATCTGCATAGTCAAGTAACAAATTTTCAAGATAAACCTCTTCTTGTGGTGAAAGAATATCGCTAAAATCGGATACTAATTTATTAGGTATTGGGGCATTTAACAGATGTTGTGCATTTTGTGCGAACATCCCAAAAGGGATAACCAAGTATATTATCCAGTATTTCATTGGTTAAACTTTAGATATTTCATTGGACAATTCGTCTATATCATCATTTTTTCTCGGAAAGAATTCACCTAAGGCTTTACCAGTTATTTTAATACCAGCAATAAGTCCTTCTGAGAAATGCTCTTCTTTAAACTCAGTAATCATTAAATCAACAATTTCTTGCCAAAAGTTATCGGGTACTTTTTGATTGATTCCCTCTCCTGACCATAGCGCAAGCTTGCGGTCTTGAATTGCTAGGTAAAAAAGAACTCCGTTTTTTTCCTCAGTCTTGTGCATTTTCAATTTTCCGAACCAATACCTGGCCCTATTTTCTGCCGAGTATTTCCCAGTTGACTTTTCAAGATGTATACGAATTTCTCCAGATGTCTGAAGTTCTGCTTGTGAAATCGCGTCGACTAAATTTTGCTCTTGTTCATCAGAAAGTAACGAACGTACATAATCACTCATTAGAAAGAAACATCTGGTACGTTCTCAGTCCCTTGATCTGTTTCGAAGTAGCCTTTTTTCTCAAATCCAAACCTTGACGCAATAAGCGTCTTGGGAAATTTACGAATAGTTGAATTGTAGTTTTTGATGCTAGTATTAAATCTATCACGTTCAATCTTAATACGATTTTCAGTTCCCTCTAATTGACTTTGTAGACCTAAGAAATTTTGATTTGCCTTTAAATCTGGGTAGCGTTCCACAGTAACTAGCAATCTAGATAATGCACTACCCAATTGACTTTGTGCTGCTTGAAAATTTGTTATAGCCTCTGGGCTTAAGTTATTAGCGTCTACGGTAATTCCCGTTGCCTTTGAGCGTGCTTCAATTACGCCAGTGAGAGTTTCTTTTTCAAAATCTGCATAACCTTTGACTGTATTGACAAGATTTGGGATAAGATCAGCTCGGCGCTGATAAGCACTTTCAACTTGTGCCCACTTTCCATTTGTTTCTTCATCTAAGGTAATTAGTCCGTTGTAAGCCCTAACAACCCATCCAACTATGACAACAAGGATTCCAATGCTAGTAAGTAAGGTTACTGTTGATTTTTTCATTTTGATTCATTTAAGAATTAATCAGCTTGCATCGTGCGCAATATTTTTTGTAATTCTGATTTTATGTAGCTTAATTTCTCGAGTGCCTCAACTTTTTGCACAGCAGCTTTTCCTTCTTCTTTCAGGTGTTTTTTGGCACCATCTATGGTGAATCCACGATTTTTTACCAAATGAGTAATAGTGCTTATTACTGCTATATCTTCTTTAGAGTATTTGCGCTTACCAGAGGAATTCTTTTTGGGTTTTAGTTGTTTGAATTCACGTTCCCAATAGCGCAGATTTGACGTATTAAGTCCAAAATGAGAAGCAACTTCTCCAATTGAGTAATAAAGTTTATCAGGCAAATAACTCATAAAATGAAGGTATGAACAATTGCTTATTAATCGAAACTTTGATTGGAGTGTGAACTAATCTTTAGTATTTCTTCATATTGTTCCGGACTTAAGTCATTGAAGAAATAATTAATCGGATTGATTTTTCTTCCATCTTTGATGACTTCATAGTGAAGATGTGGTGCAGTTGAAGAACCTGAGGAACCTACATAACCTATCAAATCACCACGCTTTACCTTTTGACCTATTTTAGCTTCAATTTCATTCATGTGAGCATACAGAGTTTGGTAACCAAAGCCATGGTCTATGACGATATGACGTCCGTAACCTGAACGGCTGCGTTTACAGGTGGTGACCTTACCGTCACCTGTTGCATAAATGGGGGTTCCCTTTGGTGCGGAGAAATCAGTGCCCCAGTGCATTTTGCGAACTTTATAAATTGGATGTATTCTATAACCGAAGCCAGATGCCATACGCTTTAAATCTTTATTTGCAACGGGTTGTATAGCTGGAATGGACGCCAACATCTGTTCTTTATTTCGCGCCATTTCCACAACATCATCGAAGCTTTTACTTTGAACATATGCCCGTTTAGCGACTTTATCTAATTTCTTACGGGTATCCATCAATAGTTCAGAATTTGAAAATCCCTCTAGATTTTTATACCGATTAGCACCACCAAATCCTGCTGTACGAACTTCTTTAGGAATCGGGCCGGCTTCAAAAATGGTTCTATAAATCTCATCGTCACGCTTTTCGATTTCTTGAAGCACATTGGATAATTGTTCTAACTTTCCATTCATAAGGTCATATTGAATAACCATATTATCCAATTCACGCTTCATTTTATGCTCTTTAGGACTTTCAAGCCAGAGGTCTGCCACGGTATAAAAAATGAAGCCAAATGCTGCTGATGTGATGCCAAATAAAGCCAACTTTTTAATTCTTTGCCTCCAATTCTGTTCTATCTTTTTGTAAGACAGTGTTTTAGAATCATATGTGTATTTTACTTTAGCCATGTTTTGTGCGTTATTTTTGCTATGACGCATTTTGATACCAATATTGTGCCATAAAGAAACAAAATTTGATAAACACTTAACTGTAGCACTCCAAAAGAGAATTCACAATATGCCTACCTCGAAAGAAATACGCCGGACTTTCTTACAGTACTTCGAATCAAAAGGACACGATATTGTACCTTCAGCACCAGTGGTCAATAAGGATGACCCTACACTCATGTTTATTAATGCGGGTATGAACCCATTCAAGGACCTTTTTCTAGGAAACGCAATCCCAAAGAATGCTAGAATCGCAGATACTCAGAAATGTTTGAGGGTAAGTGGAAAGCACAACGATTTAGATGAAGTTGGCCACGATACTTATCATCATACCCTTTTCGAAATGCTTGGAAATTGGTCCATTGGCGATTATTTTAAAGCAGATGCGATTGGCTGGGCATGGGATTTATTGACTAACGTTTATGGTTTGGATAAGGAACGATTATACGTTACCGTTTTTGAGGGAGATACAAAAGACGGCCTTCCGAGAGATGACGAGGCGGCTGAGTTGTGGGGCAAATTTGTGCCAAAGCATCGTATTCTCAATGGATCAAAAGCAGATAATTTCTGGGAAATGGGAGAAGTTGGACCTTGTGGCCCATGTTCGGAGATTCATATTGACCTAAGAGGTGAGGGTGAGAGGAAAAAAATAAGTGGCGCATCTTTGGTAAATCAAGACCATCCTCAAGTTGTAGAAATATGGAATTTGGTCTTTATGCAATTTAATCGTCGCGCTAATGGTGATTTGGAGAACTTGCCAGCCCAACATATCGATACTGGAATGGGCTTTGAGCGTCTTTGTATGGCATTGCAAGACAAGCAATCAAATTACGATACGGATGTATTTACACCTTTAATTTCTAAAATTTCCAAAATTTCTGGATTTGAATACGGCTCCTCTGAAGAAACGGATATTGCCCATCGAGTGATAGTGGACCATCTTAGGGCAGTAGCTTTTTCCATTGCTGACGGGCAGCTTCCTTCAAGCTCTGGTGCAGGCTATGTCATTCGCCGTATTTTAAGACGCGCCGTTCGTTATGGATATTCGTATTTGAACCTAAAATCTCCTTTCATCTACCAATTAGTAGCAACCTTGGAAGAAGAGATGGGCGAATTTTTCCCAGAAATCAGTGCGCAACAAGCTCTTGTAGAAAAGGTCATTGAAGAAGAAGAACAAAGTTTCTTAAAAACCTTGGCACAAGGCTTGGCTAAGCTGGAAGAATTTTTAGCAGCCGAAGTTAAAGTCTTAGACGGCAAACGAGCTTTTGAGTTATACGATACGTACGGTTTTCCAATCGATCTCACTGCACTAATTATGCGAGAGAACAACCGCGAAGTGGATATGGATAGCTTTACAACAGAGATGTCTAACCAAAAGGAGCGCTCTCGTGTCGCAACAAAACTTAGTACTCAAGATTGGATAGAGTTGGAAGAGTATGATAAAGAAGAATTTGTAGGCTACGACTATGTAGAGGCAGAAGTTCGTATAATAAAATACCGTAAAGTGAGCACTAAGAAAAAGGACTTCTACCAATTGGTGTTTTCCATGACTCCTTTTTATCCTGAAGGTGGAGGTCAGGTGGGTGATACAGGTACTCTTGTTCAAAATCATCAAATCATAACCGTCACGGATACGAAGAAAGAGAACGGGGTGGTTGTTCATTTTACCGATGACCTACCAAAAGATTTAGGGGGTATATGGCAGGCTAAAATAAATGTCAATAATCGGAGTGCAACGGCAAAAAACCACAGTGCAACTCACTTGCTGCATGAAGTGCTTCGAGAAGTGTTAGGTAATCATGTGGAGCAAAAGGGATCTTTGGTTCGTCCAAATGATCTCCGTTTTGATTTTTCTCACTATCAAAAAGTCAATCAAGATCAATTGGATCAAATAGAGACAATTGTGAATGAAAGAATTCAAGCAAATTACCCGCTTGATGAATACCGTAATATACCAATTTCGGAGGCAAAGAATATGGGTGCGATGGCTTTATTCGGTGAAAAATATGGTGATACGGTTAGGGCAATTAAGTTTGGTTCATCAATAGAGCTTTGCGGGGGAATTCACGTTGATGCTACAGGCTCAATTGGCTTATTTAAATTTATCTCTGAAGGTGCAGTAGCTGCAGGAATACGCAGAGTCGAAGCAGTAACTGGCAAAGCAGCCGTAGCCTATGTAAACGCAGAACTTCAAAAACTTCGTACTGCAGCGGAAGTGCTGAAGAATCCGCAAGATTTTCCGGCTGCCGTGCAGCTGCTAAAGAATAAAGAGACAATAGCACAGAAAGAAATTGAATTGCTACGTAAAGAAATAGCATTGAATGTAGTTCGTGACTTGGAAAATGATGCTATTGAATATAAGGGTAGTCGGGTTATCGTAGCGCGAACAACCCTAAATCCTGGAAGTACGAAAGACATAGTATTTAAGCTAAAATCTTCACCAAATACCCTTGTAATTATTGGAAATGTTTCAGAAGCAAAAGTAACTGTCAGCATTGGTGTGAGTGATGATTTGGTTGCCAAAGGATGGCATGCAGGTAATGCGGTTAATGCCCTCGCCAAACATATTCAAGGAGGAGGAGGAGGACAACCTGCTTTTGCAACTGCTGGCGGGAAAAATCCAGAGGGAATCGATAAAGTATTAGCCGATTGGCCGAACCATTTTGTTTAATGAATAAGTTGATAATTATTTTCACGTTTGGACTAAGCGTTTATGCTTACGGTCAGAAAGAGAACACTATTGAATATTTCACCGATAGTGATATTAGCGATACACGTTTTTCAATAGCAGGAATTTATGCGCCATCATTTTCATCAAGGCGACTTGCATTGTATGAACCGCAGATAGACGGTAATGAAATTTATACATTAAATAGTAATGTTGCTTCTGGCGTTTTAAGTCATCGATACGGAATCATCTCTTATTATGAGTTAACAGCCATTTTTCATCTGGGAATTGGATTTGTTACCGATCAAGGTGGATTTATAACGAATGGCTTCGAGGTTTTCAATCAAAACGCGGCGGTTCAACCAAGCTCCATTGGATCTTACGCCGCTAGAACTGATATATATGCCATAAATATTCCACTTCAAATGATATTTCATACGCAGATGACAGAGTCTTGGGCATTACAGGTAATCCCATCCTACGACTTGATTTTTTATCAGAAGATTTATCGTAATTGGATAGGAGAAGATGCGCCTATTCAAGGAGTTGACTTTCAGGATGACGATGTTGCAGGTGTATTGGGAACCATGTATCAACGTGGGTCTACAACAAAATATCATAAAGGAACTAACGGTACAATAGGTTTTGCATTAGGTAATGAGTTTACCATTATAGATAACCTAGTCTTTATTGCGCGAGGTGAGTTCCGATTAGCGGCACTACCGATAAATAAGCTTGACGTTGGTCTCAGTGAAGTCCCTTACAGCATAGGTGGCGCTTTTGGCTTCCGATATTATTTATAAATATTCTTTTATCACAAAACCAGGTTTGGGCCTTTTTTTTTAGGATTGAAAATTTTATTCCCCTTTTGCGCTATCCACCGCTCCTTCAAGAGGTGTTTCACGATTTTTGTTGAGCATCTTTACCATTCGTTCGGTTATGTCGAAATCTGTATTGGCATAAATAATTTGTCCGCCTTCTTCATAGAGGAGAATGAAATCGAGGTTGAGCTCGTCTTTTAGTACAGCGATGGCTTTATCCATGTCCTCACGCATCATTTTGGTGAGGTCCTGCTGTTTCTTTATGAGTTGGGTTTGTGCTGCTTGCTCTACTTCTAAGTATTGCTGTTGAACGCGCATTAGGTCTGCCTCGTTTGCTTCACGCTGACGTGCACTCATTTTAGGCGCTTCTTGTTGGTAAAGGGCGATGTTCTCTTGCATTGTTTGTTGACGACGCTGTAAGTCCTTAAGGAGTATTTTTTCTTCTTCAATTAGCTCTTGGGCCAATTCTTCAAAGTAATGATACTGACTCTGTAAAGAATCGATACGAACGTAAGCAAGGCGCATGCCGCTTGCAGTATTTTCTACCGTAGTCGGCTGGGAGCAAGCAGCCATAATAGAGAGGCCTAGAGCAGCTAAAAAAAACTTTTTCATTTAAATCCTAATTTGTTTAGAACGTCTTCATCAACGAGATTCGGTACGGTCACCCTTAAATTAGATCTTAATTTCATCTCGCGCTCGATAGCGAATATAGCTTCTTTATTTCTTGCCCACGACCTTCTAGCGATTCCATTGTTGACATCATAAAGGAGCATGTTTTCTAATTTGTACTCTGCCGCATCAGAACCATCAAGCAGCATTCCGAAACCGCCGTTGATTACTTCACCCCACCCGACGCCTCCGCCGTTATGAATACTAACCCAAGTAGCTCCTCGGAAACTATCACCAATAACATTTTGAATGGCCATATCCGCAGTAAAGCTGGAGCCATCATATATGTTGGATGTTTCTCGGTAAGGACTATCAGTCCCACTTACGTCATGGTGGTCTCGTCCTAAGATTATAGGGCCTATCTTACCTGCGGCTATGGCTTTATTAAAAGCACGAGCAATTTCAATACGACCTTCGCTATCGGCATACAGAATACGAGCGTGTGAGCCGACGACTAATTTATTTTTCTTGGCGCCCTTAATCCAACGAATATTATCAGCCATCTGTTGGCGTATTTCTTTTGGTGCCTCGTTCATTAACCTTTCTAAAACATCCCTGGCAATCGCATCTGTTTTATCTAAATCAGCGATATCGTCACTAGCACATACCCATCGGAATGGACCAAAACCGTAGTCGAAGCACATAGGCCCCATGATATCTTGAACATAAGACGGATAGCGGAATTGCTCACCATCTTCGGCCATGATTTCTGCACCGGCACGTGAGCTTTCAAGTAAAAACGCATTTCCGTAATCAAAGAAATACATACCTTTTTCCACTAAGGTATTGACTGCCTTAACGTGCCTTTTCAAGGTTTGCTGAATACGTGTTTTAAAATCCTCTGGGTTATGAGCCATCATTTTGTTAGACTCTTCGTAGCTCAAGCCTAAAGGATAATAGCCACCTGCCCAAGGGTTATGCAGAGACGTTTGATCCGAGCCTAAGTCAACGTTGATATTACGCTCAACCATACGCTCCCATAAATCCACAATATTGCCGATGTATGCGATGCTCCTTGCTAATTTTTGTGCTTGAAATTCTAGAGCAAGGTCAATAGCCCTATCTACACTGGAGGTGATTTCGTCTACCCATCCTTGTTCGTAACGCTTATAGGCTGCTTTTGGGTTAATCTCTGCTGTAATGCTAACTACCCCGGCAATATTCCCTGCTTTAGGCTGCGCACCTGACATACCTCCTAAACCTGCGGTGACGAATAATTTCCCCTCTGGTTTACCACTAGATTTCATTCGTGCTGCATTCAATACTGTTATAGTAGTTCCGTGAACGATACCCTGTGGGCCAATATACATGTAGGAACCTGCAGTCATCTGACCATATTGGGTGACACCTAAAGCGTTGAATTTTTCCCAATCGTCCGGACTACTATAATTAGGAATCATCATTCCGTTCGTCACAACCACGCGCGGTGCGTCTTTAGTAGAAGGGAATAAACCCATAGGATGACCGCTGTACATATGCAAAGTCTGTTCCTCAGTCATCTCGCTGAGGTATTTCATTGTTACGAGGTATTGAGCCCAGTTCTGAAATACAGCACCATTCCCACCGTAGGTAATAAGCTCCTCAGGATGTTGCGCTACCGCCGGGTCTAGATTATTTTGTATCATTAACATAATAGCAGCCGCCTGAGGTGTTTTACAAGGATATTTGTCAATTCCGCGCGCGTACATTGGGTAAGAAGGCTTGAACCGATACATGTAAATACGTCCATAGTCTTTTAGTTCTGTCAAAAACTCAAAAGCTAATTCCTTATGCCAATCCTTTGGAAAATAACGAAGCGCATTTTCTAATGCTAATCGCTTTTCTTTTTCTGTCAAAATATCCTTGCGTTTTGGCGCTCGATTTACTTCTTTACTTATTCTTCTCTTTGGCGGCAATATTGCAGGAATACCTGCGGCAATCATTTCTTGAAAAGTAGTCATGTTATTTTTTATTTACTCTGTGAGTTCTTTTGTCGTAACCATAAGGACAATGTTTACATCCATTTTGACAGCAATAGCCACGCTTTATATGGTACTTTTCAGTAAACACGATATACCCTTGTTCTGTTTTATAAAAATCCTCCGGGTCCAATTCCTTTTTAAACATCGTAATCTGCAGCATTTGGGTCTGCTCAAATTTACATCACTGTACCTTTGTACACTATGAAATCAGATCAATTTCCTTTTATGCTGCCCTCACCACTAGAAAAGTTAAACTTCGAGGGTTGCGATTTATGGATTAAACGCGACGATCTTATCCACCCCGTCGTCTCTGGTAACAAGTGGCGTAAACTCCAAGGTTTTTTTCAAATGCTAGGTACCAAAGAACCCATCACGACCTTTGGTGGCGCTTTTAGCAATCATTTACCTGCTGCAGCTTTTGCTGCCAAGTACTTTGGACACCCTATTATGGGTGTGGTGCGTGGCGAAGAACTAGATGCTACGAGCAATGGCCTGCTCGCCTATTGTCATTCACAGGGAATGATCTTGGAATTCATTTCTCGTAGTGCGTACAGGTCTCTGCGAAAACAAGGTTGGATAGGCTACGAAGGAAGGTTACTTCCGGAAGGAGGCGCAGGATTGCATGCTCTTGAAGGCTGTGGTGAAATTTGGAAAGAATTGGTCCATGACCCCGATCATTTGGTTCTAGCTTCAGGTACAGGAACTACAGTTTTGGGCATTCTTGCTGCCATGCCATATCTCTGCAAAACTCGCATTCACGTCATCAGTGCTGTCAAAGGCGCTCTTAAGGAACGAGCTAAAGTGGAGCAGCAGGCCTCACTAAAACAAATCGTCCTTCACTGGGAAGATGAAGTTCATTTCGGTGGTTTTGGAAAATGGTCACCTGCTTTAATCGAGAACGCCGAGATGTTTGAGCAGGCCACAGGAATACCTTTGGAACCAAATTACAATGCCAAGGTGTGGGCCTATTTGCAACGGACGAACTTAGAAGGAAAAGTGGTGTGGATTCACACCGGCGGGGTTCGTTTTTAAACGATTGATTCGAATAGCCTTAGCACCTCTTTTTCTATCTCTTTGCTGTCCCAGCGGTCTTCAATATCATCAATTGCCAAGATTTGTTGCATGATGCGATCGTGACGCTCGCCCTCGGCTTTGGCTTCGTGGTAGGGGATGTTGGTGAACTTAACCAGGGTGTAAAGCGGCGTCCATTTGTCTGGATGATTAGTTTGAACTTTACGCTCTATTTTTTTACGCAATTGGAAATATGGATTGGCTACGAGGTCGCGCATTTCGATGAAGTTTCTTAAACTTAAGTCTACTAAAGCATTACCTGCCGGTACGCGTTTTTCTGTGTAGGTTTCTAGCACTTTTTCCATATTGGAATCACCGTGCTCATCGAGCAGCTCTAAGAACACATGAACATCCTCCAGTGATCCATTCATGCCTTCTCCATAGAAGGGAACCGTAGCATGTGCAGCATCGCCAATTAGCATGGTGTTGGTGCCCCAATGGTACGGATTGCAACGAATACAAGCCAGAGCAGAGGTTGGATTGCTTTCCCACTGTTCCTCTAGATTTGGAATAAGTGGAATAGCATCTTTGAAATACTTCTCGAAATATCTTATGCCGTCCTGACCTGTGCTCAGGTTGTCCAAGCCATATTCACCGTTAAACGGGGCGAATACCGTCCCGGTAAAACCGTTGTCTTTATTGGCTAATCCCATCAGCATGAATTCGCGGCGCGGCCAAATGTGTAGGGCATCAATATTGAGTTGAGGTTTGCCATCTTTTCTAGGAGGAATGTGAACTTCCTTGTATCCACTGTCGATAAAATCTTGACTGTAGTTGAAACGCGGTTGCTTCATTAACGCGCCCCTTACGGAAGAACCTGTTCCGTCACCACCAACAATCAAATCCGCTGAATATGCATTGTGTTGTTCGCCTTGTTTCATGAAAACTGTCCCGGTGTTGAAGTTTACGTATTCACAAAAGGCGTCAAAAGTGATGCTTACGTTCGGCAACGCCTCGGCCAATTCCACCAAAGTTTTATTGAATTCACCACGGCTGATACTGTGGATGGCTTTATTATTAATGCTATAAGCAAAGTAGCTTTCATTGCCTTCTAAATCGTGAATCTGACGGCCGTAAGCCGGTACCACAATCTTGCGAATTTCTTCTTCAATCCCGGCATAGGCTAGTGCCGTCCAACCCCTGTGACTCACCACAAGGTTGATAGAGCGTCCTGAATTATATCTCATTTTCCGTGGATCCGTTCTCTTTTCAAATACCTGCACATTATATCCTTTTTTACCCATGGCATAAGCCATATACGACCCTGCCAAACCGGCACCAACTATGATTACTTTTTTCATGTTTGCTGTGCTTTAAGGTAGTTCAATAAGATTACACCAAAGGCCCTGATATCTTCAAAATTGTTGTAGAGCGGAACCGGTGCCATACGAATAACATTAGGTTCGCGCCAATCGGCGATAACACCATGCTCCATAAGGTAGTCAAATAAGGGTTTTCCATAGCCGTGAACAAGCAAAGAAATTTGTGCCCCACGCTCATTGCGTGGAGTGATGATTTCAAAATTACTACCAGATTCTTCCGATACGTATTCCAGTACTTCCTGCAAATAGCCCGTTAGTTTTTTACTCTTTTCGAGTAATCTTCCTAACTCTGCCTTGTCGAATAAATCTAGGCTTGCCCGAAGCGGTGCCATTGCCATTACTGGTGCGTTAGACAACTGCCAAGCTTCTGCGGTAGGAATAGGTTTGAAAGTCTTTGGCATTTCGAAACGCGTTTGTTTATCGTGCCCCCACCATCCTTCAAAACGAGGAATACCCGTCTTACCGTGGTGGCGTTCGTGCACAAAATAACCCGCTGTTGCGCCAGGACCGGAGTTGATGTATTTATAATGGCACCATGCGGCAAAATCCACGTTCCAATCGTGCAATTTGATTTTGATGTTGCCTGCACCATGAGCTAAATCCCAACCGACCATTATACCTCTATCTTGGGCAGAGGCGGTCAGATTTTTCATATCCATGACTTGGCCAGTATAGTAGTTTACCCCTCCAATCATCATCACGGCAATTTCTTCACCGTGATTATTAATAGCGGCTATAATGTCCTCCATGCGAATATGGTGTTCGCCCTCTCGAGGACCAACTTCAACGAGGTGTTCCTTAGGGTCTAATCCGTGGTATCTTAGCTGAGATGCCAAAGCATATTGGTCTGATGGGAAGGCTTTGGCTTCACACAGTATTTTCGTACGTTTTCCTTCCGGTCGAAAGAAGCTTACCATCAAAAGATGGAGATTATTGGTCAGTGAACCCATCACTACTACTTCCTCAGGCTTGGCGCCGACGAGTTTCGCTAGACTTTCCGAGAAGAATTCGTGGTACGGCATCCAAGGACGACGCGCATTTATATGTCCTTCTACACCCATTTTTTTCCAATCCTCAAGCTCTTCACTCACGTATTTTTCAGCCAATTTTGGCATTAATCCCAGGCTGTTGCCCGTAAAATAGAGTGTTTGCTTACCGTTAATCACAGGCAGGTGAAATTCTTGACGGAAGTGAGCCAATGAATCATTAGCGTCTAATTCCTGTGCATAATGCGGGTTAAGTATGTTCATCGTTTTATTATGGGTGCTTAAAGGTATGGTAAAAGCAGTACTAAGCCCAATAAGAACCATGGCAAACCTTCAATTAGAAAACTGTAGTATAGATCTCCCATTTCGGGTCTAGCGACAATTATTATTGTCGCAAAGAATAAGAAGAGTGTGAATGTGCTGACCATTGGCATTCCCAAGACCACTACAAGTATAAAAAAGCTCATCCATAATGCGGCATGCGCTAGGTATATACTATTTTTTGGCCCTATTATATGGGGTAATGTTTTGATGCTTTCGGCGTCGAGTTTTATATCCCGAACATCAAAAGGAATCGTACATGCCATGGTCCAAAAGAACCGTTCTAAAAGCAAAGGCCAGCCATTGTAACCATTCCAAATTGCGGGCACAAATCCAGTACTATATGCCCAAACAAAGGAAATTATGAAAAGCTTTAATCCTGGTACTGAGCGCAGGCCACCTCCTTTATTCTTCATAATCCAAGGTAATGGGTACAACATGGCGACAGCGGCCCCAATGACATAGTAGAGGAAAAGGCTTTTTGATCCTATTTGAACTAATTCGATAATAGAGAACGTGGCACCACCTAAAATACTAAGCTTTGTAAGGTTAGGCATTTGTTGACGCCAAGCTGTTATTTTCGAGGTTTTTTCACTCCCGGAAGGACCTTCGAAATATCTAGCAAAACCATAGACAACTAGAGTGCCCGCTGCATTTAATAATGCTAGGCTATGTTGGTGGGCATCAATTAAGATTTCTGTAACACGAGTTAATGCGTAAACAGCCCCTGCAACCCAAAAGTTAGCATATACAAAGAGGCGTAAAAAACCTGCAAAATTGTTTATAAAACCGTTGAAACTTCTTTGCATTCTTAGGTGTTAAAAATACGTCACTTATCCTATGTATATAGTATTTTTATAGTATTAAAACCAACCCTAATATGAAGCGCAATTCATTTGCCTACCGCCACATCGGACCGAAAGCTGTAGATGTTGATCAAATGTTGTCTACTATAGGTGTGGATTCTATTGATACCCTTATCAACCAAACGGTACCTGCTGCCATTCGAGCAGAGAACCATTTAGAATTAAGTGAAGCAATGACCGAGGCTGAATTTAGTGCCCACATTTCAGCTTTGGGCGAAATGAATTCTATGTTTAAAACATACATAGGAATGGGATACCATCCTACTGTGCTTCCAGGGGTGATTCAGCGAAATATTTTAGAAAATCCAGGTTGGTATACCGCTTACACACCCTATCAAGCTGAAATTGCACAAGGCAGATTGGAAGCTTTAATGAACTATCAAACCGTGGTAGTGGACCTCACGGGCATGGAGCTTGCCAATGCCTCTTTATTAGATGAAGCCACGGCAGTTGCCGAGGCTATGAGCATGTTCCACGGAGCCATGCCACGTGCTAAGAAAAAAGCCGGTGCTAACAAATTCTTTGTTGACAATAACACCTTTCCGCAGAGTATTGCGCTACTAAAAACTAGAACAGAGCCTATTGGAGTTGAATTAGTTTTTGGTGATTATAAAACGTTTGAACCTACGGAAGAATTCTTCGGTGCTATGGTTCAGTACCCTAATGCAAATGGTTCGGTAGAAGATTATCGCGCTTTTGCTGCATACTGCAACGAGGCGGAAGTACAGCTTGTTGTGGCGGCAGATTTATTGTCATTGACATTGCTCACACCCCCAGGAGAATGGGGAGCTGATGCTGTAGTCGGTTCTACGCAGCGTTTCGGAATTCCATTAGGATATGGTGGTCCTCACGCAGCTTATTACGCGACAAAAGAAAGTTATAAGCGTCACATCCCAGGTCGTATTATTGGTCGTACCATTGATACCGACGGCAATCCTGCCTTGCGCATGGCATTACAGACTCGTGAGCAACATATTAAGCGTGATAAAGCAACATCAAATATCTGTACTGCTCAGGTTTTACTTGCAGTCATGGCAGGAGCTTACGGAGTATATCATGGACCAGAAGGATTAATAGATATTGCTGAATCCATTCATTTAAAGGCAGCAACTTTGAATGCTGCTTTGAAGGGAATGAATCTTGAACAATCTAATGAATTCTTCTTTGATACGCTGAAAATTCACCTTAGTTCAAGTGATGCTTCTGAGTTGAGAACCTTGGCGGAGGATGCTGAAATTAATTTTCGCTACTTTGATTCAAAATCAGTGGGAATCTCATTGAATGAAACAACTACCGATTCAGATGTTGCCGAAATCATTGCAATTTTTGCCAAGGCAGAGCAGGTTAAAGAAATTGCCATGGATGATTTGCAGACGGCGATTCCTTCGTCATTGTCCCGCTCCACAGCATTTATGACTAACGAAGTATTTCATAGTTACCGCAGTGAGACAGATATGATGCGTTACTTGAAAACGCTTGAGCGAAAAGATTTGGCTTTGAATCACAGCATGATTTCTTTGGGATCCTGTACCATGAAACTAAATGCGGCCTCCGAAATGATACCATTATCTAATGCTGCATGGAATAGTCTGCATCCATTTGTACCTGTCAATCAGGCTGCTGGCTATATTGAAGTAATTAAGGCGCTTGAAAAAGATTTATCGGAAATCACAGGTTTTGCGGCAACGTCCTTACAACCTAATTCTGGTGCTCAAGGAGAATATGCGGGTTTAATGGTCATTCGCGCTTACCATCACGCAAACGATGACGACCACAGAAATATAGCACTGATTCCATCGTCGGCACACGGTACGAATCCAGCCTCGGCCGTAATGGCTGGTATGAAAGTGGTAGTGGTAGCATGTGACGAAAAAGGTAACATTGATGTGGAAGACCTTCGTTCTAAGGCGGAACAATACAGTGATAACTTAAGTGCACTAATGATTACCTACCCGTCAACCCACGGCGTATTTGAAGCCAACGTAAAGGAGATTACGAGTATTATTCATAGTCATGGCGGTCAAGTTTATATGGATGGAGCGAATATGAATGCTCAGGTGGGTTTGACTTCTCCAGGAATCATAGGTGCAGACGTTTGTCATTTGAATTTACACAAAACCTTTGCGATTCCACATGGCGGAGGAGGACCTGGAATGGGGCCTATTTGCTGCGCCGCACATTTAGCTCCTTTCTTGCCAAAACATGACGTTATAGAAATGGGTGGTGTGCAAGGAATTTCGAGTATTTCTGCTGCTCCTTGGGGATCTGCACTGATTCTTATGATTTCTTATGCGTATATCAAAATGTTGGGCAGTAAAGGACTTACGGATAGTACGAAATATGCTATTCTCAACGCGAATTATATAAAAGAGCGACTTGCCGGTTCATTTGATGTTCTATACATGGGTGAGAATAATCGATGCGCACATGAGATGATTTTAGATTGTCGACCATTTAAGCGTAACGCAGGGGTTGAGGTAACCGATATTGCTAAACGATTAATGGATTATGGATTCCATGCACCTACGGTAAGCTTTCCGGTCGCGGGAACCGTTATGGTGGAGCCTACAGAAAGTGAAGGTATAGCTGAGCTGGACCGTTTTTGTGATGCAATGCTAAGTATTCGTTCTGAGATTTTAGAAATTGAGGATAGTCGAGCGGAGACTATGAATAATGTTTTGAAGAATGCGCCACATACCCAAAATATGATTTGTAGCGATAAATGGGACTTCCCATACTCCCGAGCCAAAGCAGCTTTTCCACTATCCTTTATTAGTGAAAATAAGTTTTGGCCATCAGTTCGTCGAGTAGATGACGCTTACGGAGACCGAAACCTAATCTGTACATGTGAGCCCATTGAAAGTTATATGGAAGAAACGGAAGTATAGAACTTCCTGCGCCGATTAATTCTTCTTTACGCAGCGTTCGAGTGCATGTTAGTCTGCTTGAATTTGTCTTATATCCGCACCGGTAGGTCTCTGATAGAGGGATAAATCAAAGTGCTTTGTAGCTGCATAGAGATGGTCAAAGATATCAGACATTATACCTTCGTAAAGTGACCATTCTGTTGTTGCTGTAAAGCAATATACCTCCACCGGAATACCTTCAGTAGTTGGTTGTAATTGACGAACCATTAGGGTGAATTCATTATTGATACCAGCATGGTTTGTTAAATAAAATTCAATATACTTTCTATATAAACCGATATTAGTTTGTCGTCGACCATTGAGTAAACTAGTACCCTGAGATTTCTTTTTCGAATTGGAGTCGTCTATTTCTTTTTGACGATCGACCAAGAACGGTTTAATGAGGTCTATTTCCATTAAGGCATCCATTAAATCTTTGTCTAAATGGCGAATAGAGGTAATATCAATGTTGATATTGCGCTTGATGCGTCTAGCACCACTTTCAGACATTCCACGCCAATTGACAAAACTGTCTTGCACAAATGCTGTAGCCGGAACGGTGCTCACCGTTTTGTCAAAGTTTTGAATTTTTATTGTGGTGAGGTCAATACTGAGTACATCTCCATCCACACTGTATTTCGAAAAAGTAATCCAATCGCCTACTTTCACTAGATCATACATATGTATTTGGAAATTGGCCAAAAGACCTTTTATGCTGTCTTGAAATACTAAAATAAGTATGGCTGTTGTCCCGGCAAAGGCCCCGAGTATAGCTCCAGCAGATGTTCCGGTGATAATTGAAATAAAGGCGACTGCTGCTCCAAAAAAAGCAAGTAAACGGACTACTTGTGAAATCGTCCGAACGGGTGTGTTCGTATACTTCTCATTCTGACTTAGCCAATTTTCTAAGGCACGTAGGGTTCTATTAACCAAAGTTACCAATAGGACGATAATGTAGCCAACTACCATTTTTTCCAAAACGGGAATCATTCGTGGCACGTCGCTTAAAACATAGCTGAGACTGTTATGCACTATTATTGCAGGTACCAGATGTGCTACTCCTTTAAAAACTTTTTGCTTAAAAAAGTAATCATCCCAAGTAGCTTTTGTTCGTTTAACAGCAGCATGAATAATGCTGACTAGAATACGGCGCGATAAAAAGTCGGCAATTAAGGAAAGTAATCCCAATACAAGGAAGTCTATTCCAAGTGCTATCCACTCAATATAGGGCTCATCAATATTTTGGCTGGCCAGCCATTGGCTGGCCCAGTGTATTTTATCCATTAGAATGGGTGAGATAAGGTTACACTATCAAATCTAACTGAAGTTGCATAAAAATACCCTAATCCAAAAACAGTTGTATCATCTTGGCGATGAATATTTCCAATTTGTGGACTGAAGGGGACACTAAATAATCCCCCACCATTAATATTGTTAAACATAATTAATAGATAATCGTACATGCCTGTACTTATTGTTCGTGTCTCATAAGTCAGACTAATGAGTGTATCACGGAATACAGTATACGGCGGCCCAACAAAATTGAAACGGCTTACTTGAGTGCCCTCAACGTAAAGGTCATCATTGAAAATATTGATACTTGAATTCAGACTTTTTTCTGTAGCCTGAGGAAATAACGGTCCGGTAAAACCGTTAGGAGCATATATTTTAGTCGTCCAATAGTTTTTAATCCAGTATGCATTACCTCTTCCAATGGGATCGTTCCATATTGCATAAGGACTGTAAAAACATGAATCGGCATCTGCAAAATATACGGAGTCTCCTGTTCTGAAATCTATCCAGCTACTGTCATCTTCCATGATCTGAAACATAGGGCTTAATAATGTAAAAGGAGTATTTACAATATCTGTTTTACTTTCCCACAGACCAGTTGCATTGCCATAACCGCTGGGCACATCGATAAGTAATCGATATCCGTTTCCAATAACAGCTAGCAGAGTTGAATCTTCATATCGTCCAGGTGCCACTTCGCTCAAGGTGCTAACCAAAATATCATTTTCATATACCTCAACAATGGCACCAGAAATACTTGCAGCATCGGAAGTTTCTAGGTACGGCGAACTGATTGAGAGATTTAAATATGTACCTTGGCTCATAAGGTCGGTCACCGCACCACTAACTGAAATTAAAGAGGCACCATCATAGACATCAGTTTTTACTTTCTCAGTAACATCCGTTCGACATGAGATGAATAGGATTGCTAAAAAACTAAATAGGGCTGAGTTCTTCATGTCTTAAAAGTCAAGGTTATAGGTAATTGTTGGAATGGCAGCTCCAAATATGGAAAGTTGCGTGGCTCTTGTTTGTCCAGTTGGATTGCCAGTGGCGTCTAATTCTTCCTCAAAGTATATACTAAAGGCATTATTGCGTCCATAGGTATTGTATACACCAAAATTCCAACTACCTTTCCAATCACGGTTTTTCTTATTTGGAATTGCAATGTCTATGCTTAAATCTAAGCGATGATAGGCAGGTGTTCTACTATTATTGCGGCTCAGCGCGAATGGATAAATGATACCTTCAAATTCACTTTTTGCCTCTGGGTAGGTGTAAGGTTTTCCGGTCTGATAAATGAAAGAGCCAGAAAAGCTAATATTAGGTTTCCATGCGTATGCGGCAACAATCGCTACATCATGTGGTTTGTCTTGAGCGGCGGAGTACCATTCTCCAAGATTTATCCATTCATCAGGTGTCGCTCCAAGATTAACTTGTAATTGAGACCTACTGTAGGTGTAGGCTAACCAGCCAGTTAATCGACCTATTTTTTTATCCAATTGCATTTCAAGGCCGTAACTTCTCCCACGTCCGGTCATCAATGCCACTTCAATATTATCAACGCCAGTAGGTTGTGCACCATTTTTAAAATCTACTAGATTACGCATGCTTTTATAGTAGGTTTCGACACTCAATTGCCATTCACCAGCATTGAAGTTACGGTTCCAACCCAATGCAACTTGATCTGCCGTTCCAGGATTGATATAACTACCCGCGGGACGCCATGTATCAATAGGAAGTGAAGAAGTTGTATTCGAGATTAAATGAATGTATTGGCGCATTCTATTGTAGCTCGCCTTTATCGCTGTGTTTTCTGATGATTTATAATTTATTCCAAATCTAGGTTCTAACCCTTGAAGTCCAGTAAAAGATTTAATAATCTCATTGGACAAATAACTAGTTGTGTCTGTAATAAGATCATTTCTCACGGTACCATTTGTGGTAGGATTGTAATTTACAATGTTACGAGCACCTAAATTATAAAACGAACTATAACGAAGACCAGCACGAATAGTTAATCGATTATTAATTTTCCAATTTTCTTCAATGAATAATGATGGCTCTAAGGCATATTCATTTTGGAGTTCAATATTGATATCAATAAGGTTGCTATCCAGGTAGTCCAGTGTAGTAGAGAAGGGTTCAAAATTATAAGCAGTTAATTCTAATCCATAATTGACTTGCAGTTTAGCATTCGGAAACCAATTAAAAGCGACTTTGTTGCTCTGGTTTTTGATGTAGGCAATGTTGTCGATGATGGCCTGAGGAAAATCAAAACCGATGGCATAGTCATAATCGGAATATATTGTACTTACATTAAGGAATAATTTGTCAGTAATGAGGTAATTCCATCGTCCAGTCAATCCAAGGTTACCCCAATCAAACTTAACTAAGCCCGGTATACCAAATGCATCTTTTCCATAATACGCGCTAAGGAATAGTCTACTCTTGTCGTTGAATTTATAATTAACTTTTGCATTTAAGTCATAAAAGTTGGCAATGATTGAATTCAAATCATCGTTTGGACTAGCTTTGAGTAATATATCTTGATAAGATCTTCTCCCTGCAATCATGAAACTTGCTTTATCCTTTACAATAGGTCCTTCAAGCATTAGGCGGGAAGATAAAAGGCCTAAACCCATGGTTCCTGCAAATTTTTTGTTGTTTCCCTCTTTTTGATGTACATCCAAAACGGATGAAAGTCTACCGCCATAAGGTGCAGGAATTCCGCCTTTATATAATTTCAAGTCACGAACAGCATCGCCATTAAAAATAGAAAAGAATCCAAAAATATGTGAACTATTGTAAACGGGGGCCTGGTCCAAAAGGATTAAGTTCTGATCTGTTTTTCCCCCACGAACATTAAAACCGCTGGCGCCCTCTCCTACGGTAGTAACTCCAGGAAGCAACGTAATTGATCGAATAACGTCAAACTCTCCAAGAAATTGAGGAATGGCTTTGATTTGTTTAGCTGTCAACTGGGTAGTTGACATTTCCGTGGTGTTTAGGTTATCATCTAATTTTTTCGCAGTTACTTGTACCTCATCTAGTTGATTTGTCGATTCTCTTAGTTCAAAGTCAAGTGTCTGACTTCCCGTGATGGTTAGGGTTTTTTCGATAGGTTCATAACCAATATAACTGACGGTAAAAACATATTTTCCCGCAGGAATAGTTAAAGAATAAAAGCCATAAATATTCGTTACGGTTCCTTGACGATTTTCATTCGTTATTGAGGCATTAATAAGTTCCTCTCCACTGCCAGCATCACGAATATATCCGCTGAGAGTAACATTTTGCGCATGGGAGTTCAGGGTAAATGCTAGTCCTAATAGGGCAAGCCATTTTTTCATAATTAAGGTGGTTTATTATTCAAATAAGGAATAATGCCGAATTTTGTTCCCCAATAGGTCAAAGTTTGTGCCAACTACTTGATTTGAATTATTCTTTAAGCAAAAGTTTAAACGCTAAAATGGTGCCCGATAAACTGCTTCCAATGATATTAGCAAGTATGAGTGGGAAGTCCTTCAGATATATGCCATAGATTAACCAGCCCAGTTGACCAGTAAACATCATAATGTACATGGTTAAGCTGAGGTCCTTGGTTTGACGCATTCTAATGGTTTTGAATGCTTGAGGTACGAATGCCGAGGTAGTAAGTACGGCCGCCACGATTCCAATTGTAGTTACCCAATTCATAATATCGAAAATAGTTGAATTCCATTGGATTTTACAAGCGAATACACAATATGAAATGAGGATGAATAAACACTTATAGTTAGTGAGAAAAGGATTCTTCGAATTGATTATTGTTAGTAACATGTTAATAACTGCTTCCAGCCACATGAGTTAGCTCATTTGAGAGTTGTCTGAAATAAATCTGTAAATTACTTTTGTGACATCTTAAAAAAATAAGAAAATAATATGTCTCACTTAATTGGTAAAATCGCTCAAATTATCGGTCCAGTAGTGGACGTTCGCTTTGAGGGCGCGTCAGGAGAGCTTCCGAAAATCTATGAAGCTCTTGAAGTAACAAAATCAAACGGCCAAGCAGTAATTCTTGAGGTGCAAAAGCACGTTGGTCAAGATACTGTTAGAGCAGTATCTATGGATTCCTTGGATGGTTGCCAACGAGATCAGGTTGTTGTTGCAAAGGGTTCGGCTATTACGATGCCTATTGGAGACCAAATCTATGGGCGCGTATTTAACGTGGTAGGTGAAGATATTGATGGTATAGGCAGTATTGATAGATCGAAAGGATTACCAATTCACCGACAACCACCTGCATTTGAGGAATTAAGTACGTCTACGGAGGTTCTATTTACAGGGATTAAAGTGATTGACCTCATTGAGCCTTATGCTAAAGGGGGTAAGATTGGGCTTTTTGGTGGTGCTGGTGTTGGTAAAACCGTATTGATTCAGGAATTGATTAATAACATTGCAAAAGGCCATGGTGGTCTTTCTGTTTTTGCCGGTGTGGGTGAACGCACTCGTGAGGGTAATGACCTAATGCGTGAGATGCTTGAATCAGGCATTATTAAATACGGAGACGATTTCATGCAGGCTATGGAAGAAGGCGGTTGGGATTTAAGTAAAGTAGATAAAGAGTTGATGAAGGACTCTAAAGCAACCTTCGTGTTTGGTCAAATGAATGAACCCCCTGGTGCACGTGCACGCGTAGCGCTTTCAGGATTGACATTGGCAGAGTACTTCCGTGATGGTGAGGGCGACGGTCAAGGTAAAGACATCCTTTTCTTTGTTGACAATATCTTCCGTTTCACGCAAGCTGGTTCAGAGGTATCAGCACTTCTAGGTCGAATGCCTTCTGCGGTAGGTTACCAGCCAACTCTGGCCTCTGAGATGGGTGCAATGCAAGAGCGTATTACCTCAACTAAGAATGGATCCATTACATCTGTACAGGCGGTATACGTACCTGCAGATGATCTTACTGATCCTGCTCCCGCAACAACCTTTGCTCACTTGGATGCAACAACAGTATTGTCACGTAAAATTGCGGAGCAGGGCATCTACCCTGCGGTTGACCCACTTGATTCTACTTCTCGTATTTTGACGGCGGACATAGTAGGTCAAGAGCACTATGATGCGGCACAGCGTGTAAAAGAAACCCTCCAGCGTTATAAAGAACTTCAGGATATCATTGCTATTTTGGGTATGGAAGAGTTGTCAGAAGAAGACAAGTTAGTAGTTTCGCGCGCTCGGCGTGTTGCAAGATTCCTCTCTCAGCCATTCCACGTTGCAGAACAATTTACCGGTCTGCAAGGAGTTCTTGTCGATATAAAAGATACTATCAAAGGATTCAATATGATTCTTGATGGAGAGCTGGATCAATATCCTGAGGCTGCATTCAACCTAAAAGGAAACATTGAAGAGGTTATAGAAGCAGGAGAGAAAATGTTGGCTGAAGCCTAATCGCATTCTGTATGTACTTAGAAGTAATCACACCAGAGGCGGTATTATTCAAAGGCGAAGTGAGCTCCGTGCAATTGCCTGGAAGGGATGGTTTATTTCAGATTTTGAAAGATCACGCTCCAATAATTTCGGCTTTGGGTCCGGGCACTGTTAAAATTCGTGTTGCTGATGATACCAAAACGCTAGATACCTTGAGTTCTCAAGTGATACTTGATACTTCTGACGACAAGCTTTGCACAGTGGAAGTCAAGGGTGGAGTTCTGGAATGCAAGAATAACGAAATTTCAGTACTTGTAAGTTAACCTATAAAATCAACTCGATAAAATCTTGAGTACTGCAGGTTTTTTCAAAAGACTCATTGTTTAGATAAAAACAATTCAATCTACTATTTATATCATTTATGAGAAAGAGTTTAATCCTTTCTATTACACTACTGACCTTTCACTTAGCAGCTCAGGAATTTGAACAAAGTCTAGGGTTACGCGGCGTAGTTTCAAAGAAAAACAAGCCGATTGAACTCAATGAAGTTCCGGTAAGCGCTTCTCTGGGAAAGGAAACCTACGCGTCCGCAACCAAGCAAATTACCATTATAACTGCTAAAGAAATTCAAGAATTACCGGTAGTGAATATTAATGAGCTCCTAGAATATGTAGCTGGGGTAGATATGCGTCAGCGCGGGCCATTGGATATTCAAGGTGATTTGGGAATTCGTGGAGGTACCTTCGATCAAACTTTGGTTTTAGTCAATGGCGTTCGAATGAATAATCCTCAAACAGGTCACCACAACATGAATCTTCCAGTTCCTTTAGCCATGATTGAGCGCATAGAGGTGGTTCATGGTGGCGCGACCAATGCTCATGGTATTGGAGCAATGACGGGGGTCTTAAATGTTATACTTAAAACTCCTCAGAAAAAAATCAATGCTGGATATGGACTTACTACAGGTCAAAACAATTTGATAAATAGTAGTTTTTATATTGGTAAGAAAGTGGGGAAGTGGGGTGTTCAGTTCGGTCAGCAGGGTCAACAGAGTGCTGGATATATTTCCAATACAGATTTTTCGAGCCAAAAATTTATCCTGAATTTAGAGCGTGATTATAAACGTGGTAAAGGGGATGGTAGGCTCTCTTTGATGTACGCGGAAAATCAAAAGGCTTTTGGTGCTCAAAATTTTTATACTTCGGCATTTCCAAATCAATTTGAGGCAACTTTAACTCGAGTACTTGCAATGGGTTTAGACGAATCCATTGGCCAAAAGACAGATTTAAATATGAATCTAAATGTTGTTTACGGAACAGATCGCTTTGAGCTCTATCGAGAGACGGCCGGTTTAGGCGGTTTTGATGCTAGTGAAGTTGCATATGATAAACTACCTTCTGGAAGGTACTATCGCGCAGCGGATTCTGATAGCGCAGCTAATTGGTATGGAGGTCCTAATTTCCACCAAATCATGGTCTTTAACATAAACACTCGGATGAGTCACCGTTGGAATTTTAATAACGTAACGAGTTTTGGATTAAATTATCGCAATGATGCGATTTTATCTAACACATTAGGTGAAGAATTGACTATCTACCCACTCAACCCGGTGCCAGGCTGGGAGGATTACAATTATGATAAGGGCGAAAACACTTTGGATTTTTCTTACTTTGTAGAGCATAAATTTAATCCCGGTAAATACCAAATTCGCGTAGGTGGGATGCTTAACTTTCATGAAGGACCTACCGGTGGTCCCAGTGGTTATGATTCTCCATTTTTCTTCGCCCCATCTATTGATTGGCTATATCGTTTGACTAGAATAGCATCGCTATATGCAACAGTTAATAGATCTATGCGATATCCAACTTATACGGATTTATACTATAATCGTGGTGGTGCACAGGGGTCCATCGACTTGAGACCCGAAACTGCTTGGAATTTCGAGGCGGGGTATAAAGGGAAATTAAGACACCTCTACTATAGTAGTGCTTTGTTTCATAGACGTTCAATAGATTTGATTGACTGGGTAACTTATGTTGATATTCCTGATACGGCTTTTGCATCCAACATAACCGCTTTGGCATTAACAGGAATTGAAGGTGGGTTAAGTTATGCAGCAAAGAAACGAAAGCAGCTATTGAGACGTGCATCAGTGCAGGTAGCCATAATGACGGGAAGTAGTCCTGAAGTCGACTATTCAAGTCTTTACGCCTTAGACTACCTCCAAGCTAAAATAACCGCTCGAGTTACTCAAAAATTCGGAATGGGCTTCTTCGCCAATTATGCGCTAACACTACAAGACCGAATCGGTACATATAATAGTTTGGGAACGGAAGTAGACTACAAACCTTTTGCATTGCTAGATGTAAAACTATACTATGCTCCTGCAGCAGGTATATTTAAACGTCAATTTCCCTTCCAAGCCTTTATCAATATTACTAATGCATTAGATGCGAACTATTATGACCGAGGGAATGTGGTGCAACCTGGACGTTGGGTCAGTACAGGTTTTGAGTGGCGATTCCGTTGAGATGCCTTGGTCTCGATGTTACTTTAACTTCTCATTGCCGTGATGTCTTTTGTGGTCTCTGTCTTGCTTGATTTTCATTTTTCTATCAAATGCCTCTTGCAAATTTATGCCGGTTTGATTCGCTAAGCATAACAAAACGAAAAGTACGTCGCTGAGCTCTTCACCCAAGTCCTTGTTCTTATCACTTTCCTTTTCGCTTTGCTCCCCATAGCGGCGAGCAATAATGCGGGCTACTTCACCTACTTCTTCACTAAGTTGCGCCATATTGGTTAGCTCGTTAAAGTAGCGCACGCCGTGTTTTGAAATCCACTCATGGACCTCCTCTTGTAATTTACCTAAGGGTAAATCTCTCGATATATTGATGGAATCTAAAGCCATTATTCCTTGTTTTTAGTATCAACCCAAATGGTAACCGGGCCATCGTTAATTATATTTACTTTCATATCTGCACCAAATTGACCGCCTTTTACTGGTAAGTCACTTTCCATCCAAAGCTTTTCCATGAAGTACTCATATAAGGGTTCTGCATGTGCAGGTTTAGCGGCTTTCATGTAGCTGGGTCTGTTTCCTTTTTTGGTGGAAGCGTGCAAGGTGAACTGAGAAATGACCAAACATTGACCACCAACATCTTTAACGCTTCGGTTCATTACTCCTTTATTGTCTGGAAATAACCTCATTCTAGAAATTTTACCACACAACCAGTCTGCATCATTTTCTTTATCGTCAGGTTCAATGCCTAAAAAAATAAGCAAACCATCTCCAATAGCACTTATTTCTAGCCCATCTGCTTCGACACTTGCTTCGCTAACACGTTGTATAAGAACACGCATCTAGTTGAAGGCGGGATTGGGGAATACAATAATTTTATCTCCAAAGTGATCGAACAACTTGCCAGAGTTTTCTTGGAAATCATCTTTCATTCCTCGAATTAAGTTTGATTCCCCTAATGAGGTGGTGAGCACTAACGCTACACGATTTGATTCATGGGATTCCACAAGGGTATTGTTTTCTGACGTTTTACCATAAACTAGGTAATCCCCGACCATCGAGGGAGCAGCCATAATTCCAAATTTTTCTAAGCCCTTGATTATAGGCTTCGATTCTTGTTCGCCAGCCAGAAGAACAATTTGCAAGTCGATATTTTGGCAGGCTTGAAGAAACTTTAATGCATCAGAGTTAAATTTCATTGATTCTAATAAAGAAACCTTTTGAAGTTTCAGTTTTTTTCCTCCATCGATATCTTTATAATATTCATTTATGCTCTCTTGCGATAAGAGTATGAATGGCACATCAATGAAAACTATGCCTCCTTCTGTAAAGTTGCTTCTTTGTTTTTCAATTAAGAATTCTGCGTATTTGAAATTCTGCTTGTAAATGAATTTAAATTCATCTGAACTTCTCCATTCAAATGAGGAATTAAGCTCAGTAATCCCTTTAAGGGCAGACTCCTTTAGGGAACAAGAAGTTAATATCGTAGAACTAATGGCTAGTAGTACGGTAATGTGTCTGTTCATCGTAATTGTTTAGTTGGTTAAGATAACTTTCGTATCGAGTAGCCGCAATTTTATTCTCTTTTAAAGCTCTTTTCACGGCGCACTGAGGCTCATTGAGATGCATGCAATTATGGAATCGACAATGCTCACTTAAGGCGAAAATTTCTGGAAAGAAATGACTGATTTCTTCTTTTTTCATGTCAACCATGCCGAATCCCTTTATTCCCGGTGTATCTATGACATCTCCACCCATTTGTAAGGGATGCATTTCCGCAAATGTGGTAGTATGCTGCCCTTTTCTATGTGAATGACTGACCATTCCAGTTCGTAAATTTAAGTTGGGTTCCACGGCATTTATAAGTGTACTTTTCCCCACACCACTATGTCCACTAAGAAGGGTGATTTTATCTTTAAGTTCTTCTTTGAGTTTTTCAAGACCAATTTTTTCTGTTGCGGAAGTTTTTATGACTTTATAACCTATTGCTCTATATATAGCTTCCCGGTACTCCAATTCCGTCAACTCTTCATCCCTGTATAGGTCAATTTTATTAAAAACAATAATTGTTGGAATTGAATAAGCTTCCGCGGTAGACAGGAATCTGTCCATAAAACCCGTTGAAGTTATGGGTTTAGAAAGCGTAGTTATCAGAAGTGCTTGATCTATGTTTGAGGCAATTATATGTACTTGCTTGCTGAGATTGACACTTTTACGAACGATGTAATTTTTGCGGTCTTGAATCCTGCTAATTACACCTTGTTCTTCTTGATGGTCCTCTAAATGAAAATGGACTACATCTCCCACTGCAATAGGATTGGTGCTTTTAATACCTGCAACTCGGAATTTTCCCTTGATACGGCAATCAAAAAGTTCACCACTTTCAAATGAGCGAACTTTATACCAGCTTCCTGTACTTTTTAAAACAACGCCTTTCATGACGTACAAATTACACAATTAACGCTTGGTGTACATGTTTTTATAGTAGTCTTGATAGGTTCCTGAAGTAACATTTTTGAGCCAGTTTGAATTGTTTAAATACCAGTCAATGGTAATGGACAACCCTTCTTCAAAGGTGACGCTCGGTGCCCAGCCCAATTCCGTATTGATTTTTGTGGCATCAATAGCATATCTTCGGTCATGACCTGGTCGGTCTTTGACATAGGTAATGAGTTTTTCACTGCTGCCTTTTTCTCGATTCAATTTTTCATCCATCTGAGAACAGAGCACTTTAATAAGATTGAGGTTTGTCCATTCGTTAAAACCCCCGATGTTGTAGGTTTCGCCTTTATCACCTTGATGATAAACTAAATCTATAGCGCGAGCATGATCTCCTACGTAGAGCCAGTCTCGCGTATATTGACCATCCCCGTATACAGGCAATGGTTTTTTTTTCACAATATTGTTGATGAAGAGAGGAATAAGCTTTTCCGGGAATTGATTCTGTCCGTAATTATTGGAACAATTAGTAATTAAATAAGGGATGCCATAGGTTTCCCCGTAGGCGCGAACAAAATGATCAGAAGAGGCTTTTGAGGCACTATATGGACTATTTGGATCGTACGGAGTGGTTTCTTCAAACAAACCGTGACTTTCCAATGTACCGTAGACCTCATCAGTTGATATGTGGTAGAAGCGTTTTCCTTCAAAATCTGAGTGAATACGTTTAAAGCTGTTTAAAAGATTTACTGTACCTAATATGTTGGTTCTAACAAAGGCCAATGGGTCTTTAATTGAGCGGTCTACATGGCTTTCAGCGGCTAAGTGGATTACTCCTTCTGGCTTGTAGGTATCAAACAAGGCGTCAACTGCTTGGGCATCAACAATATCTATTCGTTCAAAGGTATAGTTTGGGGCATTCTCAATGTCACTTAGATTTTCTAGGTTACCTGCATAAGTCAAGACATCTACATTTATGATGTGGTATTCGCTATACTTGTTTACGAATAGTCGCACAACATGGGACCCAATAAATCCTGCGCCTCCGGTGATTATGATTTTTTTCATTTAGATGCTTCTAATAATCTACATGAATCGAAGTTATGAAGAATAATTACTAATTCTGCTTTCAGTTTATTATTGTAGACCTGAATAGTTTAAGAAACCCTCTAGTTTCCCCCTAAATACCTTTAAGGGTTCTTAGTTTTTATCTCCGGGAAAGACAAAGCATGTTTAAAGCGAAAGTTATCTCTAGAACTTTTCGATTAGTTCGGGTCATTGGTTGACTGTATTCAAGAACCCTATTTGAAGCAAGGATTCATCTGTATTATGGTTTTTATCAAGAAAATGCAATACTTCTAATATTGGTTGATTAATTGAAAGAAGATATCGGAACAATATAGACTGCTTAGCTGGCTATGTTTAATCGCCCTGGACAATCTTACAGGCGCATATTTATGAATGACTTGGTCATTAAATAGGAGAACAACAAAGTAGTGCTTATATCCCTGCAATCCCTGCAACGAATCTATATATGTTTTAATTTTTTTTCAAAGTTCCAGGCATCACGTAGCATGTCTTCCAATGTTTTTTCTGGGGTCCAATTCAAAACGCGTTGTGCTTTTGTAATGTTGGCATACACAGCAGGTATGTCACCAGCACGTCGCGAAGAAAGGCTATATGGAATAACAATCCCAGTAGCAGCTTCAAAGGCACCAATCATTTCTAAAACAGTAGAGCCGATGCCAGATCCAAGATTAATGACGTCGAATCCTTTGCTCCTACCTTCAATTAGATGCTTAATAGCTAAGATGTGCGCTTTAGCAATATCAATTACGTGGATGAAGTCTCGAATGCAAGAGCCGTCGCGAGTATTATAATCCGACCCAAAGACCTTTAATTCTTTTCGTTTGCCAATAGCTGTTTCTGTTATGTAGGGTACCAAATGATGCGGCTCGCCATATTGGAATTCACCAATTATGCTTGATGGATGGGCACCAATTGGATTAAAATATCTAAGGCTCAACACATGCATATATCCATTAGCAGCAGAGTCGCGAAGGATTTCTTCGCCCATCTTTTTGGTGTTACCGTAAGGGTTCTCAGCGGGTTGAATCGGCGCATTTTCATCTACGTGTGGATTTTCTGGCTCACCGTATACGGTACAAGAGCTAGAAAATACAATATTGCTAATCCCGTAGGTCTCCATACTTTGAATGAGATTGATGGTACTCAACAAGTTATTATAGTAATATTTAGTAGGCAGTTCAACGCTTTCGTTTACTGACAGAAAGGCTGCAAAATGGATAATACCCGAGATATTTGGGAACTCTTGAAATATGGTATCAACTTCTGACCGGTTACAAAGCTCTACTTGTCGGAAGGTGACCTTGCGGCCAACAATTTTCTCTATACGAGTTTTTACATCAAGGGTACTTTTACTCAGATTATCTATGATAATTGGTTCATGACCTGCTTCGATGAGTTCAATTACAGTATGAGAACCAATATACCCTAATCCGCCGGTAACAAGGATTTGCAGCATAAAATGAGAAGATAAATACTATTCTTAAGGTCTACTTTTCGCTAAAATACACAAAGTCTCTATGCTCTTTTTTAATCACATTCAATAGAGGGCCTCTGAATTACACCGTCTAAAAGATACAGACCATCAATTAAAATTACACAAACTCATCTTAATTGTTGTGATTTTTTATTCGTGTATTATTCTATATTAATTCTGTTTGCCAAAATAGATTATTGAAGATAACGTCGATAATGTAAATTGCAGACTGATTGAATCATATGACCGTTTCCTTAAAAAAGCTTCTTACCCTGCTGATATTCTTAAGCTTCTCTACGGTGAAATCTCAGGTTACTACAAAGGACAGCGCCCGTTCTGCTCAGTTATATGGACTTAGTTTAGGCGTCTATCAGCCTGTGGGAGATATGGCGTTGAATTATCGATTTTTTTCTTCAGCAGAAGTCGAATATCTCATAAAGAGCAAAAACGGTCATTTTTTTGGTGCGTCATTCAAGGCCCAATATGGAAATGCTATAAAAGATGTAAGTGGTATTTTTTCGAATCTTACTGATCAAAATGGTAATTTTTTAGGGGTCAATGGTGAATTCGCTACCATACAAACCGGATTGAGTGGTGGACAAATAATGATTCATTATGGAAAATTAGTTCGTGGCAGTTACAACCCTAATTCGGGTTGGATGATTATTGAGGGACTGGGGATCGGACAGCACAAAATTGGATTAAGAGACCAAAGGGGTACACTTCCACAGCTGCAAAGTCCTTTTTTGGAGGGATATGATCGTTTACATATTGGTACATACATAAATACCGCTGTTAGGTATCTGCATTTAGATAATAATGAGCGGATAAATTGGGCCGCTACTGTTACAGTCAATACTGGTACAAGTATTAATATTCGTGGTTTCATGATAGATACAGGGGAGTTGGACAGAAGTATAAAGTTTGACTTATTCTTTGGGGGAGCACTTACTTGGTATATTCCAGTATTTAGAAAACATGAGAGTTTTTATTTGATAGATTGATGTTTATTTATCCATTGATTTCCGCAATTTTATTTCCTCTATGGAGGAGATTAGCTTCAAACAAAAGTTGGATTAAGAAGGTAGAATCGGACAGTAATTGGAAATGTACTGCACCTATTAATGGTGATGTGATTTGGATGCATTGTGCATCTCTCGGAGAATTTGAAATGGGTCGCCCAGTTCTAGAAAAATTTTTGCATCAACATTCAAGTTGGAACGCGGTAGTAACTTTTTTTAGTCCCTCTGGTTATGAACCGAGAAAGAATTACTCTCGGGCTAAAGTCCATTACTTACCGCTAGATACGAAGTCAGAAGCTGACGCTTGGCTTGCTTATTGTCGCCCAAAAGTGGTGTTAATCATTCGCTGTGATATTTGGCTAAATCACTTGAATGCTCTGAGAAAGCATAGTATTCCTTTAGTTTTGGTAGCTATGAGTGTCTCTAGTACGCCATGGTATTTAAGTAAATGGTTACCGTTGATTAGAAAGAAGGTTATTTCCACAATTCATACATGGGGCGTCGTAAACCAGAAGGATGCGTCAACACTCAACCAAACAGGTATACGGGCCTCCATATTAGGTAACCCTAAGTACGATTATGCAGCGCAGCTTTTAAATATTGCAGCACCCATCAGCTACTTAAATTGGAAAACGGCGCAAACTAAACCTATATTATTAGTAGGGAGTGCTCATAATCAAGATATTAAGTTCCTATCTCAATTGAACTATTCCGCCTATTCTATTTGGATAGTTCCACACAAACCTGAAGATTTACAAAATCAAAGTGTTCTTTTTCCAAGGCTGCAAGTGCTTAAAGAGTCGGATTTACCCCAAGAAGCAGATTTACTTATGATTACTGAATTTGGCGTACTTAGCTCATTATATAGCCTAGCGGATGCTATAATCATTGGAGGTGGATTTGGAAAGGCGACACATAATGTTTTGGAGGCTACAGTACAAGGTAAAGTTGTAATTACAGGTCCTCACTGGCAAAAAGTATCTGAAAATCAATCTTTAATACAACACGGATACTTGAGGTCATCGAGCTCTAAACAAGATTGGAATGATTATCTCGAGGACTCGTACAAAGGCCTATTGATAGATAAAGGAAAAGAAGCTCAAAAATGGCTTCTCAAGCAACAAGGGGCTTCTGAAAAGATTCTGACGAAATTAGAACAGGCCGTTCAGCTCTGAATCAATCTGTCGAATAATTTCCCCTAGGTCTTCTGCATTTTCCGGGAATTTATTTTTGTCAACATTGATAATCAGTACTTTCCCCTTATCGTAGGTATTTATCCATGCTTCGTAACGTTCGTTGAGACGTCGTAAATAATCAATTCTAATGCTGTTCTCATATTCTCGCCCTCTCTTTTGAATGTGATCAACAAGGGTAGGAACTGATGCTCTTAAATAAATGAGAAGGTCTGGAGCTTGAAGGTTTCTTTCCATGAGCTCGAATAAACCACTGTAACTATTATAATCTCGTGCAGTCATTAATCCCATTGCATGGAGATTTGGTGCAAATATATTGGCATCCTCGTATATAGTTCTGTCTTGAATGACATTCAAGTTTTCTTCGCGAACACGAATAACTTGTTCAAATCGAGAACGTAAAAAATAAACTTGAAGATTAAAACTCCATCGTTGCATTTCTTCGTAAAAGTCATCGAGGTACGGATTATCGTCTACATCCTCGTATTGAGCTTCATAATTGTAATGTTTTGCTAGAAGTCCGGTTAATGTCGTCTTCCCTGAACCAATATTTCCTGCGATTGCTAAATGCATGAGTTGTATTTTTGAAACTGCAAAATAATAAAAAGTGCATCAAGGAACGATGAAAATAGAATTCGTTAAATCAGAAATCCTATCCGCCCGCCAAGAACTTTTGAATCACCCAGCATTCGCATGGATAGATAACCTAGAAAAAATTCATGTTTTCATGGAAAATCATATTTGGGCTGTGTGGGATTTTATGGTGCTACTTAAAGGTCTTCAGAGAACTTGTACATCAATCGATACATATTGGGTTCCAAAAGGCAATCCAGAAGTGCGCCGTCTTATTAATGAGATTGTCTTTGGAGAGGAGAGCGATTTGGATCAAGAAGGTCGAGCAATCAGTCATTTTGAATTATATATCCAAGCTATGGATGAGGCAGGAGCCAATACTCTTCCAATTCGTTCTTTTATTCAAGACCTCCAAAAAGGGGTGGATGCAAAATTGGCTTTGCGTCAAAGTCAAGCGCCAGAGGGAGCAAAAGAATTTGTTTTTGAGACTCTTGAGATTGTGGACAGAGGTAATGCTTCAGAAATGGCAGCAGTATTTACTTTTGGAAGAGAAGATCTTATACCAGATATGTTTATTGAGATTGTAAAAAACCTGAAAGACAAGTCCCCTTCTGAATTAGGATTATTTACGTATTATTTAGAGCGTCATATTGAGGTTGACGGGGACTTACACGGTACACTTTCAGAGCGTATGGTTGTTGAATTATGTGAAGACAACCCTGTTTTATGGAATCAAGCGATTGCAAGTTCAAAAACAGCACTTCAGAATAGAATTAATCTTTGGACTGCAGTTCTTGATCAATATGAAGGACTTCGTTGAGCTCAATAAATTCGGTTATTAAGCTTCTTTCATTACTCAGCCGCGGTATTTTGTTTTGACCACCGAGTTTGTTTTTGTTTCTTAACCAAGTGTGAAAAAGCCCCTTGTTTCCTTTAGTTATTTGTGGAGGTCCGAGTATTATATTTCCTTTTCTTTTTGACGCATAATCAGAATTGAGTTTTTGAAGCAAAATGTCCAAGTCGTTTGAAAATAGGGTCAAATTTTTCGGTTCTTTTTCAAATTCTATCAACCACTGATGGCCCCCACTTTTCTTTGATTCCATGAAAACTGGTGCGGCGTGAAAATCTTTAATGCTGCATTGATGTAGTGTACATGCTTGTGAAAGAGCTTCTTCTGCGTTGGAAACAATGACCTCTTCACCGAACGCATTAATGAAATTTGTAGTTCTACCGCTGACTTTGATTCTGAAAGGTTTTAGTGAAATAAATCGTATTGTATCTCCTAGCAGGTATCGCCATAACCCCCCATTTGTCGTAATTACTACCGCATATTCTTGATTTAACGCTACATCATTCAATGTAATGGTCTTGCTATTGGTTCCTTGGAATATTTCCATGGGTATGAACTCATAAAAAGTACCGCAGCAGGTGAGAAGGAGCAATCCATCCAAATCAGGATTATCTTGAACAGCAAAAAACCCTTCAGAGGCATTGTAATTCTCCATGAAAGTAACTTGATTGCCCGGCATAAGTGCTTTGAACTGCGCTTTGTAAGGAGCAAAATTCACCCCGCCGTGCGCAAATAATTCGAGATTAGGCCACACTTCAAGAAGGTTGGAAGCTCCAGTACGTTCAATTACTTTATTAAAAAGAACTAAGAACCAGCTACTAACCCCCCAGAATGACGTTATATTTTGACTGATTACTTCATCGAGAATGGCATCAATTTTCTGTTCCCAATTACTCATTAATGCCGTGTTACTGCTTGGTGCACTTCTGAATTCTGCCCACATAGGCATATTTTGAATGAGTATGGCACTGAGGTCCCCGGAATGACTTTTCCCGTGTGATTCCAATTCGGTGGAGCCGCCAAGACGAAGCCCGAGACCTTCAAATAATTTAGAATCGGGATTGTAATTAAAATAGAGTGATAATTCAATTTTTCCACCATTCAAATGGGCTCCCTCTAAGCTCTCTTTAGAAACAGGAATATACTTAGAAACGCCGCTGGAAGTACCTGAGCTTTTCGCATACCATTCGACCTTTCCGGGCCATAATATATTTTTACAGCCATTCCTCATTTGATCAATGAAGGGTTTTAAATCAGAGTATTCATGCAAAGGAACTTTTGAAATATAATCCTTGTAATCATTAATGGAATCAAAGTGATGAAGCCGTCCAAATTTGGTGTCTTTGGACTTTACTATAAAATCTAATAGAATTTTTTCTTGGGTTTGAATCGGTTTATCATTCAAATCGAAAAAGCGTTCTACATATTTGCGTAGCGTTGATTGAAGAATCTTATTTACAAGTGAATAAAACACTGTTTAATAGCGGATTTAGCGTTTTGGGTTTAACTTCACAAATTACTACGTCTAAAATAATTGAAAATGCAATTTGAAGGATCATTATGTAAAATGTCCACATATTATGGCAAAGAAATTCGCTACGCTTTACGTTTGGGTGAAGATTTGCTTCTTAT
Source organism: uncultured Cryomorphaceae bacterium (assembly GCA_902614915.1). Lineage (GTDB taxonomy): Bacteria > Bacteroidota > Bacteroidia > Flavobacteriales > Schleiferiaceae > UBA10364. The sequence continues at coordinate 82,816 of CACMMX010000001.1, forward strand.
GAATGCTTTGCTTGGAAGACATATTGAGATTTCTTTTAATGGTAATCATACGTGCTTTTGTGGTCACTTGGTTGCAGAAGTTTATCGTCAAAATTTTTGTCGGGAGTGTTTTTTTACCAAACCCGAGGCGTCACCAACTATTATGAAGCCTGAATTAAGTAGGGCACACTTGGGTATAGAAGAAAGGGATTTAGAATTTGAAAAACGTTTACAGCTGCAACCTCATTATGTGTATTTAGCCAAGACCGATAGAATTAAAGTGGGTGTAACGCGTAATACTCAAATGCCCTCTCGATGGATGGATCAGGGAGCTAAAAGTGCCGCTATTCTGTTAGAGGTCCCAAACCGTTATATGGCAGGTGAGGCAGAGGTTGCTTTGAAAAATCACTTTGTGGATAAGACATCATGGCAAGCCATGCTTAAGGATGATTCAACACAGGATGATTTGATGGAGTCTATTGAAACAGCTAAGTCTTTATTGCCTGAACATCTGAAACAATTTATTTTCAAAGAATCTGCGGAGTGGCATTTTAACTATCCAATTAAGCATCAAATAGATAAAGTAAAAAGTATTGGTTTTAAGAATCCAAATGATTGTTTTCAAGGCGAATTATGGGGTATACGTGGGCAATATCTAATTACGGAAAAAGGTGTGTTCAACGTCCGGTCGCACAGCGGATATAGGGTTAAAATGAATGTGACTTAAAGACGGATTTCTTCTCCTATACTGAGTTTAAAATAGCCTCTAGCCCAGAACATAACGAGGTAAATGAAAATGGTATCAATAGCTGCAAAGATGATTTTAAACAACCAACCATCCGTAATATATCCTCTCATAGTACTCCAGCTTTCAATTCCGGAAAAAAGCACTAACACAACCATCGTGGTATCTACTCCTTGCGAAAGAATAGTAGAAAAGTTGTTTCGAACCCAAAGTTTTTTGCCGTTGGTCAAGTTTTTCCAAAAGTGAAATAAACGCACATCAATTAATTGCGCAAAAATATAAGCCAGCATTGAAGCTGCTATGACGCGCCAGGCATTTTGAAATACAGCGTTATACATTGCGTCGTCTACGATCGAACCATCAATAGAAGGAAATTGAGATCCCAACCATAAAATGAAAAAGACAAAAACACTGGCAACCAGACCTGCTAAAACCACCTGTGTCGTTCTTTTTTGACCATACAATTCGCTCAAAATATCTGTGATAAGGAAGGTAATTGGATACGGTAAGACCCCTGCGCTAACGACAAATTCTTTGAACCCCAAATCAATGCTGACAAACTTATTAGCAATAAGATTACAAGTAATGAGTGCTGTAATGAACAACGCACTTAGTATGTAGTAAAGTCGCTCTGCTGCTTGTTTGTTTTGGGCCATTATAAATTTCTAAAGATAGGATTCAATTTAGCTTGTATTCCAGGGTTGCTGCCTACTTCTAAAAGATCATTCATCACTGGGTCGTCCAAGAGCGGCACCAACAATGAATTAGATTTATACCAAAGGAGGCTAGAGGCAATACTCCCGAATGAATCAAGATATTTTTCTATACCGGTTTTTTGAGCTGGAAGTTCATAGAGGCGAAATTCTTCTAAACCAGCCTCGCCGGCTGCAAAGGCAATAGCATCGCTTAAATTACCTTCATAATCTGCGAGTGTATTGTCTATAGCATCTGTTCCCGTCCACACTCTTCCTCCGCAAAGTGGTAAAAGATAATCCATCTCCATATTTCGCCCTGCGGCAACCTTTCTTGTAAAGTCGTCATAGCCTTCATCAATCATTTTTTGAAGAATGGCATATTCACTTTCATTAGGATGATGGTAAAGATTTGGGAAGTTGGCCAAAGGATGGGTACTTACTTCTTCCACATTAAGGCCAAGAGTCTCTGACATTAATTGTTCCGCAGTAAATAGATTTAAAAAGATTCCAATACTTCCGGTTATTGTAGTACTGTTGGTAAATATTGCATCTGCATTACAACTAATGTAGTAGCCTCCTGATGCTGCATAATTTGCTTGGCTTACGATGAGCGGTTTTTCGACTTTTTCAATGGCATGATGAATCATGTCAGAGGTTAAAGCACTACCACCCGGGCTGTTTACGCGCAATACAATAGCCTTCACCCTTTCATTATCTGATGCTTTTTCCAATGCTTTGATAATATTTCTAGTCCCAATGCTATTTTCTCCGCCAGTACCGTTTCCTATTGTTCCATTGGCATAAATGATAGCTATCCTATCGCGCGAGCCTCCTTTAGATACAGTTGACGCATAATCTTTCCAATCGACCATTTGGTATCTCTCTTCCAATTCTTTGAAAACATCTTCTCGATATCCGAGTTGTTCCACTAAACCAACGCTCATAGCCTCATCTGCATTCATTCCCAACCAATGGTTAGCGCAAGAGTCTAAAGTTATACGTGGTATGTTTTTTTCTTTTTCAAATGCAACACTAATAAAATCCCAAAACTGAGAAGTGAGGTTAGAAAGCTGTAGTCTATTCTCTTTGCTCATCTCAGAGGCTATATATGGCTCTACAGCGCTTTTAAAGTCGTTACCGGTACCGCGAACTACTAGAGGCTCTATGCCAAATTTGTCAAAAAAGTCCTTATAGTAGGTGCTAGAAATACCGATTCCTCGGATGTCCATGATCCCACCTGGATGAAGGATGGCAGTATCGCTCAGCGCTGCTAAATAGGCTCCTTTTTGAGTATAGTATTCTCCATAAGAATAAATAGGCTTACCACTTTTTTTGAACTTTGTAAGGTATTCACCTAATTCTTCAAGCATACCGTAACCGGCTGCAAAAGGCCCCTGATCTAACAAAACCCCTTTAATGTTATCATCTTCCGCTGCTTTTTTAAGTCCTAGCATTAATTCATTGAGGCCAATTGTACTGATGTCCTGACCCAAAAGTTGTGTATTTAATTCCGCGAAAGGATCTTCCCTAGTACGTTCGACTAATTCCCCGCTCAAGTTGATTTTTAGCAAGGTGTTCTCATATATCTTTGGTTCGCCGTCATCAGAAGATGCTGCTAGGCCGAACAAAAGCAAGACACTTAGTAGACTCAAAGTAATAAGCGCTAAGAGGACAGCAAGAAATGTTGTAAAAAAGGACTTCATGTACAAAGGTATTATTTTATTGGGTACGAATTTAGGAGATAAAAACGGTAATCTTGTGAGGGCATGTTGTGAACTCGCGAAAGTTTGCGAAGTTGCATCGGTAAGCGCGATTTATGAGACACTTTCTTGGGGGTATGAAAGTAAAGAGACTTTTTACAATCAAGCCATCGAATTCACGACTGGAACTAGTCCAAATGACTTTATCAAAATATGTCTAAATGTAGAGAAAACATTAGGTCGCTACAGAGAGAGTTCGGGGTTTAGCGATCGTATAATAGACATTGATATTCTTGCCTTAGAGAATTTGGTATTGAATTCTGAAGAGCTCATTGTTCCGCATCCTAGGCTCCATATGCGAAAATTTGCACTAATTCCGTTACAGGAATTGTGGCCAAATTGGATTCACCCGGTTTTTGGTATCAGAATAGACACTCTACTCGAGCAATGTGAAGATAATATTGTACCTCATTTAATAAGGTAGAGAACAATAACTGGTTTTTAACTGTGGAAAGCTGTTAGAAAGTACTGAACAAACTATTTTCTATATCAGGGGATTGATTATTGAATTGCGACATTAGAGCAATTGATAAACTGAGAGATAGCTATAAATTGTTTGCAAGGTTAATATTAGATTAGGTAATGTTTTTACGATTAATAGCCAATCCTTTATGAATTTCAAACAGTGCTATTCCCCCGCTTACACTTACGTTCAAACTGTGCTTGGTTCCAAATTGTTTGATTTCAATTACGTCGTCACAGATATCAATTACTCCTTGCTGTACACCCATTACCTCATGTCCTAGAACTAACGCTGTCGGTCCTTGTACTGAATATTCTCTGAGGTCAATGCTCTCTTCAGCTTGTTCTAATGCAAGAGTTTTAAACCCTTTAGACTTTAAATTTACAAGGCAACTTAAAGCACTTTCTTCCTTTGACCAGCTAACTGTTTGTGTTGCTCCCAATGCAGTTTTTTCTATCTCATGATGGCCCGGTGTGGGTGTTAGGCCACACAAATAGATGTGTTGGGCGCGGAAACAGTCGGCAGTTCTAAAAATAGAACCCACATTATGCATACTTCTAATGTTATCTAGAACGACTACCAATGGGGTTTTGGTAGCCTCGGCAAATTCTTTTGGAGATAATCTACCCAATTCGTTATTTCGAAGTTTTCTCATCCGCAGGAACCTATTTACATTAGCATTCTACAAAGAAAAGATAAATGGCTAAAAAATCGGGCAAAAAGAAAACTCCAATGATGCGACAATATGAGGATATCAAAACCAAGCATCCCGAGGCCATACTATTATTTAGAGTAGGTGATTTCTACGAAACCTTTGGGAGTGACGCTGAAAAAGCATCAAAAACTCTAGATATAATATTAACCAAGCGCTCTAACGGTTCGGCATCAGAAGTTGCTTTAGCAGGTTTTCCGCATCATGCACTACAAACCTATTTGCCTAAGTTAGTTAAAGCGGGTCATAGGGTGGCCATAGTAGAACAGCTTGAAGATCCAAAATCAGTCAAGGGACTCGTAAAGCGGGGTGTAACGGACATGGTTACGCCAGGAATCAATTTAAACCCTGAATTGCTATCGGGAAAGGAGCATAATTATCTTGCATCGCTTTATCCTGCTAAAAAAGGTAGTTGGGGATTGGCAATTATTGAAATTAGTACCGGGTCGTTTTACTACGCAGAACACGGACATAATGAATTATTGACTGCTCTCTCTTGCTACAAACCAAAAGAGGTAATTCATCCAAGAGACATGGACCGAGAGCTTCGGAAGAAACTAGAGGAAACCTATTATCTTTTTGGTATTGATTCTTGGGCTTGGGAGAAAGACTATACGTATCAGCAGTTAACCAGTCATTTCAAGACCAATAGCTTAAGTGGCTTTGGTCTGCAAAAAGGATGCCCAGGAGCGGTAGCTGCTGGAGCTGTCTTGCATCATCTAAAACGTAGCGAATATCATTCGCTTGACCATATATCGAGTATTTCCAGAATTTCTTTAGATAACTTCATGTGGTTAGATGGATTTACCGTTCAAAATCTCGAATTATTTAAGTCGAATTCATTGGGTGGAACGTGTACCTTAGATGTTATAGATAGGACCACGAGCCCCATGGGCGGTCGACTCTTGCGTTCTTATCTAGCATTACCTATCTTAGATATAGGACTGATTACTAAGCGCCATAATGCCGTAGAAGCATTACTTAGATTACCGGATTTTTTAGAGTCCTTGATTGAAGTTTTACAGGGAATGCCTGATATCGAGCGGTTGTGCAGTAGATTAGCAACTGGGCGTATTAACCCGAAGGAGATGGCAAGGTTACGCGAAGGTTTAAAGCAAAGTGCCGTGATGGTTAGTCTAGTAAAGGAACAATCTTGGGCACATCCGGACGAATATCCAGATGTTTTAGAAAATTTGTGTTTGGATTTAGAGCATGCATTGGTTTTTGAACCATCTGCAATAATTGGGAAGGGAGAATCAATTCGAAGTGAGTATTATGATGAGCTTACCCGATTGAGAGCATTGCTTAATGATACAACAGGTACGCTTGAGTCTATAAGAGATCGAGAAGCATATGATACCGGAATACCTTCGCTCAAACTTGCTTTCAATAATGTATTCGGTTATTACCTCGAGGTACGGAATTCGCATAAGGACAAAGTTCCAAAGGAATGGCACAGAAAGCAGACTTTAGTTAATGCTGAACGCTATATCACGGACGAATTAAAAAAATTTGAAGCTGAAGTTCTTGGTGCGGAGGAGCAAATTAAATCCATAGAGTTGAAAGTTTTTGCAGACTTGGTTGAAAAGGCTAAAAATTATTTGGACTTATTATCGAAATTAGCGAGATGGGTCGCTGCTACTGATGTGCTCGCGAGTTTTGCAATGGTGGCTAAAACTCACAATTATTGCAAACCAACATTTGTAGATGAAGTTCGGATACAAATAGAAAAAGGCCGCCACCCAGTAATTGAACAAATGCTTCCCGAAGAGCAGCCATACATAGCGAACAGTATAGCAATGGACTCTGTTGATGCTTCAATCGCCATGATTACAGGCCCTAATATGAGCGGTAAAAGCGCATTACTCCGTCAAGTAGCGATTATTCAAGTTTTGGCACAAATGGGAAGTTTTGTTCCTGCGGAATCGGCAAATTTACCCATTATCGATCGTCTTTTTGTCCGAGTCGGTGCTTCGGATAACCTAAGTAAAGGGGAGTCTACTTTTATGGTTGAGATGAACGAGACTGCGACCATACTTAACAATATATCAGACAGGTCTTTAGTCATACTCGATGAAATCGGAAGAGGCACCTCAACTTTCGATGGGGTGAGTATTGCTTGGGGGATAGCTGAATTTTTACACCAACATCCAGCTAGTCCAATTGTACTTTTTGCAACGCATTATCATGAACTAAATGAGATGGCGAATTCATTTAAAAAGGTTAAAAATTATCATGTAGCCGCTGAAGAATATGGAGGTGAAATTGTCTTTACGCGCCAATTGAAAAAAGGCGGTACGGCACATAGTTTTGGTCTACATGTAGCCAAAATTGCCGGCATACCGGGCTACGTATTAAATAGAGCAGAGTTGGTGCTTAAGGAGCTTGAAGAGTCCAAAGGAAAAAGTCGGAATTTATCGGATCTACCCGAATCAGGCCAATTAAATTTTTTCTCATTGGACCGCCCGGAATTAGAAGATATTGCGGATGAAATTAAAAATATAAATGTTGATCAACTTAAGCCGATTGAGGCCTTAATGTTGCTTCATACATTCAAGGAAAAACTTTCAAAAAAATAACCCTTCATGTTGTGGAAAATCAAAAGGTCTGTATATTAGCGCTCCCAACCGCGAAAGTAGCTCAGTTGGTAGAGCACAACCTTGCCAAGGTTGGGGTCGCGGGTTCGAATCCCGTCTTTCGCTCAACGACCCTCCACGTTGGAGGGTTTTTTAGATTGCCCCGGTGGTGGAATTGGTAGACACGCCGGACTTAAAATCCTGTGGACAGTAATGTCCGTGCCGGTTCGACCCCGGCCCGGGGCACAAAGCTCCCCTGGTTATAGTGGGCTTTTTGTTGTTCATTTCCCGTGGAAAACAACACCGTCTTTTGGGTGTTCGCTATCCAAGTAAAAAAGATATTTGTTGAATGCAACAGTATCATGATTTAGTTAAAAGAGTACTTGAGCAAGGCGTTCAAAAAGGAGATCGTACAGGTACAGGAACAAAGAGCATTTTTGGGTATCAAATGCGATTTAACTTGCAAGATGGTTTCCCTCTATTGACCACTAAGAAAGTTCATATTAAAAGCATACTCCACGAGCTATTATGGTTTCTTAAAGGTTCCACCAATATTGAGTATCTCGCCCAAAATGAGGTACGAATTTGGGATGATTGGCCCTACGTAGAATATTCTAAATCAAAAGATTTTCAAGGCGAAGACATTCGTGGTTTTGCAGCGAGAGTAGCTACCGATAGTGACTTTGCGAAAAAGTGGGGAGAATTAGGGCCAGTGTACGGGTACCAATGGCGTTCATGGCCGACACCTGATGGCGGAAGTATTGACCAGATAGACCAAGTTATTAATCAAATAAAAAACAACCCCAATAGCAGGAGAATCATTGTGAATGCATGGAACGTGGGCTACGTTGATCAAATGGCGTTGCCGCCTTGTCATGCATTTTTCCAATTTTATGTAGCCGAAGGGAAGTTGAGTTGTCAATTGTACCAGCGTAGTGCTGATATTTTCTTAGGTGTTCCATTCAACATTGCTTCTTACGCTTTTTTAGTTCATATGGTGGCCCAAGTATGCGATTTAGAGGTAGGTGATTTTGTACACACGCTCGGAGATGCACACATTTATAACAACCATATTGAGCAGGTTGAGCTTCAGTTATCTCGTGATTTAAGATCGTTACCGAAACTTAAGTTAAATAAAGAGGTTTCTTCCCTCTTCGCGTTTAAGTATGAAGATTTTGAAATAGAAGGTTACAATCCGCATCCACACATAACAGGAAAAGTTGCGGTATGATTTTAAAAGCAATTGTCGCATACGCAGAAAACAGAGTAATTGGTAAAAATAATGACCTTATTTGGCATTTACCTGATGATTTAAAGCACTTTAAAATGCATACGGCGGGCAAGACGATTGTCATGGGGCGCAAAACTTGGGATAGCTTAGGTGGTCGACCTTTACCCAATCGAAGACACATCGTCATTACTCGCAAAAAAGATTTTCGTGCGAAGGGTGCAGAGGTTACCCATAGTCTTGAAGATGCTATTAAATTGGCACAAGCGGAGGAAGAGGTGTTTATCGTTGGCGGTGCTCAGATTTACGCTTTGTCCATTCAAATGATTGATGTGCTAGAAATAACCGAAGTACATGGCGAATTTAACGGAGACGCCTATTTCCCTTCCTTTAATTCTGGGGATTTTGAATTAATTTCGCAGCAGTACCATCCAAAAGACGAAAATCACCAATTTTCATTCACCTTTAAAACCTTGGTACGAAAAGTATAACCAACGTTTCATAATAAACAATGAATTTTGGTCATCGTCTCAGATGTATCCTTCTCCCCAAAGTACAATGATAAATTACTCATAATTATGAATTCAATGATGACAATTAAAGAAGCAATCAACCATGAAAATGTGACTCTTGTAGACGTAAGAACATCTGAAGAGGTGGCCATAGAAGCAGTGCCCGGGGCTGTTCATATTCCATTTGATGATATCCCAGAGCGTTGGGAAGAATTTAAAGATATGTCTCGTCCGTTAGTCTTGTTCTGTCGTTCGGGTGTGCGTTCAGGTAAAGCATTAGCGTTTTTAGAGTCTAAGGGTATTATAGACGGAATGAACGGTATGGGAGCCTCTGATGTATTGATAGAAACAATGTAATGAGTCCGTTATTAAGAAGCCTCGTATTTCTTTTAGGATTGGCAACAGCGAGTTGTCAGGCTGTAATTGTGTCAAAAGATGTATTAAATATTGATGTTAATGTATTTGATTTTGAATTAATTATGGATACCACTTCAAATGGACTTCTCCTGGATGTTCGAACAGATAATGAATTTGCTCAAGGTCACTTGCGAGGTGCGCAACAAATTGATTTTTACAAGAATGATTTTTCTAATGCGTTGGAAAAACTCGATAAGGATCAACCCGTTTTTATCTATTGCAGAAGCGGTAATCGTTCAGGTAAGGCAGCTCAACAAATGAAAGCAATGGGTTTTAGTGAAGTATATAATCTTGAAGGAGGTATAAGCGCTTGGTCAAAGAGAGGAAAACCAATAGCAAAATAAATGGCGAGTTTTAAAGAAATAATAGCCAGCGATACGCCTACTCTTATAGACTTCTTTGCTGAATGGTGTGGTCCTTGTAAAATGATGTCTCCTATTTTGAAAGACCTAAATAAGCAGCTGGGAGATTCTGTTCGAATCATTAAGGTCGATGTGGATAAAAATCAAGAACTTAGTAAAGCTTTAAATGTCCAAGGGGTTCCCACCTTAGCTCTGTTTCAATCGGGACAAATGCTGTGGCGGCAAAGTGGCGTGCTACCCGCTTTTCAATTGGCAGAAATTATTATGGAAAAGGCTTCAGTCAAACGGACATGAAAAAAATAGTTTTGCCTTCGTTATTAGCTTTGTCTAGTTGTGGGCTTAGTTTAGATTTAATAGAAAAGGAACTGCCACCACCGGACTATTCAAATATTGATTATTGGATGGCGCATCCGGAAAAGATAGACTTATCTGATTCTTCGTTTACAGGAGAATTAGTCAATCAATTTGATATTCCAGTCTTCTTTGTGAGCCCTACAGTATACTTTCCGAAAAAAAAAGAATCTTGGAACTTAAACCCTTCTATTGCAGAGGAGAAATCTCTTTTTGAAACCCCGTTAATTTTCCAAAGCACTGCGTTTAATGTGGCAGGATTTGTATTTTCACCAGCTTATCGTCAAAGCGCTTATCAAGTATATAACATCCCTCCCAACCCAATCACTACTAGGTCATATGATATAGCATATAGCGATGTACGAAATGCGTTTAATTATTTTATACATCAAATTGGTCCACAAACACCTTTTATTTTGGCGTCACACAGCCAAGGCACTGACCATCTTATTCGACTTTTTCAAGAGGATTTTCCCAAAGCGCTATATGGTCAATTGGTTGCTGCTTATTTAATAGGAATGCCGGTGAATGATTGTGAAATGCCCCTGCCAATATGCGAAGAACCGACTTCAACGGGGTGCTACACCTCTTGGAGAACATTCCATACAACGGCAAAAGTTTTTAACAAATACCCTGTCGCATGTATAGGAGTAACCAATCCAATTTCTTGGAATACCACAGCTGTTTTAGCAGATATATCGCTCAATACCAATGTAATGTATAATGAAAACAAACCACCGCTACAAGCTTTAGTTAGCGCTCAAATTAAGAACGGTGTTGTTATTACAAAACGTCCGAAACTCCCAGGAAGCATGTTTATTAGAACTAAAAATTATCACAGAGGTGATATTAATCTTTACTACGGTAATATCCAATCTAACCTTAAGGTTCGGTGTTTGCGGTATCTGAAGGAGCAAAACGATTATCGAGATTGATAGGATACCACGGCACTAAGGTCTTTAGAATAAAAGCTTCCGGGTAAGAAGATTTCCAACCTACTAGCGCTCTTTCAGCGGTACTAACATCAGGATAAGAACCTACGTATACTTTGAAGTTTGGTTCCTTATATACTATCCTAGCTTCATCCTCTGCACCCATCGATATGATATTAGCTCGTTCAGTATTTGCACCCTCTCGGTTTCCGCTAAAAATATGAATGGTATAACCTTCAAAAAGTGGACTTTTCATTTGATTTGTATAATGCGTGTAGGCACTATCTAAATCCATAGGAATATTGAGTGTATCCGTATTCTGGATGTATAAATATGGCTCAAAAATCGCTGCGGAAAAAGAAATACATGAACCAATTATGATTGCGAATATTATACTTTGCATCGTATCAAAAGTCGTAAAAAAAACTGAGTTAAAAACTCATTGATATTAAGTCGTTGAAAGAGATATATAAAAACACTTATTTAGAATCAATTTAAATTGAAAATTAGCCTCGGATAGGACAGATTTTATAGGTCTGTACCTTATTTTTACACCACAGTGATTCGCTATATAAAGCCGTATATGTACACTACTTCAAAACTTAAGAGATTTGCATCACTGATTGCCGTGATAGCTCTCATGTTTTTCTCTTCTTTCGCTATGGCCTTTGAGGGTGATGCGAAAAACGGAAGGAAGCTCTACAAACAAAATTGTGCGAGTTGTCATAAGCTCGACAAAAAATTAATCGGTCCAGCATTATCTGGAGTTACTGAAAAGTATTCTGAGGATTGGTTGCTCAAGTGGATTCGAAATAACGCCGAATTACGTGCCTCTGGTGATGAAGATGCTATTGCAATTTTTGAAGAGTATAATGGTTCAGTGATGAGCGCATTCCCAGCGCTTAGTGATCAGGACATCTTTGATATTTTGCAATACACCATTGATGGTGATCCTAAGCCAATTCCTACTCCAGGAAATCTTAGTGAGGTTGCGGTAGCACCAAGCAAAGATTACTCAAAACAAATCTTAATTGGTCTTGGTTTATTGCTTTTCTTAATGATCTCGTTGCTCGCAAGAATGAAGAATACGCTTCGTCTTGTGAATGGTCAAGACCCGGTAAGTATCATAGATGAGGCAGGATGGTTCTGGGGCCGCTTAATTAATAATAAAGTATTTGTTACATTGGCTACCATCATTGTGACGGTTGCCTTTTTGAATCAATTGTATTGGTTCTTGATGAGTATAGGGGTGGAACAAAATTACCAGCCTGAACAACCGATTGCTTTCTCGCACGCGCTTCATGCTGGCGAGAATCAAGTAGACTGTAATTATTGCCACAGCTCTGCGCGTCATTCCAAGCATTCGGGCATTCCTTCCGCCAATGTGTGTATGAATTGTCATATGTATGTTGACGGTACAGAAATTATAGACGATGCAGGAAATTTAAAATACGAAGGCGAGCGGTCTCCTGAAATCGCCAAAATATATGCGGCGATTGGTTGGGATGCAGAAGAAAGACAATACATAGAGGGATATGAACAGCAACCCATTAAATGGGTGCGTATTCATAATCTTCCTGACTTGGCTTATTTTAATCATAGCCAACACGTGAACGCAGGACAGTTGGAATGTCAAGAATGTCACGGTCCAGTTGAAACCATGGAAGAAATGTATCAATATTCCGAATTGACTATGGGTTGGTGTATCAACTGTCATCGTGAAACAGAGGTTCAGTTTGAGAAAAACGGTTACTATCAAGACTTCCACGAAGAGTTAACTGAAAAGTACCACGGAGAAAAAATCACCGCTGAAAAGATTGGTGGTTTAGAGTGTGGAAAGTGTCACTACTAAATTTGAGAAGTAAGAATGACTGAGAACAATAAATATTGGAGAGGAATTGAAGAGCGGTCCAATCCTGAGCTCACAGGAAAGCTAGCTGAAAATGAATTCTCAAATGAGGTATCAAGCGCAGACTTCTTAGGAAATGATGAAGTTGTTGAAAGTAAAACATCACGTCGTGATTTTTTGAAATTTATGGGCTTTTCTACGGCAGCAGCAACGCTAGCAGCTTGTGAGGCACCAATTGTAGAAAGCATTCCTTACGTGGTAAAGCCGGATAGCTTAACCCCTGGTTTGCCTTCATATTATGCTACGTCCATGTTCGACGGTATGGATTATGCTTCCATCCTGGTAAAAACAAGGGAAGGACGTCCAATTAAAGTTGAACCAAATACAGATGCTAACTTTAACGGTAATACTAATGCACGAACACAAGCCTCAGTTTTGAGTTTGTACGATGGTGCTCGGTTACGAAATCCGAAAGTATCTGGCGAAGACGCCTCTTGGGGAGATGCACTGGCGGCTGCTAAAGCCATGTTGACCGATAAGTCCGTACTTCTCACTTCGTCAGTAATTAGCCCAGCGCTTAAGACTGCCATCGCGAAACTTGGCTTACGTCACGTTAGTTTTGATGCAGTAAGCTCAAGTGCTCGTCTCAATGTATATGAAGGCTTTACAGGAAAACGCGGTCTTCCAACGATAGATTTGGAAAATGCGGAGACAGTATTTGCTGTGGGTGCAGACTTCCTCGGAGATTGGGGCGGTCAAAACCTCATGGCAGCCTATGCAAATAGAAGAAAGCCAGGTAAAGGCATGTTGCGTCACTTACAAGCGGAAGCTGGTCTTTCTATATCTGGTTCCAACTCAGATGTTCGCATAAAAGCAAGAGTCAGTGAGTACGAAGCAATACTTGCACACATATACAATAGGGTTATTGCTGAATTAGACAGGTCTAAATTAAGTGCACCAGTGAGAACACCTGCATTACGACAAGACATTGCTTCAAGTGTTGAAGCAGTAGCAACGGAACTTATTTCAGCTGGATCGGGCGCGCTGGTATTGAACGGTTTGAATACGGAGAATGCAGAGCGTTTGGCGTTGGCTATCAATCTTGCTTTAGGTTCCAAGGCGTTTAACGCTTCAAAATTTGTTTACACTGCCAATGGTAATGATCAAGCTGCCGCTGAACTTTTTGCTGATGCAGCTGCAGGTTCAGTCGATACGATAGTTACGCTAGGTGTTAATCCAGCTTATCAAACGCCTTTAGTGGACTTAACAGGCGTTAATATTGTTGCAATTGCAGATCGTCAAGACGAAACCACATCCAAGGCGAAGGTTACACTTCCAGTAAGCCACTATTTAGAATCTTGGTCCGACTTCAGAGCAGTAGATGGTCATTATGCCGTTGGACAACCGACAATAAGTCCCCTATTTGATAGTAAAAGTGCTGTGGAAATACTGAATTCTCTAGCAGGAGGTTCAGAAACCGCTAAGACACTGATTCAAGAAAGCGCAGCATTACATGCAGGTTCAATTTCTTGGAACGCTTTACTGCACGACGGCTATGTATCTACCACTGCTGCTGAAGTCAGTATGAACGGTTCTATGGATGCAAGAATGATTGATTTAAGCGTAATCGAAGTGATGAAGCCTCAATCAGGATTTGAATTCTATACATACACGAAAACGGGTATGGGTGTAGGTGAAAATGCCAACAATCCGTGGACCTATGAATTACCAGATCCAATATCCCGTCTTTCTTGGGACAATTACATTGTAATGTCTGCAGCTGATGCTGTAGAATTAGGCATTGAAGTTGCCGCTGAATCTAACGGGGCTATGACTGGTAATACATTGAATATTACGGTAGATGGTCGTATTTTAAAAAATGTACCTGTTTGGATTCAGCCGGGTCAGACCAAAGGAACTTTTGGTTTAGCCATTGGGTTTGGTCGTACTGCAGTCGGTAAGGTAGGAAATAACGTAGGTGTAAATGCCTTTGAATTACTTCCTTCTTTCAACGTCTTAAGTACTCAGGTGAGCGCTGCTGCTTCAGAAGTAGAACACGGTTTTGCTTCCGTTCAATTGGCCCATACAATGATGGGACGCAAGATTGTAAATGAGATTTCTCTCCCAACATTCATGAATATTAGCCATGAAAAGTGGAATGAAAAGCCAACTTTTGAGACCTATAAAGGTCCATTAAGTGCTTTTGAAGCCAATCTATGGGATGATCACGATCACGAAACTTCTCATATGTGGAACATGTCTATTGACTTGAATTCATGTACTGGTTGTGGTGCTTGTGTGGTAGCTTGTTCTTTGGAAAACAATGTGCCTGTTGTGGGTAAAGAAGAAGTTCGACGCCACAGAGATATGCACTGGTTAAGAATAGATCGCTATTACTCATCTGAAATGACGGCAGAACTTGCTGATGAAAACGGCATTGGAGCTATTGAGAAATATGCGAAGATGGAGATACCCTCTGAAAGTCCTGATGTGGTCTTCCAGCCAGTGATGTGTCAACACTGTAATCACGCTCCATGTGAAACTGTTTGTCCAGTTGGAGCAACAGTGCACTCAAGAGAAGGATTGAATCACATGGCGTATAACAGATGTATAGGCACAAGATATTGTGCAAACAACTGTCCATACAAAGTACGTCGATTCAATTGGTTCAATTACAAAGGCAACGAAAAGTTTACAGATGTAAATCCTTCGCAAGATGATTACGGTAGAATGGTACTAAACCCGGATGTGACCGTAAGAGCGCGTGGTGTAATAGAAAAATGTTCTTTGTGTATCCAACGAATTCAGTTGGGTAAACTAGAAGCGAAGAAAGACGGTAGAATGTTGACAGATGGAGAATTCACGACAGCTTGTGCTCAGGCTTGTGGTTCGAATGCAATCGTATTTGGAGATGTCAACAACCCTGAAAGTGAAGTAAGCCTCCTTAAGCAAGAAGGTAGAGCGTACCACTTGTTGGAGGAAGTAGGTACACAACCTAGTGTATTCTACCAGACGAAAGTTAGAAACAGAGCCTAATAAATTAGAAAGCTACATGCATTACGAATCGCCTGTTAGAAATTCGCTCATTCTTGGAGATAAGTCTTACAAAGACATTACCAATGATATAGCAAAACCAGTAGAGTCAAAAGCACCACGTGCGTGGTGGATAGCTTTCTCTACAGCATTTGTCATGTTCCTCTGGGGAATAGGATGTATTCTATATACCATTGGTACCGGTATCGGTGTCTGGGGTCTTAATAAAACGGTTGATTGGGCTTGGGACATTACCAACTTTGTTTGGTGGGTAGGTATTGGTCATGCGGGTACCCTAATTTCAGCTGTACTTCTTCTTTTCAGACAAAAGTGGAGAATGGCCATAAATCGCTCTGCGGAGGCAATGACCATTTTCTCCGTAATCCAAGCCGGTTTATTCCCGCTTATTCACATGGGGCGCATCTGGATGGCTTATTGGGTAATGCCTATTCCTAACCAATTTGGTTCCCTATGGGTAAATTTTAATTCCCCCCTTCTTTGGGATGTTTTCGCAATTTCCACATATCTAACTGTAAGTACCGTTTTCTGGTACGTTGGTTTGATTCCGGATTTCGCTATGATACGTGACCGAGCAATTAACCCGGTACAAAAACATATATATAAAATATTATCATTTGGCTGGGGCGGTAAGGCGAAGCACTGGCAGCGTTTTGAAGAAGTTTCATTAGTCCTAGCAGGTCTTGCTACACCACTTGTATTATCTGTGCATACTATTGTATCCTTTGACTTTGCTACATCCGTAATCCCTGGTTGGCATACTACCATATTCCCTCCTTACTTTGTAGCAGGTGCAATTTTCTCAGGTTTTGCAATGGTACAAACCCTTCTTTTAATTGTTCGCAAAATCTTCAAAATGGAAGATTACATTAATATCGAACATATTGAGATGATGAATATTGTAATTATGGTTACAGGCTCTATTGTTGGTGTTGCCTACATCACAGAGCTATTTATTGCATGGTATTCTGGAGTAGAATACGAGCAATATGCTTTCTTAAATAGAGCTACAGGACCATACTGGTGGGCATATTGGGCAATGATGACTTGTAATGTATTCTCTCCACAATTTATGTGGTCGAAAAAATTGCGTACTAATTTAATTTTTACGTTTGTCATTTCCATTGTTGTAAATATTGGTATGTGGTTCGAACGATTTGTAATTATCGTAACCTCCATACACAGAGATTACTTGCCGTCTTCATGGTCTATGTTCTCTCCAACTTTTGTTGACATAGGTATTTATATTGGAACTATTGGGTTCTTCTTCGTACTCTTCCTATTGTACGCAAGAACCTTCCCGGTAATTGCACAAGCAGAATTGAAGACCATTCTTAAGTCTTCTGGCGAAAACTTCAAAAAACACCACGACGAGCATGGGGCACACTAAACATAATCCAATAGTGCGCGCACTATTTAACGACGATGACGTTGTTTTAGATGCGGTTAAAGACCTCCGTTCAAGCGGATATCACATTAGTGAAGTATACTCTCCATTTCCCATTCATGGTTTAGATGAAGCTATGGGTTTAAAAAGAACGCGCCTTAGTACTGCAGCATTCTTCTACGGATTGGCTGGATTGTTTTTTGCTTCCTGGTTGACATATTATACAATGACTGCAGATTGGCCACAGAACATTGGAGGAAAGCCCAACGCATATTGGTTTTTAAACATGCCTGCGTTTGTCCCGGTAATGTTTGAATTAACGGTATTCTTTGCAGCTCACTTAATGTGTTGGTCATACTTTGCGGTTAACAAGTTATATCCAGGGGCTAAAGCACAGAATCCTGACCCGCGTACAACCGACGACCACTTTTTAATGGAGGTTGAGTTAGAAGGAAAAGAGACAGATTTAACTAAGAAGCTCCAAGAATTGGGTGCTCTTGAAATTTTAAAAGTCGAAGCATAAGATGAAAAGAACGACTACCATCATATTCCTTATGGTTTCCGCAGTAGTTGCGAGCTGTAACTTCGATAAATCCACTCCAGGATATACATACATGGATGACATGTATCAAAGTCCCTCATTTGAAACGTACGAGCCGTCTGCACTTTTTACAAATGGACTGAGTGCACAACTTCCCGTTGAAGGAACTGTGCCTAGAGGATACCATCCCTATGAATATGTGAATAGTAACGAAGGTTATGAAGCGGCACGTACCACATTAGCATTGCCTACTGAATTTGACTCGGAGTCTGTACTTGCTGAGGGTAAGGAATTGTACAATATCTTTTGTGATCACTGCCATGGTGAGAAAGGAGACGGAAACGGCCCCTTGGTAATGCAAGAGAAAATCTTAGGAGTACCTTCTTACGCTGCTTCAAGATTACCAGATATTACACCTGGTTCCATGTACCATGTTATTATGCACGGTAAAGGAATAATGGGTTCGCATGCCTCACAACTTACTTATGATGAACGATGGAAAATTATTCGGTACGTTGTGAAATTAAGAGCTGATCAAGAATAAAACCGCAAAGTAGAATGTTTGAGTTTAAAACAAAGACAAAGCAAATGGCAATCGCACTAACGGTAGTTGGTGTTATCCTTTGGGCTGTAGGATTTGCCCTAAATGGTTCGTCATCACACGATGCGGGACACAGACATGAAGCTCATACTGAAGAATCCCACGATTCGTACCCAGGAGAGGTACATGCCGCAATGATTGAGTCTTCTTCACATCAATCTGCAGATCATGATGATCACGTAGATGATGAATACGCCGATGAGACGCATGATTATCCAGGTGAAGCGCATGCAGCTATCGTAAAATCTACCCATGAGTCAGATGATGCACATGCTGAGCACGGTCATGAGGCGCATGCAGAACATGCCGCACATCAAATTGCTAATAGACCTTGGTCTGCAATCTACGTAGCGGCAATATTTTTCCTTGGTTTGGGCTTGGGTCAATTATTCTTTTTGGGTATCCAATACGTTGCTCAGGCAGGATGGTCTGCAGGCCTATTAAGACTGATGGAGGCCCAATCGTTCGCTATAGTGATTCCGTTAATTGTTATTGCAATCATAGCCTTCCTTGGTTTTGGTCATGTTCACCACCTGTTCCACTGGATGGCTGAAGGCATTCATATCAAAGGGCACGAGAATTACGATGCTATCATCGCAGGAAAACGTAGTTTTTTGAACCCCACTTTCTTCACGATTCGTATTCTTATTTACATAGGTGGATGGATATGGGCGGCTAAGATGCTACGTAAATATTCATTATTGTCCGACTCAGGTGATGGAGCAGCAATGTGGAAAAAAAACAGAGGAATAGCAGCGGCTTTTACGGTTTTTTATGCGGTAACTTCTTCAACAAGTGCATGGGATTTAATTATGTCGATTGATACACATTGGTTCTCTACCTTATTTGGTTGGTACACGTTCGCAGGTATGTTTGTGAGTTCATTTGCAGCACTCATTTTATTAACCTTGTATATGAAAGGTCAAGGTCACATGGAGTGGATTAATGAAAATCACTTGCATGACTTAGGGAAGTTTATGTTTGCGTTCTCGGTATTCTGGACTTATCTGTGGTTCTCTCAATTCGTTCTTATTTGGTACGCAAATATTCCTGAAGAGGTGACCTACTACATGCAAAGGTTTGAACAATACAAAGTGCCTTTCTTCACAATGCTTTCTCTGAATTTTATACTTCCGGTATTGGCAGTCCTCAGTAGACCTGCAAAGCGAGTACCAGGGACAGTGGTAATGGCGGCCATATTCGTTTTAGTAGGACATTACATGGATCACTATGTTATGATTATGCCTGGAACAGTTGCAGACCGTTACGGTTTTGGATTATTGGAGTTAGGTCCAATTTTATTTTTTGCGGGTCTATATATATATGTAGTTCTGTCTTCTGTGGCTAAAGCGCCTTTAATGCATAAGAATCACCCAATGCTTACGGAGTCTAAAAACTTCCATCAATAATTAGAAAAGACACTAGATAATGAGTGCAATTTCCATCATAGTTTTAATTGTTCTAGTAATATTGACGCTAGTTCAGGTTATGAGAATTTCTGAAATCTCTTCCGAGATTCAGAAGGGTAAGGATAACGAAGTAGGCCCAAAAGATAATAATACACAAGGACGATTGATGTTATTAGTCGGTTTTGGTTTTGTTATTAGTGTTTTGGTGATGTATGCGGCTTGGGGAAGACTTTCTCTACCTGAACCTTCCTCTGCTCATGGTGCAGAAATAGATAGCTTATGGAATGTAAGCATGCTGATTATCAATGTCGTATTCTTTATTGTTCAGCCAATTCTATTCTATTTTGCATATAAATACAGAGGTAAGAAAGGTACAAAGGCAACGTATTATGAGCACAACAATCGTTTAGAGTTGTTCTGGACAGTTATACCTGCACTAGCTTTGGCAGTACTAATTATTTGGGGTCTAAATGTTTGGAGCACCTTAATGATGCCAGAAAATAAAGAAGAGCCCATTTTAGTGGAAGTTTATGGTCAACAATTCAATTGGACTGTACGTTATAGTGGACAGGATAACCAATTAGGCTATGCCACTGTGCATGAAATTGCTGGAGCAAATATTTTGGGTGTTGATACGCAAGATCCAGCTTCCGCAGATGATATAGTTGCTAAAGAGTTGCACTTACCAGTAGGAAAACCAATACAATTTGCTTTCCGAGCGCAAGACGTTATACACTCAGCATACTTTCCTCACTTCCGTGCCCAAATGAACTGTGTACCTGGATCGGTAACGAATTTTCAGTTTACACCGACGATAACAACGGCAGAAATTCGCCAGAATAAGGATGTTAAGGCACATGTAGAGGAGGTAAATGAGATTAGAAAAGCTAAAGGTGAAGACATTTGGGAATTTAATTACGTGCTATTGTGTAATAAAATTTGCGGTGCTGCACACTACAATATGCAAATGGACATTATTGTGGAAACCCAAGACGATTTTGACGCTTGGTTGAAAGAACAAAAAACCGTCGCCGAAACTTTGTAAATAGAGGTAATAAAGATTAAGCTATGTCAACTACAACGACAGAAAAAAACAATCACTTCCAAGATCATTTGATGGAGCATCATCACGAGGAGAACTTCTTCACGAAGTACATTTTCACGATGGACCACAAGATGATAGGGAAACAATTTTTAACTACGGGTATGTTTATGGGAATCATCGGTGTGATGATGTCTATGCTTTTCCGTTTAGAAATTGCCTATCCGGAACAGAGCTTCCCAATCCTAGAATTTTTCCTAGGGAAGTGGGCACCGGACGGTGTTATGGATCCAAATATGTATCTGGCACTGGTAACAATTCACGGAACCATAATGGTATTCTTTGTATTGACAGCCGGTTTATCAGGTACATTTTCAAACCTTCTAATTCCATTGCAAATTGGAGCGCGTGATATGGCATCGGGTTTCATGAATGCTCTATCCTATTGGTTCTTCTTTTTGAGTTCTGTGATTATGGTAGTTTCCTTGTTTGTGGAAGCAGGACCAGCGGCCTCAGGTTGGACGGTTTACCCTCCATTATCAGCATTGCCACAAGCGATGCCTGGTTCTGGCGCGGGTATGACGTTATGGTTAATTTCTATGACCTTGTTTGTAGTATCGTCTCTACTTGGTTCTTTGAACTACATTGTAACGGTAATTAACATGCGTACAAAGGGTATGAGCATGACTCGTCTTCCTTTAACTATTTGGGCATTCTTGGTAACCGCTATTTTAGGTGTATTGTCATTCCCTGTTCTTTTGAGTGCAGCCCTATTATTGATGTTTGATCGTTTATTAGGGACATCCTTCTACCTAAGTGATATATTTATTGGTGGAGAGGTTCTTAGCTATAGTGGTGGTTCACCAGTGTTGTACCAGCACTTATTTTGGTTTTTAGGTCACCCTGAGGTTTACATTATCCTTTTACCAGCGCTTGGTATTTCATCAGAAGTAATTGCAACGAATTCGCGTAAGCCTATTTTTGGTTACCGGGCAATGGTCGGGTCAATTTTGGCTATTGCATTTCTGAGCTTCATTGTTTGGGGACACCACATGTTTGTTACAGGGATGAATCCATTCTTGGGGTCTGTATTTACATTTACGACACTTTTGATTGCTATTCCATCAGCAGTAAAGGCGTTCAATTACATAACTACTCTTTGGAAAGGTAATATTCAGTTCACCCCTGCAATGCTATTCTCAATTGCTTTAGTGAGTACCTTCGTAACGGGCGGCTTAACAGGAGTCATCCTGGGAGATTCTGCTCTAGACATCAACGTGCACGATACCTACTTTGTGGTTGCACATTTCCATATTGTGATGGGTCTCAGTGCGATTTACGGAATGTTTGCCGGTGTGTATCATTGGTTTCCTAAACTGTACGGGAGAATGATGAATAAATCCATGGGTTATGCTCACTTTTGGTTGACGTTCATCACGGCGTACGGTGTGTTCTTTCCAATGCACTTTTTAGGGATGGCAGGGCTTCCACGTCGTTATTACAGCAATACGGCTTTCCCAATGTTTGATAATCTAGCGGATATCAATGTGCTTATTACCTACTTTGCTATCATTGGTGGTGCCGCTCAATTAATATTTTTATTTAATTTCTTCTATAGTATCTGGAGAGGCCCTAAGGCAAAGCAGAATCCTTGGAGAGGGAATTCATTAGAATGGACTACTCCAGTAGAACACTTTCACGGTAACTGGCCAGGGGATATCCCAGTGGTGCACCGCTGGGCTTACGATTATTCCAAGCCAGGCGCTAAAGAAGATTTTGTTCCTCAGAACATTCCTTTGGCAGAAGGAGAGGAGAGTGGACACTAAACTCATTTAATTCGAAAATTCAAATCCCCTTACCTTGAGGTTAGGGGATTTTTTGTGGTATTTTGTAGCATTATGAATGAGCACTTAGATCCTACAAACGAACACTTGGGCGATACGGAGCGCGAGATTGAAAAGAAGTTAAGGCCTTTAAGTTTTGTTGACTTTACGGGCCAAAAGGCGGTTTTAGAGAATCTTAAAATCTTTGTAGAAGCTGCAAAGATGAGAGATGAGGCCATGGATCATGTTTTGCTTCACGGTCCTCCAGGATTAGGAAAAACCACGTTAAGTCATATACTTGCGAATGAGTTGGCGGTAGGAATAAAAGTCACTTCAGGTCCAGTCTTGGATAAACCATCGGATTTGGCGGGCTTGCTTACTAACTTGGAAGCTAATGATGTGCTCTTTATTGATGAAATACATAGACTCTCGCCGGTTATAGAAGAGTATTTGTACAGTGCGATGGAGGATTTCAAAATCGATATTATGATTGATTCTGGACCTAGCGCAAGAAGCGTACAAATAAGTTTAAACCCATTTACTCTAATCGGCGCTACAACTCGTTCAGGTTTATTGACAGCGCCTTTACGAGCCAGATTTGGAATCAATGCTAGACTCGAATATTATGACGTTGAGTTGCTCACAACCATTATTGAAAGAAGCGCAGAAATTTTAGAGGTTCCAGCCGAATATGAAGCTTGTATCAGAGTTGCTAGTCGCTCAAGGGGCACACCAAGGATAGCAAACGCCTTATTGCGAAGAGTTCGTGATTTTGCAATGGTGAAAGGCAACGGTACCATAGATGTTGACATAGCAGAATTTGGATTAAATGCATTGAATGTTGATAGCAAAGGGTTGGATGAAATGGACAATAAAATTTTAACCATTTTGGTGGATAATTTTGCAGGCGGTCCAGTTGGTTTAAATACGTTAAGCACGGCTATAGGTGAACAGGCCGAAACCATTGAAGAAGTTTATGAGCCTTATTTAATAAAAGAAGGCTTTCTTTTGCGTACCCCTCGTGGACGCATGGTAACTGAAAAAGCATATACACATTTAGGTTTAAACCGCCCGAACAAAGGCACTTCAGGTACTTTATTTTAATGAATAGCGCGCAGGCTTCTAAACTTGTTAAGCGTCTTGCACGAGAGCAGGGTTTTGACGCTTGCGGAATTTCTGCCGCTGGATTTTTAGAGGAAGAAGCTACCGGATTAGAAAATTGGCTCAATGCAGGCTTTCATGGAACCATGTCTTGGATGGAACGTCATTTTGACGAGCGCTTAGATCCTAGGAAACTCGTGCCCAGCGCTAAATCTGTCATTAGTGTGGTTTTAAATTATTTTCCGGATAAGGAGCAGAGGGCTGATGCGCCAAAAATTTCAAAATATGCTTACGGGCGAGATTACCACAAAGTAATCCGTGGAAAGCTGAAACGAATGTTATTGTGTATTCAAGATGAAATAGGCGAGGTAAGTGGCCGTGGATTTGTTGATAGTGCACCAGTAATGGATAGGGCTTGGGCTAGAAAAAGTGGCTTGGGCTGGATAGGTAAGCACAGTCTATTGCTTAGTAAAGATTCAGGAAGCTTTTTTTTCATTGGTGCGCTCATTGTGGATATTGAGCTGGAACCCGATGGACCAACCACTGATCATTGTGGTTCATGTACAGCTTGTATAGATGCCTGCCCCACATCAGCAATCGTGGCACCAACGGTTGTTGATAGCAATAAATGCATCAGTTATTTAACCATAGAATATAAAGGCGCTCTTCCTAGTGAATATCAAGAAAAAATGGAGGATTGGGTATACGGTTGTGATATTTGTCAAGATGTTTGCCCTTGGAACCGTTTTTCTGCGCCGCATGCTGAGAGTGATTTCAACATCCGCGATTCTATTCAAAATAACGACTGGGAAACTTGGGAAGAAATCACACATGAACTCTGGGAAGAAATCACCAAAGGTTCTGCCATGCGTAGGGTTGGATTTGACAGTTTCAAGAGAAACCTAGGCTTTATAGAGAAGCCTTAATCAATACTCGCTTCAACGACTTGAAGGATGCGATAATTTGTTGGATTATATACGTAAACAACAACCGCGCTATTTGTCCTTACCCAGCTTGTGTTCCAACTCATGCTGTGACTCGATAAATACTCATCACCAGGTAGCATTGGGCTGTTTCCAATTTCTTCACCCCAAGTAGGGGTGATAAATTCTCGGAGTACATTATCATGTACATAGTTGGGGTCTCGCGTATCGTCTTCGAGTAACTGCGGGCTTACAATTCCACTTTCTTTAACCATGACCACGACATCTAAATCGTGAAGAATTGCAACTTGAGGGATTGCTTTTACATTAACTGCTATAGTTGTATCGCTAAAATCAACGGAAGCCTCAACCTCTAATTCAACCCTAAGTGTGCTGTCCATAGCCTCAGCACTTAAGGTCGGCCATTCGTCAAAAGTTGACCAATGCGAATTTCCGGAGGAAGTCCAGTTTTCACGATTTATCATACCCACAGGAAGCATGTTTGTCCCAAAAAAGTTTTGAATTTGCTTTCCTTCAAGTGTTGTGAAATCTGTCGGATAATCCGCGTTGGTACCGGTAAAGATTCCAGGCCCCGCATGAATTGCTAGACCTATAATTCGATTTGCGCCAAAAGCATTAACGAGTTCTTTAATTTTTTTTGAAGCTTTTGGGCAATTTTTGCAACGATGTCCTGTGAAGTCCTCTATTAAAACGTTGCGTAGCTGAGCGGTGGAAGTGGTGTCTTGCGGTCCGCCATTTTTGAAGGGCTGATCAATAACGTCACATTGCGTGGTTAAAGCTGCAATGAACAGAACGAATAACAAAAATTGGATCGACTTTTTCATTTTTAGAAGCTAGTGGTGAGAGAGAAGCTGATACCGTTAGATGGTGGTACAACGCGACATACACCGCCTACGCAGAAAATACCGCGCTGTTGACGTCCGTAAGAAAGCTGAAACCTGCTCGTACCGGTAGTATAGACGACTGAAGCAAGCGGATAATGTAGTTTTTGATTTGCATCTGGATTCCCATAATTATAAATATCCTGGACGCTAAAGAACCAATGAGGGGCAATACTATACTCTGCTAAGACCATAGCCATGGAGCCTCTATCATCTTGCGTGCTTAAATGTTGGAATTCCGAACGGAGATAATGCTTTTTCTTTAGTTTATATAAGCTTTCAATAATGATAATGTCACCACTCAAAAGCTTTTGGCTATCAGGATTTTGTTGTATGCTTTCATCTCCTAAACCATCCTCTAAAACACTCCTGTTATAAAAAAGATTCAAGTACATAGCATTAAACTTGAGCCGTTTATTAACCTTCTTATTGACCGTAAAATTAAAGTCATGGAAATACGGAATTTCCCCGCGTACTAATTGTTCACTGTAATAACTTTGAAGAGTCCGTAATGTATCTAATGAAGGATCTATAAAATCTTTATTGATACTTTGGATTACGCTGTAATTCAGACTTACTAGTGTTCCGTATTTACCGCCAAGAACAGTTTTGCGTTTAAACTTGTAGTTGGCTTCCAATTGGATTCCTTCTTCTCCATTAATTTGCGTAGCATATTGATATAGAGCGGGTAGTGCATAGGTGTGAACTTGAGCTGTTGGACTCAGATAGTTGACCAACATATCAATAGTAGAGCCATTGCGGTCAGACCTAAAACTCATGTTATCAATTCGTTTGATACCGGCAATAATCCCCAAACCATTTTTACTATAAGTAACATTAGCTAGAAAGCCATTTCCGTCCTTATAGATGTAGCCGTTGTCGGATGAAGGATCATTGGCTTTGTATGCATATTCTCCATGAAAAGACCAAGGTCCTTTGGCAATTCGAGTTCGTATACCCCCTGCAGCGACATTCTCTGGCAAAACAAAGAAAGGATCATTAGAACGTTGGTATTTACTCAAGAAACTTGTGCCCACTGTCCAACGTAAACCGGCTGAATCCAATTTAGGGAATAATTCAGAGGATAAATTATATTCGGCATCAAGTCCTCTGAGTAGTCCAGGACTTTTTTCAAAATAGAAGCGTTGACGACCCAAAACAGCCTTTAACTCTAGACCACTTGCGGGGTTGACTTTGATTCGAACTCCATCCATAGCGTTATCATAGCCTAAACCGCGCTCTTCATAGGAGCGGAACACCATTCCTGTTCCAAATTGTTCGTAAAAGTTTCCAATCGTAATATCCAACCCATTTTGTTTAAATTGAATGAATCTATAGGTAATACCCTCTCCACGATACCCTTCAGGAAACCCGAGCATAACATTCTGATAATTCTCATAACGTAAACCTGCGGAGAAGCTTCCATCAGCGTACACAAAGTTAGCATAGCCTTGACCCAAGAATTTTTCATCAGGAAAAAACTCTCCTGTGGGATCAATACGTTCATCGCGTAGATACAACTGTCCATCTAATTGGAAGTTCCCATGCAACTGGCCTCCAAACGCTGATTGCTCTTGAGCCAAAATTGGTGTGGCGAAAAGAGCTATGAATCCAACCGCAAATGCTTTCTTCATTTGATTAGTAACTTGGAGAATGACCTGCAGCAACTTCTGTTACAATTTCTGCGAGTTCTTCTTCATCTCCAGGTGAATAGCCGCTATGCTTCCAAACTACTTCTCCGTCGCTATTGAGAACGAGCGTGAAAGGAACATTTACAATTCCTAAATTTCTTTTTAAATCCTGGTTTTCATCCAATAAAATCGTGTATTCCCATCCTTGACCTTGAGCCATGGGAGCAACTCGAGCGGAGTTACGCGAGTCGTCAATACTTATAGCGAGAACTTTAGCCCCTACTTCTTCTTCAAGATCTGTTGAGTAATCCATAAATGCTGTCAGTTCCTTGATACACGGTTTACACCAGGTCGCCCAAAAACTAATTACAGTCGGACCTTCATCACTAATAGCATCCTTAATATTGACACTTTGTCCGTCTAAAGTCTTGAGGGTTGTACTTGGGAGCTCCTGACCAAAGAGATTTGGAATAGCAAACAGTGCTAAGGTGGCTAATAGATGTTTCATTTTCGTATGTCTGAATAAAAAGAGGAACTTCATGCTTCACGGTAAAAATAAGACAATTAATGTTTAGTGGGCAATATTCAATCGTTACACCAAAATTTTTTAGTGCAAATTCAGTAGCAAGTAAAAGGTGTTTTCTGAATATTTCAAACTAGGAAAAACATAATGAAAAGACTCAATCTAACTGCCAGATAATTCCGAACATTGGCTATCTTTGAAAGTTAAAAAATATTTCAATGAAAAACATCGTAACCTCTTTTTTCGCCCTCTTTTCCCTCGTACAACTAAATGCGCAATCACTTTCTGTAATTGAAATGGATACGGTGCTCGAAGTCAATTCCACTTCTACCGCTGATTATAGTTTTTCCATTAAGGTGGAGAATACGAGTTCAACACAGTTAGAGGTTTATGTAAAACGCGCCTATCATGCGATGAATTGCGCTTACGATAGTGGTTATTTTTGTTGGGATTTTTGCTATGGAAGCGATATAGACAATTCTATTGGAAGTGTGGAATTTCAACCTGGTGATATTAAATCGGATTTTTCTGGCCATGTCTACTCACCAAGTTCTGGAAATACTTGTATGGATAGTATTAGATATGTTTTTTATAATGGCGAAGACACTAACGACTCCTTAAGTGTTTGGGTTACTATTTCAGCTGGTCCAACAATGGAATCGGTCGAACTTAGCATAGTTGAACACCAGGTATATCCGAATCCCGCTAGGAATCTACTTAATATTGAAGTTCAAAAGGAAGTTGAATTTACTCTTTATAGCACATTAGGTGAAAAGATGAAATCCATTCGTTTAAATCAGGGGAAAAATGCCATCTCCGTCTCGAATATGGCTAATGGTCTATACCTTTACAGCATTGATGGATCTTCCTTTAAACGACTAACAATAAATCACTAATTGATTACACGATTTTTTAATTGCCGCGCTTTGCGCGGCTTTTTCATTTTACACACGTAATAAAAGGTTTAAAAGAGCGTTACCCTTAGATTCAACGAACGATTATGATTTACTACGTAAACGGAGATTTCATTGAGAAGACAGCGACCAATGTGATTATTGATTGCGCCGGGATTGGTTATAATGTGCAGATTTCATTAACTACCTATGCAGACATTGAAACTCTGAATAAAGGTAGATTATATACCTATCATCTCATAAGAGAGGATGCCGAACTATTATTTGGTTTTTCGACCAAAAGAGAAAAAGTATTGTTTGAATTATTGATTTCTGTAAGTGGCGTTGGTGCCAATACCGCTCGAATGATTCTTAGCTCGTTATCTCCGAATGAAACTGAGCAGGCTATACTCTCTGGAAATTCAGGCACACTTCAGGGGGTTAAGGGAATTGGTGCTAAAACAGCTCAACGAATTGTTATTGATTTAAAAGATAAAGTTACCAAAATTGCTCCGGCAACTACTGAAGGTACTTACCTTACTACAAGCAATGCAAGAGTGGAAGCTCATGCTGCTTTGACCACTTTAGGTATAACTGCTAAGCAAGCAGAAGGAGTCTTGAATAAGGCTTTAAAAAACAAGCCAGAGGCAACTACGGAAGAGTTAGTAAGAATTGCGCTTCAGCTGCTTTAAATGCAGAAAGACTATCACAAACATATAGTTAAGTTACTGTTGTTGTTGTGTATCCCATTATGGGGATATGCCCAAGAGAATACTGATACAACCATTACCCCCAGCGGTAGTATTGCTCTTCCTGAACCTGCCAACTTCAGTAGGGAAATTATCTACGACCCTGTTTCAGGAAATTACCTTGTTTATATGAAAATTGGCGATCTCCGGTTACCAATTCCTGAAGTTTGGACGGTTGACCAATACAGGCAGTATATTTATGACCTTTCAGAAAGTGAATACATGGCGGATAAGGCCATATTGTTCAATTCCACAGGTGATAGTCCGAGAGATGATCAAGGCTTAGTCCCTCAAATACAAATGGGAAACGAGGCTTTAGGAAAGGTTTTTGGGAGTGATTTAATAGAAATTCGTCCTCAGGGAATGGCCGAAATCCGTTTTGGAGGGCGTTATCAATATGTTGCAAACCCTGGTATTCCTGTTAGAAACCAAAAGACATTTGCCTTTGATTTTGGTCAGCGTATTCAAATGAATGTAAAAGGTAAAATAGGTGATCGATTAGAATTAGGCATAAACTATGATACTGAGGCATCTTTCGCATTTGATAACCAAATGAAGTTGGATTTTGAAGGAGAAGAGGATGATATTGTTAAGCGTCTGGAAATGGGTAATATTAACATGCCCTTAAACAGCTCTTTGATTACAGGTGCACAGAGTCTATTTGGTTTGAAAGGTCAATTTCAATTTGGGAATACGACAGTAACAACTGTCTTTTCTGAACAGCGTTCCCAAAGTCAGAGTATCAACGTCCAAGGAGGAGGGGCTACAACGGAATTTTTTATTCAAGGCGACGAATACGAGGCGAACCGCCATTACTTTTTATCGCAGTTTTTTAGAGATCATTACGAAGAATATCTAGAAAATTCCCCACTTATTACTTCTCCCATACAGATTACCAAAGTGGAAGTATGGGTGACCAATGAGAGGAGCTCAACACAAAATCTAAGGAACATTGTTGCTTTTATGGATCTTGGAGCAGACGAACAATATGCATACCGTAATCCCGCTGCTAATTTATCTGGAATTAGCATATTCCCAGGTGCAAACGTAAACATTGAAGGGTACCCTAACAACGCAAATAATCAATTGGACCCTTTGACCTTGGAGTTAAATATTCCTGGGTCAAGAGATATCGCAACTGCAAATCAAGATTTGAGTTTAGCAGGACTTATTGAAGCTAAAGAATATATTGAATTAGCAAATGCAAGAAAGCTTGCTCCTAATCAATTTAAGTTTCACCCACAGTTAGGTTATATTACACTTAATCAAGCATTGAATCAAGATGAGGTATTGGCAGTTTCTTTTCAGTATACTGCAGGGGGTCGCACCTATCAAGTTGGTGAATTTTCAAACGATGGAGTTACACCGCCCAAAACACTAATTCTTAAGTTATTGAAGAGCACCGTTTTAGATGTTCGACTCCCGATTTGGGATTTGATGATGAAGAATATATACACGCTTAATGCTTTTCAGCTTGATCGTGAAGATTTCTACATGGATGTCCTCTACATGAACGATGAGACTGGTGTTCCTATTCCTTTTTTACCCGATGGTAATCTTAGTGATACTCTCTTAGTGGGCGTGATGGAATTGGACCGTTTAAATAATAACAATGACCCTTTTCCCGATGGAATTTTTGACTTTGTCCCTGGCGTTACCATAGACCAGAAACGAGGCAGAATCATATTCCCTGTTGTAGAACCTTTCGGTTCAAATTTGGTGCGAAAGCTGGATACCGAACAGGCCAGAAACCGCTACGTATATAATGCATTGTATGATAGCACTCGTTTTCGTGCACAGGAACAAACTCAAAAGAACAAATTCATTTTACGAGGTCAGTACAAAAGTGCCTCCGGTTCGGAAATTTCTTTGGGAGCATTTAATATTCCAAGAGGATCTGTAACGGTAACAGCAGCCGGCCGCGCCTTAACTGAAAACCAGGATTATACTGTGGACTATTCTTTAGGGCGTGTTCGAATTATTAATGCAGGAGTCATGAACTCAGGCGCCCCCATAAAGGTGAATTTTGAGAATAATACACTTTTTAATGTTCAAACAAAAAGTTTTTACGGTACCAATATTGATCATAAAGTCAACGATCATCTCAATGTTGGGGGAACATGGTTGCGCTTGACGGAGCGTCCACTAACTCAAAAAGTGAATATTGGTGATGAACCCATATCCAATACCATTTGGGGAATGAATACCAATTATAGTAATGATGCGCCGTATTTGACGCGTTTAATGGATGCCTTACCATTGATAGAAACCAAGGAAAAATCACAGCTGCAATTCCGTGGGGAATTTGCACATTTAATTCCTGGATCTCCCCGGGGAATCCGAATC
>CACMMX010000002.1 GCA_902614915.1 uncultured Cryomorphaceae bacterium
GGGTGAAAGACGGGGTTCGAACCCGCGACCTCCGGAACCACAATCCGGCGCTCTAACCAGCTGAGCTACAATCACCATTATAGGGCGTCAAATATACTTGCATTGTATCTACATCTGCAACCCTTTTTTTCTACTTTTTTTACAAGACAACCCAAAGGGTAACAACGCAGAGAATCAAGATAAAAGTAAGTAACCTTGTTCTGCTGCTCATAGGAACGGCATTGGCCTTGTTCCATACTAAGGATTTATCGTCATAACTTTCAGCCTTCGTTATAGCCAGTGATACTGCAACAAGGACAACTGAACAAATAGCGAACAGCAATAAGGCAAAGTGCAAGAAGTTCATACCGACGTACCAATCTAATAATCCAGTAAAGTGACCACCGTAAATTTCCATACCAAGGCGAGCTACACCTAAGGCGGCTCCAATTATTAGAGCCCATTTAGCTCCTGCAGAATTAATTTTTTTAAAAAAGATTCCAAGTAAAAAAGCTGCTGCAATAGGTGGAGAAATATACGCTTGAATAGACTGGAGTTTCTGAAATAATCCTCCCTCTATCATTTGCATCATTGGAATCCAAGCAATTCCAAAGGCGACCAAAATCACAGTTGATATTCTCCCCGCTCTAACCAATTCTTTATCATTGGCCAGAGGGCGGTATTTTTTATATACATCAAAGGTAATTAGCGTTGAACAACTGTTGAAGACAGAACTCAATGAACTCATCAAAGCTGCAAGCAGCCCCGCAACTACCAAACCTCGTAGACCTGCCGGTAATATAGATTTTACCATTAAGGGTAAAGCCGCATCATAACCTGAGTCTGCAAAAGAAATGAGTTCAGGAGTCTTCTGGGCCAAAGCATAAGCAACCACTCCGGGCATCATAAAAATAAATAGTGGTAAAAGCTTCATGTACCCTCCAAATAAGGCACCTTTTCTTGCGGTATCTATGTCTTTGGCAGCAAGAACGCGCTGAACTATGAACTGATCAGTACACCAATACCATATACCTAAAATCGGGGCACCAAATATAATACCTGTCCAAGGGTAATTGGTATCAGAAATCGAACGCCACAAACTCCAATGATTAGGAGTAGTGTGAGTGACCAATTCGTCCAATCCGCCCAATTCATTTAACCCAAATACGGTAAGAATGATTGATCCTCCTACAAGGACAAACATCTGCATCAAATCGGTGTAGACTACGGCTTTAAACCCACCAAAGACTGTGTAAATACCTGTAGCCAAAACAATAATAATAGCACCCGTCCAAAAATTAATACCCAAAAGCGCTGTAAATACAATGGCGCCGGCAAAAATCGTCACAGATATTTTAGTGAGAACATAGGCAACAATACTTACATAAGAGAGGTATGATCTAGCCCAACCGTTGTAACGTTTTTCTAAAAACTCTGGCATAGTATATACACCAGATTTTAAATAGAAAGGCACAAATACCCATCCGAGTAAAATTAGTATTAAAGAAGCTAATAATTCAAATTGACCTGCTACAAGGTCTCCAGAGGCGCCTTGACCCGCAAGCCCCACCAGATGCTCCGAACCAATATTAGAAGCAAATAAGGATGCCCCGATGACAAACCAACCTAAATTCCGGCCCCCAAGGAAATAATCTGCGGCTTGGCCGTTTTCGCCTTTTTTGGAGCCACTTAAAAAAGCGATAACAAAGACTGCCAAAAAGTAGAGCCCAATTATGAGGAAATCAGTATTGTTTAACATGCCGATTGTATTTTGATGCGGTTGAAGATAGTATACATTGTACAATTCTAATTAACGACTTTAAAAAGAAGTTTTGAAGTTCAGCGGCGAACAGACTAACTTGTGCAATGATGGAACATCGCGTATTACATGTAGTGAAATGGTATCCTAATCAAATGGATGCTCAAAATGGAATATTTATTAAAAAACATATTGAATCAGTTGGGAAAAACCCATACGTATTAGGATTCATAAATGAAGATTTTTCCTGTGAAGTAGACGGTAATACAGTTCTTTATGGCAATCAACAAATTAACCTAAGAAAAAAAGTTAGCATTTTTTTAAATAAAATGGAGAAATTAAAACCCAACTTAATTCATTTCCATTGCTACAGTAAAGATTTATGGGTCTTGCTTCGTGTAGCCTTATTTAAAGGTATTCGATGTATTCATACTGAACACTGGTCGGGATTATTAACTATA
This sequence comes from uncultured Cryomorphaceae bacterium, assembly GCA_902614915.1. GTDB lineage: Bacteria > Bacteroidota > Bacteroidia > Flavobacteriales > Schleiferiaceae > UBA10364. The sequence continues at coordinate 2,200 of CACMMX010000002.1, forward strand.
AACCACTCTAGAATCAACACTTTTAACCGCTGGCTCATTCGAGATTACTTTAAAAATATTCATTTGATTTTACCCGTAAGTAAAGTGCTTGATAAAGGAATAAAAGAAATACTTCCAACTGCCAAAACTAGGGTTGTTCCAAATATAGTTGATGATATAGATTTTAGTAATCAAGAGGATAACAATACCGTGCGTTTTTGCGTAGTCGGCGATATTGTTTTTAAAGTAAAGCGGCAAGATTTGATTCTGAAGGCATTCAGCTCACTGTCCTGCTCATCTTGTGAATTGCACTTTTTCGGAGGTGGACCAGATTTAGATGCATTGAAGAAGCTCTGCAAAAAATCAAAAAAAATTTTTGTTCATGGAAGAACAACAAATCAAGAAATCTTGCGGCTATTACCAAATTATCATGCACATATCCAGTTTAGTGCCTTTGAAACCTTTGGAATTGCTACTCTTGAAGCCCGCAAAGCAGGAATATGGGCAATCTCAAGAGTATCCTTTGGTTGCAGCGATTACGCAGATAATGGAGTTTTAATGGCTGAAAGTGTCGAAGAACTAACCCAAAAGTTAAAAGAAGTGACAACACTTAGTAAGCCCGACATCAATAAGTTAGAGGCCTTGAGTAAGGACGAAATAGGTCGTAAAATTCAAATGTGTTACGAGAAAGGAAATTAGCAACTTTTCTATTATCTTAGGGATCATAAATTTTAGTACTATGAAAAAACTTTTACTAGCATTTGCTGGATTAAGCCTTTTAAGTGTAACCGCTCAGGAAGTTAGACTGGACCTAGGTCGCAGCTCGGCAATGTACATAGCCTCACATGCTGATGGAACACCATTAAACACATCATCAAACAAATCTGCAGCGGCTGTAATGATAGGTTCTGCTCCAAATGTTTATGGTGCAGGGTTTGGACCCAAAACCAACTTAGTTGCTAACGAGAGCCTCAATACTGTAGCTTTTATTCATCGTTCTGATTTTACATCTAACGGAGACTTAAGTTCTGGAGCATTACGTTTCGATTACTCTTTTGATGGTGGAGCAACTTGGACATCTAATTCTGGACCGGTTTGGAATCCAGATTCAACTGTTGGTCAATATCCTGGGCCAGCCCGCTATCCTCACATAGGAATTTTAAACAACCCAAGTAACACAAACCCATTAAATGCATCTATCAGCGTATGGGCTCCTACCCTTGCAGGTGGAAATGATTCATGGGGCGGTGCGTTAGTAGGATCTCACAAAATGGATAATACTGTAACTGACATGACAGTTGATACTACAAGTGGTCACTTAACTTTGGAAGAATCTTTTACACAAGACGGAACCTTTTGGGGTATAAGTCTTGATCATCCGAACTATCAAAACGAAGAATACACGGATACGGCCGTAATTTGGAAAGGTGATATGGATTTCAACACAGATTCAATGAATTTGAATAAAATCAAGGCCTATTTACCTGTAACTGATGATCCAACCGAAGGAAAGATCTATGGTGATGCGCGCATTTCATTTGATCCTCCAGGAGTAACTGGATACATTTCTTTAGAAGGGCACTACGAAATGATTGTTCCAAGCAAAGTAATACACCCTTATTTAATTAAAACAGATGATGGTGGTATGTCATGGAGTGCACCCTTTGGTCCTAACTTAAATAATCTTGTTGACCAGCGTTCTGGAGATAGCCTAGTTACCATTTTTGAAAACATTACTGGTGGCTGGTCAATAGGGAGTCTTACCTCATCTACCCGAGGTCACGATATGACTGTTGACGCGAATGGTAATGTTCATTTATTTGTGCATGTTTTCCCAGGATTTGAGACTACACCGACTGGAGGTACTATGGCAGCAGAATTTAACTATTTCCCAGCTATGAATCTATTAGTAGACATCTACTCAACTGATCAAGGAATCACTTGGGTATGTAATGTTATCAGTCAAGTGTTTACTTGGGATTATGAATTTGACCCAGTCAACGGACCAGTAACCGAAGCAACTCGTCCTCATATTTCTATGAGTACGGATCGTTCTAAATTATTCTTCTCTTGGTTTGAAAGTGATACCTTGTTTGCCACAGGAACAGAAAATAACTTCCCAGATTGGAAATGTCGCAGTTACAATGTTTTTGGTGACTCTTTGGATGGAGAAGTAACAGTAATGGGAACTTTCGGTGATGCAACCTGGGGTAATGTTGCTGACTATGCGTTTGATAATGGTGATGGAACCCACCAATTGCATATGACGTATGCACCAATTGAGGATTTTGGAACTTTCTCAGTACTGAATCCAATTGACTTTTACTATTTAGGGAGGCCTTACCCAGACTTCACTAGTATTGAAGAGATGGATGTACAAAACTTTACTGTTAGTCAAAATTATCCAAACCCTACCAGCGACTTGACAAAATTGGCTATTGAAACTGTTGAAGCTGCCAAATTCACTTTGAATATTACAGATATCACAGGTCGTACAATTGAAATGCGCAACTTGGGACGCCTAGATGCTGGTCGTCATATTGAAGAAATTAACGCAGCAGGATTTGCTCCAGGCGTATATTTCTTCACAGTTGCTTCTGCAGGACATAAGAGTACTAAGAAATTTATTGTAGAGTAATTTTATAGATAATTCGAAAAATAAAGCCCCGTGTGCACAGCGTATGGGGCTTTTTATTTGGAATTCTGTTGGATTTAATAGTTCAAGATTTTCTCTACCGCTTCTTCAAGTTTTGATTTAGCTAAAAACCCTTCTTCTAAGTCTGCTGAAAAAGGAACTGGTGTAGGATCAGAACTAACCAATCCAACAGGAGCATCTAATAACTCGAAACAATCACGCGCAATTCTTGATGCAATATGTTCCCCGTATCCGCCTACAGCAATATCCTCCTGTAATACCACCACTAAAGATGTCTTTGCGATACTATTCCTAATCGATTCAAAATCTAAAGGAACCAAAGTTCTAAGATTTATAACTTCAATAGCATAGGAAGACTTTTCCGCTAATTCTAGTGCCCAATGAACACCTAATCCATAAGTTACAATGGTAAGGTCACTTCCACCCTGCTGCACCTTGGCTTTTCCTATGTCTATAAAATATTCGCCCATTGGAACTTGTTCTTTCACCGTTCTGTAAAGGGCCTTATGTTCGTAAAACATTACAGGATTTGGATCATTGAAACTCGATAGTAAAAGTGCCTTAGCTTCTGCAGGAAATGCAGGATATACCACTTTTAGACCAGGCACATGAGTAAACCAAGCCTCCGTACTTTGACTATGAAAAGGTCCGGCGGCCACCCCAGCGCCTGTGGGCATGCGTATGACTACATCAACAGATTGCCCCCAGCGCCAATGCAATTTTGCTAGGTTATTTACAATCTGATTGAATCCGGTGCTCACAAAATCTGCAAACTGCATCTCCATCATAGACTTTCCGCCAGAAATGGCATAACCCATCGCGGAACCTACAATAGCACTTTCACATAACGGTGTGTTTCGCACTCTTCCCTCTCCATATTTCTCAAGCATATTCTCAGTAGCCTTAAAAACGCCACCATAATCTGCTATGTCTTGTCCCATTAAAACGAGTTCTGGCCATTTTTCCATGGCTACATCAATCGCCTGATGAATAGCATCAATAAAACGTAATTCTGCAGTTGAGCCAGTTTTATCTTTGGTTGGAATAGATGCTGCAAAGACATCATTAAGACTTTCCGTTCTGTTGTAACTTAGTTTTGGTAAAGCCATCGCCTCATGAAATGCATCATCCACTAGCTTTTTTGATTCCTCTAATTTCTCATCAATCCAGGTTCCCGTTATTCCATAAGGCTTTGTATTAGCCCGCAGTAGTGCCATAGGCTCTTTTTTTGTATGCTCTGCAATCATTCCTTCTGGGTAATATTTAGTTCCGCTGGCTTCTTCATGACCTCTCAACCTAAACGTATTGGCTTCAACCAATATGGGCTTACCTTTTTTACGCGCATAATCCGCAGCTTTATTGAACTTGGCAGAAGCTTCAAGCATATCATTCGCATTGAAACTCATTGTTTTCATGCCATAAGCAGGACCCTTTTGTTTAAAGGAATCAAAAACAAACTGTTGGTGCTCCGGTGTACTGAGTCCCCAATAATTTCGTTCTACAACAAAAACCACCGGTAAATCCCAAACAGCTGCAACGTTAAGGGCTTCATGAAAATCACCTTGAGAGGTTGCACCGTCACCGGTAAATGCAAGAACACATTTGCCTGTATTTTGTAGTTTTTCCCTCAAGGCTAATCCGCAAGCGAGTCCCAATTGAGCACCTAAATGAGAGATCATTCCGACCAAATGATGTTCCATGGAACCAAAGTGAAAACTACGGTCGCGACCTTTTGTAAACCCGTCAGCCTTTCCTTGAAACTGGGCAAATAGTCTTTTTAAAGGGACTTCTCTTGAAACAAAAACTCCTAAATTTCTATGCATGGTACAGATGTATTCATCTTGTGTCAATGCATGTGTGGCAGCTACGGATAGGGCTTCTTGGCCGTAAGATGCAAACCATTTAGAAATCTTTCCTTGTCGCAAATAGATAAGCATCTTCTCTTCTATTGCTCTTGTAAGAATAAAGTCCTCTAATAGTTGCCTAGAGTGGGCATCGTTCATAACTTCTGCTTGTTGGGTCTAGCGAATGAAAATAGCTTAAAAAAGGGAGTTATTTTTGTTATACAGAACCTAAAGTTTTAAATATGGCTTCCATTCCAAATTTAAATTTCGCAAAATGGTCTCAAGGGACTGAAAATGAAAAAGCTGAGTTCGTGAAAGAACTAGGTGCAGCCTATACAGATATCGGGTTTATAACTATCCGAAACCACGGATTTGGTGAAGAGGTACAAGATAAATTGTACGACAAAGCATCTGAATTCTTCGGATTAGAGAAATCAATTAAAGCTTCATACGAAATTGAAGGGCTCGCAGGTCAACGCGGCTATACTTCCTTTGGTAAAGAACATGCAAAAGGGAATGATGCTGCAGACCTCAAAGAGTTCTGGCAGGTGGGACAACCAAACCCTGCTTATGAAGGTCCTGAATACCATAATAACGTGAGCGTAGACGAATTACCTGAATTCGCTCCATCTTTTAAATTGGCATATCAACAGCTAGAAGGTATTGGCAGAGAATTACTAAAAGCTATAGCCGTCTATTTAAAATTAGATATCAATTATTTTGAGTCTTGGGTTCAAGGAGGAAATTCCATTTTGAGGGCTATACACTATCCCCCAATCACACTAGACCCAGGTAATAGCGTTCGTGCAGGTCAACATGAAGACATCAACCTCATCACTCTGTTGATGGGCGCAAGCGCTGAAGGGCTTCAAGTACTCAACAAGAATAATGAATGGATTGGTATAACAGCAATTCCAGGCTCACTTGTAGTTAACGTGGGCGACATGTTGCAGCGTTTGACCAACGGCGTTATGAAATCCACCACACACCGAGTAGTGAACCCACCCCGTGAAAAATGGGGTACGTCAAGGTATTCAATTCCATTCTTTTTACATCCAATAGGTAAAATGCCTTTAAATGCTCTAAGCAATTGTATTTCAAATGAACGCCCCAAAGCATTTGAGGATATCACCGCAGGAAATTATTTAGAACAACGACTGGTAGAAATAGGCTTGAAGAAGTAATGATGCGCATTGATATTATTACTGTACTTCCCGAACTGCTCGAAGGGCCATTTTCCCACAGTATTCTAAAGCGTGCTACTGATAAAGGACTCGCAGAAGTGCACTTACATCAATTGCGCAATTACGGTACAGGTAAACACCAACAAGTTGACGATTACCAATACGGTGGTGGTGCAGGTATGGTCATGCAGTGCGGTCCATTAGTGGACTGTGTTGAAGATTTACAAAAAGACCGTGAATATGATGCAATCCTATACATGACACCAGACGGTAAGCATTACAATCAAGGTGATGCCAATCATTTGAGCATGTTTAAAGCTATTATGATCATTTGTGGTCATTATAAAGGTATAGACCAACGTGTAAGAGATCATTGGGTTACCCATGAATTCAGTATCGGTGATTTTGTTTTAAGTGGCGGAGAATTGGCGGCTGCGGCTATTAGCGACTCTATTATTAGATTAATTCCAGGCGTACTAAATGACGAGACCTCCGCATTAACGGATAGTTTTCAAGACAACCTTCTTGCCCCACCAGTGTACACACGACCAGAAGAATTTAGAGGACATAAAGTGCCAGAAATACTCACAAGTGGCAATACAAAAGCAATAGAAATTTGGCGTGAGGAACAGGCCTACGAAAGGACAAAAAACAGGCGTCCAGATTTATTGAAAGACTAAAATATTTGGACATCTTTTATAGCATCTTGTCCAAGATGTTCGTTTATTGATGAAATAATCTTTCCCTTCATCATGAGCAATTCTTTGCGAACAACAGCACTGTCCAGTTGAATTACTAATGTTCCATTTTCAACTTTCTTACGTGATGTTTGACGAGCTACCGAAGGTCCCATAATTTCATCCCAAGCTTGCAGAACTCTGCTATTGTCAGTTCCTTGTCTGAGTCTATATCGATCAAGCCACTGACTCAAAGCGTCACCCATATTTTGCTCGTTAGAGCGTTTGAATTGAGCCATCGTCTGTAATTTCAAAGGTTGTGTGCTGCAGCTGTAACGTATCGCTTAATTGTTGCATACGCTCAGAATGCGTGTCAGTAATAAAAATTTGGCCGAAATCTTCCGTATTGACCAATTGAAGAAGGTTAGCCACCCTTCCTTCGTCTAATTTATCAAAAATATCATCTAGCAATAGCAGTGGCGCCATTCCCAAATGTTTGCGTCCAATTTCAAATTGAGCCAATTTAAGTGCTATTAAAAAGCTTTTTTGTTGTCCTTGTGACCCTACTCTTTTGATGGGATAACCTCCTAATTCAAAAACCAAATCATCGCGATGAGTTCCAACTGAAGTATATTGTAAAACTTTATCCTTGTCTAGCCTAGAGGTTAGTAACTCTCGCATTCCAAAATCATGTAAAGTACTTTTATAGGTAATAGATACTTGTTCTTTACCTCCGCTGAGCACCTCATAATAGCGTTGAAGAATGGGCTGAATCTCTTGAGCAAATTCTCTTCTCTTTGAATAGATTTCGGCGCCTTCCCTCACCAATATATCGTCATACAATTCAAGAAGTGAAGCATCAAAAGTCCTATTGGAAGCAAAGTATTTTAGCGTTGTGTTGCGTTGTCCCAATGCCTTGTTATAGTTGATTAAGGCACTTAAATACTTTCTGCTATTTTGACTAATTGTTGCATCCACTAACCTCCTTCTTGTCTCCGCAGCATCAAGTATAAGATCTCTATCCATCGGAGATATCATAACCACCGGTAAGTAGCCAATATGTTCTGCTAATTTTTCAACTTCCTTACCATCTACCCTGATTTTCTTTTTTTGACCTTTCTTCAATCCTACATCCAATGAATGAGAAGTGCCCTTACGCTCCAAGTTGGCCTTGATCAATGCCATATTTTCTCCGTGGGTGATATTCTGACCGTCCGTTGAACCTAAATAGGACTTTGTAAGGCTGAGGTAGTACAAAGCATCTAAAACATTTGTTTTTCCATTACCGTTATTTCCAGTAATAATATTAACCTTTTCATTGAAATACCACCGAGTTGAGTGATGATTTTTAAAATGGGTTAATTCTAATGCGACAATGAAGAGCTTATCCATAGTCACAAAAATAGGCTTCTCGGAGTCAAAATTTATACTATTTTTGGCGGACTCAATATTTAAATGACCTATGGCTAAGAAAAAAGCACCTGAAGAGGAGGATAACTTAGGATTTGATAGTGTAGAACAGACATTAACCAAAACAGAGCAATTCCTAGAGAATTATGCCAAACAGATTGGCATTGCCGTTGGAATAATCGTTGCCATTGTACTTGGTTTCTTTTCCTATAACAATTACGTACTTGCGCCAAAATCAGCAGAAGCAGCACGTGAAATGGCGAAAGCCGTTAAATGGTTTGAATCTGATTCTATGGATTTAGCCTTAAACGGCAATGGAGCGAATTATGGTTTTTTAGACATTATTGACGAATATGGAAGTACCCCAATGGGAAACAGTGCGCACTATTATGCCGGTTTAGCCTACTACAGCAAAGGAGATTATGAAAATGCTATTGTAGAACTTGATGGATATTCTGCCTCCAACACGGCTACTTCCGCAATGGCCAAAGGTGTAATTGGCGATGCTTTCGCTGAGTTGGGCCAAATGGATGATGCAGCGGACTTCTACCAGCAAGCGGCCAAAGCAACCGATAATAATTTCACTACTCCACTTTTTTTGTGGAAAGCAGGATTAGCGCTTGAAGCGGAAGGGAAATCGGATAAAGCCGTTAAACTTTACGAAAAGATTGCCAATGATTACCCGGATTCGCGTCAAGCTGCTGGAATTGAAGGTGTGATTGCTGCTCTGAAATAACATGGCAACGTCCAATCAGCATTTAGATAATACCAATAATCACAATGTTCCCTCCGGCGAAGGAAAATTGGTAGCCATTGTGCGGGCCGAATGGAATCACGAGATAACCTCGAGCCTTGCAGAAGGGGCAAAAAACACCCTAATAGAACACGGCGTAAATCCTGAAGGAATTATTGAATTGGATGTACCGGGAGCAGTAGAACTTACTTTTGGAGCAAAATCTTTGCATGAGGATCACGAACCTGATGCCGTAATAGTCATTGGATGCGTAATTCAAGGAGAAACGAAACACTTCGATTACGTCTGCCAAAGCGTGACCTACGGCATAACCGAACTCAATCTAAGTTATGATGCCCCCACTATATTTTGTGTTTTAACTGACAACATATTAGAACAGAGTATAGCACGTAGTAGAGGTAAACACGGAAACAAGGGGGTTGAAGCCGCTATCGCTGCATTAAAAATGATGGCGATATAAGTGAACTTTTGACCCAACTTTTTACTTAAATCCACGTTAACCCAATAAAAAATTAAGAACATGAAAAAAATACTTTTAGGTGCCGTTACCCTTTGTTTGTGGTTAGATGCCGTTGCCCAAGAATTACCACAACCTTCACCATCTGCATCCGTTAGCCAAAGAATTGGACTTACCGATTTTAAAGTGGAATACAGCCGTCCTGCTGTTAGAGGACGCAGTATTTTTGGAGATTTAGTACCATTCAATCAAGTTTGGAGAACAGGAGCAAACGCAGCCGTTCAATTCAATGCCTCAACAGATTTCATCTTTGGAGGAGAAGCTGTTAAGGCGGGTAATTATGCACTATTCACCATCCCAAATGAAAATACTTGGACCATCATTCTCTCAAATCAAACAGATCTTTGGGGAAACAGCGGATATACAAAAGAACGTGACGTAGCGCGAATAGAAGCTACTCCTTCTTCAAGTACCTTTACAGAAAGTTTTTCTATTGGTTTTGGTGACTTAAGCACCTCTGGTGGAAATCTTGTACTCGAATGGGCTGATGTCGCAGTAAGTGTTGCTATTGGTGTTGATGCTGATGCCGCAAGCAGTAAAAATATTGAAACTGCTCTGAGTCAAGCAAAACGTGCGTATCGCAATGCTGCCGATTTCTATAGTAAACAAGGTAATCACGAAAAAGCAATCGCTGCTATTGAAACAGCCCTAATGCTTGATCCTGATTATTGGTATACGAACTGGATAAAGGCTAAAATTCTTTTCGCAGCAGGGAATAGTAAAGCTGCGCTAAAGCAAGGTAAGAAAGCTATGGATATGGGAGCACCTGATTCCTACAGAGCTCGCTACGAAAAAGAAATGAAAGGCTGGTAATAATGCCCTCTTCAACTCAAAAAAGAAACCCCGCCTCGATCGGGGTTTTTTTATTATGCCTAAAAAATTTATTATATACATCGACGCTTATGCCAACCTTCTTATACCGCTAGATATAATAAGTATTGTGATACCATTTGCTTGTAGATATACAACTCTTCGTGATAGGATTTGAACCAATCCTCGGCGCTCATACCAGATTCCAAGGCTTGCTGCAGTTCATTTGAACCGGCTAATTTTTTAAAGAACGTATTGAAGAATTCTGGCGCCTCGGCTGGAGCATTTTTTTCCCAATACGCATAAGCGTCAAATAGGTGTTTCCAATCGATTTCCTTAGGGGCGGTGCTTATATCCTGGGCCAATTGGATTCCACCGCATTCCTTTCCTTGAAACTTTGGAAACTTAGATCCCTGATTTGGAGCAGGTATGAATCGATGATCGTACCCTTCCTCATCAAGCCAGGGAGCACCATAGCAGGTAAATGGCTCATTGGTGCCTCGTCCACAAGAAATAGATGTGCCCTCAAAATAACACAAGCTTGGGTAATACCAGATGGCCTCGATGGAACGCAGATTGGGCGACGGAGGTACTTGGAATTCTCTGAAGACCTTATTGTGAGAATACCCTTTGCATCGAATAACTTCTATACCCCCCTTCTTTTCAAAGGCAGTACGCCAATCTTCATTTTTTGTCTTAGGCATCCAATGCTCACCATAGACCATGGAAGCATACTCCCCCATAGTTAAGCCATGGACTACCGGTATTGGGTGTAAGCCTACCATACTCTCAAAGCCTGGTTTTAATATGGGACCGTCAATGTAATGACCGTTTGGATTACCCCGATCCATGATCATTAGCGGGACACCGGCTTCCACGCAGGCATCAATCACGTAGCTCAAAGTAGTGCTGTAGGTATAGAAACGAACCCCTACATCCTGAATGTCATAGATAACCCAATCTAAGCCCGCCAACCAATCCGTGGGTGGACGCTTAGTTTTGCCATACAAACTTTTAATAGGTATACCTGTTTTAAAATCGCGATCGTCCTCTACACTCTCACCCGCTTCTGCTTCGCCTCTAAAGCCGTGCTCCGGTGCCCAAACTTGTTGCACATCCACACTGAGCGAAATCAAATGGTCCACGGTATGGGTACCGTTGGGTAATAATGATGTCGCATTGGCCACCACGGCCACAGATTTTTCGGTCAGCTTCGTGTAGTACTCGCCAGGTTGTGCAATACCCGGAGCATATGCCTCTTGAGCTTGAAGAGAAAAGGTTAATTTCAAGACTAAAAATAAAGCAAGAGTTATTCTAACTTGCACGAATATGAAAGAGGCTTTTTCCATAGCACAAAAGATACGAAAGTCAGGCGGTCCGTCTGTTATCAATCCGCTACTTAGACTGAGTACTTATGCAACGGCCTTAGGAATGGCACTCGTTATTTTATCTATTACTTCGGGAAAAGGCCTTCAAAAAGCAATTTACGACCAATTCCGGTCATTAGAGGGAGACATCAACATAAGTGAATATTCTGTTAGACGCACCGGAGATAATGGCGCCATTCTTCTGAGCGACTCGTTAAAAACAGTTTTCCTTGAAGATGATTTAGTCAAAGATATTTATGGTGAAATCAGAAAAGCATCATTGGTGATTAATCCACATTTAGACGCCTTTGAAGGCATTGAAATCATTGGTTACGATAGTTTAAAACTGCATTCGTTCCTTAGAGATTTTTCAACTAATTCTACACTTGACTATTCCAGATATGGCATCTATGCCTCCTCCACCCTTCTTTCTAAGTTGGCACTTTCTGTAGGAGATACCGCTGTTTTGGTTGCCATTAAAGACCAACGAAGTGCCCCACGATTAAGGGACGCTGTTGTGCTTGGTGCTTTTGAAACAGGTTTAGAAGAATTCAATACCAATCACCTGATAATGAATATTAGCGATGTGCGGAGGTTAAATGGTTGGCGTAACGACAGTGTAACGCATTATAGCATACTGCTTCAAGACATCGAAAATAGGACTACAATAGCTGCTTATTGGAACGCCGTGGTTCCGTATAATTTGCATGTGCAGAGTTTAGAATTTAAGCACCCAGCCATTTTTGGTTGGCTAGAACTTTTTGATACCAATATTCTGCTTGTATTGAGTATTGTGCTCATTGTCGCAATTGCCAATCTATGTATTGCACTTTTAGTCTTAATTATTGACAGGACTAGAATGATAGGTACATTGAAAGCTATAGGTGCCGCGGATTCATTGATCCTTCAAATATTTATGTGGCTGAGCATTCGGATTCTCATTCAAGGATTACTCTTGGGCAACCTCATAGGTCTAGGAGCGAGCCTTATTCAGAGGCATTTTGGTCTCATTAAACTTGATGCTGCCACCTATTACATTGCAACTGCTCCGATTTACTTCGACTATTTCTGGATCATCTTAGCAAATTTAGCATTCCTCATAGTTGCCTTTATAGTTTTGCGCTTCCCTGTTAGATGGATTTCTCGATTAGATCCTATCAAGAGTATTCGATTCTCTTAAATCATCCCTGTTCATAAAGAGACTTGCGTATCTTAGAGGCAACACAAAAACTAATTTATGCGTCCTATTTACGACAGCATCCTAGAGACTATTGGCGACACGCCAATGATTAAATTGAATAAAATCGCAGCTGACTTTCCCTGTCCAGTATATGCCAAAGTAGAATACTTTAACCCTGGTCATAGTGTCAAGGATAGAATGGCGCTCAAAATGGTTGAAGATGCTGAAAAAAGAGGTGACCTAAAACCAGGCGGTACCATAATAGAATGTACTTCAGGTAATACAGGTATGGGATTGGCATTAGCTGCAATCGTCAAAGGATACAAACTCATTTGTACCCTAAGTGATAAGCAGAGTAAAGAAAAGATGGATATACTCAGAGCCATGGGCGCTGAAGTCATTGTCTGTCCAACCAATGTAGCCCCTGAACATCCAGACAGCTATTATAGCGTAGCGGATAGGCTTAATAAGGAAATTCCAAATTCATTTTATCCCTATCAGTATGATAATTTAGGAAATCGTCAAGCTCATTACGAAAGTACTGGACCAGAAATTTGGGAACAGACCAACGGAAAAGTTACACACTTTGTCGTGGGCGTTGGAACAGGCGGTACCATATCCGGTGTAGGTAAATACCTAAAGGAGCAAAATCCAAATATTAAAATTTGGGGAATCGATACGTACGGTTCGGTATTCAAAAAATATCACGAAACTGGAGAGTTTGATGAAAAAGAGATTTACAGCTATATCACAGAAGGTATTGGTGAAGATATCTTACCTAAAAATGTTGACTTTGAAGTAATTGATTACTTTGAAAAAGTCACTGACAAAGACGGCGCATTAGCAACGAGAGAACTAGCCAAAAAGGAAGGTCTTTTCTTAGGTTATAGTTGTGGTTCTGCATTCCAGGGTCTTCGCCAATTGAAGGAAAAACTATCGCCCAAAGATGTGGTAGTAATACTTTTCCATGACCATGGGTCACGCTACGTTGGTAAAGTATACAATGATGATTGGATGAGAGATCGTGGTTTCATAGCGCCAACCAATAAATTAGCTAAAGACCTTATTGACGGTCACAGTCACCTCCCGTTAGTTACCGTTGCTCCTACTGCACCGTTGAGTAACGCTGCTTCATTAATGAAGACTCATGATATTACTCAAATACCAGTAATTGAAGGAGGAAAAGTTGTTGGATCTATTGATGATCAGTGCATCTTAAATTGTATGCTAGATAATCCAAATTCAAATACACTTATTGGTGAGGTGATGAATGAAGCATATCCAGTAGTCGATATTACTACAAGTATTGAAGATGTAGCAAGAATGGTAAAAGAAGGTCATAGATCAGTTTTAGTTCAACTTGAAGGCGGTTATCACATCATTACTAAACAAGATATCATTACTGCGATGAGCTAAGCTGCTTTTAAAGAGTATATCCATCATGAATACACAGAAGAATTCCTACCAACTACTTCTAGCTTTAAGTCCATTACTTATTCTTATGCTGCTGTTGTGTTTTAATGTAGGATATGTTTATGGAGATGACGCTTTATCTGGCTCAAACCAAGTCATTCTTCTGCTGTCTGCACTTGTCACAGGGGCCATTGGTGTGATTAATGGTACAAAATCGAAAGATATCTTTGATAAGATTAAAGCGAACGTTAAGGACACTTCCAACGCCATTTATATTCTCATTTTAATTGGTGGATTAGCGGGGACGTGGCTTATTGGAGGAATTGTTCCTGCAATGATTTATTATGGATTAGAACTGATTAACGCCACTTTCTTTCTACCCACGGCAGTCGTTATTGCCGCATTGGTAAGTTTAAGCACGGGCTCCTCCTGGAGCACTACTGCCACCGTAGGAATTGCATTGATGGGAATAGGACAAACCATGGGAATTCCTGTCGCTATTGTAGCGGGTGCAGTAATCTCAGGTGCCTATTTTGGGGATAAATTGAGTCCGCTCAGTGATACGACTAATCTTGCGCCAGCTATGGCCGGAACGGATTTATTTACGCATATCCGTTACATGCTTTACACTACTGTTCCTAGCCTACTTATTTCATTAATTCTTTTTACGATAATTGGATTAAAGTATGCAGAAGGAGCACTTAATGCTGAAGAAATAGCAACCGTTCAAAATTTAATACAAGAAACAATCAATATCACACCTTGGGTTTTTGCAGTACCAATTGGCGTAATTATTCTCATTTCTCGAAAAACAGATGCCTTAGTAGCTATAGCTATTGGTACTATAGGCGGCTTAATTATGGCTTTACTCTTTCAACGTGAATTGATGACTATTCTTGGAAACGGAGAATTTCCGTGGTACGAAACTGCCCTACGTAGCGTCTATGGCGAGATTGCTATTCCAAGTGAAAATGGAATTCTTTCCGATCTTCTGAGTAGTTCAGGAATGTCTGGGATGATGGGAACCGTATGGCTTGTATTAAGTGCAATGGCCTTTGGCGGTGCAATGGAGGCTTGTGGGTTTCTTAAAACTATTACAAACGCAATTGTGGGTTTAGCAAAAAATACGGCATCATTAATTACGAGTACTTTAATAGCCTGTGGTGTATTCAATGTAACCGCTTCAGATCAGTATCTTGCGATTGTAGTTCCTGGTAGGATGTTCAAAGACGTTTACAAAAAAAGAGGGTTAGCTCCTGAAAATTTAAGCCGAACATTAGAGGACAGCGGAACAGTAACCTCCGTTCTTATACCTTGGAATACCTGTGGGGCATACCAAAGTTCCGTATTGGGCGTAGCAACTGGCGATTACTTTGTTTATGCCTTCTTCAATTTGATTTCACCCATCATGACCTTGATTTACGCTTGGGTTGGAATTAAAATTCAAAAAATTGAAAAATAAACAGCTTGGCTTAAAAGAAAATTGGTCCCTCTTTACTCTTTTAGTCCTCATGAGTGCATTCGTAGGATCAATGGTAGGTTTTGAGCGAAGCCTTCTCCCTGTAATAACGTCAAACTGGAGCCTTCCTGAAGTTCAATCCTCCTTGGTAATGGTGGCAACCTTTGGAATTTCCAAGGCCATAGCCAATCTCTTTACAGGCAGCCTACTCATTAGTTTGGGTAGGAAATGGACGCTTACTTCAGGATGGCTCATTGCCGCTCTTGTCCCTTATTTATTGCTTACAATGAATGCCTCTTGGATGGCGGTTGTAGCAAATATAGCGCTTGGTTTAAGCCAAGGAATCACTTGGTCTACCACTGTAATCATGAAAATAGATATTGTGGGTAAAAAGCTAAGAGGTACTGCAATGGGACTTAATGAAAGTGCCGGATATTTCGCTATTGGCATGGTATCAGCTCTTGCAGCATTCTTTATGGATGCCGATGGTGATTTTCGGTTCATTCTATTTGCTAGCGGTCTTATTGTAATTATTGCTTTAGTATTATGTCTACTCTTCCTTCCGGATACCAAATCATGGGCCTTGATAGAATCTGAAGAATATGAATTTATAACCGAAGTACCTACAAATACATTCATGTACACTACTATAGAAAACCGTGACTTAAGAAAGATTAGTTTTGGCGGTATTGTAAATAATGCAAATGATGGAATTCTCTGGGCCATGCTCCCCGTTATTCTTCTTTCCTTAAATGCTTCTTACACCACAATAGGATATCTTACTGGTATTCATGCCGCTTCTTGGGGAATTGGTCAATTATTTACTGGGCCACTTTCAAATAATGGAAACATACATAAGCTTTGTGGCTATGGGATGTTACTTCAGACAGCAGGATTTTTCTTACTCCCTATACTTACCCTTCAAATATTACCATACCTACTCATAGGCATAGGTACTGCTATGGTATATCCTACATTCCTCGTAGGTATTAGTAACTTTAGTCATCCTTCTTGGCGACCAAAAGCACTTGCTGCCTATAGATTCTCGAGAGATATAGGCTACTTATTAGGTGCTTTAGCAGGTTTTTTTGCGACCTGGTCAAATTCAAAGTGGACGGCTTTCATTGCCATTGGAATACTAACCATGGTCAGCGGGTTTTCTTTTTTACTTTCAAAAACAAATTAGAGCTGCATAAAAAAGGCCGCTCTATACGAGCGGCTTTTTCTTTCTGAATTTGCAATGATTACTTTATTATCTGAATTCTTTGTTGGAATAAATCTCCATTATTCAATACAGTAAGCACATATAAACCAGCACTTAAATGGCTGACGTTAATTGTTTGATTGTTTCGACCATTCGCATTGAACTCGACTGCAGTTCGACCTAAAGCGTCTATTAATGAAATAATTCCTCGTAAGCCCGCTTCGCTCTCCAATGTAATAAATCTACGCGCTGGATTCGGGTATATTTTAACGTTTGAATGAATTAACTCATCAAGGCCGATGGCGGCTTTTAGAGAACTTGTATATGTATTCGAATCACCACAACTATTAAATACAGTTAAACTCACTAAATACGAAGTTGAATTTACAGCATAAGTATGCAGAGGATAATTGGTTGTAGAGTTTGTATTTCCATCACCAAAATTCCATAAATAGCTGCTTCCCCCAATGGAATTAGTTCCGTCAAATTGTACTTGCATACCACTCGCACTCGCACTCAAAATCTGCGCTGAGAAGGCAGCCATAGGCTGGACACAAACAAACAATGTATCCTTAAAATCTATACTTTGATTACAAGAGTCTGTTGCGGTTAGCGTTACAAAATAAGTACCAGCGGCTGCATAAACATGAGTCGGTGTAGCACCTATACCATTATTTCCATCACCAAAATCCCAAGAATATGTCAATAAAGTCCCTGTAGATAAAGACCCATCGAAATTGACGCTCAAGAAATTCTTCGTAAAGGTGAATACAGAGGTAGGGGCTGGACAAGGTGTAGTACAATTAGCCAAACCTTGGAACTGGACTCCTGAATTCAAATTCCCTGCACTCACACTTGAAACTATAGTACCAGTAAAATCTCTGAGGATATATCCACATTCATTATTCCATTGACCATTATCAACAAAGACTAGAGAAAGTGTGTCACCGTCGCAAATATTCAACGTGAAAGTTTCGCTATTTCCCAATGCTCCGCTACTATTACTCATGGTATAGTTGGTAATTAAACCTCCAGTTGTGACTACGATTTGATGAAACTGGGTATTTTGACCGTTTGCTGCCCAGCCGTCACCATAGGTGTCCGTCAATTCAAGCGTATATGAACAACCGCCAAAACAATTTAAAGTAGCTGCTGAAGCAGGACCCACCCATTCGCTTACATCTCGAGGACCACAAGAGTCTCTAACATAAAAGTCATAAGATGTCCCTTGTGCAAGCCCTGAAATTATGTAAGGATTGGTTGTTGCATTAACAATGGTTCCCGTTCCAGGTGCAAATCCTGGTGTGCCATATTCAACTTGCCAAGATGTTGCTCCACCTGTGGTCCAGGCCAAAGATATATCGGTTGTGGATACAGCAGTTGCCGTTAACAGAGATGGGTCAGGACAGGTTGGAGACTCATCAATACTCATATCATCTATAGCAATATCTCCATATTGCGGATTATTACCACTGGACTTTTTTGATGTGAATCGAATTTGTATGGTTTTATTTGCAAAAGCATTCAAATCTTCAACGACCTCAATCCAATTATTTCCTTGATTACCTGAAATCGAATCTAAATTAATCCAAGTACCAACAGCAACATCTTTTACAGCCCAAACAAGTGTACCTTGCGTTCCACCACCTTGAGACCACATGTGGTACCAAAATCTCAATTCAGGGCTATTCAGTGCGTTAAGAACTATACTCGGTGAAGTCAGAGTTGCTGAAGGTGCACCGCTAGAAAAGCTAGCTTCTGTGTAAACATAACTACCAAAACCAGTGGTATGATCACCTGAGGGACCTGTAGGGCCTGTCGCTGTTCCACCATTACGCCCTCCCCATCTATAATTGGTATCGGTATCTGTTCTTGTCCAACAAGGACTAATTGTAGCACCAATATTATGCCCTTGACCATTATCAATACCCCCCACAAAGCCGTTTTCAAAATCTTCCACGTATGGAGCTACAGCAATTCCACAAGAAGTTGAGGAGGCGAAAGGACCCGCCCAATCACTCAAGTCATTTGCACTACATGAATCACGAATCCAAAATTCATAGAAAGAAGATGGACTTAGTCCTGTAACAGTAAAAGGATTGGATGATGCATTTATAATTGTACCTGTACCCATTGTAAAACCGGGTGCACCGTATTCAATTTGCCAATTCGAAGCTCCACCGGTAATCCAATTTAATGTAATAGATGTAGTTGTACTTGCTGCACTAGTAATAGCAGTTGGTTTGAAACAAGTTGGGGCATTGTCAATTGCTATGTCATCTATGGCCCAATCGGATTGTGTAGAATTGAAACCGGAGGCTGTTACTCTTGAAGCGGTAAATCTTAATTTTATAGTATCGCCAATATAGTTTATCAAGTCTACTACTGCTTCTTTCCAAGGATCCCCTGGAGTGGATTGAAGGGTGTTGTTATTATTGTTTATAGTTAACTCTTGATTCCAAGATCTACCGTCAAATATATCTACGGTAAGTTCGTCTATATTGCTACCTGCAGCATGCCACCAGAAAGAAAGTTCAGGAATACTTAGTGTATCCAAGTCAATTTCCATAGTAACCATTTCAGCTTCTAGGTCACCATTGAAATTAAAATCTACTTCAGTATAACCGTACTTTCCAGAACCAGTGGTATGATCTCTTGTTGGACCAGAATTCCCAGTAGGTGTAGTGCCCTGTCCAGTTTGCCAGAAATACGTTGCTGAACCTCCTATGGTGTAACATGGGTCAAAATCACCCGAAACGGCATCAAATCCTACACCTTCAAAATCTTCTGTCCAAGGAGCAGTTTCCATACTGCATAGGGTTGATATGGTTATAGGTCCTAGCCATGGACTAACATCTCCCGGGCCACAAGAATCTCTTACCCAGATATCATAAGAATTAGTCGGCGTTAGCCCCGTGAGTGTATAAGGGTTACTACCTGCTGGAATTATAGTTCCTGGAGTATACTTTATCAACCAGTTTGAGGCACCACCGGTGGTCCAACTAAGGTCAACAGAAGAACTTGTAACATTGGACGCCACCAATAATGAAGGTTTTGGACAAGTAGGTTGTTCATGAATATCTACGTCGTCTATACTAATATCTACTTGATTGTTAGAACCTTGGTAACGGTGCGCAATAAATTTGATTTGAATGGTATCTCCCGCATATGCGCTGATATCAACAATGTTTTCTTGCCATGGATCGTTAGAGGCGCTCTGTTGAGCACCCAAAATAGTTTGCAACGTATTCCAGTTGCCTCCTAAAGAACGAACTTGTACAACCAGTTTATTGATTAATGAGCCGTACATATGATAATAAAATGATAATTCTGGAACAGTCAATAAACTTACATCTACAAATGGAGATTCAATTTCTGAGGTGAACACATTGTTACCGACCCCTGTATTAGCCTCGGTAAAAATATAACCACCGCTACCAGAAGTATGATCTCCTGATGGGCCTGAATTATTCGTATGGACAACAGGAGGACCGGCCTTCCAAAAATACTCCAGTGTATCTTTACGTTGCCAACATCCGTCAATCTGACCAAGAGTTTGATTAGCTCCCGTTACCCAAGAAGTAGAATCAAAATTCTCAATGTATGGAGCGGTATATGGATTACAAAGCGTATTAAATGTGATTGGGCCAATCCACAGAGAAGCTCCAAGAACTCCACAAGTATCGCGAACATATGCATCATAAGTTGTTCCCGGTAGAAGCCCAGTAGAAACGCCCGTGGTGGCGATTAAATTAGTCAGGCCGCTAGACGAAGGTGAGAAGCCTGTTGTTCCCACTGCCAAATTCCAAGTTGTAGAACCACCAGTAGTCCAAGTAAATTTGGCGGTTGTTGATGTTACATCCGTCAAAACAAAGTTGGATGGGTCTGGACATAGCGGCTGATTGTCCACTACTACCTCATCAATTGCGATATCGCCTTGTGAACCGTTACCCTTAGTTGCAGACCAACGCAAAACAATGGTATCTCCCGCAAAACCACTTAAATCAATTTCTTGGAAATTCCATTGATTTCCTTGATTACCTGTTTTAGTAAAGTAAGTATTCCAAGTTTGTGTTGAATCCACCCATACTTGAAGTTTCAAAGTGTTTACAGACAATCCACGCATGTGATAAAAAAAACTAATACGAGGTTTCACAAGTGAAGTCAAATCAATTAATGGACTTTCAATAAAAGCTTCTTGATAAGGCGCACCAGACGAAGCCTCTGCATAGATGTAATTACCTAATCCACTTACATCAGCAGAAGGACCTGTTTGTCCGGTGGTTGTGGTGCCATTTCGAACACCCCATGAGAATGGTGAAGAAGGTAGTGTGTCTTTTTCCGGGGTTCGCACCCAACACGGCTCTAAAGCGTCAAAGGTATTATATACGCCACTACCGGATACCCAATTCGTGGAATCAAAATTTTCACTCCAAGGAGCAGATAATGGAACACAATGAGTAGTACCAATTATCGGGCCAATCCAACCCGATTTGTCTGTAAGCCCGCATACTTCTCTAACCCAAAATTGATAGGTCGTCCCACTGATTAAACCAGTGACTTTTTTAGGATTTGTAGTAGATGATATCGTTGAATTTGAAGGCGCGCCCAAAAATGAACCCGGTAACCCGTACTGAATATCCCATGATGTGGCATTAACCGCTGACCAACCTAAAGTTATGCTTGTAAGAGATCTACTTAATACTGAGAGGTTTGATGCATTTGGACAAGTAGGCGCTTCTTCAAAACTAAAGTCATCAATAGCAATATCTGACTGATTTGACTGGCCAAAACCACGAGAGGCAGAAAGACGCACCAAAATGGTATCATTAGCAAATTGACTTAACGTATACGACTGAAGCAAAAAGGAATCTGTTAAAACCATCTGTTGTGGTCCATTTATAGTACCAACATTAATCCATCCAGTTGATTTTGACCAAACCTCAGTCTTCAATTCATTTACCTGCGCACCGCGCATGTGATAATAAAAATTTAACTCTGGCGTGGTTAGGCTACTCAAGTCGATTAAAGGCGATGTAATCTGTGCAATACTTTGATTCTGAGCACCTGATGCTTCAGCATAAAGATACTGACCAGAGCCTCCCCTACCTGAAATTGGTCCAGTACCAGGAGTAGCTGTACTATCATCTGCAACGCCCCACCCATAACCTTGTCCACCATTTGGACTCGTAGGATTCCGTAACCAACAATTCGGAATAATGGAACTATCGTTATTAAAACCAGATCCTGGAATCCAAGTTCTAGCATCGTTAAAATCCTCTAGGTAGTTGCTTGTAAAACTTATTGGAGTACAAAGTGTAGAATCAATGGTACCTATCGACCATAAACTCAAATTATTTATTCCACATGAATCACGTACAA
Organism: uncultured Cryomorphaceae bacterium; assembly: GCA_902614915.1. GTDB lineage: Bacteria > Bacteroidota > Bacteroidia > Flavobacteriales > Schleiferiaceae > UBA10364. The sequence goes on from CACMMX010000002.1 coordinate 24,036, forward strand.
TAAACTCATAAGCAGTTGATGTACTTAATCCTTTAAGTATAAATGGATTTGAAAAGGCAGAAACTCTGGTTCCGGAGCCCGGAGCAAATCCAGGAGTACCGTATTCAACCTCCCATGAATTCGATCCTCCCGATAACCACGAGAGCTGAACTTGATTACTTACTTTCCAGTCAACAGTCAGATTTGTAGGTTGAAAACAAGTGGGTGCCGGATAATGATTGACTATAATCCTAAAAGTGCTATCGATTAATTTCGCTTGATTTGTGTCACAAATAGCATTAAAGCCTTGTCTTAAAGGATGTAGCTTAAAAATTAAAAAAGTATCTGTTACTGCACCGTTAAAATCATTAACCATTCTTGTTAAAGATTCAGTATCACCATCGATATTTGAATTCCCATAGGTGACAGCAAATTCTTTAGACGATTCACTGACTAATTCTAAATAAGTACCGACATCACTAGGTGAAACACCACCAAATGCTCCGCCTTGCGTCTGAAGCTCGTATGATATTTCTAAAGAGGCGATCCAATGTCCCGAGGGTATAGATATACCAATCGTATCAGTGCACGAAGACTGCGAATTTGTATTTATCGGGGAAATCGATTGAACACCTAATGAACCTCGGTTATAGGTTACGGTATCACTACTAATCTGAGCATTAGCTGTTATGGCTCCAAAGCTCATAAAAGCAAAGAGTAAAAGTTTTTTCATCGAGGACAAATATAATGCTTACAATATTGGCATCACACTACCATTAGGCTGCTTCAAATCCTCCAGGTTTAATGTCATTATGCATTAAATGTCTTCGTTAAACTCTTTTTTTATAAAATTTTGATATTCCACCATAATATTTTTCATATCCTTTCTAAGCAAGAAAATACCAATCAAGTTGGGTATAGTCATCAATGCGATAGCAATACCCGCAAAAGTCCAAACAATAGTAGTATCAATTATTGCAGCTAAAAAGAACCCTATTACATAAAGTACTCGATAATAATTCACATATTTCACTCCGAACAAATAGGTCACACTTCTACCGCCGTAATAACTCCATGAAATAGCGGTGGAAAAAGCAAACAACAATAAACCAATAGCTACGATATATTGACCAAAATCACCAAAAAGACCTTTATTAAAAGCTATGGCTGTAAGCGGTGCACTATGTACAAGAGATTTTCCAGAAAAGGTATATCCTTTTAGGTCTTGAAGACGACCTTCACTAATCTCAATAAATCCAGTAAATAATTGCTCGCCCTTAAATATTTGAACATCTTCTGCAATCGAGCGTGCATGCAAAACCGTGGCGTCAGATGCGATGACTCCGTCTGCGACCTTGAGCATTCCTGTGAACTCATTTATTGGTATAACGTCCAAACCCGTTTTAGATTCATTAAAGTATTCATATAAGGCTGATCCATGAACCTCTTTACTTACTTCACCTTCCATGATAATCATATCTGAATAGCTAAAGTCAATTTGATGTTTTACATTCCAAACCCCTGAGCTTAATAAGGTTAGTCCTGTAATCGAACAGATAACTACAGTGTCTATGAAAGGCTCCAAAATAGCAACTATTCCTTCACTCATGGGGTGTTCTGCTTTCGCGGCCGCATGAGCAATAGGCGCAGAACCCTGACCTGCCTCATTAGAAAATAAACCGCGGTTTACCCCTCTATTAAAAGCATATGCTATGGTGGCTCCCAAGAATCCCCCAGCTGCAGAGGAACCAGTGAAAATATCCGAAAAAATGCTTACGAAAGAAGGTATAATGTTTTCGTAATTCACAACAATAACAGAAAAGGCGCCTAAAACATAAATTACAGCCATTATTGGAACCAATTTTTCCGTAACTGCTGCAATCCTCTTGATTCCCCCCAAAATAATAAGACCAAGTAAAACAGATAAAACAGCTCCTGTTATCATCTCTTTAATGCCAAAAGTCGCTTTTAAAGACGCAGCGATACTGTTTACTTGGGGCATATTTCCAGTACCAAATGAACTAATTATTGTAGCAATAGCAAAGAGAGCGGCCATCCACTTCATGTTTAATTTGTTTTTCATGTAGTACATCGGTCCACCTGCTGCGGAGCCGTCTTGAGCAAACTCTCGATACTTATGGCTTAATGTTACTTCCACAAATTTTGTTGTCATTCCTAGGGCTGCGGTTACCAACATCCAGAAAAGAGCGGCTGGTCCACCGAGATGAATCGCAAATGCAACACCTGCAATATTTCCTGTTCCAACGGTTCCAGAAAGTGCTGTCGCCAATGATTGAAAATGTGAAGTATCTCCTTTGGCTCCTTTTTTATCATATTTTCCCCGCACTACGTCTATAGCGTGTTTGAAAAATCTAATTTGAGGAAACTTCAAATAAAAAGTAAAAAAAAGTCCTGTGCCTAAAAGTGCAAAAACGAACCAGCTTGATCCGCCGATGTACCGATCGATTAATTTGAGTATATCATTGAGTGAAGCTAGGTCCATACATAAATAGATTTTTTCGAGTGAGCCCAAGATAACAAAAAGCCCCGGTGCCAATGGCGCTGGGGCTTAGAATTAAATGTAGAAGTTTATTATTCAACCTCTTCAAAATCAACATCAGTAACATCATCCGCAGTACCGGCAGCACCACCTGCATCTGGACTTTGGTCATCGTCGCCAGCTTTATTATTTCCTTGCATCGCTGCTTGAATTTCCGCAGAAGCCGCTTGTAAGGCTGCATTCAATTTCTCTTGAGCAGCATCACAAGCTCCTATATCTTTAGCCGCATGGGCTGCTTTAAGTTCTGCAAGCGCAGTATCTATCGGAGCTTTCTTTTCCTCTGCTAGCTTACCTTCCAATTCCTTCATTTGTTTTTCAACTTGGAAGACCGTACTATCTGCAGCATTGAGCTTATCAATTTCATCTTTGGCTTTTTTATCCGCATCTGCATTGGCTTCTGCCTCCTGCTTCATGCGGTCAATTTCTTCTTGACTCAATCCAGAAGAAGCCTCAATACGAATGTTTTGCTCTTTACCCGTATTCTTATCTTTTGCACTCACATTAAGTATACCGTTAGAATCAATATCAAACGTAACCTCAATCTGAGGGACACCTCGCGGCGCAGCGGGTATACCATCTAAATGGAATCGGCCAATTGTTTTATTATCGTTGGCCATCGGACGCTCACCTTGCAGAATATGAATCTCTACCGAAGGTTGATTATCCGCTGCTGTAGAGAAAGTCTCTGATTTCTTCGTTGGAATAGTAGTATTTGACTCAATCAGTTTAGTCATCACACCACCCATAGTTTCAATACCTAAAGATAAAGGGGTGACATCCAAAAGAAGTACATCTTTTACATCTCCTGCGAGTACACCACCTTGAATAGATGCACCAATTGCAACTACCTCATCTGGATTCACGCCTTTTGATGGATCTTTTCCAAAAAAAGCTTTTACTGCTTCTTGGATTGCTGGGATACGAGTAGTACCTCCTACTAGAATCACTTCATCAATCTCTGAGGTAGAATATCCTGCATTTTGAAGTGCTGATTTTGCTGGAGCTATAGTACGCTCAATCAATGATGCTGCTAGTTGCTCAAATTTTGCGCGACTAAGCGAACGTACCAAGTGCTTCGGCCCAGATGCCGTTGCAGTAATATACGGAAGGTTAATTTCCGTTGCTGTTGAGGAGGATAATTCAATTTTTGCTTTCTCAGCAGCCTCTTTTAAACGCTGAAGGGCCATGTTATCTTTACGAAGATCAATAGACTCTTCCCCTTTAAATTCTTCCGCCAACCAATCTATAATTACTTGATCAAAATCATCTCCACCTAGATGAGTATCTCCATCCGTAGATTTAACTTCAAATACACCATCACCTAATTCCAATACAGATACGTCATGGGTACCTCCACCGCAATCAAATACAGCAATTTTCTGATCAAGTCCCTTTTTATCCAAACCGTAAGCTAACGCAGCCGCAGTTGGTTCGTTAATGATTCGACGAACGTTTAAACCGGCAATTTCTCCAGCCTCTTTGGTAGCTTGTCTTTGTGCATCGTCAAAGTATGCAGGCACTGTAATTACAGCCTCCGTAACATCACTACCTAAATAGTCCTCTGCCGTCTTCTTCATTTTCTGAAGTATCATAGCTGAAATTTCTTGCGGTGTGTATTGACGACCGTCTATGTTAATGCGCGGTGTGTCATTATCTCCGGCCTCCACCTTATAAGGTACCCGACTCGTCTCATTTTTAACACTAGAAAATTTCTCGCCCATGAAACGCTTCACGGAGTATACAGTCTTCTCTGGATTTGTGATAGCTTGACGCTTTGCAGGATCACCCACTTTGCGTTCTCCACCTTCTACAAATCCAACAATTGAAGGGGTAGTTCTTTTACCTTCACTATTTGGAATTACAACTGGTTCGTTCCCTTCCATAACGGAAACGCAAGAGTTAGTTGTTCCTAGGTCAATTCCTATGATTTTACCCATTTTTATTTAATTAAGGTTATCAATTCAAATTTGTAAAGGGTTATAAACAATGGTTGTGCCATATAAAATTCAGCCTCTAATCACAAACAATGTGTCAGCATTTGGCTCCTATTCATGCCAAAAAGAAGATACCTCACTGCCAAAAGGTCATAGATGTGATTCAAAAGCAGACTTTGTCGCCGTCAACACATTCGCAAGAGTCGATCCCTTGAAAATCTATCCAGCCCATATCACAGGTCAATACTCCCTTCCACAAGCTGTCCATAGCTGAAGTGCTTAATTTGACATCCTTTTTAACACCTTTCACACGAGAAGAAAATAGCCCCAGACAATCCTCTCCATTATCTGGATTGTAAACATTCGTGAACAGTGGTTTTTCCTGGACTATCCCTTGTGAAGGTTGATTCACATTTATAAAGGTAGCATAATCATCCGCAGCCGCCCATAACTCCACATCAATACTGCGAAATACCCGGACATATTCTGAAGATAAACCAATATTGTTCCTTAAATACCTAAAGTAAGTACTATACGTTACTTCAGAAACAAAATTTTCGCTTCCGTCTAATCTATACCCTGTTCGTACTGGAAAGGCATAAGTTAATATCTTGATAACACTATCGCTAGGATTATTTCTTGGGGCTTCTTTGTATTTGAAGTGTAAATATCCTTGATAAAGACGAGCATTCTTCGCGCCATTCCATTTAAATTCAGCGCTATTCAAACCAAATGTAATTTTCTGATTATTTCTAGGTTTGGTTATTTCTACATTTCCAACTATTGGAGTAATAGCTTCAAAATTATTATTACCAGGAATGAACCCTTTTAAACGGTAATCATACTGAGGGTCAATTGGTGCATTTGTCCAGTATAATCTATAATTATCCGTAGTGAAAATTCCAGGATCAAGAATATTGGTGTCTTTCCGAAAAAGCTCATAGGTATTGACGATTCCACCGCCATTATTTAATTGGGTTAAATACAAGGCGGCGGTATCAAAATATAGACTGTCGCTGTAAACTGCACCTGCTAATAATCCGTCTTCACCAAGATAAGTTCTGTGTAAACGAACCCATTGGGTATCAAGATCTTTATCCAAAAGACTATAGACGACATTTTCTACATCATAGTCTGCATTAATTTCTATCGTGTTGTCGCAGGAAATGACAATAATTAACGTAAATAGGGTCAGAATGCAATTTTTCATATGTGACAAAAGTACAACCTATGCTTTGAGTTCTTTTCTTTGTAACACATAAAAATGTAAATAGTGCTACCATGAGCCTTGCAAAAAAAGAATTTAAAAAGGTGACTACCCATAGTCTGCAGCAAATGAAAGACCAAGGGGAAAAAATATCCATGTTAACGGCCTACGACTACACTATGGCCAAAATGGTTGATGCCGCTGGAGTTGACTGTATTCTCGTTGGGGATAGTGCTTCGAACGTTATGGCCGGCCACGAAACTACCCTTCCCATCACTTTAGATCAAATGATTTATCATGCCTCAAGTGTCATTCGTGCTGTAGACAGAGCCTTAGTAGTGGTAGATTTACCTTTTGGTTCTTATCAAGGTAATTCAAAAGAAGCCTTGACCTCAGCAATTCGGGTCATGAAAGAATCTGGAGGTCACGCAGTTAAATTAGAAGGTGGTATAGAAATCATCGAGGGTATTGAGCGCATACTTACTGCTGGTATACCAGTGATGGGGCACCTCGGTTTAACCCCTCAATCCATTTATAAATTTGGAACTTATTCCGTCCGAGCAAAGGAAGAAGCCGAAGCTACCAAACTTAAAGAGGATGCTCTTGCGTTGCAAGAAGCTGGTTGCTTTGGTATTGTGTTGGAAAAAGTCCCTGCGCCTCTTGCAAAAGAGGTAGCAAAAATTCTATCCATACCCGTCATTGGAATTGGTGCAGGAGCTGAAGTAGACGGTCAAGTACTCGTTTTTCACGATTTGGTTGGTATGACTCATCAATTCAATCCAAGATTCCTTCGCCGCTATTTGAATCTTTATGATGAAATTACTACTGCAATAGAGAGTTACGTCAAAGACGTTAAGGATATCGACTTTCCTAATGAAAGCGAGAGCTACACTAGCTAAAATTTGACTATTAATTTAAATATTATTTACGAAGACAATCACCTTATTGCGGTTAACAAGCGTGCAGGTGACCTAGTCCAACGAGACAATACAGGTGATTTAACTCTACCCGATTACATCAAAGACTATCTGAAAAACAGGTACCGTAAGCCTGGAAATGTCTTTTGTGGCGTTATTCACAGACTAGATCGACCAACCACAGGGGTCGTACTATTTGCTCGTACATCCAAAGGATTAGAGCGCATGAATAAGGCATTCAAAGAGCGTCAAATCAAAAAAACGTATTGGGCGCTTGTAGAAGGTCGCCTAGAAGGTAAAGATTCGTTAAGACACTATCTTAGGAAGAATAGTAAAAACAATAAATCAACCGTCTTCAAAAAAGCAGAAGTCGGTACTAAAGAGGCACGATTGAGCTACCAAGTAATTAAAACTGGGAATAATTATTCATTGCTAGAAGTTGAACTGGATACCGGAAGACATCATCAAATTAGGGCACAATTTGCCGCCATAGGACATGCTATCAAGGGTGATGTGAAATATGGTGCTAGAAGAGCAGAACGGGACAAGGGTATTTGTTTACACGCAAAAACGCTTGTTTTTATACATCCTGTAAATGGAGAAAAAATAGAAATTGACGCTAGCTCCCCCAAAAGTTTCAAGCCATTTACCTAAGCATTGGGATCTACATCATAAATCACCTTGACGCGATGAAACTCAGGACTCATTAAAACTTCCTGGTGGGCTTTTGTAATACGATCACGAACCTTTATTCCAACGCTATTTTTGTCCACCTTGATAATAATTTGCATTTGGTACAAATTCTTCAATCTGGCAATAGGAGCATATTCCGGACCTAGAAACCGGTCTCCAATTTTACCTCTTAAGGAACGTGCGAATTCTGAAGCAGCACGCTCAAGCAACCTGTGATCTTTGTGTTTCATGGTGATGGTAATGAGCCGGAGATAAGGAGGATATCCATACTCCTTCCTTACAAACAGCTCTCTTTGTAGCATCCCTTCGTAATCATGATTTATGGCCATCTGAATGATGGCGTGTCTAGGCTTCATACTTTGGATAATAATTTTTCCTTTTGAGGTTCTCCGCCCAGTACGACCGCTTACTTGTTCAATTAATTGAAAGGCTCTTTCATTTGCCCTAAAGTCCGGATAACTCAACAAATTATCTGCAGACATAATTCCAACAAGCCCTACTCGATCAAAATCTAATCCCTTAGTTACCATTTGTGTACCTACTAAAATATCAACTTCACCTTCTTCAACGCTCCTTATTAAATCGCCAAAAGCATGCTTTCCTCTAGTGGTATCTAAATCCATTCGTTTGACTCTTGCTTTTGGAAAGAGCTCAGATGCTTCTTCTGCAATTTGCTCTGTACCAAAACCCCTATGTAATACGCTATTACCGCCGCAAGAAGAACATTTCATCACAGGCGGTACTTGATACCCACAATAGTGACACTTTAATTGATTTGACGCTTTATGATATGTCAATGAAATATCACACCTTGTGCATTCCTCAACATGGCCGCAAGTTTGACATTGTTGAAACGTACTAAACCCTCGCCTATTTTGAAAAAGAATAATGCTCTCCCCTTTTTGCAGCGTTTGGCGCATTGCATCTACGAGCTCAATAGAGAAATTTCCCTTGACCTCATGTCGCTCCTTGGCGCCCGCCATATCTACTACTTCAAGGTCCGGAAGCGGGGCAGTATGAAAACGATCAAACAACTGCACCAGAGAATAGCGTCCAGATTTTGCATTGTACATACTGTCTAAGGATGGTGTGGCAGAACCCAAGAGTATGGAACATCCGCGCTGTTGAGCCATCCATACTGCAGTATCTCTAGCTTGGTACCTTGGAGAAGGTTCAAATTGTTTAAAACTACCTTCATGCTCTTCGTCCACAATGATTAGGCCAAGGTCTGGCATAGGCATAAATACAGCAGATCGTGCCCCAAGTATTAATAAAGGCTCCTGATTCTCAAGAGATTCTCGCCATGCGGCTAATCTTTCTGCAGGAGTGAATCTACTATGAGTGACTGCAACGGTAAAATGCACCCTCAACCGATTAATAAGTTGAGTGGTCAGGGCAATCTCTGGCAGCAGATAAAGAGCACGCTTATGTGTTTTTAATGCATTTTTTATGAGCTCTATGTAAATCTCTGTTTTACCCGAAGCGGTCACACCGTGGAGTAAAGTAGGCTTGCCCTCTTTGAAGCCTTGTTTTATACGCTCGAATGCCTGGGTTTGGTGGGCGCTAAGCGATATTATGGAATCTGGTGCCGATGCCGCCGTTGTCCCATCGACTTCCTCAATTTCTTGAATCAAGGCCTTCTTTTTTAGAGCGATAATCGGTGGACTTTGAATTTTATTTTTTTTTCGAAACGTACTTGAATCTATCCACTTATTTTCGCTTCCACAGGCAGTAACTAAACTCAAGAGGGCCTCCGTTTGCTTCTCGCTTCTTGCAGTTGCAGAAAATGCATCGTCCAATCGACTTAGAACTTCAGGTGAAATTCTGAGTAGTTTACGTCTCTTGGCACGAGCAACCTTCTTTAACTCCTCTTCTAAAATTGCCCAACCTTGTTCTAAAGCTCTTTGAACCAAAGGCATAGGATTTTTGATTTGAGTAATTGCCCTTACCTCATCTAGAGTAAGCTTTTCGTTGGACTTTAATCCCTCATAAAGTAAGGATAAGGAATCCGATAATTCCGATTCGTTGGGAATCACACTAGGATCCATCACCAAAATACTCTGAGAGCTCAGTTTCAAACCTGGCGGTAAAGCGGCATTCATCACATCTCCGATTGGCGCCAAATAATAACTGGCCATCCACTTCCATTGCAAAAGTTGATGTTCTAGGACTACTGGATGCTCATCCAATACACTAATAAGAAATTTTAGTGAGAGATCTTCTTCTATCTCCAAGATGCGCACAATAAGTGCAGCATATTCTTTCCGCTTTCCAAATTGCACCAAGACGCGCATCCCAGAAACCAATTGACCATTGTATTGACTAGGCACAGCATAATGGAAAGTTTTGTCTAAGGGTAAGGGAAGAATGACCTCTACTACGAGCATTTATTTTTTGGGTGGTTTAGGTAAGTTCTTTTTAACAAATCTAGCTTCACGCTTGGCTAATAGACGCCTCTCATTATCGAAAAAACTAAGTGTTTTTCGCGCGGAAGATTCTGTTGAAGTTGCAATTGATTTAAATTCAATAAGATCGTATTTCATTTTTGTTAAATCCGCCAATAAATCTGCTGTTGTTAGCTCCAAAAGCTCAATATAATATTTCTGATAAGCTTCGTATAAATCTGTTTGGCCATTGTAAAACAGTTCATTTCCGTAGTCCCTTATGTGCTTGCTGAGCGCTTTTATAAGTAATTTTTGTGTGAGATACAATTTGTCTAGATTCGTTGTACCCAACTCACGTTGCACAAAAGAAACCAAACTATCTACCTCTGATGCGCCAGACTTCATCTCCTTGGTATAGGCAACCAATTCCATCTGTGCGCTAAATCGCTTTACAATTTGACTTTCTCTAATATTGATATCGTAGAGATCCGCATACATTTCCATTTCCTTTGAAACTTTTGCAAATAAAATCTCAATCTGACTTACATAGGTATGACCGTATCCGTAGCGCGCACCTCCATTTAACCAATTGTGGAGATTAGACGAAGTTAATTCAATAATTTCACCAAGGCTTTCAGTTACCACTTGCACAAGTTGCTGTTCTTCCGGTTTATCAAGGCGAGAAAATGAACGATTCGACTTTCTCCAAATATTAAATTGTTCTTCAATTAATGGCGTGATTTTCTTTTCCTTTTCATAAGTCATCACACCGTCAATGATGTCCGAAGTTATAGACATGGTTTTTTCTACTTCACGGGAAACTCTTCTGAGATTACTGCTCGTGCCTTGTGCAATTCCAAAAGTGAATGAGAGCACAGCGAATGCAGTTAATAGTTTTTTCATTGGTTCATCATTTTATCTCAATTTATGTATCTTTTTGTGCCAGCATACATATCAAACTGAAGCAATTTACATTCCAATTTACCATTATATAGATTCCATTTCCGTGATGGGCGCAATCCAATGCTTTTAATTGCCTCCATATCCGACGTGATCCACATCACGGTCCAGCCGACATATTTTTGCTTTAATACGTTACCCATATCACGATAAAACTGATGCGTTTTGGCCGCGATTCGAACATTGTAAGGGGGATTTACAAGCAATAAACCTTTCTCACCAGGTGCGTCAGATTCGAAAAAATCTGCTCGTTTCAACCGAATAATGTCATCAAACATAGAGCGCTGAATATTATTCGCGGCCACATCCAATGCATAGGTATCTATATCACGACCAAAAAACTTACCCTCATATTCCTTGGCACGACCAAGAAATCCGCTTTTTATCTTTTCAAATAAGTCGTGATCATATCCCTTCCAAAAACTGAATCCAAAATCTCTTCTGTAGATGTTTGGAGGCATATTATGCGCTATCAATGCCGCTTCAACTAAAAAAGTTCCAGAACCGCACATGGGGTCCAAAACCGGCATACCCCCATTCCATTTACTGTGCATAATAATACCGGCTGCGAGAACTTCATTCAGCGGCGCATACGCTGATTCCAGCCTGTAGCCGCGTTTATGCAACGAGTTGCCTGAAGTATCTAGGTACACCCGAACCGTATTTTGATAAATATGAATATGAACAGGAATTTCGGGATTGTTTCGCTCCACCGTAGGACGCTCACCGAGCTTATCTCGGAATCGATCGACTATAGCATCCTTAGCTTTTAAACCACTAAAGCTACTGTGATTTAGCAATTCATTACGGCCTACTACATTCACTGCAAAGGTAGTTTGAACTTCAAAATGTTCTTCCCAAGCAATGGCAAGCAGTTCGTCATAATAATGCTCCACATTCTCCATTTCAAATTTTGCTAACGGCAGTAGTACCCGTAACCCTGTTCTTAAACCAAGATTAATTTTATAGACAAAACCAAGGTCTCCAATTACAGAAACAGCTCTATTTAGCTTTTTAATTTCACGCCCACCAAGAGCTAGTAATTCCTTACTCAAAATCTCTTCTAATCCGAAGAGCGTTTTTACTACCAATCGGTAATCTTTATTTTCCGGCACCCTTTTGCGTTTTAATGCTACAAATGTAAGCTAACTTTATACCCATGATAGAATGGTACGAATTAATTGTGTTGGTCTTTGGTGGTTTTTTAGCTGGTTTGATTAACGTTGTTGCTGGTAACGGTTCCGCAATCACTCTACCTCTTTTAATGTGGCTGGGCTTGGATGCCAATACTGCAAATGCAACAAACCGCGTTGGCGGCATATTTCAAACTACTAGTGCTATCATTGCATTAAATAAAACGAAACGGGTTAAGTACATGATCCGTCAGAGCTATTTTATCGTACCCCCAATACTAATAGGTGCCATCATAGGAGCCAATTTAGCCGTTGATATTCCAGAAAGTATTTTAAGTGTTTGCATTGGAACTGTAATGATTGGTTTGCTCATTACTATACTTTCCAATCCAAAAAAATGGTTGATACCAACATACAGAGCTAACAAAAAGAAAACACCCAAAATTTGGATCGCTTACTTTGGTTTAGGCTTATACGGAGGATTTATTCAAATGGGATTTGGTATTTTTTTCCTATCAATCAGTGTTCTCATGGCGAAATATGCACTTAAAGACGGAAACATCATGAAGCTTTTCACAGCGTTCCTTATGACCATTCCTTCCTTTATTATTTTCGCTCTTAGCGATTCTATTGATTGGGTTTACGGATTAACGTTAGCGATAGGGACTGCATCAGGAGCCCGATTTGGAGCAAAAAAAGTGGTCCACCATCCAAAAGCCAGTGCCATTACTAGAAAAGTATTAATTGCCGTAATTTTGGTGGCAATCATTAAAATGTATCAACCCCTAGTGCTTGAATTAACACGCTGATGTCTACTCCCTGGTATGCCGAATGGTTTAATACAACTTTTTATTATGATTTATACCAATATAGAGACGATCGTGAAGCGTCGCGATTTATAGAAGAGCTGTGTACTAAACTTAAAATAAAGAATGGCGAGAGCGCGCTAGACATTGCCTGTGGACGCGGACGTCATGCAAAAGTTCTTTCAGAACAAGGATTAAAAACTTTGGGTATCGATCTGAGCCAAGAAAGCATTGAATTTGCACGTCAATATGAACACAAGGATTTACATTTTGAAGTCGGTAATATGCTAGAGGAATTGCCTTTTGGCTCATTTGATTGGGTAATGAACCTGTTCACCAGTTTTGGTTATTTTGAAAATGACAACTTACATGAATTGGCTCTAAAAAATATGGCGAAGACTCTAAAACCAAAAGGCAGATTGGTCATTGATTTTATGAATAGCGGCAAAATCGCCGGGAATCTTATCCCTGAAAATATTGTTCAGACAGATATGGCAACGTATGAAATAACCAGAAAGGAGGAAAAAGGATATATTGTTAAAAATATACAAGTCAACCATGGCAATTCAATTTTAAATTTCGAGGAGCGTGTCAGAGCATTTAGTGTTGATGACTTTAAAAAAATGTTGAATAAAGCAAGATTAGAAGTTGTCGAAATTGCAGGCGATTATGACCTTAGTTTTTACTCTGAAAAAAACAGTAATCGAATGATAATTATAGCCCAAAAAGAAACGAAATGATTTCGTTGGTACTTTTTATGGCTGTACTCCTGGGAGGATTAGCTTCATTCATTATTCAAACGCAAAGTTCTTTATATAAACTAAGTCTCGCGTTTTCAGGCGCATTCCTATTTGGGACTATATTAACTCATCTTTTGCCCGAGGTTTTTACTAATCCATACGGTAGCTATTGGGTACTTTTGGGTTTTGGTATTCAATTAGTTCTTGACTTCATTAGCAAGGGCCTTGAACACGGCCATTTACACATCCAAAGAAATAAAATCCCATTACTCCCGCTGGTGGGTTTATTTATTCACGCTTTTATAGAGGGAATGTCGCTTGGACTAGACGGGGAATATCATAAGTACGATAAACATCATGGTGACGGCCTATTTTGGTCTATTGCCATACATAAATTACCAATAGCACTTCTTGTTGCAACAGCCTTAAGGTCAGCAAGGCTATCAAGTTGGAAGGTAATAAGTGGAATTTTAATATTTGCAATATGCTCTCCATTGGGAAATACCTATGCAATTAATACTAATTTTAATCATAGCTTTTTTTTACCGCTTCTCGGAATTGCTGCAGGATTATTACTTCATGTGAGTACCACTATTCTTTTTGAAAGTGCCTCTAATCATCAATTTAATGCTGTTAAGATGGTAGTAATAGCCGTAGGCATTTCATTAAGCCTCTTCTTTTCTTAAGCCACAAGCCTCATATAGTCTTAAAAAAGGCTTTTGATAGGTAAAACTTAACTCAATTTTCACCGAGTTAGTCTATCTCTATCGTATTTTTACCGAACAATTATAAAAACGAAAATATGGCTGTACTAGTTGGCAAAAAAGCGCCAGATTTCACTGCGTCTGCGGTAATCAATGGAGAGGAAATTATTGATGACTTTAAATTATCTGACTACTCCGGTAAATATGTAATCTTATTCTTTTATCCAAAAGACTTTACTTTTGTTTGTCCAACAGAATTGCATGCATTTCAAGCACGTAAATCTGAATTTGAATCTAAAGGTGTTGAACTCATTGCAGTAAGCACGGATACTGAGCAAAGTCATTGGGGTTGGTTGCAAATGAATAAAAACCATGGCGGTATTCAAGGAATCACATATCCTATTGTAGCAGACACGAGTAAAACAATTTCACACAATTACGATGTTCTTGACGGAGAATGGACATACGATGAGTATGGAAATCTGGTAGCGTCAGGAGAAATGATTGCTTACAGAGGACTATTTTTGATTGATAAGGAGGGTACCGTAATGCATCAACTAGTTAATTTCTTTCCATTAGGTCGCTCAGTTGATGAAGCAATGCGCATGGTTGATGCACTCCAATATTTTGAAGAAAAAGGGGAAGTATGTCCCGCAAATTGGATACCGGGTAAAGAGGCAATGAGAGAAACGCATGAAGGGGTTGCTGATTATTTAAGTAAAAATTAAAAAAATCCGATCTATTTTGAAACCGTTTGTCGAAAAACAAGCGCTTTTTCTAGAATACAAACAAAAAATTCTTTGATATAGAATAAATCTATATCGTCACTAATTCTCGGGAACACCAGTAAAAACGCGGATTTATAAAGTAGAAAATTTTTATAAAAAAAAAGTATTCTTTTTTTAGCAACTATTGTGAACCTACTCCCTACAACTAGGTTACTTATTTTATGGAACATTCTGCGGAAGCAGATTTTCATGGCGGTTTAGGTAGAAAGGGGTCTTGGCGGGCCCCTTTCGTTTTTAGAATGTTTCCGTATGTATAAAATTAGAAAAATGGAGCGAGTTCTTTAGTAAAGAACGCTCATCATGCGGCCCAAAGGAGCACAAAAAAAGTAAGGAAGTCTTTGTAGTGCGGCAAAGACGGAAAATCCTCATCAGCAATTCTAATTTATATACCTCGAGAATTTCAGATTGACTAAATTTCATAACTCCCTATTATCATCGTATAAAGCCCAAAGAAATACTAGAAATTTTAGTTGAGATTTTATTGCGCATTAGACAGTAAGCTCAATAAGCTTTCGTAAATATTCTTCTTTGCTTGCCGCTGAACCTTCCGCTAAAACTCCATCTTTAAAAGAAGCAAGGAAAGGAAGATTATCCACGCCTCCAGACTTTCTAGCATTTGGGCTGTGTTCAGCATTTACTTCTAGAAATACTACATCTTGATAAGCTTCTTCGTTACTTACTCTTTTATATTTTGGTGCAAACATTTTACACGCACCACACCAATCGGCAAAATATTTCACCACGACGCGGTCGTTGTTTTTTATTATCTGAGAGAAGTCCTTATCTGTTGCTAATTGTACTGCCATAATAAAAGAGAAATTTTAACAAAAATATAGTGTCTCTGTATTTTATTCATCCATATTTGATTGACCTTTTCTATAACTTAATAGCCTCCCTATAAGCCCAAGGTTTTAAAATTAAAGAAAGTCAACTAACTATTGTTCTATCTCGGAACGATACTCTCTTTGATACATATCGCGAATAAGACCGTCACTCACTCCCATTTTAGGCACATAAATACGAGAGCAACCAGACCACTTCATTACTTTTAGATAAATATCTAAACCATAAGTAATTACATCTGCCCGATCAAAATTCAATCCAATTTCGGTGATACGGCGTTCAACATCGAGAGATTGGAAAAACATGCGCTGTCTTTCAATATAATCGTAGCTCAGGGCCTCTACAACCGGCTGCAGACTGATTTTATGAAGCTCATTGATATTGCCTCCGGCACCTATGGCAGCTTTTTCGGAAATCGATGTGGCATACTTTTCTAACCAGGTTTGCATCTTATTCCATTCTTCTGCATCAACGAGTTCGTTCATTAAGCGAACACCTCCTATTTTGAAGCTTTTAGATCGTAAAACCTTCTTATCCTTGATAATAGAAATTTCCGTTGAACCGCCACCTACATCAATATACACAAAGTTGCTTTCATTAGTATTAATGGCGTCATAGAATTTGCTTGAGAAAACCAATCTAGCTTCTTCCTTGCCATCAATAACTTCAATATTAATACCAGTTTTACGTCTAACACGCTGAACCACTTGCTTGCTATTTGCTGCCTCGCGCATCGCAGAGGTTGCTACTGCGCGAAAATTTTCGACGCCATGCACAGAAAAAAAATGGACATAGGCTTTCATTCCTTCCAAAAATCGGTCAGACGTTATTTTCCGAATCTTACCGTATTGAAACACATCTTGACCTAAACGAATTGGCAGACGTATCTTACTTGCTTTTTTGTAAAACGTATGACCTTCTCTATAAATTACATTAACTATTAAACATCGTACCGAGTTAGATCCTATGTCAATAGCCCCGAGTTTTGTTATTTTCATATCTAGCCTTTGCCTAGTAGTTTTCTAACATATTCATACAGCTCTTCTTGACCATTAATTTTTGGTCCTTGCTGAACCTTGTAATCATTCTTTTGATTGGCGTCTAAATGTCGAGATTTTAAATTGTCCTTCCATAAGATTTCAAAATGATCTCTTATTTCACGTTGTATGGATTCATCATAAATGGGTGCGGTAACTTCCACTCTTCTATTCAAATTTCTTCCCATCCAATCCGCTGAAGAGATGTAATATTCTGGCTTTCCTGCATTATGGAAACAAAATGCACGCGTGTGTTCCAAGAATCGGCCCACTATACTAATAGCAGTAATATTATGTGCTTTTGAGTTATTTATATCTAGACAGAAAATACCGCGTACAATCATGCGGATTTTAACCCCTGCATCACTTGCCTCGTATAATTTATCAATCATACTATGATCAGATATAGAATTAATTTTCACCCAAAACTTAGCCTCTTTGCCTTCTCTAGCATGATCAATTTCACGATCAATCAATCTCTCAATATTTAATCGGGTAGTATTTGGACTTACAAAAAGGTGTTTAAAATTATATTGTTTGTACGGCGATTCAATAAACTGGAATACCTTGCGCGCTTCTTTAGCTAAACGTCTATCTGAGGTCATCAAATGATAGTCGGTATAAATCTTAGCTGTACCCTCATGATAATTACCTGTACCTATGATACAATAATCAACCAGTTTTTCTTTACCCTCGTACCGTCTTATTAGGGTTAATTTTGAATGTACTTTTAACCCTTGAACACCACTTACCACCTTTATTCCTTCGCTTCTTAGCCGGTTCGTCCATTTAATATTATTGGCTTCATCAAACCTAGCTTGTAACTCAATGAAGACGGTTACATTCTTCCCATTTTTGGCCGCATTAATTAGGGCAGAAATAATTTGACTCTCGTCTGAAAGGCGGTACAACGTCACCTTTAATTCTTTGACCTTTTCGTCAATGGCAGCCTCTCTGAGCAGCCTAATTATTGTCCCAAAGTCATGGTATGGGGTAAATAGCATAATATCCTGACGTTTGAGTGCCTTAATTATACTTCTATCCACATCAATCCTTGGATGAGGAATGTGCTCATGCTTATTATATTCCAATTCAGGGTTTTCCATATTTGGAAATTGCATTAAATCTTTTTTATTGTGGTATCGACCACCAGGGATAAGCGTGTCCAAAGCACTAACCTCAAGACCATCTGCTAATTTCTTGAGGGTTGAATCCGAAATGTTTTTATCATAAACAAACCGTACCAAATCACCTACTCGGCGATTTCTCAATCCAAGCTGTATTTTCTCCATAAACGACCTGCTGACATCATCGTCTAAGGATAATTCTGCATCCCTTGTTATTTTCAACGTATGTGCTTCAATGTGATCGTATTTAATCGTGTAAAAAATGCGATCAAGATTATGCCTTAATACATCATCCATGTACATGACATATTGTTTACCGTATTTAGGTAATCGAACAAAACGACCCGAGACAGAATAGGGAACTTCTATTATTGAGTGCTGCTGGTTTTCACCTTTTGTCAATTTTACGGCGAGATAAATGCTTTTGTCACGTAAAAAAGGAAACGACTTGGTTTGATTGATCATTAAATTCGTGAGCGCTGGACTAATCTTATCTCTATACAAATATCTAACAAACTCAGCTTGTTTGGCTGTCAACTGCTTTTCATTGATGATTTCAATGTTGAACTCTTCTAAGGCATTTTTCAGATCGTCGTAAATATTTTGTGATCGCTGTTGCTGGTCGGTAACAATCTTACTTAACGTTGATAGTAATTCTCCAGGTGAATACCCCTCCAAATCATCATCTAAACCTTCATCTTTGCTCAGCCTTAATCGACGTATATAGGAATAGCGAACCCTAAAAAATTCGTCCATATTGTTCGAGTGTATACCTAAAAACCGAAGTCGCTCAATTAAAGGATTTGAAGTATCCTCGGCCTCCTGAAGAACACGCTCATTGAAGCTTAGCCAGCTTACATCCCTATTAAAATATGAATTATTTGACACTATCTAACGCTTTAATCCTTTTGGGTATTGAAATTGAATCAATTCGGCGCCCGCTCCTGCGTGCTCCCATTTTTCACAGTCAAAACGAATACTCACCAATCCTGTAGTTGGAACATTATTAATACTCGCTTTGGTAATTTGATTAACAACCTCTGTAAGTGCAGGATTATGAGCGAAAAAAATGGCCGAATCATAATGCTCTGGTACTGCCTGTATAAAACGAAGAATGTGCTCGGCATTGACATGATACAAGGATTTATCGATAATTATATTTTTCTCTTTTACTTCCATGTTTCGAGCAAATACGTGAGCCGTGTGAACCGCTCTTATTGCATTAGAAGAATACCAAATAAGTTCATTGGGATTTGCAATTTCATTTTTGAAAAATTGACTCACTAAGTGAGCATCGCGTATACCTCTTCCTTTTAAAGGTCGGTCGTAATCATTAAGGCCATCAATAGACCAAGAACTTTTAGAATGGCGAATTAAATGAACTGTTTTCATAGTGTTAAGTTACACTATTTCAATTAATTAAGTAAAGCTATACCCTTACTTTTTTATTAAAATTTATTATTCAAAGTACCATCCTCAGTCTTTAGAAATGGTTTTAGCCTCTACCCATAGCTTTTCCATCGCCTCTAAACTCATACTAGACAGACTATTACCGCTCTCTACAGCCCTTTGCTCCATATATGAAAATCTGAAAATAAATTTTTTATTCGTACGCTCTAGTGCTAGTTCTGGATCAATTTCACTTAAACGAGCAAAGTTGATTAAAGAAAACAGTAAATCTCCAAACTCTCCTTCTATATCTTTTTGATTTTGAGACAATTGACTTTCTTCAAACTCTGCTAATTCTTCTTTTATTTTACTCCAAACGTCCTCTGGTTTGTCCCAATCAAAACCGGCTCCACGAGCTTTATCACCTATGCGAATAGCTTTTACCAATGCTGGTAATCCCCTTGGTACACCTTGAAGGATACTAGACGTTCCTTTTTCTTTCAACTTAATGGCCTCCCAGTTAGCCTTAACCTCTTCTTCAGTATTGGCCTCAACATCACCATAAATATGTGGATGACGGTGGATTAATTTCTCACATACGGTGTTCAACACATCTGCTGCATCAAAAGCGCCTTTTTCACTACCAATCTTTGAATAAAACACCATGTGCAACATCAAATCCCCCAGTTCCTTTTTAATTTCTTGCAAATCATTTCCTTCAATAGCATCTGCAAGTTCATAAGTTTCCTCAATGGTCAGATGTCGCAATGTCTCTAGAGTTTGTTTACGATCCCAAGGACACTTTTCTCTCAAAGTATCCATGATATCTAACAACCTACCGAAGGCCTCTAATTTGGCTTCTCTAGAATTCATATTTTAGTCCTCTGAATTTTTATCTTCGTTTTCCTCTAGAACATCCAATAAATCATTTTTCACAAGTATATTATACCATTGTACGATTTTTTTGATATCTGACGCATATACACGCTCTTGATCAAATTTTGGAAGCACCTCTCCAAAAAAATCTTCCAGTTCATCTTTTGAACTTTTATGACTTAGGGCTTCTTTAGAGTTTGTTCTCTCCGCCATTTTGACGAAAACATCTCTTAGCGGAACCTCCTCATCATAAGTGTAAATAGCAATATCACCCAATGAACTTACGTTTGCAGATGAAGAAATGGCAGTTCGCTTACCGTCTAACAAGCTCTCTACCACCACACCACTTTTCTGGTGTGATATTAACTTAAAAAGACCCGGCTTACCTGAAACCGATAGAACTGTTCTTAAATCCATTTATTCTTTGTTTAACCAATTTTGTATTGTTTTGTATTGTTCGTCTCCACTCAACTTCAAAAGCGTTTCGGCTTGCACAGCCAGTTTATGTTCGGGATACCTCTCTATGATTGCACGGAGATATATTTGTGAACGATCCAAGTCGCCAAATCTATTTTCAAAGAATAATGCTAGTTGCATCAACGCTTCTGGTGCAAAAGGATGACCGGGATACTTTTTTGTTAATTTAATTAAATAATTCACACCATAGAGGTAGTTTTCACTGCCAGTAATTAATACCAAACCAGCCTGCATTAATCTTTTAGCATCGCTGACCACCAAACTATCTTCCTCAATAAAATATTTCCTTGCCACTTCTAACTCATTAAAGGTTGCAATACCAGAATCAATTCTATTAAAAAAATACAAGGCTGAATCCTTACTTTCAGATGCGATTAAATCATCGTTATGCTCGTCAAGCGGGACAGAGCAGGCATATATGACGAAGAAAATGGCAATGGCAATTCTCATCTCCGTTTTGGGAATTTCATAGGGTAACCCACACTTACATCGCCTCGCTCAATGGAGCCCAATTTACCCTTGATTAGTCTTTTACGTAACGGCTTTAAATAATCTGTAAACAAGATACCTTCAATATGATCGTATTCATGCTGAATTATCCGTGCAGCCATACCCGTGTAGGTTTCCTCTACCAATTCCCAATCCTCATTGTAATATTCAATAATTAATTTTTCCTTTCTGCTTACGATTTCTCGAACTTCTGGAATACTAAGACAGCCCTCTTCCATGCCCCACTGCTCCCCGTCCTCTTCAATAATTATGGGATTTATAAATGTCTTTTTGAACGACTTGAGCATTTGGTAATCTTCCTGATCCTCCTGAGCAAATGGACTTGCGTCAATTACAAACAATCTAATGCCGCGTCCAACCTGAGGGGCTGCTAAACCAACACCTTGTGCATTGTACATGGTTTCGTACATATTGGCAATCAAAGGTTTTAATCCAGGATAATTGTAATCTATTTCCTCAGCCACTTTAGTTAAGACTGGATCGCCGTAGGCAACTACCGGTAAAATCATAATTGAGCTTCTTTCAGTGACAAAGATAGTCAGTGCATAGCTAAATAACGTTCTAAAATCAACGAGGCAGCGACTTTATCGAGAGTGCCCTTTTCTCTGCGCTTAGACTTTCGCACTCCCCCCTTTATTAACAGTTGCGAGGCCTCTGTAGATGTGAAATCTTCATCTACAAAAACAATTTCCATCAAAGGCCATCTAACATGAATCATTTCTGCCCATAACTCTATGATTTCTGTGCTATTTGTTTGTTCTTTTCTAAGCATCGCTGGCTTTCCAATAACTATTGTCTTTGGATGCTCTAAGAGAATATATGCTTCAAGCGCTTCCATCAATTCACCGGTGGGCACAGTTTTGAGAGGAAATGCCATCATTTGAAGTGGATCGCTTTCCGCTAATCCCGTTCGCTGACCTCCTATGTCCAATGCTAATACTTTCGCCATATATCAAAGGTAGTCTTTCCCAAGGAAGCATTAAATTCGTAACTCATTAGAGAATGAAAAGCATGAAAGAATTAAAAGCCGTTGTTGAAAAAGCTTGGGATAATCGGGAATTACTGAAGTTACGAGAAACACAAGATGCAATACGGTCCGTTATTGCTGCTTTGGATTTGGGAACCTTGAGGGTGGCGCAACCTTCCGATAGTGGCTGGAAAGTAAACGAATGGGTCAAAAAAGCAGTAGTTCTTTACTTTCCAATTCAAGAAATGAAAACCATTGAAGTTGGCCCATTTGAGTTTCATGATAAAATTCCCTTGAAAAAAGATTTTGCCGAAAAAGGAATTCGTGTTGTTCCTCATGCTGTTGCACGGCATGGAGCCTTTATTGAATGCGGTGTTGTAATGATGCCTTCCTATGTAAACATAGGTGCTTATGTAGAACGCGGAACAATGGTAGATACCTGGGCAACTGTTGGCTCATGCGCTCAGATAGGGAAAAATGTTCATTTAAGCGGTGGTGCAGGAATTGGCGGGGTTCTTGAACCTTTACAAGCTGCTCCTGTGATCATTGAAGACAACTGTTTTATTGGCTCCAGATGTATAGTTGTAGAAGGTGTTCATATAGAGAAAGAGGCTGTTTTAGGAGCAAACGTTGTACTAACTGGCTCTACAAAAATTATTGATGTAAGCGGACAAAAGGCCAAAGAATATCGCGGGCGAATACCCGCACGAAGTGTTGTTGTTCCGGGCACCATACCAAAGACCTTTGCCGCGGGCACTTACAATGTGCCCTGTGCACTAATCATTGGTCAAAGGAAAGAAAGTACTGACAAAAAAACTTCATTGAATCAGGCCCTGCGCACACACAACGTTGCTGTATAATGAGTACTTCTCTTAGCGTATTATACCTCAGTTTTAATGAGCAAGATGTCATTGAGAAATCGCTAGAGAGCGTTCGTTCAATTGCAGATGAAATTGTAGTAATTGACTCCGGCTCCACCGATTCAACGTTGGAGATTGCTAAGGATACAGGAGCAAAAGTGTTTCATCGTAAATTAAATAATTGGGGAGCTCAGCGAAACTGGGGTATGAATCAATGCCAGCATCCGTGGGTATTGGTTGTAGACTGTGATGAAATCTTAAGTGCTGGATTATTGGAATCTTTGGCGGAATGGAAAAAATCAAAATTCAAAGGAAACGTACCCTATTCCTTTAGGAGAGTTCATTTTTTTCTAGGAAGAAAAATGAGATTTAGCGGTTTGCAGAACGATTTCGTGGTTCGGCTTTTACCTAAGGAAACGCGTTTTGAAGAGCTCTATGTGCATGAAAAAGTAAAGGCTAAATCCAAACGTTTAAAAGGGAATTTGTATCATCACACCTACAAAGGCAAGGAACATTGGGAGCAAAAAATGAGGGATTATGCCGTAAGACAGGCTAAAGATTATGAAAGTCAAGTGGACAAAATCGGGAGGTTCCATTTAATAGTGAAACCTTCATGGAGATTTTTTAAGCACTACATTATAAAAGGAGGTATTTTTGACGGCAAACAAGGTTTGTTCTATAGCTTGTGGATGTTTCGTGCTGTAAAGTGGCGGTACATTGAAGTCAAAAAATTGCGTTTAAAATGACCTATAGTCAAAGCATACAATTCATCTTGACAGCACTATTTCTTTTAGCTGTGTATAGTTTTAAGTGGTCTCTTCATTTTCAATACTTAAGGGTAAAAAATAATAAGAAAGCCGGGAGTTGGATTGATTTTTATAAAAGGAATTTTAACCATAAGAATGACCAGAATTGGTGGAAAGAAAGCTTTATGATTTTTCCATTGCTCTATCCAATTGTGATGACTGGCAAGGATAAAGAAGACCTTTGGTTAACGAAGATAAAAAAGACGAATCTTTTGATGTATTTCTTATTAATCGTTTTACTTCTTTCAGGTATCTATTTTTCGAAACTTTCTGAGCGACCTTTCTAATGGGCAGTTATGTTGACTTTTTAGACAAACCGATATTTAAAATAGTCGGAGAATCTGCAGACCGACTCGGAATGGAGTGCTATGTTGTAGGGGGATATGTACGCGATAGGTTGATGAATCGACCCGTTAAAATGGATCTTGATTTTATCACCATCGGTAGTGGAATCGCCTTAGCGAAAGAGGTTCGGAAAAACTTCAAAAATAAACCTAAGCTCAATGTATTTAAAAGCTTTGGAACAGCACATATGAATGTGCTAGGTGTTGACTTAGAATTTGTTGGGGCTCGTAAAGAGAGTTACAACAGGAGCAGCCGGAATCCTACAGTAGAAAACGGTACTTTGGAAGACGATCAAAACCGTAGAGATTTTACCATAAATGCAATGGCTATTTGCTTGAATAAAACTAGATGGGGTGAGTTAATTGACCCGTTTAATGGCAAGAAAGATTTAGAGAATAAAAACATTCAAACCCCATTAAATCCAAATCAAACGTTTGACGACGATCCATTACGAATGATGAGAGGAATACGTTTTGCAGCCGAACTTGACTTTAGAATTGAAGCTGGTACTTTAAAAAGCATCCGAGATTACTCCACGAGAATAGATATTGTAGCTCCTGAAAGAATTGTACAAGAATTAAATAAATTAATGAGCGTAGAGAAACCCTCCTATGGACTAGGATTATTATTCACCAGTGGATTAATGAATGAAATTCTCCCTGAAATCTGCGCACTACGGGGTGTAGAAGAGATTGAAGGACACCTGCATAAAGATAACTTTTACCATACTTTAGAAGTAGTAGATAATGTATCCATGACTTCAGAAAATCTATGGCTGAGATGGGCTGCTCTCTTACATGACATTGGAAAACCAAAAACAAAGAAATTCATTAAACCTCAAGGTTGGACTTTCCGAGGTCATGAATTTGTCGGCAGTAAGATGATTCCTAAATTATTTAAGCGGCTTCATTTACCAAGAGATGGAAGAATGAAATATGTACAAAAGATGGTCATGATGAGTTCGCGTCCAGCTTCACTCGTAGATGATTCTGTTACAGACTCGGCAGTTCGAAGATTGTTATTTGATGCAGGAGATGATGTAGAAGACTTAATGTTACTTTGTGAAGCGGACTTAACCACAAAAAACGAAAAGAAAAAAAGACGGTATTTGAATAATTTTAAGGAGGTGCGCCTGAAGTTTAAAGAGGTTGAAGAACGTGACCAAATTAGAAACTTTCAACCGCCTGTGAGTGGAGAAGAAATTATGGAACAATTTGGAATTGGCCCTTCGCCTGTAATTGGAGAGATTAAAGAGGCTATAAAAGAAGCAATACTCGAAGGACAAATTCCCAATGAAAAAGAGGCAGCCAAAATAAAAATGGAAGAGGTTGCAAAACAATTAGGATTGATACAATAACTATGGAATTTTTCTTGCGCGTAATTGCTGATACGGAAAATACGGTCATAAAAGAGGTGCGCATCAAAGGAGGTGCGACAATGATGACATTGCACGAACACATTTATACCCACTTTGGATTACAACCCGGAGAAATGGCAAGCTTTTATTACAGCAATGCGAATTGGGATCAAGGAAATGAATTACCCATGTTTGCAATGAATGACAATATGCCAACCATGGAGGCTCAGACGGTCAAGCAGTTTTTTGAAGCTAGCACAAATGGGTTGTATGTTTACAACTTCCTAGATATGAACATCTTTTACCTAGAAGTGGTAAAAACAGAGGAGGAAGAGGGCTTTGAGGATTTCGTAGTACTCTCGAGTGTAGGAGAATTACCCAAAAAGAAAGACTCCGAATTTACTTCAAAAGACTCTGGTGAATTATCTGAGGACGAACTCAATAATTTATACAGTTTAGACGATTTAAATAGCGGTACTCTTCCAAAAGAAAAAGACCAAGAAGAAGATACTCTAGGTTACGATTACTAAAATTCCACAACCAGTATTCGCTCAACAGGTAGACGAACATCATTCTTTAGAAAAATGTAATTTCCATAGGTCGACCAAATAATGGAATACACCTAATAAATATTTGATCCTATATCAAATGAAATAACAACTTTTTGATGCTTAAGATTGTCTAAAGAGACAGCCTTATGTATGGCTTCAAAACGCCTGCAAACTGCAGCTTGATGTATAAAATCTCCCAGATGTCAATATGTAACTGAGCAGTTTCTTTACGTAATATTTTAAATGATTTTCCATGGATGGCAGAATTAAGCGGTTTAATCAAATTACGTATTTTCAACTTAAATTCTACGACTGTTAAATGTCTAAAAAGTTTCTCCTAAATATTTGCGGACCTACATCAGTAGGAAAAACTGAAGTTGCTTTGTATTGGGCAGATAGGTTGGACTGTCCCATCTTATCTACAGATAGCCGCCAGTGCTATAAGGAATTGGCCATTGGAAGCGCACCTCCTTCAAGCGAGGAACTTCATCGGGTACAACATTACTTTATAGCCGACCGAAGCATTCAACATCCAGTCACTGCAGGCGAATTTGAAAAGTTTGCACTACAAACCCTTGATAAATTATTCAAAAGACAAGATATCGTAATCGCTGTGGGAGGCTCTGGTATGTACATTCACGCCCTTCTTCATGGCCTAGATGCCTTACCCTCTAATGCAAGAATTAAGGTAGATTTAGAGAATCAATTAAAAAGGGATGGCTTAGCGCTATTGGTTTCAAAACTTGAGGAATTAGATCCGGAATACACGAAAATAGTGGACCTAAATAACCCTAGAAGGGTAATCAGAGCATTAGAGGTTATTATGGCTACGGGTAAAAAGTATTCTGAACAACTGAACAATAGTCCCAAAGAAAGGCCATTTGAAATAGTGAATTGGGTATTGAATATGGATAGAAATCAGTTGTATGACCGCATTAATTTACGTGTACATCTAATGATTGAAGAAGGTCTAGAAGCTGAAGCGCGGTCGCTTAAGTTCCACGCTAACCTTCCCAGCCTTCAAACCGTAGGTTATCGAGAATGGTGGCCTTTTTTTAATGGAGAATATGATCGCGAACGCACAATAGAACTAATCAAGCAATGCAGCCGCCGCTATGCCAAAAGACAATTGACTTATTTCAAGCGCTTTGAAAGCGCCTTATGGCTCGACCCAAACGATATTAACAGCCAAGAAGAATCTTTGCGTAAAGCGGGAGTGTTGTGAAAAAGCGCTTTTATTCAAGTTTTTATGGAGGTCGACAGCTCCAAAATACATACCGATTAATTCAAGAACTAGACGAACTCTTAAGGTCTAGAAAAGCAAAATATGTAGCGCATCCAACCATTTGCGTGGGTAATTTTCAAGCAGGTGGCACAGGGAAAACACCAGCCACGTTGTGGCTAGCACAGGAGTTAAAAAAACGTGGTTACGCCCCCAGTATTATACTCCGCGGTCACAAAGGACGGAGGAAAAAAGCCCATTATGTGAAGAGAACTGACCATCCTAACTTGGTTGGTGATGAGGCTCTTATCCACACTTTACATTTCCCTACCTATATCGGAAGAAATCGAACAGCTGTATGCGAGCTTGCTATTGACATGAATGAACAGCTCAATCATATTTTAATTCTTGACGATGGCCTTCAACATTACCCACTTCGAACAGACATTAAGCTTGTCTGTACAAAGGGTCGTGGTTTTTGGAATGATCAATTCCTTCCTTTCGGAAGATTACGTCAATTGCCTCACAACCATATAGATGCCATTCTACTGGTCGGTGGAGACGAAAACTACAGAAATTGGGAAGGAGTACCTATATACCACTTTAAGCACTTCCCCACTCTAGTTTCTGGCAAAAAAGAACCAGGATTGATGGTCAGCGGTATTGCTGACCCACAAAAGTTTTACAATGACATTTTCCCTCTTATCGGGAATAATACTTTTGATAGTTGGCCCTTTCCTGATCATCACAAATTTAATGCTGCAAATCTGAGAAGGATAGAGTCAAAGTCCACCATCTACAATTACCGTGTGCACTGCACCGCTAAAGATGCTGTAAAGTTAATACCTCTTATTGAAGCTGAAATCAGCCCTATTAAACTCAGTGTTTGGGATCTTGAAATTCAGCCTGTTGGTGATGTTCAGCCGCTCCTTGATGTTATAGTAGCGAAGATGGAAGAAGTGTTTGATAATCGGACAAGTAAACAGGTCTAAAAAGTGTAAATTAGCGCTCTAATTCCTCCTTGGATGTCCAATATTTACGATACATACGAACCGGTAATCGGTATTGAAGTTCACGTTCAGCTAAGCACGCAGAGCAAGGCATACTGTGGAGATGCTACCACCTATGGTGCCAATCCAAATACGCAGGTGAGCCCAATCAGCTTAGGCCATCCAGGCACCCTTCCTCTTTTCAACAAAACAGTGATGAACTATGCTGTGAAGTTAGGTATTGCTTGCGAGTCTAACATTCGTGAGCGTAACGAATTTGCACGTAAGAACTACTTCTATGCGGATTTACCAAAAGGATATCAGATTACTCAGGATACTACACCTATCTGTACCGAAGGATTCGTGCGTATCAAAGATGCCAAGGGTAATGACAAGAAAATAAACCTGACCCGTATCCACATGGAAGAGGATTCTGGTAAGAGTGTACACGATATTGACCCGTTCAATACATTGGTGGATTTAAATCGTGCAGGAATTCCACTTCTGGAGATTGTATCGGAACCGGACATAAAAAATGGTGAGGAGGCATACAGCTACTTAAGTGAAATCAGAAAATTGGTACGCTACCTAGAAATTTCTGACGGTAACATGGAGGAAGGTTCTCTGCGTGCAGATTTGAACATCTCTGTTCGCAAGAAAGGAGCGACCAAATTTGGGACAAAGGTGGAAGTCAAAAACATGAATTCGTTCCGTAACGTACAGAAAGCGATTGATTTTGAAATTATTCGTCAGATTGACATGATTGAGGCGGGCGAAGAAATACACCAAGAGACACGTACTTACGACGCTGCAAAAAATATCACCGTAGGACTTCGCTCCAAAGAAGATGCACATGACTACCGCTACTTCCCGGAGCCTGATTTAGTACCTGTGATTGTGCCTAAAAGCTATGTGGACAGTGTACGCGAGAACATGCCACCGCTTCCCTACGAATTGTTTTTGAAATACACGAAAGAATTAGCCTTAAGCGAATACGATGCTTTTGTACTCACGGATAGTAAGGCCTTTGCACTATATTTTGAAGAGGTTATTAAATATACTTCAAATTATAAAGGCGCCACTAACCTATTGATTGGCCCTGTCAAATCATGGTTAAACGAGCAGAGTGTTGAAATTGAGGAATTCCCTATATCACCTGAGGCCTTGGCAGGGATTCAAACGCTTGTGGATGATGACAAGATTTCCATTTCTACCGCTACACAAAAGTTATTCCCTGCCCTATTGGAAGATCCATTTGCTAATTCTGCTGCGCTTTGTGAGCAAAACGGCTGGATACAACAGGGCGATAGCGACCAACTGCAAGCTTGGGTCGACCAAGCATTGGCTGCTTACCCAGAAAAGATTGAGGAGTACCGCTCCGGCAAGAAAGGACTCATCGGGCTCTTTATGGGCGAGGTGATGAAGTACAGCCGTGGAAGCGCAGATCCTAAAAAAGCAAGCGCATTGTTGCGCGAGAAATTAGATGCGTAAAATCGTTTCCCTTCTTGCATTAATTATCTTAATGTCTTGTTCACAGGAGCAGCCTACCCTGATTAAGTTTGAGCTAGATAAAAAAGGTTCTTATGCCATTCAATACAGGGAGGCTGATGGAATATTTACTGTCATGGATAGTCTTGAAATCCTTGGAGGTGATGTTTTCGAAGTATCCTTAGACACCCTTCAAATGATTAGTTTCCTGCCTATTCAAGGAGATTTACCTGTAGTTCACGCCGTAATAGGACCAAATACAAGAGAATTAATTGTGGATTCACAAGGGTTTATTTCAGGGGATGAAGAAAATAATTGGCTCGGCGTTCAACGAAGAATGCAAATAGACTTAATCAATCTAATCGACAGTCTTGATATCATAAAGAATACCTACGCGGACAGTTCAACTTTTAAAGGACTACCTGTTTTAGATAGTATTTTTTTCAATTATGCAAATGCATACAGGGCACGTATTCTAGATAGTTTAGAAAGCGCCCCCGGAAGATTATCCAATATCATGACTGTATATCATAGAATAGGCCAAAAACCTGTTCTTGATTACACAGTCGACCGCAGCGTTCTACGAAAAATGAATACTGAACTAATGCGGCTAGCGCCAAACTCCAAAGATGCCATAGCTTTCAAAATATGGATTGAAGAATTCGAAGAATCCTATATTTTTACGAAGACCGTAGAAGAAAATGCTAATAAGTTTGTGCCGGGCAATCCGTTTCCTGAATTTTCTCTTGAAAGTCCCCAAGGAGAAAGCATACGATTAAAACGAATGTCTTTGGATAATCATGTGATTGCAATTTGGGCCTCATGGTGCACAGAATGTAGAAATGATCTACGCAGTGTGGCCAAAAGCCAAAATATGGACAATTGGATTCTACTCTCCCTTGATGGTATTCCACAGCAACGAAACCCCATTCGAGAGTGGTATTTAGCCATAACCCAAGACTCACTTGGCGGAAATCACCTCAGTGATTTGAAAGGTGGACGCAGTGTTATCACCGAAAGACTCGGCGTACAAGAGATGCCACTGTATTTTAAGGTTGAATACGGTCTGATAACTGTGCGTTCAAACCAGATTTTAGCGGTTCTAGATTAAATCCACTACTTCTCTATTACTAAGCGGATATGCGCCAAATGGTGCTGGCAATGCCATGCATACATCTGTACGCTTTCCTTCATGGTGTATTCCTTAGACTCGCCTAAATCTAAATACGACTTTTTCCATCCAGTTTTTGTTATTCCATTCAAAAAAGAAACCCATTTCTCGTGAAGACTTGCAAGTAAAATGATACTCAAAAATGGATCAGAGGTATAATCCGGCAATACGGCAAAAAGTGTTTGTGGATATCCGTTTACTTGCGGTATTTTATGAGAAGTGACAGCTAATCGTTGCCTATTGAATCCATTCATGTGAGAATCTGCAAGATGGTGAACCACTTGACGAATTGTCCAACCACCAGGACGGTATACGGTATCCCATTGCTCTTCTGTAAGTACTTTTGCAAATTCCATGAGCTGCTTTGGCATTCTACTAATAACTGCAATACAACCTTCTATGCGTTCCAAAGGCGGTTCACTTTGAATAGAAGGCTTTCCAATTGGATATTTCAAAAATTCTAAATCCATGGCTGCAAAGATATCTGTATAGAATAAAAAAGCCCTGCCAAACGGCAGGGCTTATTATTTATTCTAATTGTTTCATTAGCGTGCAACCATTAATCGTGTATAAGAATCGGCTTTGCCTTGAATGCCAATTATGTACATTCCATTGCTCAACTCACTAATGTTTATTGTAAATAGATTCTTACCTGATTCTTTTGCTTCACATTTTTGAGACAAAACAGTTTTTCCGTTTAGGTTCACTACCTCTATCTGATAGCTACCCTCCGATAAATCTATTTCTATCGTTGTTTTCTCTTTTGCAGGATTTGGGAATAAACGAATTGTTGAAGAAGGCTTTTCAATATCTTCGTTCTCCGCAATGGATACAGGTCGAGTATTCATTAAAGTTGTTGTCTGGAAGGTACCTCTCCCATACGTACCTGCAAAAATATCACCTTCCATCACATCGCTATCAGTAGAACTGCTCTTATCTGTTCTATATTGCTTTAAGGTAAATACAGGAACTCGAGCCAATCCAGAATTATCCGCACCCCAGGTAGGAGCTGATGAATTGATGTTGGTCGTTGAGAAGATTCCATATTCAGTACCAATAATTGCGTACGCTGAATTCCCCTTATCAAATGTTGCCGAATATACCGGGAAATTGCCCAAATTTCCATCCTTCACTGAGAAGTTTGGATTGGGTGAAGTTGCGTTGGAACTATAATATACGAAGTTTTGATTGCCATAATTTCCCATGGTAACCAATAATCTATCGTTATTATTTGGATCGACAGCAATGCTCGTAATATTTCTTCCCGAGACAGAATATACGAGATCAACATCCAATGCTGTCTGTCCAGAATCTAAATCGGCAGTTTTGTAACTTCTAGCATCTTGAAGACCAGTAATACGATAGATTCTGCCATTATTAGTACCGATCCATGCGTAATTACCATCTTCACTAACTTCAACCGCTTGGGCCGTTCCTGTAATACTTGCGAGTTTATACCAATTAGGAGTATCCATAAAGTCTAGGGCTCCTCTCGTCATCCATACGGAACCACTGAAACCTACAATGAACATGCTACTCACTGGATCTTGTACAATGATACTATCTCCCATTCCAAGATCGTTTGGCAACACATAGTTAAACGGAAGTCCATTAGTATTAGATCCAAGAGTTACTATGGACCCAGCCGTGTAACTAACATCAACGCTAGCTATAATTTCAGCCGCGGGAATAGAAGAGAACACTACTGAAAAATCACCCGTAGAGGCATCAAAATTACCAGTACCGTCACCTGTTATATTTCCAGAAGAATCAACACGAATTACTAGTGAACCACTTTTTACTTGAAAAGTAGAGGGATCCATGATAGCGCTCTCTTGAATAGGTTTAATATTGCCAACGAAGGAATCCTGACCGGCATTGGCAAATCCAAGTGAGCGGATTGCTTCTCTTACTTTAAACTGAACAGAATCTTCACTCATCAAATCGGAACTATTTTCGTAAAGATAAAATGGTGTCATCCAAGAACCAACAGCTTCGGATGAACGACTATCCCAAAACGAATTAAAACTTTGTCCTCTATTTTCACTTCGTCCAATTCGACCGCCTTGATACTCCGTAAAATAAACTTTGGGCACTAGCCAAGAAATGGCTGAATAACCTCCATCACCAGAAAAATTATCAACTGCTCCCAAGGAGCGTCCTGTGTTTGGTGTATTGCCGGAACCATCCATAACCCAACTTCCATTATCTTGAGTTCCACCTACAACATATCTATCAGACGATATCCCAATGTTATAAAATTGAGTCGTTATATAATTCTTATTCAATGTCTGCCACGTACTACCAAAGTTTTTTGAGTAATAGATACCTCCATCATTCACCATATAAACTTTTGAACTGTCTTTGGGATGCCAGACCACATCATGATTATCAG
Organism: uncultured Cryomorphaceae bacterium; assembly: GCA_902614915.1. Taxonomy (GTDB): domain Bacteria; phylum Bacteroidota; class Bacteroidia; order Flavobacteriales; family Schleiferiaceae; genus UBA10364. The sequence goes on from CACMMX010000002.1 coordinate 57,251, forward strand.
CATGGATATTATATGGACCAAAACCATTTACCTGATTCCATCCTTGTCCTAGTTGCCAGCTCCATACAGATATTCCACCCACAATGATTCTATCTTTGTCGGAGGCATCTACACCAATTGCAAGATCATATTCACCTTGACATTGAGAAGAACGACAGAACGGGTCGAAATAAGTTGACTTTTGACCTATTTTGGACCAATTTGTTCCACCATCAGTTGTTCTATAGACACCTGATAATGCATTCCCAGATGTGATATGTACCGTGTAAACTGTGTTCGGGTCATTTTTTGCCGAAGCAAACATGATTCGACCAGCACTTCTAGGAAGTCCTGTTGAACCTGCACTTGACTTACTTATTTCGATAAATGTGGACCCACCATCCGTAGATTTCATGGTTCGACCTCCTAAAGTTCCCCAAATATTGCCACCTGCATCCATATGAATATCCCAACATGCGGCCTGAGCACCGATACCTGTTATGGGATTACTCCATGATGCTCCAGCATTTGTTGATATTCGGATTCCAGCATTGGTTGCCATAAAAACTTTATTATTATCTCCTGGATCCGTCACTATTGCACCAATTGAAGCATAATTTGTAGAGTTACTCAGTTGAGTGAATTGGGTCTCATTAGCGCCTTTCTTAAACACTCCAGCACCTGGAAATCCGGATGAAGTTGAAGCACCAAATCCACTCGTCCACGTATTGTAAAGACCTTCTCCTGTGCCGTAATAGACATCACCGTCTTTGGAATAAGCTATGGACATTACAGATAAATTCTCCTGCTCTGGATTAACCTCTGACCAACTCAAACCGGCATTATTACTGAAGTACAACCCACCACTGACACTACCAGCATACATCTCAGTCGGGTTTTGGGGATTAATTGCAAAACCACGTGTTCTACCCCCTCTATTGTCTGGACCACGTTCATCCCAAGTCAAACCTATACTGCTTTCGGGCATATTCTCAAGGCTTTGAATGGCACGACTAATATCTTCTTGATCTATTTTACCAGTAATCTGATTTGCCCTTAAGGAATGCAAGTACGCAGCCGCTCCTGCTGCTCCCTGTTCGCTCTGAGTACGCGGTTTATAATCATCGCTACTAAGTGTTAAAGTTGTAATGGCGGCGGTTAAGACTGTGCCTGCTAAGGCGAATCGTAATCCTTTTTTCATGTAAAATTCTATTTCTAAACATTAAAAATAAGGCTTGTACCTTATTATACCAAGTGCTTTTCAGCATGATATGAACTACGGACCAATGGTCCGCTTTCTACATATCTAAAGCCCATTTCTAGACCAATCTCTTTTAATTCTTCAAAAACTTCGGGTTTAATAAACTCAAACACAGGTAAATGCTTGGTTGTAGGCTGTAGGTATTGTCCTAAGGTCAGAATATCGACATCTACCTCACGTAACTCCTGCATGGCTTCGATAACTTCATCCTTAGTTTCACTAAGACCTAACATGATTCCGCTTTTGGTCCTATGAATACCATTTTCTTTGAGATACTTCAAAACCATCAGGGAACGATCAAATTGCGCTTGAATACGCACTTTCCTCGTTAAACGACGGACTGTTTCCATGTTGTGACTTACAATTTCAGGATTCGCCTCGATAATACGATCAACGTTATGCAGCTCACCCTTAAAGTCAGGAATCAGTGTCTCCATAGTTGTATTCGGGCTAATTCTTCTGATAGCTCTAACTGTCTCCGCCCAGATAATTGAACCCCCGTCGGCTAAATCGTCTCTATCCACCGACGTAAGAACGGCATGTTTTACTTTCATTAACTTAACACTACGTGCTACTTTTTCAGGTTCTTCCCAATCAACGGTTTCTGGACGACCTGTAGCAACATTGCAAAAACCGCAAGAACGAGTACATATATTTCCTAATATCATAAATGTAGCTGTGCCTGCACCCCAACATTCACCCATATTTGGACAATGACCCGATTCACAGATAGTGTGTAATTTATACTTATCTACAAGTCCGCGAACATTCTTGTAGTTTTCACCAGTAGGAAGTTTTACGCGCAACCACGATGGTTTCTTAGCACGTTGCGTTGCTTTTTTCGTTACTCCAATGTTGGGTTGATCTACCATACTGATTAAACCATTAAATACAATTCTTGTTCAACAAAATGATGTGCTTTTCTCCACTAATTTATCATTTCTTCGTTTACTTTATCGTGAGAAGCATGAGCTGCCATCTAATCATTATTCCAAAGTATTAATTAAGGACTTTCATATCTAGTCTGCGTAGTTTCTTCCAAAGCCAAAGTTAAAGAATGCCAGGATGTAACATCTACATGAGCCCAAGTTTCAATTGGGTTAAGCTTAATCCCATTCAAACGCTTCATTACAAATAAACTAGTGCTACATCGTGGGTTATGTGTATAAAAGAAAACCGGAGTCTTTAAAGTTAGAAAACCCGAAATATCTTTTATTAATTCCGGATGCTCAAACTGATTTTTTTCGTTGAATAGGGCGAATTAACCTTGTTGTTCAGAAATTTCAACATGCGAGTATGAAGGACATTTTTCTACTGTTCCACATGATGATAATGCGAGAACTGCAGTAATCACGAAAGCTGCGCCAAGTATCTTTTTCATCTTTATAAAATCTAGTATTCGCTACATTGCGAAGGATAAAAATAACGCATACAAGCCAAAATTCATCTTTAATGGTCAACTTCCTTTCAACAATGATTCCTAAAGACTGGTTATTATTTTGGAAAGAAGAAGAAAATAAACTTTACTTAAGGAACCTTTTAGCTTTTCTTGAGCAAGAGTATTCGGAGCAAGTGTGTTACCCAGCAAAACATGATATTTTTAAGGCGCTAGAGGGGCTCCGACCTGTAGGTGTCAAGTGCATCTTACTTGGACAAGACCCTTATCATGGGTTTCAGCAAGCAAACGGGCTTGCCTTCTCCGTCTCAAACGGTGTCAAACCCCCTCCTTCACTGCGCAACATCTTCAAAGAATACGAAGAAGATTTATGCTTACCTCAACCCCTCAGCGGCGATTTAAATGCGTGGAGAAAAGAAGGTGTGCTTCTGTTGAACACGGCTTTAAGCGTTCGTGGAGGAAAACCAGGTTCGCATAAAAATAAAGGCTGGGAAATTTTTACATTAAACCTGATTACCTATGTATTGACTAAATCAGATAATGCCGGTTTCATTTGCTTTGGTAAGCAAGCGCACAAACTCGCTATAAGAGTTACGGAAGGATTTAATAAAAAAGATGTGACAATTGTTTACTCACCTCACCCGTCACCATTAAGTGCTTATAGAGGTTTTTTTGGTTCAAAACCTTTTACAACATTTAATAACATTCAAAGTAAAAAAGGCAAGGAAATCGTAAATTGGGAACTGCCTTCAAATGGCCAAAAATCACTTTTTTAAAGGCTTATCACAATTACAGAATGGACACTACATCAATCGTTTTCGCAGTAATTAACCTCATTTTAGTAGTTCTTCTCTTTTTAAAGTTTAGATCCACAGGCAACGCCTCTCTCGAATCCTCTAGCGAAGTACCCGAATGGGCGCAAGCCCAAATCAAGGAACTTAAATCTGAAGCAGTGAATACCTCCGAATCGCTAAAAGAAGCACTAGAAGCTTTATCTGAAGAGCAAGTCATAAGTGCCCAAACAATTAGTTCCCTCCAAGCTAAACTAGAGGCAGCACAAGAAAAAATTAAAGAACAGCAAGAAAACTTTGCTGCTCAAAGAGAGCAAGCAAAAGCAGACAAGGAATCCATGGCCAATGAATTTAAGGTATTGGCAGAAAAAGTTCTCGATGAGAAAACAAAGCAGTTTAAGACCACAAATAGTGAAGAGCTAGACAAGTTGCTTGCCCCGTTTAAGCAGAAATTAACGGACTTTGAAACAACGGTTAAAGAAAATCACAAGGAAGAACTTAAGAATTCGGGTGCTTTAATGGAAAATATCAAAGCCCTGAAAAACATGAATGACCAGCTTACCGCCGAGGCAAGTGGTCTAGTTAAGGCCTTGAGAGGTGATACCAAAAAACAGGGGAATTGGGGTGAATTCGTTTTAGAACGCGCTTTGGAAATGAGCGGTTTAACAAAAAATCAAGAATTCTTTGTTCAAAACAGTGAAACTACGGTAGATGGACGCAGACTTCAACCCGATGTTATCATACAATTGCCTGAAGACAAAAAAATCATAGTAGATTCAAAGGTATCGCTGGTATCATGGGAGGCGTATGTAAATGCTGAGGAAGAGGATTCAAAAAAGCACATGAAATCACTCATTGCCAGTATTCAAACGCACATTAAACAGCTCAGTGAGAAAGACTATCCGCAACTTTATGATGGAGCTACTCCTGAATTTGTGCTTCTTTTTATACCAATAGAAGCAGCTTTTATGGAAGCTACTAAATTTGATGGTACGTTATACGAATTGGCATTTTCAAAAAAGATTATTTTAGTATCTACTTCAACTCTTCTAGCCACGTTAAAGACGATTGCAATGGCTTGGAGGCAGGAAAAGCAAACAAGAAATGTCATAGAAATTGCGGATGCCGGCGGTAAACTTTACGATAAGTTTGTTGGATTAAGTGAGGATTTGTTAAAACTAGGCGACCAATTCAATACGGCCCAAAAGACCTACGAAAGCTCTATGAATAAAATGGTTGATGGGCGAGGAAACTTGATTACTCAAGTTGAACGTTTAAAAAAACTCGGAAGTAAAACCAAAAAAGAATTGGATAGTAGAATGATAGAACGAGCCAATCTTGGAGAGTTTTCTAATGAATCGTCCACAAAACCAATTGAAGAATAATGGCGAACAAGCAACTAATATATGGACTCAGACCTATCCTGCAAGCCACTCAAGATGGACAAACTATTGATAAGGTGTTCCTTCAAAAAGAACTTGGAGGCGCACTTTATTCTCAATTGGAAGGAACATTACGAGATCAAGGCATAGCCCCTAAATATGTCCCTGTTGAAAAACTCAACCGTCTGACTAGAGGAAATCATCAAGGTGCCGTGGCATTTTTGAGTCCTGTTGATTTCTACGATTTAGAAGAAGTCATTACCAAAATTGTGGACTCGGGTGAGAAACCACTTATACTTGCTCTGGATCGCATTACAGATGTGCGAAACTTTGGAGCTATTGCACGATCAGCAGAATGCTCTGGGGTTCATGCGATTGTTCTACCAAAAAATGATAGCGCTCCGGTGAGTGCAGATGCTATTCGCACCTCAACCGGGGCCTTATTAGAAATACCAATTTGCAAGGTAAATCATATAAAAGATGCGATTTTTTTAGCCCAAAGTCTAGGGTTGAAAATCATAGCAGGTACAGAAAAATCAGAAACATCCATGTATGAGGCTCCTTTTGAAGATTCGTGCATGCTAATTATGGGTAATGAAGAAAATGGCGTGCATAAAAGTTTGATTAAATTGGCAGACGCAGAGGCGCTCATTCCCATGAAAGGACACATTAATTCTCTTAACGTAAGTGTAGCAACGGGTGTTCTACTATATGAAGCCGTAAGACAAAGAGGTTAAAATGAAGCATATCACATACATTCTTTTCCTTGCTATTGGTGGGAATTTGACCGCACAGTTCAATTGCCAAAGCACAAAAAGTCTAAGTATCAAACAAAACAATGCACCTATTAACTACAATTCACGGTCTGATACTGCGGACCTGCAGAAGCTCCAACTAACTATAGACAGCCGTGATTTTGGCAACGGGCAAATGGATGGAATAGCAAAATACCAACTGTACTCTAAGATTGCATTCAATTCATTGCGCTTTGACCTGTTGGGCTTTACAGTAGATAGTGTCCTGTCCTCAAGCGGATCATTAAATTTCATGCAGAACGGTGAACATTTAGTAATTTATTCTACAGTCTCTGCAGGTCAGACATTAAATTGGGACATTTTCTACCATGGAGCCACTACTAAAGATGCGAGCGGCTGGGGCGGTATTCATTTAGACGGTGCCTATCAATACAACTTAGGAGTAGGATTTGCAGCAAATCCTCACGTTTACGGGCGAAGTCTTTTTCCTTGTTTTGACAATTTTGTTGAGAAATTCATTTTAGAAGAAATGAATATTATCACGGCGCCAAATAAAGTTGGTGTAAGTAACGGTATACTCTCAAAAGTAGACACTTTAGGAAACGGAGATTTGGCTTGGAAATGGGAAGGCCAAGCTCTTATCCCCTCTTACCTGGTTAGTATGGCTGTTTCGGATTATTTCAAACAGAGCTGGACGCACAACGGGAAATCTTTTGAAATCTATGGTAGAGCCCAAGACACGAGCAACATTAGAGCAGGATTTGTACATCTTACTGAAATATATGATGCCTTTGTCAAAGAATTTGGCCCTTATCTTTTTGAAAAGGTCGGCTATGCACTAACAATTACTGGGGCCATGGAACATGCTGGAATGGTTCACCTACCCCGAAATCTAGCTAATACCAATTTAACAGGTGAAGACATCATTGCACATGAATTAGCTCACATGTGGTTTGGCAACGGTATAACTACTCAAACGGCAGAGGATATGTGGATTAATGAAGGGTTCGCAGAGTTTGGTTCACACCTTTACGAGGAGTCCGTTTATGGCCCCTCCACATATGTAGAAACAGTACAGAATAATCAAAGCTTGGTCTTAAAACAAGCCTACGCCAATGACGGAAGTCACTTAGCCCTTAGCGGCGTAAATCAAGAGCAAACCTATGGCACACATACCTATCAAAAAGGCGCTATGGTTGCCCATAATTTAAGAGAATTTCTTGGAGATAGCCTGTTCAGTTTTGGGATGAAACAACTTATTGCGAGCAATAAATATGGAAACTATGACGCAGAAGGGTTTAAAACTGTATTATCAGCTTCAACAGGTATAAATTTAAATGATTTTTGGGACGATTGGATATACAATAAAGGGTATCACGGGGCATGGATTGAACTGAATTACCCGAGAAATACAAACTGGAGCAAATCTACTAAATCCACGAATATCCATCACCTTAGTGCACATACAGAAAATTATTCAGGAAGCGGCAATTCCGTTCCTCTTGTGGTTTACAAGCATAGCTTTAACCAAGGTTATCAAGGTAAACTTATATTAGGCAAATCCTCTGATTTTAAGTCAAACAGTATGGATTCTACCTATCACTCCGGCACCATTGATTTAGGTACGGGACAGAATTATTGGCTCAGCACAAATGATAGCGCAGAATCCTTAGGCACTTCACTTTACGATAGTTTCACATGGTCTACTTTAACCGGGACCAAAACCCTCCCAAAAACAGGTGTTAGAATAACGCCAAAGAGCACGAATAACGGCTTAGATGGTACATTTTATGTTTGGCATCATCGTACTGAAGGTCACTATGAGCCAAATGGTAAAACAAGTAGAGATCATTTTTATTTTATCGGTTACGAGGGGAATCATTCACCACCCATTGATTATCAAACAGAGCTTCCTTTTGAGGTTACTATTCCATTCAACACTAACCCGAATAATGGCGGTTTGGATACTGATTTAAAGGGACTTCCAGCCAACAATATGACCATTGGCCAAAGCCCCACGATGAAATGGAAAGATGGCATTCCGGTTGGAAATGCAAGAACCCAAGCATTAGGAAATACGGGAGTAGGTACAATAAGTTTCACCCCCGAGTATGTTTCTAGATATTACTGGATAATGAATACAACTAATTTTGGTCTTAAAACATCAAAAAGGGTGAAATATGAAATATTTCCAAATCCAGCAACGGGCGAATTAAAGATTCAAACAGATATAAACAGCGATGATTTATTTTATCAAATCACAGATGCCCAGGGAAAACAAATCATTGATGGTAAGGTATTCTTTATTAGCAATGTTGCTACAGTACGCTTAGAAGAAAAATTGATACCAGGCAATTACCTTTTTCATTGCAAATTGGGTGTAAAAAAATTTTCTATTTTGTAAACTATTCTTATCGATTATCTACCTATCTATGGATTATAAAGAATATCAAAAATTCGCTCATGATGTTAAAAATCATTTAACAGGAGCCTCCTTACAAATTCAGGTTATATCAATGCTTCTTAATGAAAATCAAAAAAAAGAGGTTGCTTTGGTGGTAGACGAAATCCAAAAAGCAAGCAATAAAATCAGTGAATTTCAACAGAAAGTAAAAGCAGCTGAAAGAGGGTCTGAAAATACTAGAAAATAGACAATTGTACCGGGCAGTGATCACTTCCCATTACCTCATTTAAAATCTCGCTGTCCTTAACACATGAAATTAAACTTTGGCTTACTAAAAAATAATCCAATCGCCACCCAACGTTTTTTGAACGAGCACCGCCGCGATAACTCCACCAGCTGTATTTGATAGTTTGTGGATATAAAGTTCTATATGTATCCACAAATCCAGATTTAAGCATAGTAGATAATCCGTCAATTTCCGCTTGTGTATAACCAGGAGTCTTATTATAATTTGACTTAGGGTTCGTTAAATCAATTTCTTGATGCGCGACATTTAAATCGCCACAGACTATTACAGGTTTTGTCTTCTCTAATTTCTTCAAGTATTTCAAGAAATCTACATCCCATTCTTGAGTCCTGTAATCAATACGCTTCAAACCGGAAGACGAGTTAGGTACGTAAACTGTAACAAAGAAAAAGTCTTCAAATTCAGCAGTAATCGATCTACCCTCATTATCATGTATTGACATACCGATGCCCTTCATTACGGACAGCGGCTCCACTTTAGAAAGAATTGCAGTACCGCTATATCCTTTTTTCTCTGCACTGAAAGCATAAATAAAGTAACCTTGTAATTCACTTAAAGCCTCCTTAACCTGCTCTGGAGTGGCTTTCGTCTCTTGTAATCCGACGACATCACAATCCAAATTATGCAAGTCTTCAACTAAAGTTTTTCCCGCGGCGGCACGAACACCATTTACGTTAAATGATAGTAATTTCATTTACATATTTCTTCTATACTGTCCACCAACTTGGAACAGCGCGTTGGTAATTTGTCCCAAGGAGCAGTGTTTTGCTGCTTCCATGAGTACGTCAAATATATTAGTATTCTGGATAGCTGCATCTTGTATTTTTAAGATGCTTTCTGCAGACTCTTTATTTTTTTCTTTATGCAGCGCTTCTAGCATTTTTATTTGGTATTCCTTTTCATCTTCAGTAGCTCGAATAACTTCCGCAGGAACAATGGTTGGAGAGCCTTTCTTATTCAAAAACGTATTGACACCAATAATTGGGAATTCTCCGGTATGTTTCATTGTTTCATAATAGAGGCTTTCTCCTTGAATCTTTCCCCTCTGATACATGGTCTCCATTGCTCCCAAAACCCCACCTCGTTCAGTAAGACGATCAAATTCGAGTAGCACAGCTTCCTCAACCAAGTCAGTCAATTCTTCGATAATAAAGGCACCTTGAATAGGATTTTCGTTTTTGGACAAACCCAACTCCTTATTGATAATAAGCTGAATAGCCATAGCCCGTCGCACACTCTCTTCTGTAGGAGTTGTAATTGCCTCATCATAAGCATTGGTATGCAAAGAATTACAATTGTCGTATATAGCATAAAGTGCTTGAAGCGTTGTACGTATATCATTAAAATCTATTTCTTGTGCATGCAGGCTCCTCCCGGAAGTTTGAATATGATACTTCAGCATCTGCGAACGAGCATCAGCCCCGTATTTATGCTTCATGGCATTCGCCCAAATTCGTCGAGCTACACGTCCAATTACAGCGTATTCCGGATCAATTCCGTTGGAGAAGAAAAAACTTAAATTGGGAGCAAACTTATTTATGTCCATTCCTCTGCTTAAGTAATATTCTACGTAGGTAAAGCCGTTCGCTAAAGTAAAAGCCAACTGAGTTACAGGATTCGCTCCTGCCTCTGCAATGTGGTACCCTGAGATGGAAACACTATAGAAATTTCTAACCTTCCAATCAATGAAATAACTCTGTACATCTCCCATTAACCTCAAAGCAAACTCCGTTGAGAAAATACAGGTATTTTGGGCTTGGTCCTCCTTCAGAATATCTGCTTGAACTGTACCGCGAACGGCATTCATGGTCTTTGCTTTGATCTGGCCATAGGTCTTAGTATCTAAAACCTCATCTCCCGTTACTCCTAAAAGCAATAATCCTAAAGCATCATTGCCTTCAGGCAAATCACCTTGGTAGGCAGGACGTGCGATTTTTTGTTGATCGTACTTGGCTTTCTTTAACTTCTCCACCTTTGATTCCAGGCCATTTTCTCTGATATACAACTCGCATTCTTGATCAATTGCTGCATTCATAAAATAAGCCAAGAGCATAGGCGCCGGACCATTAATGGTCATGGATACAGAAGTCGATGAATCCGTTAGTCGAAAGCCTGAATACAATTTCTTCACATCGTCAAGACAACAGATGCTTACACCAGAGTTACCTATCTTACCATAAATATCAGGACGGCGGTCAGGGTCGTTACCGTAAAGGGTAACACTATCAAATGCTGTTGATAGTCGTTTGGCAGGCATATCCAAGCTCAAGTAATGAAAACGTTTGTTTGTTCGTTCTGGTCCTCCCTCCCCAGCAAACATTCTCGTTGGATCCTCCCCTTCTCGCTTAAAAGGATAAATACCTGCAGTATAGGGGAATTCTCCTGGAATGTTTTCTAGAAGTATCCATCTGAGCACATCTCCCCAATTGCGATATTTAGGCAAGGCTATCTTTGGTATTTGTATATGACAGAGACTTTCCGTGTGCGTTTTAATCTTGATTTCTTTTCCTCGGACTTCATAGGAATAAAAGGGGTTTTTATAGCGTTTTATAGTGGCATCCCATTGCTGAATCTTTTCCCAATTATATGGATCCAAATTCATTTTAATAAGATCAAAACTGGCCTGTAGTTGACTTACCAATTCTGAATCCTCGATAGTTTGTATCGATCTATGTAGTGCATAGAGTTTGTCTGCCACCTCTATCTGCTCTGTGATTTTTTCCCTGTGAATACGATGATTCTCCGAAATCTCACTTAAGTAACGTGTTCGTTTTGGCGGAATAATGAAAATCTTTTCACTCAACTCATCGGAAACAGCAAATTTGCTCGCGAAACGAGAATTCACTTTGGTATTGAGCATCTCTATAATCGCTTTGTATAAACTATTCGTTCCTGGATCGTTAAATTGACTGGCAATAGTGCCGTAAACTGGCATAGAATCTGAATCATCATGCCAACGGTTATGATTACGCTGGTACTGCTTTTTGACATCTCGTAAAGCGTCCGGCGCACCACGTTTGTCAAATTTGTTCAGCGCAATGAGGTCTGCAAAATCGAGCATGTCTATTTTTTCCAATTGAGTCGCCGCTCCATATTCTGGGGTCATGACATAAATACTTGCATCACTATGATCCAATATTTCTGTATCGCTCTGACCAATACCAGAGGTTTCCAAAATAATCAAATCGAAACCCGCTAACTTAAGAATGTTTAAGGCGCTCTGAACGTGTGCACTGAGCGCCAAATTGGCTTGACGTGTAGCAAGAGAACGCATAAATACATTTTCATGATTTATCGCATTCATCCGAATTCGATCTCCGAGTAATGCGCCGCCCGTCTTTCTTTTAGAAGGGTCTACGGAAACTATTGCAATACGTTTTGAGGGGAAGTCTAAGATAAACCTACGAACCAGCTCATCTACCATGGAGCTCTTCCCAGCTCCTCCAGTGCCGGTAATACCTACAATGGGTGTTTTTATTTTCGCAGCTCTTTCCTTGATTTCAATTATTGAATCGCGATGAGCTCCACCACAGTTTTCGGCTGCACTTATCCATCTTGCGATTGTGGGGTTCGTAGCACCTGAAATATCCTTCACTTCACCTGGAGTTTCCTCTCCAATAAGAAAATCTGACTGCCTAACTAAATCGTTTATCATACCTTGTAATCCCATCTTTCGACCATCATCTGGATGATATAGTCTAGTAATCCCATAAGCATGTAATTCTTCAATTTCTTCAGGCAAGATAGTGCCGCCTCCACCTCCGAATATTTTGATATGTTGAGCTCCCCTTTGCTGAAGTAAATCATACATATATTTAAAATATTCAAGGTGTCCTCCTTGATAGGATGTCATGGCAATAGCATTGGCATCTTCTTGAATTGCAGTGTTTACGACTTCCTCAACAGAGCGATCATGACCGAGGTGTATAACCTCACAACCGGTACTTTGAATAATCCGGCGCATGATATTAATGGCAGCATCATGGCCGTCAAAAAGAGAGGCCGCTGTAACGATGCGTACCTTATTTTTGGGTACGTACGGAGCAGGGATATCCATATTTCTGTGATGTATTTGGTTCCTCTAAGATACATCAGAAGTGTCAAGGATTCTTTTCCCTATCTTCACGGCAAAGCGAAAAATATGAAGGTGTTGATGTCCCCTTTTTTTTATTTACCTGTAGCTGTTCTTCTTTCAATCAATACAGGACTTCAAGACTTGGGTCTATGGCAACGAATGGCAATGGGTGGAATACTTGGTCTAGCTACTTTGGGTATTTCTAGGAACAATTTCACTAGCAAGTTCACACTTATAGAATTGATGATACTTGGACTAGTCGCCTGGCCGCTATTAAAATTTAGCTCAGTTAGTGCTCAAAGTGAACTCCATGGTCATATAGCAAGAATGGCATTGCTTTTTGGTATTACAGTGGTTTCGGCAGATGCATTTAGAAATAGAGAAAAAGATACCCTACAAGGGTTCTGCATTGGGGCTCAAGTTGCCTTAATCATTTCGGGATTGAGTATTATACCAGCGATTGGTGATGCATATAAACAAGGGAATATTTACCTCGCAAGCGGAAAACTATTCGTACATAAAAATTATGCGGCGGCTACCTTGTTAATTCTCCTTCCTGCGGCTCTATCTTTTCGATTACCAAATTCCCTTGGGTCATATCTTCAAAGAATCGCGATTAGTTTAGCTGTTATTGAAATCCTTCTTCTTCGAACAAGAGGCGTATGGATATCGGTATTTTTTGTCCTACTCATTGCAATTGGGGTTTATACTTTACAAAAGAAAAGTTTAGCTAGAAAATACAGTCTAGTTTCATTAGGAATTATTGCAATTGGGATAGGACTTGTTGTATTGTTTAGTGGTGGTGAAAAAATAATTGATAGTAGCACCATTCAAAGCAGGATGCACTATTGGGAGGCCTCTAAAGAAATGTTTTTGGACAATCCTATTACCGGAGTAGGTGCAGGGCAATGGAAAGTAGCCTATCCAGGGACCGGATTAAAAGGAACCAATGAAAGCGTTATGAATGGAGTTACCTCCATTCTAAGACCGCATAATGATGTGATTTGGCTATTAAGTGAAACAGGAATTGGTGCCCTATTTTTTATTACACTCATTGGTCTCTGTATTTTAAATCTATTTCTACATAAACAACAACAAATCTTTGGACTAACAACCATTGCATTCTTTGGGTATGGTTTAGGTGAGTTCCCGCTCGAAAGAGCAACTTTATTAATACCATTCGCTGTCTCATTGGGGTACTTATCTAGTAACTCAAAAGTTATTTTATCAACTAAAAAGCTACCAGGGCTGATATGTACCTCTGCACTGCTGCTTTATTCTATATTTATAAGTTACTCGAGAGTCAATGGAGAAAAAGACGCTTCGCGTGCCTTGAATGAATATCGGAGTGGGAATACACAAGAAATGATTGAGTACAGTGCTTCAGCACAAAGCCAATATTTTGAAATGGATATTTTCAATAATCCCATGCCTTATTTTGAAGGGCTAGGTATTTTAATGCAGGCCGGCCAAAAACCCAGTTCGGCTGCACTAAAAAAATGTGCTCATAAATTCGAAGAAGCACTAGAAATACACCCTAACCATATTTTAAGTCTTAATCAAATGGGGCAAATTCGAAGATTAGAGGGTAACCTAACTCAATCTGGCCAATACTACGAAAAGGTCCTTAATATGAGCCCAAGAAATACATCGGCTGCACTTAGACTTGTAGAAATAAGAAGACTTCAAGGAGATATTTATGGTTCCCTTGATGCTTTGAAAATGATTGACCCTAAGTACAATACTCCGCAATCCTTACCCGGATTGGGGCGTGAAGCAGTACAAACGCTTCAAGCCTTTGCTTTAATGCCAAACCCAAGAGCAGCTTCAAAGAAGCTTCATAACAAACTTAAAGGACAAAAACCCGGCGTAATGTGGCAGACATGGATGGAGTATCGAGAAACAAGGTGAAAAAATAAATTGTAAAACTTTTTACAATATTTAGACGTTATACATTAAAACGCTATATTCGTACAGAATGTCAATTTTATTTATCCATAACACAATCAAAAACAACTGCATTAATATGTGGCAGGGTTGTGCATGTTATAAAGTGAAGGCATAAATTTAAAAAAGATAACCCATGATATTCAAAGCGCCTTCACTATGTGAAGGCGCTTTTTTTATGTAAAATATACAACATGAAAAATTTCTTTTCCACTGTAAAAAAGTCGGGACCATTAAAATCAAGGATACAATTGAGTATTGATAAAAACATGGTGGACAGTCAAGGAATGCTAACACTATGGAATTTGATGGATACCATGAATTCCGTCAAGGAAGACCGTTTTCAATCGCTACTACTAAATAATCGGTATGAAGAAAGTGTTACAAGTATTGACCTTCAGCTTTACAGGAATGCCGCGCTTGGAGAGGAGCTTCTGGTAGAAAGTAATTTTGCTCCTCATGGGAAACGTCAAGTGGATCTTAAAGTCTACATAAGCAAACGAATTAAAGGCAAACCCGCAAGAAGGGTTTGTAAAGCCATCTATACTCTAACGATTAAACCTAAATAGTACTGGAATTGGGCTCGAACGTGATGTGAGTGTTTGTGGTTATTTATTCTCGAGCCTTATTCTAACAGGACGTAGTACCCCTGAAAAAATCCCGGTGCATGGCACCGGGGTTTTTTGATTCTAAAATTATTCTTTCAATGCCTCTAATCGCTTTGTAATCAATGTAATCTTGGATTCTGCATCCGCCTGCTTTTTACGTTCTGCTGCAACCACTGCATCAGGTGCATTGGACAAAAATCGTTCATTGCTTAGTTTTTTCAGCACACTGTTTAAAAAGCCCTCGGTATACTTCAATTCCTCTTGGAGCTTGGTAATCTCCTCCTCTAGGTTAACAAAATTGTCTGCGGGGATAGTATAATTGATGCCCCCTACGACAAAACTAAATGCTGATTTTTTTATCTCCTCTACTTGAATGATGCACTCAACGTGAGCTAGTTTCTTAATTAAATAATCGTAGCTTGAATCGTGTTTTGTGTTCTCAGCAATCTCTAAAATTAATGGTTCTTTTGGGGCAATACCGTTCTCATTACGAACGGTACGAATACCACTAACAACCTCAGCAAAGTGATCAAAAGATTCCAGTACCGATTTATCTGTGACTTCTAACTTTGGCCAAACGGCAAAATTGATGGTTTCCTCTGCCTTTCTATCTACTAAATTTTGCCATAATTCTTCGGTAATAAATGGCATAAATGGATGCATGATTTCTAAGAGTATATTGAATATGGCTTTGGTTTCGTCCAAAGCCTCACCTGAAATAAGTTCGCCCTTTAAAGGTTTTATCATCTCCAGATACCATGAACAGAAATCGTCCCATACCAACTTATAAGTTGTCATTAGAGCCTCTGAGAGCCTATACTTTTCAAAACTACCCTCAAGCTCTTCAAGGGCAGCTGCTATTCGGTTTCGCATCCAATTTATTGACAGCCTTTCACTAGCATTCATATCAACATTACTAGCTTCCCACATTCCCACTAATCGGAAGGCGTTCCAAACTTTATTTGCGAAAAAAGACCCTTGAGAGCACAGGTCCTCGTCAAAAAGTAAATCGTTTCCAGCAGGTGCCGTCATCAACATACCAACACGAACTCCGTCGGCACCATACTTATCGATAAGATCTAACGGATCAGGACTATTACCCAATGATTTTGACATTTTACGACGTTTCTTATCTCGAACCATTCCTGTAAAATAGACATCCTTGAAAGGTCGCTTACCTTTAAATTCATAACCCGCCATAATCATTCTAGCCACCCAAAAGAATATAATATCCTGACCCGTAACTAAGGTGTTGGTCGGATAGAAATAATTCTCTTCTTCCTTATTATCAGAGAAGACGCTATATGGCCATAACCATGAACTAAACCAGGTATCCATTACATCTTCATCCTGATGAATCGCGGTGGTTCCGAGAGCAGCAACTGCTTCTTCCTTTGATTTACAGACAGCAACATTTCCTTGGGAATCGTACCAAGCAGGTATTCTATGGCCCCACCAAAGCTGCCGAGAGATACACCAATCCTTGATGTTTTCCATCCAGTGGAGATATGTTTTTTCTCCATGAGCAGGATATAAAGTAATATCTTTTGATTTCACACCTTCAATACCCTTGATCGCGAGGCTAGACATTTTTAAAAACCATTGCATACTGAGTCGAGGTTCTATTACAGCATCCGTTCTTTCGCTACGTCCAACCTTGTTGCGAAGGTCTTTGGTTTCCACTAAAAGTCCCTTCTCCTCAAGAGCCTTCGCCACTTTTTTTCGAGCAGCAAATCTATTTAGGCCTGCAAATTCACCACCGTATTCATTCAAAGCTGCATGTTCATCAAAAACGTCAATAACCTCAAGATTATACTTGTCACCTAACATCTGATCATTGGTGTCATGGGCAGGGGTGACTTTTAAAGCTCCAGTACCAAATTCTATATCCACATATTCATCAAAAATGATGGGAACTTTTCTACCTACGAGTGGTACAATTACTTGCTTACCTTTCAAATGCTGATAGCGTTGATCTTCCGGATGTACACATACAGCAGTGTCACCGAATATAGTTTCTGGACGTGTAGTTGCTACTTGCAATGTTTCGTCTAAGCCATCAATCTGATAGGACATGTAATACAGAAGACTATTTTCTTCTTTATGAATGACTTCCTCATCAGAAATTGCAGTCAATGCAACTGGATCCCAATTTACCATTCGAAGTCCTCGATAAATCAACCCTTTTTTATGAAGGTCGATAAATACTTCTATAACTTGATCACTCCTCACATCATCTAAAGTGAAAGCTGTACGATCCCAATCGCAAGAAGCACCTAAGCGACGGAGCTGCTTGAGTATAATACCGCCGTATTCATGAGTCCAATCCCAAGCGTGCTTTAAGAAATCCTCTCTACTTAAATCTGATTTTTTGATACCCTGCTCCCGAAGTCGCTTCACCACTTTTGCTTCAGTTGCAATAGAGGCATGGTCCGTTCCGGGTACCCAACATGCGTTCAAACCGAGCATGCGCGCTCTCCGTATTAGCACATCTTGAATCGTATTATTCAAAATGTGACCCATGTGGAGTACACCTGTAACATTAGGCGGAGGAATTACGATTGTATATGGCTCTTTTTCAGACACTTCCGCGTGGAAGTATTTCTTATTTAACCAGTGTGTATACCACTTTGACTCTATTTCTCCTGGAGTGTATTTACCGATTTCACGCATGAAGCTCATTCTTGTTATCAGTTGCAAAAATAAGCGCCTTCACTCATCCGAAGAACCCTAAAGCTAAGAGTTTGTTAATTTCCTTTGAAAGCCTCCTCATTAGAATTACATTTGATGTTCCAAAATATAAGAAAGACATGAAAAAATTCATCTTAACAGTTGCCGTTGCTCTATTCGGTCTTGCTGCTCAAGCACAAGAGCAACCCGCAGATGGTGCGAAAATTCAATTCGCAGAAAAAGTGATTAATTATGGTAAAATTGATAAGGGAACAAATGGAACCAGGGTCTTCAAGTTCAAAAATGAAGGAAATCAACCTTTGGTATTGAATACAGTCCGTGCTTCTTGTGGTTGTACTACACCTAAATGGACGCGTGAACCAATAGCGCCAGGCCAAGAAGGTGAAATCACGGTGAAATACGACACTAATAGAATGGGTAACTTCCAAAAAACAGTAACTGTTAATTCAAACGCCACGAACAAAACGGTAGTACTGACTATTAAGGGTCAGGTAATTAATCCTTCAGCGCAGCAAACTACACCTACTAAAAAAGAAGGCGGAAGTATTATAGCCAAATAAGGAATACTAATTTCCTACCATATTTTAGGAACGCCCCGTATTTTACGGGGCTTTCTCATTCTTTAAAATAAAGATTAATGCCTTCTATATCTACCAAGGGCCATAACATGCCTTCAAGTCCGATTCGCAAGCTCGTTCCTTTTGCAGAACAGGCAGAGCGAAACGGGAATAAAGTATTCTATCTCAATATTGGCCAGCCAGATATTCAAACCCCTGTAGGTGCTCAAAAAGCAATTAAAGAAGCTGAGGTGCCTGTTTTAGGGTACAGCCATAGCGCTGGCTTTGAATCACTTCGCAAAGGACTATCGGACTATTATTACGGTAAAAAATTACCGGTTAACATGGATGAAGTTATCGTTACAACTGGTGGATCGGAGGCACTACTTTTTACTTTTGGCTCTACCATGGATGAGGGTGATGAAATCATTATCCCCGAGCCGTTTTATGCCAATTATAATGGATTTGCTACGGCAAGCGGTGTTAAGGTTGTTCCTGTGGAAGCCAATATTCAAGATGGATTCGCATTGCCACCTGTTGAGCTCTTCGAAAAGGCTATTACTCCTAAAACTAAAGGAATTCTTATTTGTAACCCGGGGAACCCAACGGGATATTTATACAGTAAAGATGAACTTGAACAATTAAAATCCATTGTTATAAAGCACGATTTATTTCTAATTGCAGATGAAGTTTATCGTGAATTTACTTATGACAACGAACAACATCACAGTATTTTAAGCATTTCTGGAATTGAGAACCATGCCGTTGTTATTGATAGTTTTTCTAAAAGATACAGCATGTGTGGTGCAAGAATAGGTTGCTTAATAAGTAAGAACCAAGAATTCATGGCTACAGCAATGAAATTTGCCCAAGCGCGTTTATCACCGCCTACCTATGCGCAAATTGCTAGTGAAGCAGCATTAAAAACAACGCAGCAATATTTTGATCAAGTAAACGCCAAATACTTGAAACGAAGAAATGTTTTAGTTGAAGGTTTAAATAGTATTCATGGTGTTTTTTGTCCCATGCCAAAAGGCGCATTTTATGCTGTTGCATCCTTTCCGGTGGAAAGTACAGAACATTTTGCGCAATGGTTACTAAGTGATTTTAACTACAAAGGAATGACCTTAATGATGGCACCCGCGGCAGGATTCTATGCTAAGCCTGAACTTGGTGCACAGCAGGCAAGATTGGCTTATGTCCTTAGTGCAGATGCGTTAAAGAAATGTATTGCGATATTAAGAGCAGCGTTAGATGTTTACCCACATACTACTAGATAATTAAAAACAGTGATTGTACAAATTAATCAGAGCTTAGCGAAGCTAAATACCTTTGGTGTAGATCAAAAGGCAAGCCGATTAATTTGGGCACATAGCCCGGAAGAAATTGCAAACTATCTAAAGCATCACGGTGCCCCTGCCCTTGTTCTTGGAGGGGGCTCTAATTTGCTACTTACAAAGGATGTAGAGGGAGATGTCTTAAAAGTAGACATACATGGACGGGAAGTTGTATTTGAAGATGATAACCATGTTCAAATACGTTTTGGCGCGGGTGAAAATTGGCACGAGGTTGTCCTTTGGACTCTTATGCAAGGATTGGGCGGATTAGAAAATTTAAGTCTTATACCAGGCAATTGTGGTACGGCACCGGTTCAAAATATAGGTGCCTACGGTGTTGAATTACAGGATGTTTTTGTGAGTTGTGAAGGTCTAATGATTGACGATTGCGCTCCTTTTAAACTTTCTAGAAAACAAGCGCGGTTTAGTTATAGAAACAGCATTTTTAAAAATGCATGGAAAGGAAAGGCGGTAATTACCCATTTAGTATTGAAATTGACCAAAAGAAACCACCAAATTCATGCGGATTATGGTGCAATAAAGGGGGAATTGGAAAAAATGGGGATTTCGAAACCTACACCGAAGCAAATTAGCGATGTCGTTATTGCAATACGCAAAAGTAAACTTCCAGACCCCTCTCAAATAGGTAATAGTGGTTCTTTTTTTAAAAACCCCATTGTTACCAAAGAAAAAGCTCAAGAACTATTACATATGTATCCCGATATGCCCTCTTACCCTGCAGAAGGTGGAAAAAAACTCGCAGCGGGCTGGATTATTGAAAAAAGTGGATGGAAAGGCTATCGTAAAAAAGATGTCGGGGTTCATAAAAATCAAGCATTAGTTCTAGTAAATTATGGCAACGCTACAGGGCGTGAAATTCACGCGCTTGCTCAAAAGATAATGGAAGATGTATACGCTCGATATGGAATTCAACTGGAACCCGAAGTAAATTTAATTTGATGCCAAGTGTTGCCTTTTATACGCTAGGATGTAAACTCAATTTTGCAGAGACTTCCACAATCGCGCAAGATTTCAAATCAAACGGCTTTGAAGAAGTTTCCTTCAAAAATGCTGCGGACGTTTATGTCATAAATACGTGTTCAGTAACTGAAAACGCCGATCGCGAGTGCAGGAATATTGTGGGAAGAGCCATGCGAGCTAATCCGGATGGGTTTATAGTTGTTGTGGGATGCTATGCTCAATTGAAGCCCGAACAAATAATGGAATTCCCTGGTGTAGACTTAGTATTAGGCGCAACCGAAAAATTTAATGTCACACAATTTCTTGGGGCAATACAAAAAACAAATGGTAATGCTCAGGTTCACAGCTGTGAAATCTCTAAGGCAGACAGTTTTGTTAGTTCATATAGCGCTGGAAATAGGACAAGGGCCTTTTTAAAAGTACAAGACGGATGCGATTACAAATGCACCTATTGTACTATACCACTTGCGCGGGGTATTTCAAGAAGCGATACGGTAAAAAACATCATTCTAAAGGCGCAGGAAATCGCTGATAAAGGCATTCGCGAAATTGTTTTAACAGGAGTGAATGTTGGAGATTATGGAAAAGGCGAATTTGGAAATAAACACCACGAAAGCACTTTTTTAGATTTGGTCCAAGCCTTAGATTATCATGTGGATGTAGACCGAATTCGTATTTCAAGTATTGAACCAAACTTGTTGCGTAATGAAATCATAGAATTTACGGAAAGCAGTAGTAAATTTGTACCCCATTATCATATCCCTTTGCAAAGCGGAAGCGACTTAATTCTTAAAAAAATGAAGCGCAGATATATGAGTAAATTATTTGCTCAACGTGTGAAAACGATTAAATCTTTAAATCCTGATGCGTGTATTGGTGTGGATGTCATTGTTGGATTTCCGGGAGAAACTGAGGAACGATTCCTTGAAACTTACAACCTCATCAATAGTTTAGAAGTAGGCTATTTACATGTATTTACCTATAGCGAGCGTGCTAACACTCTGGCTGCAGAAATGGAAGGGGTTGTGCCTTTCCAAGAACGAAAGCGTCGAAATAAGATGTTACGGATTTTAAGTGAAAAAAAGAAGCGGGCGTTCTATGAAACTCAAATTGGGAAGAAACGTCCAATTTTATTTGAAAATGAAAATAGAGAAGGATATATATACGGATATACCGACAACTATTTGAGAGTAAAAACTCACTGGAATCCGGAGCTGGCGAATAAAACTAAAACTTTTCGTATTTCAGGGATTTGCAATGAGGGTTTTGTTATATTAGATGAACAAAGCCGTTCCGCCAATGCCACTGATTTTTTTAGAGTATAGTCCTCTCTGTAGCGAACGAGAGTTTTCCAACTTCTGGCAATTTGTCAGCGAAGGTCAACTCAATGATGGAATCGTCAACGAAGCACGCCTTTTCAAAATAAGAGAGGGACTTTTTGTTGGTATGATTGGATTTCTGCCCCAAAACCGAACTCAAGTTATGGAAGTTTACGGTGCTACGAATGAAGAGGGTAGTAACCTCAAATCGCTCTGTAAGAGCATAAGATTAAAACATACAGCGAAAGAGCTAGTATGATTGACCTCAGTCTCCTAGCTCCTCAAGTTGCAGATGTTGCTGTAATGGCAGGAGCATTGCTTCGAGAAGCACAAAAGAATTTTAATCGACATTCCGTTGAATTAAAAAGCCTGAATGCTTTGGTTAGTAATGCTGACCGAACTGCTGAAAAATTAATCGTAACAAAATTATCGAATCTTTTTTCTGAAGCTGGGTTTCTAACCGAGGAGGGCACGATTGAACAGGATACACAGAAAGAATATTTATGGGTCGTAGATCCTTTAGACGGGACAACCAATTTTGTTCATGGTCTCCCTATTTTTAGTGTAAGCATCGCCTTATTAAAAGATAGAATCCCTGTTTTAGGTATAGTCTATGAAGTAGGCATGGATGAATGCTTTTCCGCCTATAAAGATGGCGGGGCCTTTTTGAACGGGCTACCTATTTCCGTGACAAGCACTAAAAATCTTGAGGAATCTTTACTGGCTACCGGGTTTCCATATTATGAATTTTCAAAACTAGAGGGTTTCCAAAATACCCTTGCCCATTTTTACCAGCATACTAGAGGTGTAAGACGCATTGGAACTGCAGCAGTTGATTTAGCATACACCGCATGCGGCCGTTTTGATGGATATTTTGAATACGGATTAAGTCCTTGGGATGTAGCCGCTGGTATAGTCTTAGTCCGCGAAGCAGGAGGTCGAGTGTCTAATTTTGAAAATGAAAATATCCCTATTGCCTCAGATAGCATTATTGCCGCGAACAAATCTATTCACCCGCTTGTATATACTACTATAAAGCAACATATACAGTAATGTCAGAATGTAGAGTTTGGGTACTACCAGGAATGGGAGCAGATTCAAGGATTTTTAAGTCATTTAAATTTCCTTGGAACGCTACCTATTTAGAATGGATTGAACCCAAAACAGAGGAATCACTCTCTGAATACGCAGATCGATTATTGGGAGCCTATCCTATCAAGGAAAATGACTTGATTTTTGGATATAGCTTTGGGGGAATCGTTGCTCAGGATTGGGCTTCAAGAAATAAGGTCCAGCGTGTTGTCTTACTGAACTCCCTGCATTATGAAGCAGATTTAAGACCTGTTTTTAAAAATATAGCGGCCACCGGAATTCTGCGGTGGGCTCCTCATGGAATGATTCTTTCTTTGATCAAGTTCATGACACGACTCAATACTGAACCATCTAGACAATTAGACTTACTTCTTGAAACTATGGAGCAATTTGATTGTCAATATTACCGTTGGGTGCTGCGCGCCATATTGCATTGGGAAAGACCTGCACCACTTGCTCCTGTTGACACCATTCTTGGGGAATTAGATCCGGTTTTTTCCATTCAAAAGCCGTCTAATGATCGTTTTTGGATTCTTCAAGGTGCTACCCACTTGAGTTTTACCACGCATAGCTCACAAATTTCAAATTTGCTAAAAGAAAAGGTGGACCCGACGCTTGTTTAGCCCTTATCCTTTTATTTTTGGGTTATGAAATTTATTCCTACACCCATACCAGATTTATGGATTATTCAACCAAATGTTTTTGGTGATGAAAGAGGGTACTTTTTTGAATCGTTTAATAAAAGTCATTTTACCAACGCAGGTATTGAGGCAGAGTTTATTCAGGATAATGAAAGCTTATCAAGTAAGGGTGTGGTAAGAGGGCTACATTTTCAATCACCTCCTTCAGCCCAAGGGAAACTCGTAAGGGTCCAAAAGGGCCGCGTTGTTGACATTGCCTTAGACATTCGCAAAGGTTCACCTACTTATGGAAAACATTTTAGTATTGAGCTCAATGCTGTCAATAAAACCATGTTGTGGATACCCCCAGGGTTTGCACATGGGTTTGCAACTTTAGAAGATGATACAGTTTTCTTATACAAATGTACCAAAACCTACAGTCCGGAGCACGAAGGTAATATTCTATGGAATGATCCTGCATTAGCCATTGATTGGGGTGTGGATAATCCGAAACTGAGCAAAAAAGATGAAGAAGGACCCTTATTAAAAGATTTCAACTCGCCATTTACTTATGAAAAATAGTATTATAAGCATACTTATTGGCGTAGCATGCACTCTGGCTACCATCAGTATTACATCAGCGTCAAAAGATAAACTGCATCCCACAGAAACTCCTCCAAATAAGGTTAAGACATTTAAAATACCCCATTCCTTGAGTATTGCTAAAGAAGAAATGCCTTTGGACCGTACAGATATTCAAGAAAGTTTAGACAGAGAAATTTTAGTAAATGCTTATTGGCAGAGCAATAATTTATTGATGCTTAAACGGAGTAATAAATGGTTTCCGGTGATAGAACCTATTTTACGCGAAGAAAATATCCCAGACGATTTCAAGTATTTAGCACTTATTGAAAGTGGTTTACAAAACGTTGTGAGTCCTGCCGGTGCTGCTGGTCCATGGCAAATCATGAAATCTACAGGTCGCGAAAAAGGATTACACATTAATAATGAAGTTGATGAACGCTATCATATGGTGAAAGCAACCAGGGTAGCTTGTTCCTATCTGCGTGAAGCCTATGAGCGCTTTAATAACTGGACTTTAGCTGCTGCTTCGTATAACATGGGGATGGCCGGTACAGCAAAACAATTAAACGAACAGCAGGTAGATAACTACTATGACCTCAGACTCAATAATGAAACTGCACGTTATATTTTTAGAATAGCAGCGGTAAAACATATTCATGAAAATTTGAGTGATTACGGCTACATCTATCACAATAGCGAAGGTTATAAATTGCCAGTATTTGATACAGTGGTAGTAGAAGGTCCGGTGGAAAGTTGGATTAATTGGGCTCTAAAGCACGATATAACTTATAAAGAACTAAGGTGGCATAATCCTTGGATTCGAGATGATAAATTGACCAATAATTTTAATAAACCATATGCCATACTTATTGCGAAATAAATATGAGCGATCACATTGAAGTATACGGAGCTAAGGCGCATAATCTGCGAAATATAGATGTCAAAATACCAAGAAACTCTCTTGTAGTCATAACAGGTCTTAGTGGCTCTGGTAAAAGTTCGTTGGCATTCAATACTATTTATGCAGAGGGACAACGCAGATATATGGAGACGTTTTCCTCCTATGCTCGACAGTTCTTAGGCACCATGGAACGACCTGAAGTTGATAAAATAGAAGGGTTGAGTCCGGTCATTTCCATTGAGCAGAAAACTACCTCAAGAAATCCTAGATCAACTGTAGGTACCGTAACGGAATTAAGCGACTTCCTCAGGTTACTTTTCGCACGAGTATCAACTGCTTTTAGTTATAATTCTGGTGAGCCCATGGTAAGCTACACCGATCCTCAAATCGTAGAACTCATTGGGGAACGATTTGCGAACAAAAGAGTTGCCATATTAGCCCCCGCAGTGCGAGCTCGAAAAGGTCATTACAGAGAACTATTCGAGCAAATTGTACGTCTGGGATTTGTACGGGCGCGTGTAGACGGTACTATTGTCGAGGTAAGCAGAGGCTTCCGATTAGACCGCTATAAAACTCATGATATTGAAATTGTAGTTGATCGCATACGCATCAATGCTAATGCAGAGAAAAGAATCATGCAAAGCGTTGAAACAGCTATGACACATGGAAAAGGAACCATTGCTATCATGGATTTAGATTCAGAAGAAATTGCTTATTTCTCTCGACAACTCATGTGTCCAACGACTGGTATTGCTTATCAAGAACCTGAACCAAATACGTTTTCTTTCAACAGTCCAAAAGGAGCGTGTATAAAATGTGATGGATTAGGGACTGTAAAAGAGGTAAATTTAGATAAGGTTATTCCTGATCCAAAAAAAACGATACGAAAAGGCGGGTTTGCACCTGTAGGGGAATACAAAAAGAATTGGATATTCAATCAACTAGAAATTATTGCCGCAAAACACGGTTTTAGTTTAGATACTGCCATAGAAGATATCCCAAAAAGTGCGTTGGAAATCATTCTCTACGGTACCAATGAGGTCATGACCATTGACCATAAAGCGATTGGCGTCACAAAAGAATATAAGGTGAATTTTGAAGGTGTTGTCAATTTCATTGCTACACAATCAAAAGATACCAAGAGTCGAGCTATTCAACGTTGGGCAGATAATTTTATGGATAATGTAATTTGTTCGAGTTGTGAAGGTGCACGGTTAAAACGTGAAAGTTTACATTTTAAGATTGCCGGCCGCAGTATTAGTGAAGTAAGTAGTATGAGCCTCATTAACCTTTCAGTGTGGATAAATGAATTGGAGGAGCAGCTTAATCCAAAGAAATGGAAAATTGCTGAAGAAATAGTCAAAGAACTCAAAGCAAGGACAAAATTTTTATTAGATGTGGGTTTGGGCTACTTGAATCTTAACAGAAGTGCACGAAGCCTCAGTGGTGGTGAAGCGCAAAGAATTCGATTAGCAACGCAAATTGGAGCTCAACTTGTCAATGTATTATACATTTTAGACGAACCTTCAATAGGTTTACATCAACGCGACAACGCTAGACTTATTGATAGTTTAAAACAGCTACGTGATATAGGTAATAGTGTCATTGTTGTTGAACATGATAAGGATATGATTCAAACCGCTGATTTCATATTAGACATCGGTCCAAAAGCCGGCGTACAGGGCGGTAATATCGTTGCTCAAGGAAGAATTGCAGACATACGAAAAGCAAAGAGTATTACCGCAGAATACCTTAACGGCATCCGCTGTGTTCCAACGCCTCTAAAAAGGCGAGCAGCAACAAATCATATCGTCTTGAAGGGTGCTTCAGGAAATAATCTTCAAAATGTTTCCGTGACTATTCCTTTAGGAATTCTTACATGTGTAACAGGAGTTAGTGGAAGTGGAAAAAGTACTTTAATTAACGGAACGCTTTACCCCATCCTTAACCACCTCATTTTCCGTGCGGTTGAAAAACCTATGCCCTACCAAACTATTGAAGGCACTGAGCATATTGATAAAATTATTGATATTGATCAAAGTCCTATTGGTCGCACACCTCGATCTAACCCTGCAACCTATTCAGGGGTTTGGTCGGAAATTCGTGATTTGTATGCAAACCTTCCTGAAAGTAAAATTCGAGGTTATAAACCTGGTAGGTTTTCTTTCAATGTAAGAGGAGGAAGATGTGAGACATGCCAAGGCGCAGGACTGAGGGTTATCGAGATGAACTTTCTTCCCGATGTTTATGTGCACTGCGAAACATGTCAAGGCAAAAGATTTAACCGAGAAACGCTAGAGGTTAGATATAAAGGAAAAAGCATCAGTGATGTGTTAGAAATGAGTATTGAAGAAGCACTTACGTTCTTTAAACATGTCCCTAAGATTCATCTTAAGTTAAGTACACTTGTTAATGTCGGTTTGGGTTACGTTCGGTTAGGTCAACCCTCTACCACATTAAGTGGTGGAGAAGCTCAACGGGTAAAATTAGCCTCTGAACTAAGTAAAAGAGATACTGGAAATACCTTATATATTTTAGACGAACCTACAACGGGACTGCACTTTGAAGACGTTCGTGTACTAATGGAGGTTATTCAGCAACTTGTTGATCATGGCAATACAGTCATTATCATTGAACACAACATGGATGTTATTAAGCAAGCAGACCATATTATAGACTTAGGGCCAGAAGGCGGATCAGGGGGAGGAAAAATTGTTGCCATTGGAAGTCCTGAAGAGGTCATTACCAACCCACAAAGCATTACAGGGCAATTTCTTGCTTTGGAATTGAAATAAATAGGCGTTCTTTTCGTGTATATAATTGTACCTTATTGGTCAATTAACTTATTACGTATGAATAACCTGAAAAGAAAGACCTGGACTGATATCAAATCAAATGACAGCTGGGCACTATTTAAAATCATGTCCGAATTTGTTGAAGGCTACGAGAGTCTCGGAAGAATTGGACCCTGTGTAAGCATCTTTGGATCGGCAAGAACGAATTCTACTGAACCCGAATATCTTCAGGCAGCTACCGATATTGCAGAACAACTCACAAAAAAAGGATATGGAATCATCACTGGTGGTGGTCCAGGAATCATGGAAGCTGCAAATAAAGGTGCCCAGAAAGGTACAGGCCCAAGTGTAGGATTGAATATTGATTTACCTTTTGAACAAAACAGTAACCCTTATATAGATCACGATAAAAATCTAAACTTCGATTATTTCTTTGCTCGTAAGGTGATGTTCGTAAAATACAGTCAGGCATTCGTGGTAATGCCAGGAGGTTTTGGAACCTTAGATGAATTGTTTGAGGCCGTTACTTTAGTTCAAACAAAAAAAATAAGCCAATTCCCTATTGTCTTATATGGTTCTTCATTTTGGGAAGGCCTTAAGGATTGGATCAATAATACACTAAAGGCCACAGGAAAAATTAGTCCAAACGACACGGATCTGATTCGCATTGCAGATACCAAAGAAGATGTCGTTAATATTATTGAGGAATTCTACAAAACAAAAGGATACTCTACCAACTTTTAATGCTGTAGTGAGAGAGGGAATACTTTATGTAAGTCTTCACTACTCACCTTCAAGAGATATTGTCCCGAAGAAAATTGACCAGAGATTTGTAAGTTTTCTTCGCGGATAGTTCCTTTTTCCAATATACGTCCGGTCACATCTGTCAACACATAAGTTCCAGAGGTGATACCAGATAATTGAACTCTTCCTTTAGAGGGATTAGGAAAAATGTTGATTGCGGTACTTTGGCTGTTATCAAAACCAATATTATTGACATTGAGTAGAGCCACTCGCACAGTGTCAAAGGTTCCGGGAATCCAATTGTATTCAAATTCCGCATTGACAAAACCACTTAAAGTTACGGACAAAGAATCTTTGCCTTTGCTTGGCGTACCCAAATCAGCCAATCCATCAATACTGCTCAATTCTTGAAGGCCTGCATCTTTAATGTTGATTAATGCATTACTCAAAGGCGCTCCTGTAATACTATCCACGACTTGTACATGCACTCTAGAAGCATTCACATAGGTTGGATTCAAAACATATAAACCTTCTTCTATATCTGAGCAAACTATTGTTTGCGAGTCAAAGTAGGGGTATACACCCCAGTTACCATTAAATCCATTGCCAGTATAATTTGGAGACGTATCATAATAGCCAACTTCCACAAGTAATTCTGGATACTTTGCATCCACAATCTGAACACCGGAGGTGTAATAAGAGGTCACTACCCAATCCCTATAAACGTGAGCGTTATGAGGTATTACCATTGTTCCGAGTGAAGATTGTATTCGGTCTAATTCAGTCATATTGGCTAAATCGCTTACATCGTAAGCGGTCAAGAAGCCTCCACCTACTTCATCAGTAGTAAATAATGTTTTGTTATCCTCACTTATCCAAGTATTGTGTGTGAAAATATTTGGTGTTGATTTTGAAGCCATTAATTGAGTTGATCTCTTATCCGACACATCAACAACAACATAAAATCCGTCGTTAACAGCAGATCCCCATAGGGTATCTCCTCTTACCATGCCATCGTGTAAATAATACGTATCCCAAATACCTACATAGGTTGGATTCCATGGATCGTTATTCAAATCAAATATTAGGGCACCACCAATACCAATATTAGAACCAAATAAATAACAGTAGCCCTTTTCGTCAATGTACAGGTTGTGCACTGTTTTTAAGGTATCAAAACTACCTATCGTGTCAGGAATTGCGAAATTCATCGCCTTGTATCGTGCATTCGATTCATTTACACTATCCATATCTATAATCAGCAAGCCTTGGTCTGGAATCGTATTCCAAGCAAAAGGGCTATCGTGGGCAACATATGCATAATGACTCCAAGTCTTCAAATCTCGCCACGTACTATTAGGTCCTTGAATGAACTGCTTTTTTTGAGGTTGAGTAGGCAATGAAACATCGACAATGCTTACACCTGCAGTGGTCCCCACAAGGGCATATTCTATTCCTAGCGAATCTGTATAGCCCCAGATATCACTATTTTCGAACATATAACTTGCAGAGCCTAGTAATGAAATGTTTAGACTAGATTGAGCTTGGACAAGACCTCCTATGGTCAGGGTAAGTAGGAGGTAGATATTTTTCATGAGTTAGAAATCTAAAGTTATCTGAGGTGGTTCATCTTCACCTATAAACGGCTTTTCTTGCGAAGAATGCTGTTTTTCGGCAGTTTCTTCAATAATTGGGCTTTCTAATTGAGGTATTTCGTTAACAAGTAATTGTGGCTCTTGTTCTGGTAACGGATCCAATCCGACCACCTTGTTTAAAGTCTCTGTAGTCAATTGATTGCCCTTTGCAGCTATTCCTTTAACAGAGATAAAATTACTTAGAACAACCTCCTCGGGTTCTTTCATTTCACCCCCCTGTTTGCGATATACCATTTGAATGACCGGATGTGAAGCATTCGATAGATAGCTCAATTCACTTTTTGGGTTTGCCGTAATTATGTTTATTTCTTTATCACCACCTTCCCATTCGAATCGTTTTACAAAATAGCGACCCTTATCGCCGTCAAAATAAACAGCACTGATTGGTTTGCTCACTTCTAATTTCTCTAGATACATCATATCTGAATCAAAATGAAGCGACAATTCAGGAACAACCACTTTCAATGTTCCGTTATTTGAGGCAATCAATAGCCGATCTTCCCCTTTAAAGCTGCCTAGTAGTCTGCCTCTTTCATCACTATTCAAGCGCTGAACGGTTGAATCAAACCAAACTTTACGGGCTTCGAGAGTACTCTCACCTTTTTCCTTCAACTCAATGCGCTTGACAGGGAATTTAGTCACAATGTTGCCCTTTGAAGCCCGGCCTTTAATAGCTAAATCTGCAAAATCTAGATCAATTTTTAATTTCTTGAGCTTTGCTAATTGACGCAGAAGGACATATACTTTTTCAGCTTCACCATTTGGATTTACAGTTAAATACGTGATTTTAGAATTTGCAAAGCCTTGGGTGAGATCATATTCGCGGTCTCTAGTTATTGATTTTACAATAAAACGCTTGACATAACTCACTTTAGATTTTCCATCAAGATAAATGGCGTTATACACGGTTCTTTCATCTCCTTTCTTCCAAACTGCAACATGCAAAATGTCTTTACCAAAGAATGCCTTATCCTTGACCTTGCTCACGGAATATTTTCCATCTCGCCGTATAACGATTATATCATCAATATCCGAACAATCCGCAACGTATTCATCGCGCTTCATAGCCGTTCCTACAAAGCCTTCTTCTCTATTTACATAGAGTTTTTGGTTCCGAATGACCACTTTAGCAGCCTCCACACTATCAAAGGTTGCGATTTCCGTTTTGCGACCGCGGTCCTTACCAAACTTCTCTTTTAAGTCTTTAAAGTAAGTGATTGCAAATTCCACTAAGTGGTTTAAATCATAATTGACAGCATCAATCTTACCCTCGAGTTCAATAATCTTATCGTTCGCCTTGTTCGTATCGAATTTAGAAATACGCTTAATCTTAATTTCAGTCAAGCGAATGATATCTTCTTGGGTCACCTCGCGCATCAAGTGGCGAATATGAGGTCTAAGCCCCTTTTCTATGAAGGCTAGTACCTGTTCCCAAGTCTCGGCATCCTCTATATCTCGATATATTTTCTTCAGAATGAAGATGCGCTCCAATGATGAAAAATGCCATTGTTCTTGAAGCTCTTTTAGTCGAATTTCAAGCTCCGCCTTCAAGACTTGCTTTGTGGCCTCAGTAGATTGTTGTAAAATCTCTGAAACACCTATAAATAATGGAGTATCATTAAAAATACTACAAGATAATGGAGCAATACTAACCTCGCAATTGGTAAAGGCATACAACGCATCAATGGTCTTATCTGGACTTATCCCATTAGGCAAATGCACCAATATCTCCACATTTTCTGCTGTATTGTCCTCAATCTTTTTGATCTTGATTTTACCCTTGTCGTTCGCCTTCAGAATAGAATCAATCAAACTTTGAGTTGTTGTGCTGTACGGAATCTCAGTAATGACCAATGTATTCTTATCCAACTGAGAGATTTTAGCACGAACACGCACTCTTGAACCTCTCTTACCATTATTGTAATTTGAAAAATCTGCCTGACCCCCTGTAGGGAAATCGGGTACCAATTTGAATGATTTTCCTTGTAACACTTTTACTGAGGCGTCAATCAGTTCATTAAAATTGTGTGATAAAATCTTCGTACTCAATCCGACGGCAATGCCTTCCACACCCATTGCCAAAAGCATCGGAAATTTCATAGGTAAGTGCAACGGCTCATTGGCTCTGCCATCGTAAGAGAGCTGCCATTCGGTAACTTTTGGACTATAGGCTACATGTAAGGCAAATTTTGTAAGACGTGCTTCTATGTACCTCGGTGCCGCTGCCCCATCACCTGTTAGAATGTTCCCCCAATTCCCTTGACAATCAATAAGTAAATCCTTTTGACCCATTTGTACGAGGGCATCACCAATTGAAGCATCACCGTGTGGATGGAATCGCATGGTTTGTCCTATAATATTGGCTACTTTATGGTAACGACCATCATCCATTTCCTTCATTGCATGAAGTAATCGTCTCTGAACGGGTTTAAGACCGTCATTTAATGCAGGAACTGCCCGTTCTAGGATTACATAAGAAGCATAGTCTAAAAAGTAGTCCTCATACATCCCAGAAACACGAGTAATTCGCGTTCCTTCATCATAAGCAGCGTCCGATTGCATTTCGGGATCTAAACCATCGAATTGTGGATCTAATTCTTCACTCATTAGTTTAGAAATTCTTCTTCAAGGTTTTTTTCAACTCTTAAATTCTCAATGATGAACTCTTGCCGTTTCGGTGTGTTTTTTCCCATATAAAACGTCAATAAATCTTCCGACCTGTAATCTTTGCTGATCATAACAGGCTCTAAGCGTATATCCTGCCCAATGAAGAATTTAAATTCGTCCGGACTAATTTCACCTAAACCTTTGAATCGGGTGATTTCAGGTTTAGGCCCTAAAGTACCTATGGCATCATTCTTCTCTTCAGTAGAATAACAATACTTGGTTTCTTTTTTGTTTCTCACTCGAAACAAGGGGGTCTGCAAGATGTACAGGTGTCCTTCTTTGACAAGCTCCGGAAAGAACTGCAAGAAGAATGTAATGAGTAGCAAACGGATGTGCATGCCGTCTACGTCAGCATCTGTGGCAATAACTACATTGTTATATCTCAAATCGTCCAGTCCTTCCTCAATGTTCAAGGCTGCTTGAAGCAAATTAAACTCTTCGTTTTCGTAAACTACTTTTTTTGTCAGTCCAAAGCTGTTAAGCGGCTTTCCTTTCAATGAAAAAACCGCTTGAGTATTTACGTCACGACTCTTTGTAATTGAACCAGAAGCACTATCACCCTCCGTAATAAAGAGCGTCGATTCTAATCTTCTGTCTCCTTTTGGACTTGCCTTTTTGTCGTTCAAATGAACGCGGCAATCTCTTAATTTTTTATTGTGCAGTGAAGCTTTTTTGGCACGTTCTCTCGCTAGTTTTCGAATGCCTTGAAGATCCTTTCGTTCTCGCTCTGCGCGCTGAATCTTTTTGAGAATGGCTTCTGCAACAGCGGCATTTCGATGCAAATAATTATCGAGTTGTTTCTTCATGAAATTAATCACGAAAGTTCGCACATGAATTTCGCCAGGGGCCATTTCCAACGAACCCAATTTCGTTTTGGTCTGTGATTCAAAAACCGGTTCCATAACTTTCAATGAAATAGCCCCGATAACACAACTCCTTACGTCTGAGGCATCAAAATTCTTACCGTAAAAATCGCGCATGGTTGCGACCAAAGCCTCGCGGAAAGCGTTTTGGTGCGTGCCACCTTGTGTAGTATGCTGTCCGTTGACAAAACTATAAAATTGTTCTCCCTGCATGCGTTCGCTATGAGTCAAAGCCACTTCAATGTCATCGCCCTTAAGGTGTATTATATCATGTATAGTATTGCCGTCCAGATTGTCTTGAAGCAAATCTTTAAGACCGTTTTCACTGTAGAACTTTTCACCGTTCAAATACAACGTGAGCCCAGGATTGAGATAGGCATAATTCCAAAGCATTTTTTCTACATACTCCAGTATATAACGGTAATTGATAAATATTTCGGGATCAGGACGGAAGGAAACCTTGGTTCCCTTGCGTTGACTGCTCTCCATGATTACATCGTCCTCTGTAAGCTTGCCGTATTCGAATTTAGCGCGCTTGGTTTGACCGTCACGAAATGCCTGTACTATAAATTCTGTTGAAAGCGCATTGACGGCTTTCGCACCCACGCCATTGAGACCAACTGATTTCTTAAATGCCTTGCTGTCGTACTTGGCACCCGTATTGATTTTGGAAACTACATCAACCACCTTTCCTAAGGGAATTCCCCTACCGTAATCACGAACTACGACTTGACCATCAGAAATTTTCACTTCAATAGTCTTCCCGGCGCCCATAACGAACTCGTCAATGGAATTATCTAATACCTCTTTTAAAAGAATGTAAATACCGTCATCTGGACTTTTTCCGTCGCCCAATTTCCCAATATACATTCCGGGTCGTAAGCGGATGTGCTCATCCCACTCCAAGGACCGTATATTGGCCTCAGTATAGTTCGATTGTTGTGACATTTTATCTGATATCGTTAACTCCCTAAAATAAAGAGATGCAAGACGATTACAAGGCTATCATACAGGTTTATTTGCACAGGTTTTACACATTAAAACGGAAGTGCATCACATCGCCATCTTGAACGATGTACTCCTTCCCCTCTACGCGCATCTTACCAGCCTCTTTTACAGCATTTTCAGAACCATACTGATCGTAATCGCTGAATGAAATTACTTCGGCACGGATAAAACCATTTTCAAAGTCCGTATGAATTACTCCTGCAGCTTGCGGTGCGGTGAAATCGCGCCTAATAGTCCATGCCCTTACCTCTTTTGCCCCAGCTGTGAAATAGGTCTGTAACTGTAGTAAATTATATGCCGCACGGATCACGCGATTCACACCGGCATCTTTCAATCCCAATTCCTCAAGAAACAGTTGTTTTTCCTCATAGGTTTCTAGCTCAGCGATATCACTTTCTGTACTTACGGCAATGTGTAAACAACCGGCATTTTCTTTGGCGGCCATCAAGCGCACTCTTTCCACGTGATTATTTCCTTCCCGAGCAGCACCCTCCTCTACATTACACAAATACAATACAGGCTTATCCGTTAGCAGCTGCATCTCTTTTAAGAGTTTACCCTCTCTATCGTTTCGATCAAAGCCTCGTACATTTTTGCTTTCCATTAAAAAGGCACACAATCGTTCCAAGGTCTCTACATTCAGTTTTGCCTCTTTTTCGCCACTTTTTGCCATTTTTTTGGCTTTTTCGAGCCGTTTTTCAACAGTTTCAAGGTCTTTTAGCTGCAACTCTATATCAATCGTCTCTTTATCTCTTAGAGGATCTATGGAACCTTCAACATGGGTTATATTTTCGTTTTCAAAACATCTTAGGACGTGAATAATGGCATTGGTTTCGCGAATATTTCCTAAAAATTGGTTACCGAGTCCTTCTCCTGTAGACGCACCGCGCACAAGACCAGCAATATCAACGATTTCAACATTCGCTGCTTGTATCTTCTGAGGATTCACCAATTGAGCCAATCGCTCTAATCTATAATCCGGCACGGTAACCTGACCAACATTGGGTTCTATGGTACAAAATGGATAATTGGCAGCTTGTGCCTTTGCGCTAGATAAACAGTTAAATAATGTACTCTTTCCTACATTTGGTAGACCAACAATTCCGCATTTCATTTGACAATCTTTTGAGGCCGTAAATATAATTGGAATCTTTGTTAGCAACGTGTGTATAGATGAGAATAGATTATTTCCTTGAACGCCATAGAATTGGCCTATTTTAGTACTTCTAATAAAGAAGAAATATAAATGTCACACGATAACCTTCAAGCCATTGTCAGTCAAGTAAGAAGAGACATTGTAAGAATGGTTCATGCCGTAAAATCTGGTCATCCTGGAGGATCTTTAGGATGTGCGGAGTACTTGGTTTCATTGTACTTTAAACACATGAATCATCAACCTAAAAACTTTGAGATGGACGGTATTGGCCAAGATATTTTCTTTCTATCCAATGGACATATAAGTCCCGTAATTTATTCTGTTTTGGCTCGGGCTGGCTATTTTGACATTAGTGAGCTCAAAACATTCAGAAAATTAAACTCTCGACTACAAGGTCACCCAACTACACATGAAGGTCTCGAGGGTATACGAATTGCATCAGGCTCTCTTGGACAAGGGCTGAGCGTAGCGATAGGAGCAGCCACCGCTAAAAAGCTCAATAAGGACTGCTGCTTTATATACACATTGCTCGGTGATGGAGAACTTCAAGAAGGTCAAATTTGGGAAGCCGTGATGTACGCCTCAGCCAAAAAAGTTGATAATTTGATTGCAGCGGTAGATGTCAATGAAAAGCAAATCGATGGTTCTACAGATGATGTTTTAGCTATGGGCTCAATAGGGGCGAAATTTAAAGCCTTTGATTGGGTAGTTATTCATGTGACTCAAGGTAACGATCTTCAAGAGATTGATGCAGCACTTACCGAAGCAAAAGGCAAACTTGGCAATGGTAAGCCGGTCTGCCTATTACTGCAAACTGATATGGGAAATGGTGTTGATTTTATGATGGGAACACATAAATGGCATGGTATTGCCCCTAATGATGAACAACTTTTGAGTGCGCTATCTCAGAACGAAGAAACACTTGGAGACTATTAACCCGTAACAGTTGAAGAAGCACTTATTATATATAGTATTTTTTGCTTGCAATCTGCTCTTTGCCCAAAATAAGCATGACGAGCAAGAGCTACCATTAACCAGGATTTTATTTGTTTTTGATGGAAGTCAAAGCATGTATGGACGATGGGAAACAGGCGCTAAGATTGACGTTGCACAGCGTTTAATGGGGCAAATGTTGGATAGTTTGCAAGAGATTCAAGTGGAGGGAAATTTTCAACTCGCCTTAAGGGTTTATGGTCACCAAAGACCAGTACCACCTCAGGATTGTTCAGATACGCGTTTAGAAGTACCTTTTGGCAAGGGGAATATTTATAAAATTAAGAGGGTTCTGAAGAGTATTACGCCACGCGGTACCACGCCAATTGCCGGTTCTTTAATGAAAGCGGCGAGCGACTTCACCCCTTGCGAAAATTGCAGAAATATAATTATTCTTATCACGGATGGAGTCGAAGCTTGTGACGGTGACCCTTGCATCGTTAGTAAGCGGCTGCAGAAAAAAGGTATTATTTTGAAACCCTTCGTCATAGGAATAGGCTTAGATGAAGACTTCAAAACTAGTTTTGAATGTGTAGGCACCTATTTTGATGCGGCTGACGAAAACACCTTCAAAAATGTTTTAGGTGTTGTCATCTCGCAGGCCTTAGACAATACTACTGCACAAATTAACTTACTAGATATTCATGGAAAGCCCACAGAGACAGATGTGCCTGTACTTCTGTACGATCACACATCTGGGAAAATAAAAGAAAATATCATTCATACCTTGAACTACAAAGGACTTCCTGACACCCTTGTTCTTGATCCTTTGATTGTGTATGATATGGTGGCTCATACCATTCCCCCGGTGCGAGTAGATAGTATTGTCATTCACAGTGGGACCCATACTCATATAGGTGCCAGTGCACCACAAGGAAACTTAATACTTAAAGCATCTACTCGATTGGCTAAAAATATTGCATGTATTATCAAACCTCAAGACCAAGAAACAATTCTCCATGTTCAACATTTCGGTACCTCTCAAAGGTATCTCAGTGGCACCTATGACTTAGAAATACTGACCTTACCACGTATCATTCAAAAGGGCATAAATATCAATGCCAGTACCTCTACCACCATTTCCATTCCACCACCTGGGTTAGTAACAATTCAAACTGGAGTTAGTGGTTATGGGGCCGTATTCGTCCAAAGAGAATCGGAATTTGAATGGGTAATAGACCTGAGTGAAAGTAGCGAACGTCAAGTTTTTCAATTTCAACCAGGACTGTATAAAGTATTGTTCAGAAGTAAATTTGCTCAAGAAACGGTTTATAGCAAGCATAAAGAATTCAGAGTGAGTCCAGGCTCATCAACAATTGTGAAAATCAACTAAAATGAAAAAATATAGCGATACAGGAACTAAGGATACACGTTCTGGTTTTGGAGCTGGTTTGTTGGAATTAGGTAATTCCAACAAAAATGTGGTTGGACTCTGCGCTGACCTTACCGGTTCGCTTAAAATGAATGCATTTGCCAATCAGCATCCAGACCGCTTCTTTCAGGTAGGAATTGCAGAAGCCAATATGATAGGAATTGCAGCAGGCCTTACTATTGGTGGAAAAATTCCATTCACAGGAACATTTGCGAATTTCTCCACGGGAAGGGTTTATGATCAAATTCGTCAGAGCATTGCATATAGTGGTAAAAATGTAAAAATATGCGCTTCACACGCTGGCTTAACTTTGGGAGAGGACGGCGCAACTCACCAAATCCTTGAAGATTTGGGTTTAATGAAAATGTTGCCAAACATGGTGGTGATTAACCCCTGTGACTACAACCAAACCAAAGCAGCCACAATTGCAATTGCTGATTACGACGGTCCTGTTTATTTGAGATTTGGCCGGCCAAAAGTACCTAATTTCACCGCTACCAATGCACCTTTTATAATTGGTAAAGGTGATCTCTTGACAGAGGGGAGTGATGTCACTATTATTGCAACAGGCCATCTAGTTTGGGAAGCCCTAAAAGCTTCAGAAAAACTTAATTCTATGGGAATAGGTGCTGAAGTAATAAATATGGCGACCGTCAAACCACTTGATGAAAAGATGATTTTAAATTCTACAAAAAAAACAGGTTGTGTAGTTACAGCAGAAGAGCATAATCGTTTTGGTGGGTTGGGTGAAAGCGTCGCACAAGTCCTGGTAACCAACACACCTGCTCCACAAGAATTCGTTGCGGTTAATGATAGTTTTGGCGAAAGTGGGACTCCAACAGAGTTAATGGTGAAGTACGGTTTAAATGCTGACGCCATTGTTTTAGCAACACATAAAGTAATTAAAAGAAAAAATTTATTTAGAGCTTGATACTTTTTTTTAAATTATTAAAACAACTTAAATAACTTAGAAATATGAAGAATACACTAATCTTTACACTTCTGATAACCTCATTTGCAGCTTTTTCACAACCTAAGACTATACATGATACAGAAGCATCTGAACAGAAAAAGAAAAAAATAGAAGCCATTAAGGTGGCTTACTTAACGAATGTATTGGAACTCAGCGTTGAAGAAAGCCAAGCATTTTGGCCTGTTTACAATGAATTGCAAGATAAACAGCGTGAACTGCGCTCGGAGCAATCAAGAACTTTTAAAGATTTAGAGGATGATGAGATTTCTGATAAAGCTCTTAAAAAAATGATTTATTCAATGGCAGAAGTAGAAATAGGTATTGCGAAGCTTCGTAAAAGCTATTTAGACGATTTTATTAAAATTATCGGTGCAAAGAAAAACGCCCAACTCATCCGTGCTGAAAAAGAATTTGGGCGTAGAATGATGGAACGGATAAAAGCTGGTAAAAGATCTCAAAATCAACGTCGTGGCGACGATTTTAGTCGTCCATTACGTGAATAAAATATGACAAACCACTAATCATTAAGGTTATTTTATGCATCTGCTTGAAATCACAATCACAGAAATATGCACGCTAAAATTTAGTAAAAGACTTCCGCTATTGCGCGAAATACCTAATTAATGTCCAAAACCTAAAGCGCTGTATTTCTATTCTGGGTTAAACGCACTGGCGGAATAATGAGCACATAATTATTGACTAAAAAGGAACTTAGTTCGATTCCAAAGGAAAGAATATTATAAACAGACGAATTAGGTCAATAAATAAAGGAGAAAATGACAAAAAATAATGTATTGAACATCGCATTGACAATGAGTCTTTTTTCTTGCTTAAATATTGAAAAAGCAGAAGAAAAATGGACCGATTCTTTTACTGCCGAAAGATCTAAAAAAACTGAAATGAAGATGCAAGCCAAGGTCTTTACTACCGCTGAAAATACAAATATGAGATTAACACAATCGTTAATTACAAATTTTAGTCAGGCCTCTCAGCCTCTTGAAACTGAAGTTGCGATTTTCGTAAATCCAAACAAACTATTTCAAGAGTTTCTTGGAATTGGAGGTGCTATTACCGATGCATCTGCAGAGGTGTTTTCAAAACTAAGTCCAAATAAACAAAATGAACTTTTAAACGCGTATTTTACTGACGAAGGGATCAACTACAACATCATAAGAACAAGTATTCATAGTAGTGATTTCGGGTTGGCTAGCCACACTTACATTGAGGAAGGTGACAAAGAACTAAATACCTTTTGTATAGATATGGACAAGGAAAAGCGTATTCCAATGATTAAGAGAGCGCAAGCCCTAATTAATAATGATTTGGTGTTTTATGCCAGCCCTTGGAGCCCACCTGCATTCATGAAAACCAACAAACACATGCTTGGTGGAGGAAAACTGCTACCAGAATACTATCAAGCTTGGGCAAATTACTATGTGAAATTCATCAATGCTTATGAAACAGAAGGTATCCCCGTTTGGGGAATTACTATCCAAAACGAGCCTATGGCGGTGCAGCGCTGGGAGTCTTGCATATACACAGCAGAAGAAGAGAGAGATTTTTTGAAAAACTTCTTGGGGCCTACCCTTGAAAAAGCTGGCTACAGCAATAAAAATATTGTGGTTTGGGATCACAACAGGGATCTCATATCTCATAGAGCGAATACCATTTTTGAAGACCCTGGAGCACTAAAATATGCTTGGGGTATTGGATTCCATTGGTATGAAACTTGGACAGGTGGAAATCCTAAATACCAAAATTTAAAAAGTATTAAGGAATCCTATCCTGAAATCAATTTACTCTTTACCGAGGGGTGTCAAGAAAAATTTGATTCGACTCAATATAATCGCTGGTCAAATGCTGAACGTTATGGTAACTCTATGATTAATGATTTTAATAGCGGAACCGTGGGATGGACAGACTGGAATATATTACTAAATGAAAGGGGTGGTCCAAATCATGTACAGAATTTTTGTTTTGCGCCTATTCATGCAAATACAAAAACAAACGAATTAATTTATACTCCAACCTACTATTATATCGGACATTTTTCAAAATTTATAAAACCTAAAGCAAAACGAATTAACACCACAACGAGCAGGAGCACCATTGAAAGTACGTCTTTTAAAAACCCTAATGGTGAAATTGTTACCGTTGTTATGAATAGAACGAACGAGAATATCGATTACAAACTCATTGTAGGAAATTACGAAGTTCAACTATCA
>CACMMX010000003.1 GCA_902614915.1 uncultured Cryomorphaceae bacterium
TTCCGTAGTAGCTCATAAACCGAGCTTTGGTTCGAGCGCTTATGCTGCTACCAAGAGTGCACTCGAAGGTTATGCACGCGGTATAGCTGCAGATGTTGCTAATAAGGGAATAACAGCAAATTCAATTGCTTTCGGATATATGGAAACAGGTATGCTATATGATGTGCCAGAACCCATGCTTGAAGAAATTAAAAAAACCATTCCCGTTGGCAGATTTGGTGATGCTACTCAAATAGGACACACCATAAATTATTTAATTAATAGTCCGTTTACCTCGGGGCAAACGATTCACCTAAACGGCGGACAATGGATGCCTTAATAGCATTGTATTCCAAAGAGACTTCTAGCCGATTTATATGGGCTGCTCGTGTGTTCTTTAAAGAGGCAATGAAATGTGAATTGAGGATTTATACCAGTGTGTCAGAATTTAATAATGCAGCAGGTATAAGAATCAACTACAGTCCGGACCATATTGAAGGCGCATTCCACATTTCTCCTCAAGGCCTTCTTTGGGAAAATGAATTGGTTGAACAAGACTTTGAATGCATCCAATGGGAAGATTTAGTTATTTTTTGTACCCGTACCATTGGAGACATTCCCTTTGATCCACTGGCTGCGACATTTTTTTTAGCCTCTCGTTATGAAGAGTATTTGCCATTCATCGCCGATGAACACGGCCGATTTCCGGCGAAAGAAAGTTTTGCGTTTAAAAATGGATTTTTAGATAAGCCCATGATAAATCTTTGGGCATTAAAATTAGGTAAACAGCTATTTGGGGATGCTTTTAGTCTTTCAAAATACTACAGGTTCGAACCAACTTTAGATATAGACAACATGTTTGCCTATAAAGGTAAAGGATCACTTCGCGTTATAGGTGCCTACTTTAGGGATATTAGAAATTTTGATTGGTTCTCTTTGCGTTATAGAACGGCTGTATTATTTGGTCTAAAAAAAGATCCTTATGATACGTTTCGAAAACAACGCAACTGGTGTAAAAAATACGGGGTGAAACTGCGCTATTTTATGTTACTCTCTAAGTTTGCACTCCATGATAGAAATGTGAGCCCATATAGTACAGATGCAGCCGTTAAACTCCGTGAATTAGCAGATTGGACGGAAGTGGGTATCCATCATTCTTATGCTTCTGACAGCGTTGAGGAAATTATGCGCGAGGAGAAGGAAAGGATAGAAACCATACTGAGACGACCGGTAATCCATAGTAGGCAGCATTATTTAAAGATGAAGATGCCGCTTACATTCAGAACACTTGTGAATATGGGAATCAAACACGATTATAGCATGGGTTATGCGGAAGTACCAGGATACCGGTCGAGCATTGCTGTTCCTTATTCTTTTTATGATTTAGAATTCGAAAGTATTTTACCCTTGACCATTCATCCCTTTGTTTTTATGGATACTACATATTCTATGTATGCTGGTCAAACCGCCGAAGAATCGGTGGATGAAATCATGTTATGGCATAATCAGCTCAAAGAGGTAGGCGGATTTTATAGAACTGTTTGGCATAACAGAACTTTCGGAGAAAATGAACAACAAAGCTTTGCTTGGGTGCAAGTATTCAAAAAGATTCTAGATGCAGCACATGATTAGGTTTTTAGAATATAAAGAGATTGATTTTGATAAATGGGACTCTTGTGTAGGTTCGAGGTTATTCCCTAAACCCTATGGTTTTAGCTGGTATTTAAATTGGCTCACAGACGAATGGCAAGCTGTAGTATATGGTGATTATGAGGCGATTCTTCCTGTATTTGTTCAAAGTAAATACGGTATACGATTTTCAACTCGTCCATATGGAACGCAATCTGTGGGACCGTATTCTAAAATTCCTTTGACGGCGGAGCTAATTAACGATTTAGTTAACGAGGCTATGAAGAAAGTCCGGTATGCGGAGTTTTTTATGGAACCCAACCTTCCGTTAGCCGATTGGAGTCCAAAATCGTATTCAAATTTTATTATTGATACAACGGAGGATTATGAAATTCTCCAAAGTAGAATGAGTGCACAGAATAAACGCAATCTGAAGAAAGCTGAAAAAGCCAAATTTAAATTGGCCGATTGGGCAACAGTTAGTGACGCGGTCCAACTTTGGCAGAATAATGTTCAAAAGAAAACACGAATTAGGCGTGAAGATTTTAATCGCCTTGGAAAGCTACTAGAATTTTGCCATTACCAAAAAAGAGGGGTGCTCTATGCCGTTCGCGATAAGTACAATCAGCTCTGCGGCGCACAATTCTGGATTGTTTATCAAGGAAGAAGTACGCTGATACTCAATGCATCTTCTCCATGGGGGAAATTATATGGCGTGAGCACATGGTTGATTGATAGGCACATGCGCTCTGTGGCTGGTCGAGCTCATCAGCTTGATTTTGAGGGTTCATCCATCGCGGGTTTGAAACGATTTTATAGTGGATTTGGTGCAAAGGATGAACCGTTCTCTATGCATATTGAAAATAGATTACCTCTTTTTTTACGTTGGTCAAAAACAGCTACTACTAGATGAAATATCAACACCTCTTTTTTGATTGGGATCATACCCTATGGGATTTTGAAAAGAATTCAGAAAACTCACTGCGGAATCTTTTTATTGATTTAAATCTTTCGTGTCAAGGAATTCCCTCATTTGAAGTGTTTTATCGGATGTATCTGCTCGTCAATGAACAGAAATGGGAAATGTATAGAAAAGGACAAATTGATAAAGCTGAGCTTCGTGCCACTCGATTTCGTGATACTTTCAAACGTTTTGATATAATCGCAGACGATATAGCTTGGACGCTCGAAGAACGATATGTTTTGGAGACCCCACACGGAACTGAACTCATTGAGGGAACAGATGAAACTCTCACAGAATTAGGGAATAGAGGATATCATATGCATATAATCACTAATGGTTTTACAGAGAGCCAAACTATCAAGTTCGCAGAAAGCGGATTAAAACATCACTTTAAAGTATTGCTGTGCAGTGATCAGGTCGGGGTGAATAAGCCTGATTCAAAAATATTTCGAGCGGCACTAAAACGTGCTGAAGCTGAAAGAAAAGAAAGTCTCATGATTGGAGACAACCTCATTGCCGATTGTATCGGTGCAAAAAACGTAGGCATAGATCAGGTTTTTTTTAATCCAAATGGCATTGTTCATTCGGAACAACTGACATTTGAAATAAAGAGAATCCCAGACTTGTTAGATATTTTAGTTTAACCTTGGCTTTGTTCACCTAATGGCAAT
This sequence comes from uncultured Cryomorphaceae bacterium, assembly GCA_902614915.1. Classification (GTDB taxonomy): domain Bacteria; phylum Bacteroidota; class Bacteroidia; order Flavobacteriales; family Schleiferiaceae; genus UBA10364. Next base: position 3,244 of record CACMMX010000003.1, read on the forward strand.
GAGAACTGATACAAAAAGAATTTTCGGTTTAGATATTTATCGAGCTATAGCAATCCTAATTGTTGTAATCGGGCACGGAAATTTTATACTCCAAAATACTTTTTTAGAGGGGTTTCCATATTTTAAAATGATTGACGGTGTTGACTTGTTTTTTGTGCTTAGTGGGTTTCTTATTGGAAAAATTCTTCTAAAAGAGATTAACGAAAAAGAATTGTTTCGATTAGTTGATTTATTGCAGTTTTGGAAAAGAAGGTGGTTTAGGACATTACCTAATTATTATCTTATTCTATTTATAAACTACCTAATAGTTAGATACGGTATTATAAATCAAAATATTAATAACTTCAGTTTAGATTTTTTAACGTTCACCCATAATTTCGATGAGCCTTTTTATGGCTTTTTTTGGGAGTCTTGGAGTCTATCTGTGGAAGAATGGTTTTATATTTTTACACCCGTTTTGATTTGGGTTTCAAGCAAAATAATATCAAATAAGTTCGCTTTTTTGACTACGGCTTTAATTATGATTATCATTCCATTAGTCTATCGTTTTTGTTTATATAACCCGGCGATTGATCCATTTTGGTGGGATGTTACGTTTCGAAAAACCGTGCTAACTAGATTGGATAGTATTGGTTACGGAGTGTTAGCGGCCTGGACGTTATATTATTATAAAAAACTTTGGATAAAAATCAGGTTACCAGCCATGATTCTTGGTACAGTATTAATATTTCTTATAACTAATGATAATTCTAATGTAGATACTTTGTACAAACAAACAACTTATTTTTCACTGGTTCCGTTTACTGCTATGCTTTTTATTCCTGCTGCAGAAAGTATGAAAAAGGGGTTTGGCAGGATACCTGTGGCAATTCAGCATATTAGTAAGATATCGTACTCTATGTATTTAATTAATCTTGGTCTCGTCGGAGAAGTAATAAAAACTAATTTTCCTCCTAATGGTGGTGTAGATAGCATAATAAAATATGTTATTTATTGGTTTGTAGTGGTTTTGGGTTCTACCATTATATATAAGTATTTTGAGAAACCAATGACCCGCTTGAGAGATTTAGTTTAGTAATGAATTCAAATCGCATTTAACTTTATTTCATGTTTCAAAATAAAAGGGATATTCGCAGTCTTTCTCAAGATGCTTTAATTGAATTCTTTAGAGAGAGCGGAGAACAAGCGTTTCGTGCCAAACAAGTTTATCAATGGTTATGGCAGAAGAGTGTCCAAAGTTTTGATCAAATGACCAATTTGAGTAAATCTACTCGGGAATTGCTTAAGGAAAATTTTGAATTCAAATTACTTAAGGTTGATTTATTGCATCGCAGTAAAGACGGTACTATAAAGAATGCTGTTAAGTTGCATGACGGTACATTTGTAGAATCTGTTTTAATACCTACAGAAAAAAGAATTACTGCTTGCGTAAGCTCTCAGGTAGGTTGTTCCTTAGACTGCACATTCTGCGCTACTTCGGCACTGAAACGAATGCGTAATTTGAGTCCAGATGAAATCTACGACCAAGTTGTACTCATTAATCAACAGGGCAATGAATATTTTGATAGGTCGTTGACGAATATCGTCTTCATGGGAATGGGTGAGCCCTTGTTAAATTACCAAAATGTACTTTCTGCTATTGATAAGATTACAGATCCTAATGGATTGGGAATCAGCCCTAAAAGAATTACGCTAAGTACTGTTGGGATTCCTAAGCTTATTAAAAAGATGGCAGATGATGCCGTTAGATTCAATTTAGCTGTTTCGTTACATAGTGCTATCGAGGAGAAGAGAGCAAAATTGATGCCCCTGGCTCATCGCTCCACTAACTTGTTTGATTTGCGACAAAGCTTACAGTATTGGTATGCCAAAACAGGTAAGAGCATCACTTTTGAATACGTTATTTGGAAGGGTATAAATGATACTGAATTCGATGCGAAGGCTTTAGCTAAATTTTGCGGAGTAATCCCAACAAAGGTCAATATTATTCAATACAACCCAATTGATAATGGACCTTATATTCAGGCTTCTCAAGAATCTGTGTTTATGTATAAAAGAATTCTAGAAAACAAAGGTATCATAACGACAATCCGTCTATCTAGAGGTCAAGATATAGATGCTGCTTGTGGTCAATTAGCCAATAAAGTAGGAGGGTAATCTATAAATCAGAATATCCTAGCGTTTCCAGCTAGGATCTTTTGGGTCAGGGGAGTTTTTTGTCCACTCAATAGGACCGTTACAACCGATTTCTACTAGTATGGAATTTGGGGAGCCAAAAACAGCAAGCATAATGCTGCGCCAATTCCTAAATTCCTGAATATCGGTAGCATAGCAGCTTAAAGTAAGGATAGTTATCGTATTTCTTTCAATTATGATTAATGTAGGTTTTACATGATCCACCTTTCTATAGTCTCGTCCGGGTGTGATTCGTTTATTGCCAATAAATTCTTTGAACCAAAATTTCAAGGCATATTTTAATTCTTCTTCGTCCTCATAGGCAAACGTGCTCAAATCGTATTTAGGACGAACGGAATTCCCTAATTCGTTGATTTCTTTGTCTATCTGCTTTAGCTGGTAGTACTGATGAAAAATAAATTGTGTTTCCTTAAGTATACCGTAGTCAGGTTCAGAGCCGTTAATTTCTTTGATTTTGAATGCTTTACTTTGCTCTTGAAGGAATAAAGAGGTTCGTTGTTTTAATTCCTCAATCTGACCGTGAAGTAAGATTGGTGTTGAAACTATAAGGAAGATTATATTTTTCATAGTTCTAAATCTGCAATTACAAAGGTAGACCCTGCAACAATAATGAGGTCAGCGTCCTTAGCATTCTTCTTGGCGGTTTCTAATGCCGTATTCACATCTAAATGGCTTAGACCTGATAAACCAAATTTCACGCCAACTAAAGCAAGATCCTTACTGCTGAGTGTTCTATTATTACTTGTGCTCACCCAATGGTAATGACCGTTCTTGGGCAGTTGCTCCATTACAGCGCTGAGGTCCTTCTCAGCCGCTGCCCCAATAATCCAATGCTGCTCGCCTTCACATTCTTTATTTGCTTGAGCTACTAGAAACTTGAACGCCGTACTGTTATGTCCGGTATCAGCTATTGTTCTTGGTTTATGATAAATTTCTGTCCAACGTCCAAAAAATGCTGTGTTCTCATACACTCTATTCATGCCTAAGGACCAAAGGTTTTTGCTTTCAGGAAACAATAAAGAAAGAACTTGAGCGGCACCGCTGAGATTTTCCTTTTGATACAATCCTTTTAAATCGGTGTGGAGATCTGTAGATTGAGCCCAGAATAATGGGGCACCTCTTTCAGAAGCAGTTGAAGTAAATACATGGGAAGTTTCCTTATCGTTTTCAACAATAACTACGGGTACCCCAGGTTTAATTATTCCTGCCTTTTCTGATGCAATACTTAGCCGATTATTACCAAGGTATTGCTGATGGTCCAAGCCAATGTTTGTGATTAGGCAAATATCTGGGGAACAAATATTGGTAGCATCTAATCGACCTCCCATTCCTGTCTCAAGGATAATCCAATCAACTCTTTTATGCTCAAACCAACTAAGTGCAAGCATTAAAGTCAATTCAAAAAAGCTGCTACCCAATGTTTCAAATTTCTTTAAATGGGCTGACACCCAATCGGCGACAAAGGATTCCGGAATTAAAATAGTGCCAATTTTAGCACGTTCCCTAAAGTTAAAGAGATGCGGGGAAGAGAATACGCCAACCTGCAACCCCATTTCTTTCATCCCCGAGGCTAATAGGTGAGCGGATGAGCCTTTACCATTGGTGCCGGCAATATGTACGGTAGAAATAGAGCTGCCTGGCCATTCTAAATACGACCAAAGTTCTTTTGGATTGTCTAGTCCTATTTTATAGTTTTTGCTGCCGCCGTCTCGTTGAAAATTAGGTACGGCGCTATAAAGCCAATCTACAGCTTCTTGATAGGTCATTATTCTAATTCAAAACGGTAAACAATGAAGCCAACTCTTCTTTGGTTGCCGTTATCCGCACTCCATTTAGATTTTCTAGCAGCAATACGTGCTTTTTGAACGAGACATGTATTGGATCCAAAGTTTGACTTGGTTAAACCACTTGGAATTTGATTATTTGGGGCTAACTCTGCTTCAAAAACTTCTCCTGTAGAGTTTACTGCAATTTTTATTACAACTACTCCTCCATAATTGCAACCTGTTTCAGGATTAGGAATATTTATAGGTGTCCCATTCATCCAATATTGTCCGTTATTTCCAACGCCGTCATTACCTGTTCTATTGGGATTAAGAGGATCGCCATCTTCACTTCCTTGGTCGCCACCACCCTGCGTTTCACCCTCGCCTTGGCCGCCGCCTTTATTATTGGTGTTAAACAATTTATTGAGTCTATCCGCTTCTTTCTGCTGTTTAATTTCTTCCTCAGTGCGTTGTGGATTCGCATCCGGCACGGGTTCTGGTTGCGGTTTTTCTCTGGGCACTTCTGTTACTTTTTCCTTAAGCGTTTCTTGTTTTGGTTCTTCTTTGGTATTCTCTATAACCAGGGCATCTTCTATATCCTGCGTAACCACTTCTTCCTGTACAACAGGTATTTCTTCCACGGGTGTTTCTGGTGCGGGAGGAGGTGGTGCGACTGGAGCCGCTTGAGTATTTTTACCAAACCCTTCCTCGCTATAGCCAAAGTTGATTGCAATTCCTTCTTCTGGCGGAGGATTTTGGTATTTTAATCCAGTTAAGGCAAACCAAAGCAGCAGCAGGACATGGATACTTATGGTCCAAATGCGTGCTCGATTCCTATTTTTATTTTCGTTAAAAGCCATCTTTAATTCGGATCCGTTGCAATAATCATCTTCATATTATTTCTATATCCGATATCTAATAAACGCACAGTTTCCCCTGTTGGTACCGTCTGGTCGGCACGAAGCACTACTACAGCCTGTTCATTGGCAGGTAATTTATTGACTTCGCCAAGCAATATACGTTCCACCTGATTGTAGCCAACTACTGTACCATTGACGTCAAATTCTAAATCTTCATTTACCGTTAGTTTAATGTTTTTCTTTTTTACGGTCTGCGCACCGCTTTTAGGCAGAATAATATCAAGTGCGCTTGAAGTCACCAGCGTGGAAGCTAGGATAAAAAATATGAGTAGCAAAAAAACTAAATCTGTCATTGAAGACATATTCACTTCTGCACTTACTTTACTTCTTGATCTTAAATTCATCTTGATTACTTTTTAAGCAGGTTCATGCAACAAGTCCAAGAAGTCCATTGCACTGTCTTCGAGCTTATAAACCACTCGGTCAACTCGTGTAACTAAAAAGTTATAGCCGAAATACGCCACAATCCCTACAAGAAGCCCAGCAACGGTTGTGGTCATTGCCGTATAAATCCCTTCTGCCATCATATCTAACTTGATTTGACCGCCTGCATTAGCCATTTCTTTGAAGGTCAAAATCATACCAATGACAGTTCCCAAAAATCCAATCATAGGGGCTCCTCCAGAAATAGTAGCTAGTATGGGTAGTCCTTTTTCAAGTCTTGTAACTTCTAGTTTTCCCTGATTTTCTATTGCCTGAGTAATATCTCCAAGTGGCTTGCCAATACGACTAATGCCCTTTTCAATCATGCGCGCAACGGGCGTGCTTTCCGCCTTGCATAATTCGCCGGCAGCATCAAGCTTACTGTCTAAAACCATGTCCTTGATGTTGTTCATGAAGTTAGGGTCCACCTTGTTTGCCGAGCGTATAGCACCGAATCGCTCCAAGAAAATATATACAGCTAATACGCTGAGTACACCGAGAAAAGTCATAATTAGAATTCCTCCAATTCCACCGGAGGTCATGAGCTCAAGTATGGTCATGGTTTTTTCAGTTGGTTCTTCTGCTAATAAGGCATCTGTGCCGGTTTGAATTTGAAGGAATAATGTGCTCATTTTTTCTATGTGATTTACTCAAATATCAATAAAAAGAAAGCCCCCGCTTCGCGGAGGCTTTTGAAATATCAACAACTTGAATCGAATCAAGCTAAGATCATATTTTGAAGAATATAAATTCCTGCTCCCGCAAAATAACCAACGAGTGCATACAGTGAAATATTCTTTAAATACCAACCAAAATCTATTTTTTCTAATCCCATAACGGCCACACCAGCTGCCGATCCTATGATTAATGCCGAACCTCCCGTACCTGCACAATAAGCGAGGAATTGCCAAAAAGTCCCATCCTGCATGAATAAACCAGCATCTGTTACTTCATACATACCCATTGCAGCAGCAACTAATGGGACATTATCCACAATGGAAGATAATAGACCAATAATAGTTCCAACAATATACACTCCTTCTTGCGTGTCAGTGCCAATACTAGTATCCAATGCTGTTGCTAAATCTTCCAATTGTCCCATACTTTGAAGAGAGGCAACGGCTAGGAGAATTCCCAGGAAGAACAATACAGAGGGAGTGTCTATCTTTTGCAGTACGCCCAATGGACTTAAGTGGTGTTTTACGTCAGAAGGCTTTCTCCTGTGCAAGATGTCCGTAATTAACCATAACACACCCAAAGACAGCATCATTCCCATAAAGGGAGGTAGATGCGTAACTGTTTTAAATATAGGCACAAAAATCAACCCTGCAACACCAGTAAAAAAAACAAAATTTCGTTCAAGTGGCGTTGTAGAATCGAGATAATGATTTGCTATCTCCACACGTTGAGGTCGGGTTACATTTCCCTTCAATCGAAAGGATAAAAGTGCTAACGGAGCAAATAAAGTAAACAATGAGGGCACAATAAGCTGAGTAATTACGGTACCTGCAGTGATTTGTCCTTTTATCCATAACATCGTTGTAGTTACGTCACCTATTGGAGACCATGCACCGCCGGCATTGGCTGCAACTACTACCATTCCTGCAAAAAACCATCGATCTCTTTGATTTGCGATTAACTTTCGAAGCAAACTCACCATAACGATAGAGGTAGTTAAATTATCCAGAGCAGCGGAGAAAAAGAAACTGAGTAAACCAATAATCCACATTAATTTTACTTTGTTCGTGGTTTTAATTCGATTGGTAATAACGGAAAAGCCTTCGTGCGCATCCACCAATTCCACAATTGTCATGGCGCCAATTAGGAAGAACAGGATGGACGAAATCTCGCTGAGGTGGTGCAGCAAATGTTGTTCGACTTCATGAAAATGCTCGCTGGCCAGAATGTATAAGGTCCATGTAACCACCCCAGTAACGAGAGCCGCCGCTGCTTTATTAATTTTCAGTTGGTGTTCAAAAGCTATGGCTGCATAGCCAAGCACGAAAACCACTAGCATCAATGTGTAGGTCATATGGATATTAGATTAACAGTTTTAATGCGTTTGTATATGCTTTTGAAGTAATATTCACTCGTTCGTTTTTAATGGATTCAATGTTCTTTAATGCCTTTAAAATAGTTTGACTAACATCATAAAATATAGCCGTGTCTGTTAATTCGATATTTTCTTCCATAAGGTAGCCAAAAACTCTTGCCATACCGCAATTTGAGATAAAATCTGGTATCACTGCACATTTTTTATCTGCATGTTCTGCAATTGGTCCGTAAAAAATTTCTTCATCAGCAAAAGGTACGTTGGCACCAGATGAAATTATTTCAAGCCCATTATCAAGTAATTGAGCCAATTGCATTTTTGTAACCAGTCTAGATGACGCTGCAGGTATAAATACTTCTGCGCCTAAACTCCAGATTTCTTGATTGACTTTTTCAAATGACAAAAGACTCTCTGAGACCAATGAATTACCATCTTTGGCATTAAATAATGCTGTGATTTTATGCCGAGAAAAACCATCAGGATTCATTAATCCACCAGCTTTATCTATTATTCCAACAATCTGAGCACCCATCTCGCTCAGGTAAAAAGCGGCGCTCGAGGCGACGTTCCCCCAGCCTTGGATAATGATTCGCTTACCTTCTATTTGTTCTCCCCACAAATTATATAAATGAGCTACACTAACTGCGGTCCCATAACCTGTAATCAAATCACCCACTTTCAGTGAAAAAGCTCCTTTGGGAAAAAGTGCTTGGTCTGTTATATTTAAACTAACACCGTCTTGTAACTGCTTGATTTTTCTGGCTTTTGTAAAATCTCCCGGTTGATAGTGACCGTTAAGCACGCCCTCCTGAGGGTGTAGAATACCTAACTCACTTGTAATTGGAATAACCTCTTTTTTTTGGTCTACATTGAGGTCTCCACCGGTTCCATAGTAGTTCTTTAACAAGGGGTAAATAGCTTTATACCATCGCCCTAGAACCCCTTCTTTTCTTGGGTCATTCGGGTCAAAGTCAATACCGCTTTTTGCTCCGCCAATTGCGGGGCCGGCAATGGTGAATTTGATTTCCATGGTTTTTGCTAATGATAGTACTTCTTCTTGAGTTAATCCCTTTCTCATGCGCGTTCCACCACCAGCAGCACCGCCTCTTAAACTGTTTATGATCACCCAGCCTTTAGCCGCTGTTAACGTGTCATTCCAGTGAAAAACGATTTCTGCTGGGCGATCTTCAAATTCGCGCAATTGATCTTTCATTGCCTCTGTATTTAGGGAAGTCTAAGGTAGTGCTTAAGGCCAAAAAATTTTCCCTGAACTGTGATTTTTACCACTGCCTGTGGTATGACCGAGAACATTGGGGTTTTTATCCATTCTTAGTTGGGCCAGTAGCGCAAAAATTATAGCTTCTTTGAAATTCACAATGTCTTTATCTGGTCGCACCAATTCAACCCCATAATAACGAATTCTGTCTAGAAGATAGTCATTCCATGCTCCTCCGCCAGTGACTAAGGTTCTTTTATTCTCGAGGACTGCTCCAATCTGCATGGCAATATGTTCGCAGAAAGTCGCAAGTGCATCCGCTGGTAGTAAGTAGTCAATGATATTTAAAACATGTGCCTCCACCCATTCTGCCCCTAGGCTTTTTGGAGGTTTTTTATCGTAGTACGTCAAACTATTGAGTTCATCCAAGACCCATAGATTGATTGACCCGGAAGCTGCTATTTTTCCACCCTTATCAAAAGGTATATTTAATTCCTTTGCAAAAGAGTTTAGTACATAATTGACAGGGCAAATATCAAAAGCGCTTTCAACACCCATCGTTAGAATGGGGGAGCCCAGACTAACATTGGAAAACCCACCAAGATTTAGAGCAGCTTCGAAGTCTCCAAAGAGCAAGGAATCTCCCATGGGTACGAGTGGTGCACCCTGACCGCCTAATAAAACATCTTGAACTCTAAAGTCAGTAACAACTGGAACATTTACCTGTGTAGCTATTGTTTTAAGACAGCCTGCTTGAAAGGTGAATTTATTTTTAGGTTCATGGAATACAGTTTGACCATGCGTACCTATAAGGTTAATAGGCACCGCGCAAGTTGATTGTATCTTATGAATACATTCAACCGTCCAACGTGCAAATGCAACATCCACTCGGTTCTTCAGCGACGCATTTTTAAAGCAGTCGGTTACTAATTTCTTAAGATCATTAGGATAGCTAAACTCATAACTCTCAATAAGTTCCCAAGTCTGGTTTTGGTCTTTATTAAATCTGACAATAGCAGCATCCATTCCATCCAAGGAGGTGCCGCTCATTAAGCCTAAAACATTGCGAGTTGCTTCGTACATTTAATAACCCAATAATAAAGAGAATTTTCGATGAACTTTAACCTATCTGAGGAACATTTGATGATTCGCGATGCGGCAAGAGATTTTGCGCGTACCGAATTACTCCCAGGCGTTATTGAACGTGATACCAACCAAACATTTCCGCACGAACAGATTAAAAAACTTGGCGAACTGGGTTTTATGGGAATGATGGTAGATCCTAAATACTCCGGATCTGGATTGGATACCATTGCTTATGTCTTAGCCATAGAAGAGCTCTCAAAGATAGATGCTTCAGCATCTGTTGTGGTTAGCGTAAACAACAGTTTAGTGTGCTGGGGTCTTGATACTTTTGGTTCTGAAGCTCAAAAAGAAAAATATCTACCAAAGCTTGCCTTAGGTAAACAAATAGGGGCATTTTGCTTAAGTGAACCAGAGGCTGGTTCTGATGCTACTTCTCAGAGCACAACAGCCGAGGATAAAGGAGATTATTACCTGCTTAACGGAACTAAGAATTGGATAACCAATGGCGGTACATGTGAAATAGCACTTGTTATAGCACAAACAGATCGGGAAAAAGGACATAGAGGAATTAATGTTCTTATTGTCGAAAAAGGAATGGAAGGATTTGTAGTTGGCCAAAAAGAAGATAAACTAGGTATTCGAGGTTCGGATACACATACGTTATTGTTTAATGATGTTCGAGTTCCAAAAGATAATAGAATTGGTGATGATGGATTTGGATTTAAGTTCGCCATGAAGACTTTAAGCGGGGGTAGAATTGGCATTGCAGCACAGGCATTAGGCATTGCACAAGGAGCCTTAGATATAGCCTTAACCTACTCTAAAGAACGAGAAACCTTTGGAAAGCCCTTATATGAACACCAGGCCATTGCATTTAAATTAGCAGACATGGAAATGAAAATTGAGCAAGCACGTATGTTAGTTTATAAGGCAGCTTGGCTGAAAGATAAAGATATGCCTCACGATAAGGCTAGTGCCATGGCCAAGTTAGCTGCATCAGAGGCTGCCATGTGGGTAAGTACAGAAGCGGTTCAAGTACTTGGTGGATATGGCTATGTGAAAGAATACCATGTGGAACGATTGATGCGCGATGCCAAGATTACGCAAATTTATGAGGGAACTTCAGAAATTCAGCGGATCGTGATATCAAGGGACTTAATAAGAAACTCTTAGAGCATATTCATAAGAGTTTCTAGGGCAATTACTCTTGAGCCCTTAAGTAAAATAGATGCGTCCCTCGGGGCGCCTTTTTCTTTCCAATAATCTGCAAGTGCCTCTGTGCTTTCAAATTTTGCTCCGCCCCAATCGGTCGCACTAAAATACCTACCTATTAGAATAGATTGATTCTGAAGGTTAAGTGCGATTAGATAATCCACTATAGATTGATGCTCAAATGCACATGCTTCACCCAATTCAAACATATCACCAAGTATTAAGATACCGTCTTTTCTGTGCCACTTTGAAAAGCTATCAATACTGAGTTTCATACTGCTAGGATTGGCATTGTACGCATCAAGTAAAACTTTATTGCTTTCAGTTGTTCGCCATTCTACTCTATTCATTTTTGGCACATAAGACTCTATGGCTTCTTTAATACAGTTTGGAGCTACCTTGTAATAATGACCAATACAGGCTGCTGCTGCTATATTCTGCTCGTTAAAGGAACCGCTTAGTAAACTTTGAATGCTATAGGAGCTTTGCTCAGAAAAAATGTTTATCCGGGCAAATTCTGACGAGCTGGAGGGAGCCCAAGTTATTAAGCCAGCATTCTGACCAAAGCCAAATGTTTGGATACCTTCACTATTTTTCGTTTGAAGAACGTCATCAAAGCTGACCATGGCTTTTTGCTTGGTTTTTCTTAAGTAATCGTACAATTCAGACTTTCCTTTTATTACTCCTTCAACGCCTCCAAAACCCTCTAAATGCGCTTTGCCAAAATTGGTAATATATCCAATGTTTGGCTCACAAATAGAGGACAATAATGCGATTTCACTTTGGTGATTGGCTCCCATCTCAATGATTGCGATGTCACTATTTATTGGAATGTTTAATAAGGATAATGGAACTCCAATATGGTTGTTGAAATTTCCTTTTGTTGCAAAAGTCTCATATTGTTTACTAAGAACTGCACGAAAAAGTTCCTTGCAAGTAGTTTTTCCATTACTACCAGTTAAGCCTATTATTGGAATACCTAAATGCCTGCGATAGGACCTGGCACAGTCTTGTAAGGATTCAAGCACATCAGCCACTTTAATAATCCTTGAGTCATGGAAAATTCCTTCATCAACTATGGCGAACTTTGCTCCGGAATCTAAAGCTTTTAATGCATATTCGTTTCCATTAAACCGTTCTCCTTTTAAGGCGAAAAAGATTGAGTTATTAGGGATATTTCGAGAGTCCGTAGTGACTCCTGAACTCATAAGAAATGCCTCAAATGGAACCATAGCAATCCTAAATTTGAATAATGTGAATTTACATAATAAAAAACCCCGCCAAAGCGGGGCTTAAAGTCTTTGTTACATTCATCTACATTCTGTAGCGTTTGAAATTCTTCTTTTTGACTTTCGTAGGACGCTTTTTCTGAGCATTATTCTCATTCTGGAAACCTAAACGGTCCATAGCACAGCGAAATCCGATATCATCTGTTGCTTGGTCCTCCTCTAAGTATCTTCTTGTTCCAGGACTTAACCAATATGCTCTGTCTTTCCAACTTCCTCCTTTGTATACACGTGATGTGTTTCCAATCAAGGTTGTATTACCGTAATTATACATGGCAGCTTCTCCTTCTTGTATTGGATTGGCATAATTTTGAGAACTTTCTTCGTCACCATCGATATAGTCACGATAATCTGACTTGGAATAGTTACGACGATTTACGTTTTCTTCTATGCGTTCAGATCGAACCGGAAGTTGACCGGGTAAGCGCACAATAATAGTATCGCCATTACGAATCTCCTTCTGTGGTTCTTGTAAAACTTCCAATGATCCAATGTCTTGATAGTTTTTATCAAACTGCTTGAATTCATTACCGCGGAAAGCACGGAAATCATTTACATCAGAAGAGCTGGTTGGACGGTATATGTCAAGCACCCACTCACTTACGTTTCCAGCCATATCATAAAGACCGAAATCGTTTGGAGGATAGAAACGAACTTGCATAGTTACATCCGCTTCATCGTTTAGCCAACCGGAAGTACCCATATTATCCCCACGCCCTCTCTTGAAGTTCGCAAGAATTTCTCCTCTATCTCCATTATCAGGATTACGAGTCCCGTTACCGTTCCATGTGTATTTATTTTTATCCGTTACCCTATTGTATATGCGCTTTCCGCCGTCCGCATAGGCTGCGTACTCCCACTCTGCTTCCGTGGGAAGGCGGTATTTGGGAAGAATAATTCCATCTTCTATTCTCGCAGGACGACCTTCTTTACCATAGGTACTGTTTGGATTCAAATCTTTTAAACCTTTCTTATTTTGTTGAACGTATTCGCCTTGTTTATAGAGGTAAACTTCAGTATTAAAATTATCTGCATCTATTTGATCGGTCATTTCTTTTAGAATACCTTTTTTAATCAGTATAGCTTCATTAACACGGTCAGTTCTCCACGAACAAAAACGTTGTGCTTGTAACCAGCTAACACCAACTACAGGGTAATAATTGTATGCCGGATGACGTAAATAATTCTCCACAAAGTTATCATTATAAGCTAATTTGTCTCTCCAAACCAAGGTATCTGGAAGTGCACTTTTGTAAATTTCTGGGTAATAGTCGTAATCATAAACCCGACGCAACCAATAGAGATATTCGCGATAATCTAAATTGGTGACTTCATTTTCGTCCATGTAGAACGAACTTACTGTTACCCGACGAGGAATATTATTCCAATCTTTCACAAAATCTTCTTCTACCTGCCCCATCATGAAGGTTCCTCCCTCAACAAAAACAAGTCCTGGACCAACTTCTTGGCCTTTGAAATCAAGATTGGCTTGAAAACCGCCATTATTTTTATTATTAATTACCCAACCTGTCGAGTTCGACGAAGGACCTGCGCAACTAATTAATATAGTCGTCGTTAATGTTGCAATCGAAAATTGAATGAACTTATTCATATGATTGATATTATTATATTTTAAAATTTAGGACACTTAAGTGCCTTAAGTTTAGTTGATCTAACCCTACAAGGAAATTTGTACCCTAGGCTAACTTCGTGAGAACCTCCTAAAGTATTTGTTAAATCACTGATGGTATAATCATAGCTATATCCAAAAGTCCAAGGAACATCGGGAGGTGTAATTCCAAGAATAAAAATAACAGCATCTGGGTTAAAACTTCCTTGTCTTACTGCGAGCCCTCCAGCTAGTGGACCGCGCGCAAAGCTCAAGCCAGCAGTTAATTGGGAAGCTGATCCCTGGAGTTGATAAACTATATTAGGAACTAAATATGACTGCAAACTATTGTGTAATCGTTTTCTTCCGATTGGCAAGTTAGCACCTGCATGTGCAGTTAACTTGATTGGTAATCTACTTTGACTGAGAAAGGCTTCATTTGGCTCTGTTAGGTGATGTCCAACAATGCCAAGATACCATTTGTCTGTAAATCCTAACATTCCAAAGCTCAAGTCAAGGTGATTATTGAAGTTGCTCCCTGGTGGTACTTCTTGGGTGGGGAGTACAAATCCGTAAAATGGGTCGATCATGTCTGGGAATGTAAATTGTCCCCAATCAAGTGCTCGTTGTCTGAATGTTGCTTGAAAACCACTGAGTAATGTAAAGTCTCTATTAACCTCGAGGTGATAGCTGTATACCATGCTCACCTCCGTTAGATTCAAGGCACCATTACCCGCGTCGTCTCTTAATGCGATTAGTCCTATGCCTCCATTTAATTTATCCACATACTGGTCGTATGAAGCAGAATATGTTTGATAAACACCCAATTCTGGGTATTGATTTCTGTAGTTCGTATGAACTGTAGGACACCTTTGGAGTCCCGCAAAGGCAGGATTTAAATATATTGGGTTAGCATAATATTGGCTAAAATGAGCATCTTGAGCAATACTTAATAGGCTCATAATAAGGGCGGTACATGCCAAAAATATTCGTTGTTTCAATGCGTTCATTGATGTAACTATGTTTCGAGTGACAAGTATAAGCAAAAAAAGTACGATTTTCACTTCACTTTCGTTTGATGTTAAACGCTTTTTACATTGCATTTGTTATGTCTTGAGTTAATTTTGTTTTTAAATGATCAATAAATTATCTCATTTATTCCTTATCTGCTCTATTCCTATGCTTGGTCAAGTGAGTTACGAGCAAGGAGAATATGTTCAGTTTAAAACAGCGAAACAAGGAATACATGTTTTGAATAGTAATGACTTGATTGAGGCTGGTATTCTATCCATTGGAGATCGTTTAGATAGGCTTATACTACTTCAAAGGACGGAGTCCGTTTTATCTCATTTGAATGATACTGCTCAGACCTTTATTTCGGGAACACCTTATTTTATTGATGATTCCGATTCTATTTTAGATCCTGCTTCAAAAGTTTACTTTTATTCTAACGCTTCACATGGAGTTGAATGGAACAATGATGATGGAAGGTACCAATACACCGCACATCCATATTCAAATTTTAAGCATTTTTTGATTTCTGCTACCGACCAGCCGAACATATATGGTATGACCAAAATTTCAGGTAATTTAGCAGTACAAACCTCAAGAACAATTACTAATTCTCATCAGTTTTGGCATAGAGATACTGCTATGTACAATTTAGTGGGTACGGGTAGAAGATGGTTTGGTGAGTTGTTTGATTTTACAACTATCCAAACTTTTGAATTACCCTTTCAACCTTTAGTGAATTCGGGAAGTTCGAACATGCATATTGAATTAAATGCTGTTGCAAGGTCATCTAGCTCAGGTACGTCTCTGGCAGTTCAAGGGACTACCGGGATTCAGTTCCCTGCTATATCTAATTCTTTGATTGCTAATTATGTAACCGAAGGGTCCTTCAATTCATTCTTTCCCGCTTCTGAACAAATTGTGTTAAACTATGATAAAGGCAGCGATAATGGTGCAGCTCTGTGGTTAGATCAACTCAAAGTAAATTACCTTACCTCCAATAATTATTCTAGTCATCCAAATTATCAGAAAAAATTTCAAAACTTTCCTCGCAGTGCCGACTCTATATCAACCGTTCAAGTTGAAGGCCAGGGATTGTTAGTCTTCGAAGTAACTAGACCCGATCAACCTGTATGTATCGAACCATTTTTTGATTCAGGTATAACCTGGTGGAAGGTTACAGAAGAGGAATTCAAAGAGTTTATAGCTATTCATCCGGATGATGCATTTAAACCCCAGTTAGTTCGAATGGGTAATTTATTGACTCTCGGTAAACTTTTGGAAAAAAATGCTTTAATAATTGCCCCAGACTCCATGATGGTCGCAGCCCAAAATTTAGCAGATATACAGAACTCAGTGGGCGTGAAATCTACGGCAGTTTCGTTAGAGGAAATATATGCTTACGTTAATGGTGGCACTCCAGATTTAGCGGCTATCAGACAATTTCTTGTAGAACTGTCATCGCTTCAGGCCAATAGATTGCAATATTTAACGCTTTTCGGTGATGCCTCATACGATTATAAGCAAGCTCTTCCTGAGAAAACAAATCTGATTCCAACTTTTGAAAGCTATGGGAGCTTTTCCCTTTACTCATCGTATATCACTGACGATTATTTTGGCTACCTAGATCAAGGAGAAGGAATTAATTGGTATGCTGATGACCTTGATTTGGGTATAGGCAGAATTCCTGTTAAAAACAATTTACAGGCGCAAGAAGTAATTGCTAAAATTAATCAGTATGTCAATAGCGATCAGAGGTATGGTCCTTGGAGAGGGGATATGGTGCTCGTGGCAGATGATGTTGATGAATCTTGGGAAAGAGAATTTGCGGTTGTTCAAGATGCCTTGGCAAAGCGATTGGATACTATTCGTCCTGAACTCAATTTGATAAAAATCTATACTGATGCTTACCTGCAAGAGTCTAAACCTGGCTCTCAGCGATACCCAAAAGCTAGAGAGGCATTATTTCGAAGTATAGAAAAAGGCGCCCTAGTTGTTAGTTTTGTGGGTCATGGTGGAGAAGTTGGTTGGGCCTCAGAGCGGATACTGCAATTGGAGGACATTAATGGCTGGACGAATAATAATAAGTTACCTGTTTTTACAACCATAACATGTGAGTTCACCAGATTTGATGATCCAAATAGAGTAAGTGCCGGAGAGCAATTGTTTTTGAATCGAGATGGCGGCGCTATTGCCTTGTTTTCAACTACTCGTAGTGTTTTTGCAACCAACAGTACCTATGATATTAACAGATTATTGAATCAAAAAATGATGAGTTTTGAAACACCTCGCTTGGGAGATGTTTTAAGAGATACCAAAAATAATAATATCAGTGGCGACAAGATAAAGTTCTCTTTAATAGGTGATCCAACTATACCCCTTTCTAAGCCGAATAAGGAAGTGGTTTTAGATTCTATAAATGGTTTTCCGTGGAGCGAATTTCAAGATACTCTAAATGCGCTTTCTTGGGTTGAAATTAAAGGTCATGTTGGCAGCAATTCGGCGATAGATGATAATTTCGAAGGAAAGGTTTGGTTGACTTTTTTTGATAAGGCTCAAGATTTACAGACACGCCGGAATGATGGTGCAGGTACGGTATTTAATTATGAAACTCAAAACAACATCATCTTTCGTGGGGAATCTTCAGTGCGCGATGGTATATTTCGTCTGGAATTTAGAGTGCCGCTTGATATAAATTTAAGAGTAGGAAATCCAAAAGTGGTTTGCTATGCAGCAAGTCAAAATGAGGATGCCTGGGGTGGTCAACGCGATATTCTGATTGGTGGAGTACATGATGGCACTATTACGGATAACCACGGTCCGGAAGTGAGATTATTTGTCAACGACACTAATTTTGTTTCTGGCGGAATTAGCGATGCAAATCCATTAGCAATAGGTCTTATGAAAGATGAAAGCGGAATTAATGCTGTAGGTCTTGGAATTGGACATAATATTGTATTAGAATTGGACGGTAATCCAGTTAATGTGAATGAAGCCTATTTGTCTAATATAGATGATTTCACTAGGGGCAGTATTTCGTTCCAATATTATGACCTTGAAGATGGCGAACATTCATTATCACTTCGCGCATGGGATGTTATAAATCAGTGGGGATACGATGAAATTACCTTCACCGTAGTGAATGCTTTGGACCCTATTCTCGAACAGCTTGAAGTTTTTCCAAATCCATTTACCACCGAATTGAATTTTATCTTAAGGCACAATCAAAAAGGAGAGGAAGGATTACTAAGATTAACGTTGAGAGATAACCAAGGTAAATTAATTTGGGAATGGACCGCAAATACAACACTTAACGGAACTTCTTCTGACTTACCAATGTTTCGAATTTCAGACATTCCAGATGATAAATTGACATCAGGTTTTTATAATGCTCGAGTGGATTGGAAGAGAACTTTGGATGGAAAATCTTCGAGAATACAAGAAAAGCTCATATATATACGTTAAACTTGCGCTGCAACTCGCATATTAAATTATGAAAAAACATATTCTCTTTCTTTTTTTGCTTGCATTTGCATCTGAAGGCTATGCGCAAAATGATCTAAAATATAATGTAGTAACAACCGCTGTCCCAATCCTGTTAGTGAGCCCAGATTCGCGAGCAGGAGCGATGGGAGATGTAGGGGTTGCTTCAACACCAGATGGAAATTCTAGCGCTTGGAATCCAGCAAAACTTGCTTTTTTAGAGAATAAAGAAGCAAACATGGCCCTTTCGTATACACCTTGGATGTCCCGTTTAGTCCCCGATATTGATTTGGCTTATGTTAATTATTCCAAGGCTTTAAGTGATAGACAAGGTATATCAGCTTCTCTAAGATATTTTTCGTTGGGTGAAATTAATTTCACAGACGGTAGCGGAAATAGTTTGGGTACATTTAATCCTTATGAGTTTTACTTTGATGTTGCTTATGCATTGAAGCTGAGTGATTATTGGAGTGCAGGCACTGCGCTTCGATGGATTTACTCTGACATTGCCCAAGGACAAGTTGTTCAGGGACTTCAAACCAAACCTGGGCAGAGTGGAGCGGCAGACTTAGGGTTTTACTATCAAAGCAACTTTAACAACGTTAAGGACGGAAGAAAACAAGCCTTCACCTCCGGTATAGCTATTACCAATTTGGGTGCAAAGATTGCTTATTCAGAGAGCGGCAACTCAGATTATTTACCAACCAACCTTAGGATAGGAGGTGGATATCACTTACAAATTGATGAATATAATCTGTTCTCCGTATACTTAGATATAAATCGTCTCTTAGTACCGACCCCACCAGAATACGGTGCTAATGGTGAAATTATAGCAGGTGTTGACTCGGATGATATGACCCCGTTGATTGGTGTAATTCAAAGTTTTAATCCCGCAGCAAAACCAGATGGCTTTACTGAGTTACTTCAAGAAAATATTTACAACTTTGGAATAGAGTACAAGTATAATGATTTCTTGTTTGCAAGAAGTGGTTATTTACAAGAGCACAAGTTAAAGGGTAATCGTCAGTATGTTACTCTAGGTTTTGGGCTTATTTATAATGTATTTAGCATTGATATGGCTTATTTAATTCCTGCAAGCCCAACCACGCGATCACCATTAGAAAATACGCTGCGATTCTCCATGGCATTCAATATTGACGGCTTTTTGGCGCAGTAAACTATTAATAAGTTTCTTGGATAATTAAAACTTAAATCGTATTCTCTTTTGCTAGGTGCGGTTTTGGATTATTTTTGTCGCTCAAATACACTTAATATAATGGCCAAAAAGCGCATTACTAAAGCGACATATCTCAAATGGTATGAAGACATGCTTTTCTGGAGAAAGTTTGAAGACATGTCGGCAGCCTTATACATACAGCAAAAAATTCGTGGGTTCCTGCATTTATACAATGGACAAGAAGCTATTTTAGCAGGTTCAGCCTATGCAATGGAGGACGGTGACAAGATGATTACAGCCTACCGTAACCACGTCCAACCGATTGCTCTTGGTGAGGATCCACGAAGAATTATGGCAGAATTGATGGGAAAGGTAACTGGAACATCACGTGGTAAAGGAGGTTCTATGCATATGTTTTCACCCGAACTTGGCTTCTGGGGCGGACACGGTATTGTAGGTGGTCAGATTCCTTTAGGTGCAGGCTTAGCTTTTGCTGATAAGTACAAAGAAAAAAAGAATGTCACTCTCACCTACATGGGAGATGGCGCAATAAGACAAGGTGCATGGCACGAAACCGCCAACTTAGCAATGATTTGGCAGTTACCAGTAGTCTTTATTGTAGAGAACAATGGCTATGCCATGGGAACATCGGTTGAGCGCACAGCTAATCATACGGATATCCATAAACTTGGTGACGGATATGAAATGCCAAATCGCGCCGTAGACGGTATGGATCCCATTTCTGTATATGATGCAGTTCACGAAGCTATGGAGCGCGCTCGTAACGGAGATGGTCCAACGCTTCTTGAAATACGAACATACCGTTACAAAGGGCACTCCATGTCTGATCCGCAGAAATATAGATCTAAGGATGAGGTAGCTGAATACCAAGCAAAAGATCCAATTACCTTGTGTTTAAATAAAATCAAAGCGGAAGGGTGGGCTAGTGACTCGGAAATTGAAAAAATCAATCAGCACGTTAAAGACTTAGTTAAAGAATGTGTTGAATTCGCTGAAGCTAGTGACTTCCCTGATGCTTCTGAAGTGTATGAAGGTGTATATGCTCAAGAAGATTATCCATTTATTAAAGATTAAAAGGAATTATGGCTATCGTTATTAATATGCCCCGTCTTTCGGATACAATGACTGAGGGGGTTGTGGCTAAATGGCACAAAAATGTTGGAGATCGAGTAAGTGAAGGAGATTTATTAGCTGAGATTGAAACTGATAAGGCCACAATGGAATTTGAGGCTTTCCCGGGTCAAGAAGGTATTCTCTTGTATATTGGAACCGGCGAAGGCGAAATGTCTCCAGTGGATACGGTTTTAGCAATCCTAGGAGAAGAAGGTGAAGATATAGAATCCCTTAAAGGAGGTTCTGTGCCACCAGAAGACCCTGTCAAAGAAGAGGTTTCTAACCCAACTCCTGTTGAAGAGGCTCCAGTCACCGTTGCTTCGGTTGCTAACGTTGCTCCGGTAGTACCAATTGTTGTCCCATCAGATGGAAGTGTAAAGGCTTCTCCTTTAGCTAGAAAGTTAGCATCAGAGCGAGGTATTGATTTAAATATGCTTCAAGGTTCGGGAGACCGTGGTCGTATCATAAAGCGCGATGTAGACTCCTTCAATCCAGCATTTCATACTTCTGTACAGCCAGGAGTTAATGCTGTGCCTGTGGGTGTAGAAAACTTTACTGATACGCCTGTAAGTCAAATGCGTAAAGTAATTGCGAAGCGGTTGAGCGAAAGTAAGTTTAGTGCTCCCCACTTTTATATTACCATGGATATAAACATGGATCGTGCTATAGATGCGAGAAAAGCTCTGAACTCTAATGGAGATACAAAAATCAGTTTTAATGATTTGGTGATAAAATCATGTGCCCTTGCACTTAAAAAACACCCTGCAATAAATTCAGCATGGATGGGTGATAGAATTCGCCAGAGTGATCATGTCCATATTGGCGTTGCAGTTGCAGTTGAGGATGGTTTGTTAGTACCGGTTCTCAGACATGTAGATTTAATGTCTTTAGCTAACATTAGTGCAAATGTTAAAGACTTGGCCAGCAAAGCAAAAGATAAAAAATTACAGCCTGCAGATTGGGAAGGAAATACTTTTACAATTTCAAATCTTGGTATGTTCGGTATTGAAGAGTTCACTGCGATTGTGAATCCTCCAGATGCCGCTATACTTGCGGTAGGAGGAATCAAACAAGTACCTGTTGTAAAAGACGGTGCTGTAGTGCCGGGAAATGTAATGAAGATTACATTAAGTTGCGATCATCGAGTAATTGATGGAGCTTCAGGAGCGGCATTTCTGCAGACGATTAAAGGGTTTTTAGAAAATCCAATTACTATGTTCGCATAAGAGGCCTTTAAATATCACGTTTATAACAGCCCGAACTGATGTTCGGGCTGCTTTATTTAATGACTAAATTAGAATTAGTATGAAAAATATATGGATTACGGGAGGCTCCCGAGGAATAGGGCTAGAAACTGTTAGAGCATTTTTAGCAGATAATTTTACTGTTGTAGTATTAACAAGAAACTGCAATGCACTTTCAGGACTTCTGGAACAATATCCCGAAACTCTGATATGCAAGTCAATAGATCTTACCAATATCAGAGAGGATGATTTACCCAAGCTCCAAGTCGATGCACTAATTAACAATGCAGGCACGTTAATTAACAAATCATTCGATTCAATTACTTCGGAGGATTTACATGTGGTTTACAGGACTAACGTTTTTGGTCCAATACATTTAATTCAAAAGTTAATGCCTCAATTTAGTCAAGGTGTACATGTTGTAAACATAAGTTCTGTTGGGGGAGTGACTGGTTCTGTAAAATTTCCAGGTCTAAGTGCATACAGCTCTTCTAAAGGGTCTCTTAGTATACTTACAGAGTGTCTTCAGGTAGAATACAGTGAGTCAACAAATTGGACATTTAACTGTCTTGCATTGGGCGCTGTACAAACCGAAATGCTTGAGAAAGCATTTCCTGGTTATCAAGCTCCTGTTCATCCTGAACAAATGGCTAAATACATTAAGCATTTTACACTTAATAATCATAGGGTCATGAAAGGAAGGGTAGTTGAGGTTTCATTGTCAAAACCTTAATCATCAGATTTGTGTTGACCCTTATAAAGTTACATTTTATGAGGTATGTGGTAATGTTCCACCTACATTTGCAATCGCTTTGCAAATAAGATATGTTTTTAAGGTTATTTGTTTAGGTAGTGTAATAATCCACATTATAATCATGAATATTTCATACAAAATATTCATGATTATTTCTTAAAAAGAAACAAAGTAGCTAATCCATAGTCACTGTCTTTATTTAAAAATGAAAATTTAGAATTAAAGTGTTTTGTGAGAAGCAAAATATTTCTAAAAAAACAAACAAAAGTGTTGCGTAGGTAAAATATAGCAACGTATATTTGCCGCCCCGTTCGAAAGATAGGGGTAGAAAAAGAAAAAAGTTCTTTACATATTGATTTAAGAAACAAGGAATGCAAAAACCTTGTCAATTATCCTTGAGTTAATAGCTAGGAAACAAACAAAACATTACAATGGAGAGTTTGATCCTGGCTCAGGATGAACGCTAGCGGCAGGCCTAACACATGCAAGTCGAGGGGTAACAGAAAAGCTTGCTTTTGCTGACGACCGGCGCACGGGTGCGTAACGCGTATGCAACCTACCTCATACTGGAGAATAGCCCTTGGAAACGAGGATTAATACTCCATAGTATCATAAGTTCGCATGTTTTTATGATTAAAGAATTTCGGTATGAGATGGGCATGCGTCCCATTAGCTTGTTGGTGAGGTAACGGCTCACCAAGGCGACGATGGGTAGGGGGCCTGAGAGGGTGACCCCCCACACTGGTACTGAGACACGGACCAGACTCCTACGGGAGGCAGCAGTGAGGAATATTGGTCAATGGAGGCAACTCTGAACCAGCCATGCCGCGTGAAGGATGACGGCCCTATGGGTTGTAAACTTCTTTTATATGGGAAGAAACTTATCTACGTGTAGATAACTGACGGTACCATACGAATAAGGATCGGCTAACTCCGTGCCAGCAGCCGCGGTAATACGGAGGATCCAAGCGTTATCCGGATTCATTGGGTTTAAAGGGTCCGTAGGCGGATTTTTAAGTCAGTGGTGAAAGCCGACAGCTTAACTGTCGAACTGCCATTGATACTGAAAATCTTGAGTACAAATGAAGTAGGCGGAATGAGTCATGTAGCGGTGAAATGCATAGATATGACTCAGAACACCAATTGCGAAGGCAGCTTACTAACATGTAACTGACGCTGAGGGACGAAAGCGTGGGGAGCGAACAGGATTAGATACCCTGGTAGTCCACGCCGTAAACGATCATCACTCGCTGTTGGCGATACAATGTCAGCGGCCAAGCGAAAGTATTAAGTGATGCACCTGGGGAGTACGCCGGCAACGGTGAAACTCAAAGGAATTGACGGGGGCCCGCACAAGCGGTGGAGCATGTGGTTTAATTCGATGATACGCGAGGAACCTTACCAGGGCTTAAATGTAGTTTGACCGGTCTGGAAACAGACTTTCTCTTCGGAGCAGATTACAAGGTGCTGCATGGTTGTCGTCAGCTCGTGCCGTGAGGTGTTAGGTTAAGTCCTGCAACGAGCGCAACCCCTATTCTTAGTTGCCAGCGGCTCGGCCGGGGACTCTAAGAAGACTGCCAGCGCAAGCTGAGAGGAAGGTGGGGATGACGTCAAATCATCACGGCCCTTACGTCCTGGGCTACACACGTGCTACAATGGTAGAGACAGAGGGCAGCCACCTGGTGACAGAGAGCGAATCCTTAAACTCTATCTCAGTTCGGATCGAAGTCTGCAACTCGACTTCGTGAAGCTGGAATCGCTAGTAATCGCGCATCAGCCATGGCGCGGTGAATACGTTCCCGGGCCTTGTACACACCGCCCGTCAAGCCATGGAAGCTGGGGGTACCTGAAGTCGGTAACCGCAAGGAGCTGCCTAGGGTAAAACTAGTAACTAGGGCTAAGTCGTAACAAGGTAGCCGTACCGGAAGGTGTGGCTGGAACACCTCCTTTTTAGAGAAAAAGATAGTTATGACTCAATTATAATTTAATAGGTTTTTCTTCTTTGTTTTCTTAAATCTTATAAACCTTTCTGAAGTCTCGTAGCTCAGCCGGTTAGAGCGCTACACTGATAATGTAGAGGTCGGCGGTTCGAGCCCGCCCGAGACTACTAGTAGATACAGAAAGGGGAATTAGCTCAGCTGGCTAGAGCGCCTGCCTTGCACGCAGGAGGTCATCGGTTCGACTCCGATATTCTCCACTTTGGTTTAGTAAAGTCAATCTTTAGTAGGGATTGACTTTGTTATGATAATCAGAAAGTTCTTTGACATATTGGTATGAACATATAGAGTAAGCGTCTTAAGAAAGTAATTAAGAGCAAACGGCGGATGCCTTGGCTTGCAGAGGCGATGAAGGACGTGATAAGCTGCGATAAGCTGCGAGGAGGTGCACATAACCTTTGATTCGTAGATTTCCGAATGGGGCAACCCGGCTGGTTGAAGACCAGTCACCTTTTTAGGAGCAAACCCGGAGAACTGAAACATCTAAGTACCCGGAGGAAGAGAAAATAATTAATGATTCCGATAGTAGCGGCGAGCGAAATTGGATTAGCCCAAACCAACTCTGTTTTGGCAGAGTTGGGGTTGTAGGACCACGTTGTGAAATGTTCCACGAATTAGAATCATCTGGAAAGTTGAACCGAAGAGGGTGATAGTCCCGTATAAGTAAGTGCGAATAATTTCTAGTGGTATCCTGAGTAGGGCGGGACATGTGAAATCCTGTCTGAATCCACCAGAACCATCTGGTAAGGCTAAATACTCCTGCAAGACCGATAGCGAACTAGTACCGTGAGGGAAAGGTGAAAAGTACCCTGAATAAGGGAGTGAAATAGAACCTGAAACCGTTTGCTTACAAGCGGTCGGAGCATCATAAGATGTGACGGCGTGCCTTTTGCATAATGATCCTACGAGTTACTCGTCACTAGCAAGGTTAAGGACTTCAGGTCCGCAGCCGAAGCGAAAGCAAGTTTGAATAGAGCGTACAGTTAGTGGCGGTAGACGCGAAACCGAGTGATCTACCCATGGGCAGGTTGAAGCTTTGGTAACACAAAGTGGAGGACCGAACCGGTTGACGTTGAAAAGTCTTCGGATGACCTGTGGGTAGGGGTGAAAGGCCAATCAAACTCGGAAATAGCTCGTTCTCCCCGAAATGTATTTAGGTACAGCGTCGTGGTAAAGAGTAGTAGAGGTAGAGCTACTGGTTGGATGCGGGGGCTTCACCGCCTACTAAATCCTGTCAAACTCCGAATGCTACTACTTGTTTCACGGCAGTGAGGGCATGGGTGCTAAGGTCCATGTCCGAGAGGGAAAGAACCCAGACCATCTGCTAAGGTCCCCAAATGTATACTAAGTTGATCAAACGTGGTCAGACTGCTTAGACAGCTAGGATGTTGGCTTGGAAGCAGCCATTCATTTAAAGAGTGCGTAACAGCTCACTAGTCGAGCGGTCCGGCGTGGATAATAATCGGGCATAAGTATACTACCGAAGCAATGGACAGAAATGTGGTAGGGGAGCATTCTAGTTGCGCCGAAGGTGAACTGTGAGGTTTGCTGGAGCGGCTAGAAAAGAAAATGTAGGAATGAGTAACGATAAAGCGGGTGAGAAACCCGCTCGCCGAAAATCTAAGGTTTCCTCAGCTATGCTAATCAGCTGAGGGTTAGTCGCGACCTAAGGCGAACCCGAACGGGGTAGTCGATGGACAACAGGTTAATATTCCTGTACTTGTTTATACTGTGATGGGGTGACGATGTATTGAAAGCACCGCGCACTGACGGAATAGTGCGTTGAAGGCTGTATTTATAAATCTTGTAGGTAAATCCGCAAGATTTGGAGAAGGTCGATAGTACCAAGAGTCTTCGGACAATTGGATAGTGTGCCTAAAGGCATCCAAGAAAAACCTCTAAACTTCAGGTATAAACAACGCGTACCGTAAACCGACACAGGTAGATGGGATGAGAATTCTAAGGCGCTCGAGTGATTCATGGCTAAGGAACTAGGCAAAATAGTCCTGTAACTTCGGGAGAAAGGACGCCCCCTAATAGGGGGCCGCAGTGAAAAGGCCCAGGCGACTGTTTATCAAAAACACAGGACTCTGCTAAATCGAAAGATGATGTATAGGGTCTGACACCTGCCCGGTGCTGGAAGGTTAAGAGGAGATGTTAGCTTTTATAGCGAAGCATTGAATTGAAGCCCCAGTAAACGGCGGCCGTAACTATAACGGTCCTAAGGTAGCGAAATTCCTTGTCGGGTAAGTTCCGACCTGCACGAATGGTGTAACGATCTGGGCACTGTCTCAGCCATGAGCTCGGTGAAATTGTAGTATCGGTGAAGATGCCGATTACCCGCAGCGGGACGAAAAGACCCCGTGAACCTTCACTACAACTTTGTATTGACATTGGACAAGAGATGTGTAGGATAGGTGGGAGACTATGAAGCGTTGTCGCTAGGCAGCGTGGAGTCAACCTTGAAATACCACCCTTCGCTTGTTTGATGCCTAACCCCGAAAGGGGAACAGTGCATGGTGGGTAGTTTGACTGGGGTGGTCGCCTCCAAAAGAGTAACGGAGGCTTTCAAAGGTATCCTCAGTACGCTTGGTAACCGTACGTAGAGTGCAATGACACAAGGATGCTTGACTGTGAGACTAACAAGTCGAGCAGGTACGAAAGTAGGACATAGTGATCCGGTGGTTCCGCATGGAAGGGCCATCGCTCAAAGGATAAAAGGTACTCCGGGGATAACAGGCTGATCTCCCCCAAGAGCTCACATCGACGGGGGGGTTTGGCACCTCGATGTCGGCTCGTCACATCCTGGGGCTGGAGAAGGTCCCAAGGGTTGGGCTGTTCGCCCATTAAAGTGGCACGCGAGCTGGGTTCAGAACGTCGCGAGACAGTTCGGTCTCTATCTGCTGTGGGCGTTGGAAATTTGAGAGGAGCTGACTTTAGTACGAGAGGACCGAGTTGGACAGCCCTCTAGTGTACCTGTTGTATCGCCAGATGCATCGCAGGGTAGCTACGGCTGGTTGGGATAAGCACTGAAAGCATATAAGTGCGAAGCCCACCTCAAGATGAGATTTCCCTTAAGGGTCGTTCGAGATTAGAACGTTGATAGGCTTCAGGTGTAAAGGCAGTAATGTCATAGCCGAGAAGTACTAATTACCCGTGGCTTTCAAAGACGAAAGCCCTATATGTTCATATTCCAATGTGTTATCTTATTTAAAGTTTATGGTGGTTAGGCAGTGTGGATCACCTCTTCCCATTCCGAACAGAGAAGTTAAGCACATCAGCGCCGATGGTACTGGGTATTCCGGGAGAGTAGGTCGCCGCCATTTTTCTGAGCCCAATCTAGAAATAGATTGGGCTTTTTTATACTCGAAATCCCTACTTCATTCTTTATTGAACCATTATTGATTAAGTTTACGCCCGTATGAGGCAAATCCTAATTACATGTTGTGTATTTCTGTCTACTGGACTAATCGGTCAAGTATACAATACTTTGAATGAATTATTTATTGATACAACTAATAGAGAATTATCAACTCAATTGGATTCAATAAATGCTGATTCAACAAATTACAAGTTCCATAATAGTTTGTTTCGCATTGTTTCTTACGATAAAGGGTATTTTATTTCTGATGATGTAGGCGTTAAGGATAGTTTAACGCTTCTATTAGACGGTAGGGCGGAAGAACAATTATGGTTAGGTATGAATTGGAACTGGACGCAACGTCAAAATTCAGCAATTGGAGGAATTACTTATGACCCAATAAATCCAATAATGAGTTCGAATATAGACGGTTGGCATCAATTTTCAAGTTCTTATTTAAAGATGCCTAAATTTCACAGTGCTAGCGCTCCTAGAACAGACTTAAAACTGTTAACGGGGATTGGTGGTGGACAAGTATTTGGATTGAGCGCTATGTCACCTATTGATTCTACGAAACAATTTTATTTAGATTATTTACGATTAAATGCACTTGGATTATATCAAAACGAAGGATCAGATGGACATGAATTAAATATCAAAATTCGTCAAGATGGAGTATATAAAAGACGAAAACTGGCCCATCCTTTACAAGGTATTGAATTAAGGTATTTTAATTTAACTAGCGGACAAAATGGGGGACTCTCAAATCCCTCGTTATTTGAAACTAATGTGCCTACACTAAGAGCAAATTATGCGATTGAGGATAATTCGGGAGTACTTTTTGAGGAGCAGTTTGAATTAAAATTATATCGCTCCCTTGATCGTCGATGGAAATTAGCCTCTAAAGTATTTAGTAAGCAATGGTCTGTTAAAAACGATATTAGCGTAACAGAGTATTTTTGGGACAGCACAGCCACTAATCCAATACTTACGAATAGAAATTTTGCCTATAACGATTCATTGAAACTTACCGGTGCTCAAGTTGGAATAGTGTATAAAAAGGTTTTTAATGTCGGAGAGCATTCTAATACCCACTTATCAATATATACGAATGCCGGCTATGAAGTATTAGCGAGTAATATATCTGGTATAGATAGCTACAGATTAGATAGCATAAATCCAATGGAATCTTTTGATGCCGCAAATCAGTCTTTTTTGAGGAATACAATTCAATTTTCCTATCACAAAAGAAATATCGTATTTTTTCAGGGGCAGTATTCAATTAATGCGATTGGTTTTAATGCTGGTGCCTACGAAGTACAAAATAAGATAGGTTTAGTGAGTAGTATTCCGGGCCAATTATCTCTTGCATGGAATATTATTAATAAGCCTAAAATGTTCAGGTTTGAGCAGCTTTACGGCTATGGTTATGATCTACGAAATTTAGAAGATGCATATTTCAAAAATGAAATTCATCTTGATTGGAAATTAGGTGACTTTTGGAAAAAGGAGTTGATAGCTTACGGTGCCCAAATAAAGGGCTTACGCTACTTAAGAAGTTTCTCTGAGTTAGCTGCTTGGGATGGTTTATATGCACGTGCACAAATGGGTTTGCATAGTTATAAGGAAGGTATAAATATAAAGGTGCAAGGATACGCCACATATAAATCTTCCGAAGGAGGTTTTGCAACACCAAACTGGGGAGGATTTACTGAACTTAATTACAAGAAAAATATAGGTTCTAAATTTCAGCTTAAAGTTGGGGTAAACGTGAGTGTCGAAGACGCATTTTATACACCGACATACCTAATTGGTCTGCCTATTTGGTCTTTACAAGAAGAACATTTGGCTGGTCTTTATCCATGGTCTACCATTTATTTTGAGGCGAGAATAGCAAATTTTGTTGGGGGTATTCGATTGGTTAATGCACTTGAAGGATTGACAACCTATAACTACTATGCTTTTGGCGCTACACCAAGAACAGATCGGTGGATTCAGCTCAGCGCCCGGTGGTCTTTATTTAATTAAGTTTTTTGAGGAGGCTTCTTAGCAGCAGGAAATAAAATGTTGTTAAGAATTAAACGATAGCCCGGGCTATTAGGAAATTCTTTCAAGTCTGTTGGTTCATCACCTACCCGGTGCTGATAGTCTTCCGGATCGTGTCCCCCATAAAACGTCCAATACCCTTCACCATAAGTGCCGTGAATGTATTTAGCTGCCGCACTCGTTTTGCTTTTTCCAAGCACAGTTGTCGAAGGCTTTAAGGTTTTAATATCATAGGCTGTGGTTTGACCATAAAATCCTTTCACTAATGAGGTGTGATTTTGAACAAGAATCGTTGGGACTACATCATATTTAGCAGAAAAATCAAATAATTCAAAGTAGTCCTGCTCTTCTTTTACGCGCCTTATGCGCTGTTCAGTAATGTCAATTGAAGAATACTCATAGCGCAACGGATTCATGACTAAATCAAAATTTTCAAAAGCAAAACATTTGTCGTAGTCCAATGCCAATGCTGCACCAGGCGAAGAGGGATCTCCATCAAACATACTTTCGCAGATATCAGTTTTTCTTGATGCTAAAGCGATGTCATAAGAGTCGGTTGCTGAGCACATTGCAAATAAAAAACCTCCTTGATTTACATATTCTGAGATAACCTCAGCAACAGCACCTTTTAGCTCACTTACCTTATTATACCCTAAAGATTTTGCATGGGTTTCAAACTGAGATTTTTGATTAATGTACCAAGCGGCGTCCCTATAAGTACCATAAAATTTTCCATATTGTCCTGTGAAATCTTCGTGATGAAGATGAAGCCAATCGTATTGAAATAAATTACCATCCAACACCTCCTCATCATAAATGGTTTCAAAGGGGATTTCAGCATAGGTTAAAACTAGCGTTACAGCATCGTCCCAAGGTTGTTTTCCAGCTGGGGAATACACTGCTATTTTTGGAACTCTTTCAAGTTCTACTGTATTGGTGTTTGTGCTTGGGCTTTTTAATTCTTCCATTAATGAAATTAGGTAGCTAGCGCTACAGTTTTCATAACTAACACCTTTCAATAAAGCCTTCTTAATAATAAATTCATCAGCGTCTAAAATACCGAAAGCCCCCCCCCCTATGATTAAGAAGCCAATGACATTCATATCCATTGTCTATTGCCTCAAACACTAAGCCGTACGCTTTGAGATGATCTGTTTGCACTTCATAGTCCATAGGTATTATAACCTGCCCATAAGAGGAGGCAGAACTAAAAAAGAAAATGATTAAGATTTTTCTAAAACGGTACATCACCACCTTCTAATTCCTGTGGGGTAATATTTGTGTAGCCGTCATTTGTTGTCTTGCTGTCTTCCCCAACATTCATTTTACTTTCTAAAATCATTCTTGAACCATGGTCTAAATCAGAAAATTTAGCAAGTTCTGCAATGAAGCGTAATCTTACATCTTCTAATGAGCCGTTTCTATGTTTGGCAATAATTATTTCAGCTTGATTATCAGAAGGGTCACCGTCCTCCCATTCAGAAATGGAATAGTATTCCGGTCGGTAAATAAAGCTTACAATATCTGCATCTTGTTCAATTGCTCCCGATTCTCGAAGATCACTAAGTTGCGGACGTTTTGAAGCAGATCTTGTTTCAACGGCACGTGATAATTGCGAAAGTGCAATTACTGGGACAGTTAATTCCTTCGCTATAGATTTCAGAGATCTTGATATTGTTGATATTTCTTGTTCCCGATTTCCTAGCGTTTTAGATCCTCCAACAGTCATAAGCTGCAGATAATCAATGATAATAAGATCTAATCCTTGAGTACTTTTCAAGCGCCGAACCTTAGCTCTTAAATCAAAGACGGAAAGAGCAGGTGTATCGTCAATGAATAAATTGGTCTTTTCTAATTCTTTGACGCCTGATGTTAATTCATTCCACTCTCGATCTGTGAGATCTCCTTTTCTGAGTTTTTCTGAACTAAGACCAGTTTCAGAGGAGATAATTCTAGTTATCAATTGAATAGAGGACATCTCCAAGGAGAATACTGCAACCTTTTTATGGTGATCTACGGTCATGTTTCTAGCCATGGATAATACAAACGCGGTTTTACCCATACCCGGCCTTGCAGCGAGTATGATCAAATCTGAAGGTTGCCAACCAGAGGTTACTCTGTCTAATTCTGAGAATCCAGAAGGAATACCGGAGAGCCCCTCTTGTTTAGAAATATTTTCAATTTTATCAATGGCCTGTCTAATCAAAACTTCAGCACTTTCGTAATTTCTTTTAAGATTACCTTGGCCCACCTCAAAAAGCTTTTGTTCGGCATTGTCCAGAAGTTCTAAAACATCAGTGGTCTCATCAAATGCACTTTCTATTATTTCAGAAGATATACGAACTAATTCCCGTTGAATGTGCTTTTGAAGTATAATTCGAGCGTGGTATTCGATGTGGGCAGCCGAACTTACTTTTTGGCTTAATTGAGCCAAATAAGCCTCACCACCTGAAATTTTCATTAACCCCTCTTTTCTTAATTCTGTGGCAACCGTTAGAATATCTATGGGCTGATTATTACCGAAAAGAATTGTAATGATTTTGAAAATATTTTTATGTTGATTCTTATAAAAAGCATCAGGGTGGAGTATATCAATAATATTTGCTAATGCATTTTTATCTATCAAAAGTGCGCCCAATACAGCTTCTTCCAAATCAATTGCTTGTGGAGGTATTCTTCCGCTAGATATCAGATTGGTGTTTTGTGCAGACCGCTTTGATTTTTGATTGCTGTATTGTATTTCTTCCATAATTATTCTGCGTAGACTCCCATGCCAAAGAATTTGTTCATTCGTTGTGCTATTAATTCTTCAGTCTCTAGCTTCTGTAAAGATTTTGTGTGTTTTAAAATACTCTTTTTAACTTCTATAAACATCAATTCAGGACTTGTATGGGCCCCACCGAGAGGTTCTTTTATAATTCCGTCAATGAGACCATTTTTCTTCATATCTGTAGCAGTGAGCTTAAGTGCTTCGGCCGCTTTATCTTTGTGATCCCAAGAGCGCCAAAGTATCGAAGAACAGCTTTCTGGTGAGATAACCGAATACCATGTATTTTCTAGCATGAGAACTCTGTCACCAACACCGATACCAATTGCCCCTCCTGACGCTCCCTCTCCAATAATTACACAGATAACAGGAACTTTGAGACGAGACATTTCCATTATATTTTTTGCTATTGCCTCTCCTTGTCCTCTTTCTTCGGCTTCTAGGCCAGGAAAAGCTCCTGGAGTATCAATAAGTGTTACAATTGGTCGATTAAATTTTTCCGCCTGTTTCATTAAGCGCAGTGCTTTTCTATATCCCTCTGGATTAGCCATACCAAAATTTCTGAACTGTCGCATCTTGGTATTTACTCCTTTTTGCTGTCCAATGAACATGTAGGTTTGTTCACTCATTGTTCCCCAACCACCAATCATAGCTTTATCGTCCTTGACACCACGATCACCGTGTAATTCAATAAAATTTCCTTCAGTCAGGGCCTCAATATATGCCTGCGTATAGGGACGTTGAGGATGACGTGAAAGTTGGACTCTTTCCCAAGCGTTCAAGTTTCCGTAAATCTCTTTTTTCTTATCCACAAGTTTTTTTCGAATATCTTCTATGGTTTTTGCCATATCGACTCCGGTGTCATCGGCAAGTTCTAGAGCTTTATTCAGCTGGATTTCAAGCTCTTCTATGGGTTTTTCGAATGAAAGGTATTCCATGTTCTCTGCGTTTTTCACATTATGCAAAATACCAAAACAAATTACTTTAACGTATTCTTTTGTTGGCTTTTATAATACCATTAGTTATTACGGTGGCGAGTATAATAAATACACCAATATAAAATTGTGCAGACATACTTTCGGAGGCTCCAAAAAATACGGCGGCCAAGAGAATACCATAAACAGGCTCAAGGTTAATAGCAAGCATAACGCTAAATGGCGAAAGCCGTTTGAGAAGTTCGACACTCTTTATAAATGGATAGGCGGTACATGCTAATGCGAGAATGGAAATATAAATCCAGTCAGTTTCTTTAGTTGCCCATAGGTTCATCGGATTTTCCCCTCTGAGTAATGAGAGGATTACTATAGAAATGAATGCAAAAGTGATTTCCCAGAATGTGACCTGGACAGGTTTTGGGTAGCGTTGTACAAGTTGTTTGTTTAAAATACTAAATGATGCACTGAGCATTGCACTGAACAAAGCAATGATTAATCCTAATTGAAAATTTGAAAATACAACCCCGTAATAGCTAAGCTCTTTAATTTCAGCGGCGTTGGGTTTTTCGTAGAAAACAATTCCAATACCAACCATAACAATTAGGCCAAGGATGATTTCAGTAATATCGAATTTTGTTTTTGTCAAAACAGGACTGAGTACTGAAGACCAAAGCGCACCTGTCGAAACTCCAGCAAGTGTTATGCTCACATTAGCAATTTTGATAGCACCAAAAAAGGTAATCCAATGTACGGCAATTAACACTCCGCACAACCACATAAACAACAGTTCTTTTGCGTTTGCAGTGAATCCTCTATTACGAGAAATGAGATAAAATGCAATAGCTACTGAGGTTAATGCAGTTCTGTTAAACACCAGGGAAAGCGCATCAATACTGATGAATTTACCAAGAATAGCCGTAAATCCCCAGATGAAAACAATAAAGTGTAGATACAATTGATCCTTAGTGAACGAATTCATATCACTTAGGTGCTCTGTTATAACTCCAAAGCGCAATGGCTGCAAAGAGTAGGTTAGGCAGCCAAATGGCAAATTCTGCGGGTTGGATGGTTACCCAAGTAAGGGCTCTACCAAGCCATCTGTCAGTGGATAATACCCCAGTTGAAGCAAAGGTTTGAGAGATTTGCATAGCAAATACATAGACTGCGCAAAGCACGAGGCCTATAGCAATGTTCACACCTAATCCACCGCGTCTTTTTTGGCTTGCTAATGACACTGCCAGTAGAACAAATACAAAGGAACTGAGCGGGTAAGAAGACCTACGTTGCATTTCCATTTGGTAGGAAGCAATGTTTTCATTTCCTGTTATTTCTTCTTGAACAATAAATTTACGTAACTCTTTTGAGTTCATGGTCGCTATTGAGTTCAGTTTGGGTGCTATTTGCTCTGAGGTAAACTGAAGAACCGTGTCTAATTTGCGCCCTGTTGCGATGGATTCAGTACCCGCGCTGTCTAATTTGCGTATTTTGTAGTTGTCTAACCTCCATTTACCTGTAGCCGTATCCAATCGAATAAAATCTGCACTTAGTTTGGAAGTTAAAATATGGTTATCAAAAGTCTCGTAAGTGAATTGATATCCGCTTTGTCGAATACCAGAATAGGTTTCAAAATAAACATAATGTCCAGGTAAAACTTGACGATGTACTTTTTGGTTAATAGGCCGATTCGCTCCGGTTATATATTTCTCTTCGAACTGAATTCTCTTGATATTCGTCTGTGGCACTAACAAGTGGTTAAGTGTTAAGGAAAGCAAACAAATAAGGGTTGCCCCAATCAAATAGGGGCGCAGTAATCTGTTAAAGCTAGTGCCCGAAGTTAAGATGGCCACGATTTCTGTGTTTGAAGCAATCCTCGAGGTGAACCAAATGGTTGAAATAAAGAGAATTAAGGCACTGAAAAGATTTCCATAAAACGCGATGAAATTGATATAGTAATCAAAGACGATTTCATTCATCGTTGCGCCGTTTTGGAAGTCGTCAATTTTTTCGCTAATATCAAAGACAATTGCTATAGCTAAAATGAGAATCATGGTCAAGAAGAAGCTTCCGACGAACTTCCTTAATATGTACCAATCTAATTTATTCACCTCTATAATCTACGCTCTAATTTTGGAATCATATAATTTTTCCAGCTCGCAAAATCACCCGAAATAATTTGTTTTCTCGCTTCTTCTACGAGCCACAGGTAAAACCTGATATTATGCATGGAAGCAATTTGTGCTCCCAAACTTTCCTTACTGTGAATGAGGTGTCGAACATAGGCCTTAGTGTAGGCAGTATCTACGAAGCTTGTTCCGTTCGGATCAATAGGCTCATGAATGTTTTCCCACTTCTTATTCCGAATGTTGATTATTCCTTCACTCGTGAATAGTTGACCATTACGTCCGTTTCGTGTGGGCATCACACAATCGAACATATCAACACCTAAACTTATATTTTCTAGAATATTTGCCGGCGTTCCAACACCCATTAGGTAGCGCGGTTTGTCTTTTGGTAATAGGTTGCATGCACCTGCTGCATGCTTATACATTTCTTCCATAGGTTCGCCTACACTTAATCCACCTATGGCATTACCATCCGCATTTTTGCTCGCGATGTATTCAGCACTTTCCTCGCGTAAATCGTCAAAAGTTGATCCCTGAATAATTGGAAATAGCGATTGGTTGTATCCATAAAACGGCTGGGTTTCTCCTAATCTATCTATGCATCTATCCAACCATCTATGAGTCATTTGCATCGATTCCTTGGCATATTCGTAACTGCTTGGATAGGGCGGGCATTCGTCAAATGCCATAATCATGTCTGCGCCAATTTCTCGCTGTATATCCATCACCCTTTCTGGAGTGAAAAGATGCTTGGTTCCGTCAATATGGGAAGCAAAGGTAGCACCCCGCTCCTCAATTTTTCGCTGATTAGCAAGACTATATACTTGGTAGCCGCCGCTATCAGTCAGTATGGGGCCGTCCCATCCATTGAACTTATGTAAACCACCGGCCTCTTTTAAAATAGCTGTTCCAGGCCTAAGAAAAAGGTGATAAGTATTACCTAGAATGATTTGAGCCTGAGTATCTTCCTTTAAATCTTTAGTATGCACTCCTTTGACGGTTCCTGCTGTACCAACAGGCATGAAGATTGGCGTATATATTTTACCATGAACTGTAGTAATAATTCCTGCACGAGCAGCACTCTTTGGATCCGTGTGTTTGAGTTGAAACTTCATAAAGAGCAAAAGTACCAACTACGAGCATATATTTGCATTATGTATACTGCTGAACTTATTTTCTCGAATTTTCCTGATTTAACAGAAAAACAGCGTGAGCAAATAGAGCATTTAAAGCCGCTTTACGAGAATTGGAATGCGAAGATTAACGTAATCAGCAGAAAAAATACGGATGCCTTCTATTTGAAGCATGTCTTGCACAGCATGTCCATTGCAAAAACACACAACTTTTTACCCGGTCAGGTGGTACTTGATGTGGGAACTGGTGGTGGATTTCCGGGTATACCATTGGCCATTTTATTTCCTAAAACTGAATTTCATTTGGTCGATTCCATTGGAAAGAAGATCAAGGTCGTACAGGCAGTTGCAGAAGCTTTGGGATTAGAAAATGTAGAGGGAACTCATGTTCGTGCCGAACAATTGAGGTATCAATACGACTTTGTAATTTCTAGAGCCGTAACCCATATGCAAAGTTTTATTCCATGGATTAAGGGACGTTTAGATAAGAATAGCCGTGACCAAAACTGTCCAAATGGTCTAATCTGTTTAAAAGGCGGCGATTTAGCAGAGGAGTTAGGGTCTTTAAAGGCAGAGTTAACACCGCTCAACCGATTTTTTACAGAAGAATTTTTTGAAACCAAAAAGGTCGTTTATGTAACTCGAAAAGAAATTCAAAATTTTCAAGTTCAATAAATTGATTTGGTATAAATGAACGAGGCGCTCAAAAAAGCACCCCATTAATAAATAAAAATTAGATTAACCTAGGAAAGGATAGCGGTAATCTGTAGGTGGTACCAAACATTCTTTGATGGTTCTCGCATTTACCCAACGCAGGAGATTCATATAAGAACCTGCTTTATCGTTGGTACCTGAACTACGACTTCCTCCAAATGGCTGTTGACCAACAATAGCGCCGGTTGGCTTATCATTGATGTAAAAGTTACCTGCAGCATTTTCAAGAGCTTTAGAGGCTTCTATGGCAGCATAACGATCCCGGGAGAAAATGGCTCCTGTTAACGCGTAATCCGAGGTGCTATCCACGAGCTTTAATGTTTCCAGCCATTGCTCATCTTCGTATACATAGATGGTTAAAACAGGTCCAAAAATCTCTTCTACCATGGTACGAAATTTGGGTTTTGTAGTAACTACAACAGTGGGTTCGATGAAGTAACCCACGCTCTTGTCGTAGCCTCCTCCAGCAATGATTACAGCGTCTTTTTGCTCTTTAATAAAATCAATATATGAAGCAATTTTATCAAAGGCACGCTCATCAATAACGGCATTGATGAAGTTATTCATATCATCAGGACTGCCCATTTTGAAGTCGTTAAGATCATCAAGAAGTTCTTTCTTCACGGCCGGCCATATACTTTTAGGTATGTAGGCTCTTGAAGCCGCTGAACATTTTTGTCCTTGAAATTCAAATGCTCCTCTGCTCAGTGCGGTACTTACCTCTTTGCTTTTTGCAGAAGGGTGAGCTACTACAAAGTCTTTCCCTCCGGTTTCTCCGACTATTCGAGGATACGCCCGGTACATATTAATATTCATTCCTATTGTTTTCCATAAGTGTTGAAAAACTGCTGTCGACCCCGTGAAATGAAGTCCCGCAAAATCACGATGCTTAAAAATATAATCGCCTGCTACCGGTCCATCAACGTGTATGAGATTAATAACTCCTGCCGGTAGTCCTGCTTCCATAAAGATCTCCATAACCACATTGGCTGAATATATCTGGCTGTCTGCCGCTTTCCAAACCACCGTATTCCCCATGAGTGCTGGTGTAGCCGGTAGGTTTCCTGCAATTGCTGTGAAGTTGAAAGGAGTTACAGCAAAAACAAAACCTTCTAATGGTCTGTATTCAAGTCTATTCCATATTCCTGGCGCGCTTTCAGGTTGTTCACAATAAATCTGAGTCATGTATTCTACATTGAATCTTAGAAAATCAGCAAATTCACAAACTGCATCAATTTCCGCTTGGTAACAACTCTTTCCTTGAGCAAGCATTGTGGCCGCATTGATTTTAAAGCGGTATTTTCCACTTATGAGCTCCGCCGCTTTTAAAAAGATGGCCGCTCTATGTTCCCAAGGCATGTTTGACCAAAGATCTCTTGCCTTAAGTGCGCTGCTAACTGCTGCTTTGACATGACTCTCATCACCTATGTGGTAGTGACCAAGCAGGTGATTATGTTCATGCGGAGGAGTTAATTTACCTAAGTTTCCCGTGCGAACCTCTTTTCCGCCAATATACATGGGCACGTCAACTGTTGATGCGTATTGTTCTTTATAAGAAGCTAATAGAGCTTCGCGTTCAGGTGTGCCGGGCGCATAATCGTAGATCGGCTCGTTTGATGCGACTGGTACATTGAAAATTCCGTTGGACATCTATTCTGTGATTTAAAATTGAAATGTGTTGTTCAAAGTTACATACAAAGCAGCATACAATGTGCATGTTCATTGTGCGCTTGTGCTTTAATTTGATTTTGTGGATAGTTCGTGAATATTAACCAAAACTTTTTCGTGCGGTTCGCATTATTGGTGGTAGAACAAATTAGCTTTGTAGCCTATTTAATAATGAAGAAATGAAAATTCATAATTTCTCTGCTGGGCCATGTATTCTTCCACAAGAAGTTTTCAAAGAGGCTTCAGAGTCGCTTTTAAATTTTGACAACATGGGATTATCTGTTGTTGAAATATCTCACCGTAGTAAGAGTTTTGTAGCGGTGATGGATGAGGCTGTTGCGTTAACTAAAGAATTACTCAAAGTACCAGATACACATGAAGTTATATTCTTGCAAGGCGGCGCATCTATGCAATTTGCCATGGTTGCTTATAACTTATTAACGAAAAATGGTAAGGCTCAATATCTTGATACTGGCGCTTGGTCTTCAAAAGCATTCAAGGAGGCAGAAGGGTTGGGTCAAGCAGAGGTAATTGCATCATCAAAATCCAGCAATTACAATTATATTCCTAAAAGCTATATTATTGATGAAGATGCGGATTATTTTCATTGTACTTCCAATAATACCATTTATGGCACTCAAATTAAGAATTTCCCAAATACCCGAGTACCTGTAGTGTGTGATATGAGTTCTGATATTTTTTCAAGAACCATAGACATGAATACTTTTGACCTAATTTACGCAGGCGCTCAAAAAAACTTAGGACCTGCAGGTGCAACCTTGGTAATCGTTCGTAAGAGTGCATTAGGTAATTCCGGACGTTATATTCCTACGATGTTAGACTACAATACGCACATTTCAAAAGGTAGTATGTTTAATACACCTCCAGTTTTTTCCGTTTATGTGAGTATGCTTACACTGCGTTGGCTGAAGTCCAATGGTGGAGTAGAGGCTATTTCAAAGAGAAATGATGAAAAAGCAAACTTACTCTATCAAGAAATAGATCGTAACTCGCTGTTTCTAGGTACTGCAGTGGCAGAGGATAGGTCAACGATGAACGCTTGTTTTCTCCTTAAAGATGAGGCATCTCACAAAGCATATTTTGATCAACTTATAAACAATACTAAAATATCAGGTATTAACGGCCATCGTTCCGTTGGTGGCTATAGAGCATCTATGTACAATGCTATGGATTTAGATAGTGTTCAAGCCTTGGTAGCGTGTATGCAAGATTTAGAAAAAAAATATTCATGAAAGTATTAGCAAACGACGGTATTTCAGCATCAGGTGTAACGGCGATTCAAGCATCCGGACACGAACTATTTACTACTAAAGTTGCCCAAGAACAATTAGTAAATTTCATTAATGAGCATCAAATTGATGTAATTTTGGTTCGTTCTGCAACAACAATTCGCAAAGATTTGATTGACGCATGTTCTTCTCTCAAGGGTATTGGTCGCGGCGGAGTTGGTATGGATAACATTGATGTTGATTATGCTTGCCAAAAGGGTCTTAAGGTATTCAATACACCAGCCGCGTCCTCTGATTCAGTAGCAGAACTCGTTATGGGGCATATGCGAGGTCTTGTTCGCTTTTTACACCATTCGAATCGTCAAATGCCTTTGGAGGGTGATTCTAAATTTGGCGCTTTGAAAAAATCGTTTGCAAAGGGTATAGAGTTAAGAGGTCGTATACTAGGAATTGTAGGATTTGGGCGGATTGGACAGGCTTTAGCTAAGCTCGCAATCGGCGCGGGAATGAAAGTGATTTTTTCCGATATGCACGATAATCATGTGGATATTGAATTGGAGTTCTTTGATAATCAAAAGGTAAATTTCACCTGTGAAAATGTAGGTTTTGAGCGTGTTTTATCTGAAAGCGATTTTATTTCTGTACATGTTCCTGGTGGCGATTTGATTGGAAATGATGAAATCTCCAAGATGAAAGATGGTGTGTTTCTTATAAATGCCTCTAGAGGAGGTGTAGTGAACGAGGAAGCATTAATAGAAGCACTTGAAAGCGGTAAAGTGGCGGGAGCAGGTTTAGATGTATATACCAATGAACCCACACCGGCAGTCAAGCTCTTAATGAATGGAAAAGTTAGTGTTACACCTCATATTGGCGCAGCGACCATGGAAGCCCAAGATAGAATAGGAATAGAGTTAGCAGCTCACATTGATAAACTCTAATGGTTATTACATTATTCCCCAGAAAGGTTGTGCTAAATAGAGAATGTTTATTTCGATTTTTGCGTAATTATTTTTGGTAAAAATAATTGAATCAAAATGTGGGTTAGTTCTTGAGATATCAATTAAAATTATCTCTTG
The DNA here is from genome assembly GCA_902614915.1 of uncultured Cryomorphaceae bacterium. GTDB lineage: Bacteria > Bacteroidota > Bacteroidia > Flavobacteriales > Schleiferiaceae > UBA10364. Next base: position 44,884 of record CACMMX010000003.1, read on the forward strand.
CGATGACATAGAACTTAATTTAGCATTTTTAATGGCGTAACTTTCTCTCACTTAAGAACAGAATTTCATGCTAAAACCATTTCGTGCGGTTCTTGCTGAACGCGACAATGCACACCTCATACTGAGTCGTTCTGTTGATTCGTATTCTTCAGAAGAGCTCAATGATAAACTCCGTAAAAATCCGTATTCTTTTCTTCAGATTATTCGCCCAGAAACGGATATTTTCTTAACCAAGAAAGGACGATTTCAACTAATTCGTTCAAGATTAAATGAGTTCATTGAAAAGGGTATTTATAGGTTAGATAAAGAACAGAGTTACTATTTATACGAACAAGAATCAGCCGGTAAGACGTACTCTGGTTTTATTGGATTATTAGATGTGAATAATGCTGAAGTTCATGTACACGAGAAAACTCTTGAGTCACGAGAAAAGCTTTTTGCTGAGTACTTGGAAAGCACAGGTTTCCAGGCAGAGCCAATTTTAGTGTTTGGTGCATCCGATTCAAGACGCATTGAATTAATGGAACAAGTGAAGCTGTCATCACCCATTTTTGACTTTGTTACAACTGATGAATTCGGACATAAATTATGGACCGTTCCGGATGATTTGAAAATTACACTTGAGAAATTATTTCATGAAAACAACGAGTATTTTTTGGCAGACGGTCATCATAGAATTGGCTCTACAAAACTTGTTGCAGAAAATATGAAGCAAAATCAAGAGGCTCGGATGATCCTTACCATGTTTATGGATGAAAAAGACATTGGTATAGATTCTTTTGAGCGCTGGATTAATAATTCAAATATTGATTTTTCACTAGATATACTGGAAGATACTTTTGAAGTAAATGAAAAAAAAGGTGGCTTTGATAAAGTTGAAGGTGATGTTGAAATGTTCTTTCAAGGAGAATGGTTTGTTTTAAAATCAACGCAAATCATAAATCGTGATTTACCACCAGAATATCTTTTTAGCAGCATACTTGATCCTCTTTTTGGAATAAAAGATGCCAAAACGGATAGACGTATAACTTATGTGCATCAAAAGACTTCTGACCAAAGTAAAGAGATGCTAGCTAAGGGGCTTGAAGTTGGGTTTCGTTTACCCTCAGTGAGTGTAGAAACACTTAAAAAAACAGCATTAGCTGGAGGGACTATGCCACCGAAAAGCACTTATATTGAACCGAAATTAAGAAGCGGCATGATGCTTCATGTATTTAAATGAACATATCGGAATCAATTTCGAAGTATTCTCTTGAGTTAGACGAAGTTCAACTGATTGCAGTGAGTAAGACAAAACCTATATCCGCCATAATGGAGGCATACGATGCAGGCCAGCGTCACTTTGGGGAAAATAAAGTACAAGAGTTAGCGACCAAGTATAAAGAATTGCCCAAAGACATTCAGTGGCACATGATTGGTACGGTACAGACGAATAAATTGAAATATATAGCCTCGTTTGTACATATGATTCATGGGGTAGATCGAAAAAAGGTCCTGGTAGAACTGAATAAGCAAGCTATTAAAAACAACAGAACCATTCAATGCCTTCTACAGGTACATATTGCTCAAGAGGACACGAAGTTTGGTTTAAACGAGTTAGAGTTACGCGAGCTGATAGGTGAATTGGAACAGTTTCCTCATGCCAAGGTTGTAGGACTCATGGGAATTGCCACCAATACGAAAGACTCCAATGTGGTACACCGCGAATTTGCCTATCTGAAAAACCTTTTTGATGAGCTTGGAACAACCCTTAATTGGCATACGCTCAGTATGGGAATGAGTGGAGATTATAAAATTGCCCTTGAAAATGGATCAACACATGTGAGAATAGGTTCAGCTATTTTTGGGGCTAGAAAAGTTTAGATGAGATTCGCCGTTATAGATATTGAGTGCACTGGAGGATCGTGGGGTGATGAACGTATAATTGACGTTGCAGTATTTATTTTAGAAAATGGTGAAATAGTTGAACAATTTATTTCTCTAGTCAATCCGGGAAGGGGAATTGACCCTTACGTGACTAAACTTACCGGTATCACCAATAAGATGGTTCGGACCGCTCCAAAATTTCATGAAATTGCCAAAAGACTCGTTAAAATAACTGATGATGCTACTTTTGTAGCGCATAATATTGGTTTTGATTACCGTATTTTTCAGCAAGAATTTGAGGCATTAGGTTTTGAATATCATCGAGCAACTTTAGATACAATTCCTTACTGTAAAAGGTTGTTTCCAACTTGGGAGAATTATGGGTTAAAGACAGTGGCCAAAGAATTAGGTCTTGTTAATTCTGCTCGCCACAGAGCCGAAGGTGATGCAAGACTGACCACAACGCTGTTAAAAATATTGTTAGAGAAGGATAGAAGCTCTTTTTTAGACGAGGTTCAAGTCTCAAAATCGGACAGTGAAAATAGAAACCCCTTTAAAGACCAAGTGAAGGATTTAAATCGTAAAGTAGGCATTTATTACATCTATAATGATTCGGGAGAACTTATATATGTCGGTAATAGTAAAGACTTGCAGAATAGTATTAACAGGCATTTTGTTGCTGATAATAAATTAGCCTTATCTCTTCAAGCTGAAGCAAAAAGCCTAGAAATAGAGGATTTAGGGAATGAGGCAATTGCGCAGATTCAGCATAAAAGAACCATTGAAAGGCTGCGTCCCGTATATAATAGCACCAAGAAAAAGCAGTTTCTAAGTTTTGGAATATTTACCGAGCCAAAAAGAAACATTTCCGTTGATTTTGTGCGGGTATATCCAGTCCGTCATAAGCAACCTGAATTCTTCTTTGAGGGAACAAGGACGACTTATGAATTTTTGCAACGCCTCATGATGAATGAATCTTTAGATCCGTTTACTTTTTTGCTCGATAAAGACAGAAAACATTATTTCAAACATACTAAAAACCTTCAGTGGAAAGCGAAGTCGAAACGAGTGACACTTAGTACCATAAGGCAATACTTATACCCAACCGATACAACATTAGTTGGACCTGGTCGCAAGGATAATGAAAAGTGTGCCATATTAATTGAAGGTGGTCGAATATTGGGGTACACGTATTTTTATCTAGCAACGGACGGTGCCAATCGGCCCAAATTAAAAAAGCGGATGGTACATTTAGAGCACGACGCGTATGCCGCAGGTGTCATTCATCACTTCTACCAGAAAGGTTACCTAGAAGAACTTGTAACGGATTAGTTACTTAAAAAAGTACGCCACACTAACAATTACTTGAGATCGGCGCTTATCCAAATCAATAGTGTAGTCGTTTCCGCCTATATTTTGATCAAAATTACCAGACATGAACCCAAAACCACTTTCATATTTTACTTCCCCAAGAAGTCTCCAAAGCTTAACCCCAGCATGTATATGCCAACCCCATGCGAAGTTGGCTTCTTCAGTGGGGGTCCACAGGTCGCTAGCATTGGAAAGCGGTATAGAGGGTGTTGCGCCCAAACCTGCAAAGCCTGGGCCTAATTTGGCTCCTGCACTTATTGGGAAATCAATTCGCTCAATAGTAGATTCTACATTGAAAGCATCTCCACCTGTTGCCTGAATTGTTTCTTTAAACTCGGTGTAAAGCGCTTCACCGTGTGCATATACGGGGATTAATGGAAGGCTAACCCTTGCAATCAAACCTGCGTTAAATCCGTCACTATAAACGGTTTGAATATTATCAATATTGAAGGTTTGATTGTTAACGATGCCATTAATATCATTTAGACTTAAACCCTCTTGTGGATAGTTAGTCCCTCCTTTAACGCCAAACTTGATGATTTTCAATTGTGCGTATGCAGATGTGGAAATAAGCAGGGTGGTAACTATTGCTGTGACTTTAATTGCTCTTAACATGATTCTTTCGATTAGTAGTTGAAAATTACGAATTCAATACTATTCTCACAGAGCCGAGACTAAATACTTCTCTATGTTGTTCATTATGCGGAATTCCGCATTTTTAGTGGAAGCGGGTTGAAATACATTTCCTGTAATCTTTTCAAATAATTCACAATAACGACTGGATACGAGCTGAACAAATTCATCTGTCATAACGGGTACGTTTTGGTTCTCTTTTCCTTGAAAGCCATTTTCCATTAGCCATTCTCTAACAAATTCTTTGCTCAGTTGCAATTGAGCTGTTCCACTTTTCTGTCTTTGGGCATAACCTTGACTATAAAAATAGCGCGAGCTATCAGGTGTATGTATTTCATCAATGAGGACAATGGTCCCATTCGCAAGTTTCCCAAATTCATACTTGGTATCTACCAAGATAAGGCCACGCTCCGCGGCCATTTCAGTTCCTCTTTTAAACAATTCTCGAGTGTAGGATTCCAGGTGTGTGTAATCGGATTCACTTACAATTCCTTGATTAATGATTTCTTCTCTTGATACGTCCTCATCATGATCTCCGTGGGATGCTTTGGTTGCAGGGGTGATGATAGGTTCTTCAAAAGCATCATTTTCTTTCATTCCTTCAGGAAGAGCTACTCCACACAGTTCGCGAATCCCACTGTTATAGGTTCGCGCAGCATGACCGGATAAGTATCCGCGAATAACCATTTCTACTTTAAACGGCTCGGCTTTGTGACCTACAGTTACTTGCGGGTCGGGAGTAGCTATACGCCAATTAGGAACTATATCTTCTGTAGCCTTTAAGAAGTGCTCCGCAATTTGGTTAAGTACTTGACCTTTCCCTGGTATGGGTCTAGGCAGAACTACGTCAAATGCTGAAATTCTGTTGGATGCCACCATAACTAATAGATCTTCACCTATAGTGTATACGTCCCTAACTTTCCCACGATAAAAATTTGTTTGTCCTGTAAACTGGTATGTTGGCTCTTGATTCATTGTCAATCTTTCCGGTCGTATGCAGTTATTATTTTCTTAACCAAGGGATGTCTTATGACGTCTCGTCCATCTAATTCAACAAAGCCGATTCCCTTGATTCCTTTTAAAGTGGTAATGGCCTCTTTAAGACCACTTTTTTGATGTTTTGGTAAGTCTATCTGGGAAGTATCGCCAGTAATTATAAAGCGTGCGTTTTCACCCATTCGAGTTAAGAACATTTTCATTTGAGCAGTCGTTGTATTCTGACTCTCATCTAAAATCACATAGGCATCATCTAGTGTGCGCCCTCTCATGAAAGCTAGTGGGGCAATTTCTATGGTACGATTCTCCAGATAAAATTCTAATTTTTCTTTGGGAATCATATCACGTAAAGCATCATATAAAGGCTGCAAATACGGATCTAATTTTTCTTTCAAGTCACCGGGTAAAAAGCCCAGGTTTTCACCTGCTTCAACAGCTGGCCGCGTCATAATGATTCTTCGGACTTCACGGTTTTTAAGAGCGCTCACTGCTAAAGCTACGGCAGTATATGTCTTTCCGGTACCTGCTGGCCCAACAGCAAAAACTAAGTCATTAGTCATAGCTGTCTCCACCAGTTTGTGTTGGTTCGTAGTCTTGGCTTTGATAATACGACCTTGTGGACCGTGCAAAATCACTTCATCTTTAAGCATGGTATGCCTAGTGCGGGTAGTGTCCCTTGCCTGAATCAATTCTTCCAAAGCCCGTTCATCGAGTCGCTTGTTCTTTCTAACGTATGCAACGATTGCTTCGAGCTTATTCTCAAATTCTTCAATACTTTCTTGTGGTCCGCTGACCTTCATCTCGTGGCCACGAGCTACAATTTTTAGTGCTGGAAAATAAGCGCCAATCTGCTTGAGATAGACATTGCTTGGTCCGTAGAGCTGCGCTGGATCCGCACCTGTGAGTTCAAAAACCTTTTGTGTCAATTACTGCTGTGTTGAGTACTGTTTTAGAAGGCGGAATTGCCTTACTTTTGACAAAGTAACTACATTTTCATTAATACACCACGTGGTCACGGCACTTCTATGGGATTAATCACTTTATTATCAGATTATGGCCTTCGCGATAATACCGTTGCTCGACTAAAAGTTCGCGTACTACGACGTATTGAAAACATAAAAATCGTAGATATTAGTCACCTTGTAGAACCACATAATATACTGGAAGCAGCCCATATTCTTCGCGGGGTTTACAGAGACTTTCCGAAAGGAACCATCCATTTGGTAATGGTTGGGACATCGGCTCAAGAAGGTTGTGAATACATTTGTTTAAAATCGAATGGACAGTATTTTTTGGGTACAAACAACGGATTACTAACAAGTGTTTTAAGGAAAGAGAAATTTACTGGTGCGCGCTCATTGGATATACGCGGAATTAATCCTGATGACGATAAAGAGATTCTTGCTACTGCTGCTGCTCATCTGAGTGACGGAGGAAAAATGGACGTATTGGGACCGGCGTTATCATCAGTGAAACGCCTCAAGGAGCAGGTTCCCGGGGTGAATGAGCATGCAATAAGTGGAAACGTGGTTTATGTAGACAGGTTCGGCACTTGTATGACCAACATTAGTAAAGCCATGTTTACCAATCATGTTGGAGTTCGTAAGTTTTCAGTGGAGTTGTCTAGAGGAAGAAGCATAAAAAAGATTTATGACCGTATTGCCGACGTGCCGCAAGGAAAATTAGCAGCACTCTGGAATGAAGAAGGCATGCTTGCAATAGCTATAGGGAAGAGTGGAGGAGAACATATTAGAGGTAGTGATGAATTACTAGGAATGAAAGTCCACGACTGGGTTAGAATTGACATGGTATGATTCAGCGTATTGTCAAATTAGCCATAGACCCTAAACAACCCACGGGAGATGTTTTTCGAAAGATTTTTTCGGAAAGTAAAGCGCTTATTGCTCAGCAGCCCGGTTGCCGTGGGGTACATTTACTGGAAAGTAAAAATCACTTCTTCACCCTGAGCTATTGGGATTCGGAGGCCGACTTAAACGATTATCGAGCAAGTCCTTTGTTTCAATCGGTTTGGCCAAAGACCAAGGCATTATTTTATGATAAACCGGAGGCATGGACACGCCAAACTGTAGATAATTACAAAGCATGATTGCACAATTAAGAAAGGAATTACAACTCTATTTCTCTGGCATTTTAGGCTATTTGATCATTGGTGTTTATTTGTTTATCAACGGTCTATTGCTCTGGGTATTTAATGGACCTTTTAATTTGCTTGAGGGTGGTTATGCTTCGCTGAATAATTATTTTGGTTTGGCACCATGGGTGTTTTTATTCCTTATCCCCGCAGTGAGTATGCGCATGTTCAGCGATGAGATTAAAACGGGAATGATGGAACTTTTAGCGGTGCGTCCAATTTCCGCTGCTCAGCTTGTGGTCGCAAAATATCTTGGTGCCCTTGTCGTTGTTATTTTAAGTATACTACCAACGTGTATTTACCTTTGGAGTATTAGTGCCTTAGGATCACCAGTAGGAAATTTAGACTGGGGTGCAGCATTTGGATCCTTCATAGGTTTAGTGGCTCTAGGAGCCGCGTATACAGGAGTGGCATTGTTCGCCAGTGCATCTACCTCCAATAATGTGGTAGCCTTTGTGATTGGAGTGGCATTGAACGCGGTTATGTATCTGGGTTTCGAAGCATTGGCTGATATCTATAAGTTTAGTGGATGGGAGTTGACTGTTCGCCAATTTGGTTTCAATGAACACTATACTTCAGTTTCAAGAGGCGTACTTGACGGCCGCGACTTAGGCTACTTTATAGGCGTAGTATTACTGTTTTTGAGTTTGACTTTAATCGTCCTTGGAAAAAAGTATTTACAGACAAAGCTGACTTTCAAAATAGCCTATGTTTTAAGCGCTGTCCTAATCCTTATACTTTCACAAAGCCTTCGCTTTAGATTTGACTTGACAGAGGAAGGGCGTTATTCTTTAAGCCAAGGAACGGAATCGTTATTGGAACAGGTTGAGGAACCACTCTTAATTAAGGTGTATTTGGAAGGAGACTTTCCAGCAGGTTTTGAGCGCCTTAGACAAGAAACCCAGTATATGCTAGAAGAATGGGGGGCACGGAATTCCAATATTTTCTTCGAGTTTATAAATCCGAATCAAGCAGAGAAACCTTTAGAATTTAAAAATCAACTGGGCACAAAGGGTATTGATGCGGTTCAATTACAAATAAATACCAAAGACGGTCAAAGTGTCCTCAATATATTTCCCGCTGCTATTTTAAGCTACCAAGAGAAAGAAGAAACGGTGGTGCTGTTAGAAGATGTTATGGTCTTTAATCCAGCAGAGCAAGTAAACATTAGTATTCAGCAATTGGAATTTAATTTAGCACGTGCGATGAGCAAACTCCTGACAAAAGAGCGAGAAAAAATTGCAATGATTACAGGCCATGGAGAATTGTCAGCCTCAAAAACAGCAGGAATAGGCCTTGTTTTAAGCGAACATTATGCGGTGGAACGATTCTCCATGGAAACCTATAAGGCAAAGGAGAATGGTGCTCCGGATATTGAAGATATGGTACGCCGGTTGAACAGTTTTGATTTGGCCATAATTGCAAAGCCTACAGCTTCCTTTTCTGAAATCGACAAATATTTGCTGGATCAATTTTTAATGGGCGGCGGTCATCTACTGTGGTTTATAGATGGCGTTCAGGCCGAAATGGATAGCTTGAGTTTTGGACCTGAATTTCTTGCGTATCCCACTTATTTCGATTTAAACATCACCGATCTTCTATTTAAATATGGCATTCGGGTAAACACCAACCTGATCCAAGATATCCGATGTGCAGGAATAAACGACCGTAGAAGTATAAATCCTTGGGTATACTTTCCGCTACTTGGTTCTTCAGAACATCCAGCAGTTGCCAATATCAACGCCGTTAAAGGTGAGTTTGTTAGCACTTTAGACACCCTTGAAGCTGAAGGAATTATTAAAACTCCACTGCTGCTAAGCTCTACAAATGCTAAAAGCGTACCTACACCGCATACAGTGAGTTTGGAATCGTTGTACAATAGACCTGACCCTAGGACTTTTACTGCTGAAAACCTCCTTGCTGGTGTCCTTTTGGAAGGAACTTTTCAAAGTGCCTACGCAAACAGAATAGCACCGCGCAATGCGGGAAGTACGCTGCCCCAGATTAAAGAAAGCACTCCAACGAGCATGGCAGTTTTTAGTGATGGAGATTTCATAAGAAATCAACTGAATTTGATTAATCCAGAACTTCCCAGAGGCCAACCTTTACCATTGGGATTTGATCAATATACCAACATTCAATACGGTAATGACGACTTAATTCTGAATTTGGTGGATTACATGTTGGACGATCAGGGCCTGATGGAAACAAGGACACGAGATCTAAAATTAAGGCTATTAAATGCGGATAAATTAGTTGCGGAACGCACAAAATGGAAATTCACCAATGTTGCAGCACCTGAATTATTATTGTTATTAGTAGCATTATCATTGACTTGGTTCAGAAAAAGAAAATATGCGCGTTAATTCACTCAAATACCTACTTCCAATAGCAGTCCTGCTTATATCCTGCAACAACTCAAAGCAGAGCGATGGTTTGGAGGAATTAAAAGCCCAATACGATTTTGCAATAAATGATACAGCCGCTATAACTAGGGTTGTGATCAGGGACAAAAAGCCATCAGAGGTAACACTCGAGCGCTCTTCTCAAGGTTGGTTGGTTAACGGTGTGTTTCCCGTAAGAAAGGATGCTATTGAAGTTTTATTAGAGACGCTTGGCAATGTTACATTGAAAAATTTTGTTGCTAAAAGCGCAGTTCCAGCAGTCAATCAACGCATGGATGTCTACGGAAAGTGGGTTGAGGTCTATAGCGGTGACCAATTGGTCAAGAATTACATAGTGGGAACCGAAACTCCTGATATGCTCGGAACGTATTACCGTATGGCGGATTCCCAATTACCCTTTTCCGTATATATCCAAGGGTTTAACGGCTATCTAACGACTCGATTCTTCACCGAGCCTTCAATGTGGAGAGATCGAACCATCTATGGCCTAGCTCCAGATAAGATTGAAAGTATAGAAATGAAGGTAAATGGACCGGAGGGGTTTTTATGGAAGATTACTCGTAATGTCCAGGGAACATTGAATACGCCGGCTAAAGAGGCTTCTAGTTGGTCGCTTGTAGACGAAGCATTAGAACCTTTACCAAACAATAACCCTCAAATATTGATGACTGCGATTGGTGCCGTTCGCACACTGAAGTACGAAGGTGTAGTGGTAGCATCGGATAATATCTGGATGAAAAAGGACAGCATTTTTAGCGCTACACCAGCGTTTTCATTTTTTGTGAATACAGTAGGCGGTGAAAGGTTGGAAACTCGTGCGTTTTATAAAAAAACGGAAGGTATTCTCATTGGAGAGGATGGTCAAGCCCACGAATGGGATCCTGATAGATTTTATGCGGAGCTCCCGGATGGACGAATGGCGCTTATCCAACGCTTCGGCTGGCGTAACCTCATATTGACTCCTTGGGAGTTTAACTAGCGGTTATTAACAAAAGGGTGTGATAAAAAAAGAATCCAACAGGGCTAAAACGTATTGCGCCGTTTATCTTTGTTTACAATCAATTGATAAGAAGACCTATTATGAAATTCATCGTATCTAGTTCTAAGCTTTTGAAACAGCTCCAGCTTATAGGAGGAATTATTCAAAGCAACAACACACTTCCTATTCTAGATAATTTTTTGTTTGAACTAAAACAGGGTGAACTTACCGTGAGTGCATCAGATCTTGAAACTACAATGAGTGTGAATCTAGAGGTGGAAACTCAAGATACTGGTTCGGCTGCCGTTCCTGCAAAGGTGTTGATGGACACCTTAAAGACTTTCCCAGAGCAACCACTCACATTTACCTTTGATGAGGGGTCTCATACCATTGAATTATCCTCAGACTATGGCAAGTATTCTCTTGCATTCATAGATGGTGATGAGTTTCCAAAGTTCCCGGAATTAGAAGATGCAACTTCTGCGGTGCTGCCTGCAGAAGTACTAGTTACAGCTATAGGTAAAACTTTGTTTGCCACCGGTAACGATGAACTTCGTCCAGTAATGAGTGGCGTATTTTTTCAGTTTGATTCCAATAGTCTCACCTTTGTGGCAACAGATGCCCATAAATTAGTAAGATATAGAAGAACCGATTTAGGTGCGGAGAGTACCGCAGAATTCATCATGCCCAAGAAGCCATTGAACATGCTCAGAGGTTCTATGAGTTATGATTCAACAGAGGTTCAGGTCATATACAACAGCACCAATGCACAGTTTTCTTTTGATAATGTAGTGATGGTATGTAGGTTAATTGATGGAAAGTATCCAAACTACGAAGCCGTCATTCCTCAATCAAATCCTAACGTCATGTTGGTAGATCGCGGCGCATTTTCTTCTTCTGTGAAAAGGGTAGCTATTTTCTCCAATAAAACAACGCATCAAATTCGTTTGCGCATTGCTGGGGCAGAGATGGGAATAAGTGCTGAAGATCCTGATTTTAGCAACAAGGCAAATGAAAGATTAGCTTGCGATTATCAAGGTGACGATATAGAAATCGGTTTCAACAGTCGCTTCTTGTTAGAGATGCTGGGTAATCTGGGAGCAGATAATGTTCGTATGGAGTTAAGCGCTCCGAATCGCGCAGGTATTTTGATTCCAGCAGATGGTGCAGATGAAGGTGAGGACTTACTGATGCTCGTAATGCCAGTAATGTTAAACCATTAAGATTTACTGCTGTTTTTTTGGATCTAATGTAGTAGGTATTTTACCGTTGGTAGGTGCTATATCTATGTTTTGTACAAGCGGATACCCTTCTTCTATGTACCATTTGCCTCTTTCCCAGTAAATTCTATCGTAAGAAAAATCGGGTCCATAGGCGAACCACTTCTCTTTAAGATTTTCTTTTGAAGGGGCCAAGTGGTCACAAATGATACCACTGTGTTTTCCATCCCAACGTACGGCTACAGATACACTGCTGTTGTATCGGAACTGGATTCTATAGGGTCTTCTTAAATAGTGCTCATCTCCATTGCTTTGGATGTTGAAAATTTTTGAACCAAAGTGCAGTTGCTTTCTAGATTTGCCAGGTTCAATAGCATCAATGTATTTCGTATGATAGGTTCTTCCAGGCCTAAAAATTAGAAGGGTGTATGATTTTTGCCCTTTACTTTTCTTTGTAATGATGTCATAGCAAATACCGCCTACCCATTGTCCTCCTTTTAACCAACGGTAAACCTCCCCTTCAGCATTATAATCTTCTAGAACTATACGTTTAGGTCCGTTCCAGTCTGGTTTCCATAAAAATCCGTGAAAGGAGTACTCACCTGTTTGTTTTTTTGGCACTGCCCAACTGTATAAGGCAAAGCTTTTATCATCTGGAAGTTGAACGCTCAAATTGTTCACTTTATTCAGAGGTACTCCAAAATTGGATTCAATACTTATAAATGCCCATAGGGAATCGCCAAAAAGATTGGCCAATGAATCCGAAATCCCAGAATTTGATGGTTTAAGATATTCGTTACCAAGACGTTTTAAAGTCTCTTCTGTTGGCTGTGCCGCGGCGGAAAAACAAAGAATAAGAATGGCTAAAAGGCTATTCCTCCTCATGCATGAATTCCTTTTTTGCAAGAAGTTCGGTTTCAGTTTCTTCATTTTCCTTATCAGGCACACAACAATCTACAGGGCAAACCTCTGCACATTGAGGCTCTTCATGAAAGCCAATACATTCTGTACACTTATCTGTAACAATATAATACACGTCATAATCAACAGGTTCTTGTGCTTCGTCTGCATCGTATTTGTTGCCATTTGGAGTGACAATTTTACCGCTTAGGTCGGTTCCTTCACTGAATCGCCACTCTAGCGCACCCTCATAAATGGCATTATTTGGACATTCTGGTTCACACGCTCCACAATTAATGCATTCATCTGTGATTTTAATAGCCATATAGCCCCGTTGTTTTAGCTTTGCAGTAATAACGCAAAGGTAACGCCAATGTTTTTTACTGACCACAGGATTGAAGCAGTTTCCCAATTAGGATTGTTCATTAGGGAGTTCGTTTCAGGAAAATCAATTTCCAACGGTCTTGAGGATCTTTCAGATGAACTAAAGACAGCGGTAAATCAATCGTTTCGTCATAACGGCTGGTTCATTGAGCAGAATATTATTCAAGCGCTAGAGGCTTGGGGAGAGCAACTGACGGTAGAAAATCTCAAGGATTGGAGGACTCAAGAAGGTGGAGTAACGACTATCAATCGTAACCGTGTGGGTATTGTAATGGCAGGTAATATTCCTCTAGTAGGAGTACATGATTTTTTATCAGTATTCCTGTCGGGTCACTTTGCGATAGTAAAAATGAGTGGTGACGATCAGTATATTCTTCCGGTCTTAGTTAAAGTTCTTTTGCGTCATGATGAATTATTTGAGGGCGATTGGGTCTTTGTGGACCAACTTTCAGATATGGGAGCCGTAATTGCCACAGGGAGTGATAATACTTCAAGATATTTTGAATACTATTTTGGGAAATACCCGAATATTATTCGCAAAAACAGAACATCTATAGCTGTATTAACTGGACATGAGAGTAAGGAAGAACTTCAAGGTTTGGGGGCTGATATATTCTCTTACTTTGGAATGGGGTGCAGAAGTGTAAGTCATTTGCTCGTACCAGAGAATTATGATATCCAACAAGTATTTGCAAATATTGTGGAATACAATGATGTGATCAACAATAATAAGTACGGTAATAACTACGACTACTATCGGGCACTGTTTTTATTAAACCAAGACGATTTCTTAGAAAATGGTTTTTTGATAGCTAGGGAAAATGAAGAATTGCATACTCCCGTTTCTATTCTTCATTACAGTACCTATGGAAAAGAAGGTCCAGTAGAACAACTCACCAAATGGGAAAATCAGATTCAGTGTATAGTGGGTCAAGCGTATTTGCCATTTGGAACTGCTCAGAAACCCAGATTATGGGATTATGCAGATGGGGTGAATACCATGGATTTTCTCAAAAATCTCTAGGGTCTTTCTAATGCCCCAATGGTGGCAGGTTGCTGACGCACGGTTCCTCCTAAGTCAAAGACAGGAGTAAAAGGAGTTGGAATAGCCTTGCCAAAAAGGGTAGAGGATGAATCAGGCACTAGTTTCCACTCTTCTTGAGGTATCCAAGGACATGGCAAGAAATCCCAATTCAAATTGAATTCACTGCTTTTAAACATGGTAGTATCCGTAAGAGCGTAGTGTCCTGCCTCTGGATTCGGTTCAATTTCAATTGCGCAGTGCTCAAAAGAAATGTCGAATGTTTCTAAAGGATCTATACCTAAGGCCACTTCGCTAGATAAATTTCCGCCAATGAAGGAGTTGCTAAATGAAGCCTGAATGGCTCTCGTGTACCTATTATTATTCGCGTCTTCAAAGAAATTTACTAAACCAATACCGCTCCCTGAGCGAGATGAAAAGCTCCAAGTGTTGTTGATGGAGCAGTGCTCAAATAAATAGTTTCCGCCCAGTGCGTAAAGTCCATAAACTCCGCTAGGGCCAATGGCTACATTGCGTCCCGTAACATTGGCATATCCACCATACAAACTAACTCTAGAGCTGTGCGTAATGATGACATTATTGAGTTCGGCGTTTGGAGTGGTATTCCATGCGCTATCCACTCTGAGAGCCGTCGTTGCATTTTTGATAATGAGATTACTTAAGGTAGCTTTGGTTGCCGAACCGCCCTGGATAAATACGCCGCCTAATAAACCTCCCCATTGTCCAGGCACCCATTCGTACGAAGGCTCCAATCGGTCGCCTTGAAAAACAACAGCATTGTTCATGCTTCCAGTTTGTAATGGGTCAACGTGCAATTCACCATCTCTATATACCCAAAGACCACTGCCGTTGTGAAAATGTACTTGAGTACCGGGATCAATAGTCAAAGTATGTGCACTATCAACTACTGCGTATCCGTAGACAACATGTGGTTTGCTATTGTCCCAAATTTCGTTTTCATCTAGAATTGAATAAGCCAATTTTACAGGTGGTAATGGAGCAGTCCGATTAATGGTTAATACATTGGTGGGAAAGTGATATATGGCGTCCCATACGGTTGTGATAAGATCTACATGTTGACGTTTACTTCCATTTTCAAACCAAATACTATCCTTATAGATAAGCTCATTGGAACCAAAAGCATCTGGACTGATTTCGATAAAAATATAGATACTGTCATTGGCTAAAACCTCTGTGTTAGAGATATCCAAACCACTTATGCCATCAACATTCATACGATAGAAACTCTCTGTGCTACGACCCAAATAAATACGGTCTATAACCATATTTTCGTTGCTATTATTGAACACTTTGAGAATTCTTGTAGAACTTGCTAATCCGGTGAAAACGGTATCCAGATAGATGGTATCTGTAGAAAAAGAGAGTTCAATATTGGAACCTGGAAAGTCTACCGTATTGCGACAGCCTATTACTGCTATAAAAAGCCAAAATGCTATAATTAGTTTAGTGAATTTCATCACAAGCGAAGCTACATTACTATTTTTGTATCACCAATTGAACGACGTGCGAACATTTAACTTATATTTGCCGTCCGAAATAACGGATATGGGGCTTGGGCAAAAACTCAAGCTATTAAATACAACAACGAAATGAAAACAGGAATTCATCCAGAAAATTATCGCCTATGTGTCTTTAAAGATATGGGAACAGGGGATCACTTCATTACAAAATCTTGTGCTGATGCTAAAGACACTATCGAAGTAGATGGTGTAGAATACCCACTCATTAAAATGGAAATATCTAGCTATTCACACCCATACTATACAGGCAAAGTGAAGCTTGTAGATACCGCGGGACGTGTAGACAAATTCCGCAGCCGTTACGGAAATAAGAAATAAGTTAACCTAAGAGGTTATCAAAAATATAGACCCGCAGTGTGCGGGTCTTTTTTTTGTCCTAAATTGGAACTTCATCAATAAATCATCGAATGAAAATTCAACTAGTCGACGGTAAGCACCGCGACCATCTACTCCCATTGACCTATACGCGCCCTGTGGCTCAATTACGTTGCGGGATTCTAACTATTGTTGAGAAATACCAAAAGCGAGGTTTTGAGGTTGGATACGAAACTGAGGATTATTTGCAAGAGAAATTCCCTTCTGTTCAGCACGATATTTTAATTAGTGGAAGTGTTTGTCCTACAGATAGCTTTATCCATGCAATACTCTCCTTAAGAGAAGGTCAGGCGCTCATTCAAGATGATCAATTGCTTGCATTCAAAGGGGCGAATTGGGCAGATACGCCAACAGAGATCTTCCCCTTTAACGATGCACTTAATTTGATAATACGCCCTTGGGACATTTGGACCAAGAATGCTGCAGAGATGAATATTGATTTTGATTTATTGACTAAAGATCGATATAGCGCACCAATAGATGAATCCAATACGGTATTTGGTGATCGCATATTTTTAGAAGAAGGTGCTAGAGTAAAGGCATCAATTCTAAACGCTACATCAGGACCAATATATCTTGCCCACAATGCAGAGGTGATGGAAGGTTCAATAGTGCGTGGCGGTCTCGCCTTGGGGGCGTATACTATATTAAAATTAGGCACGAAGGTATACGGAGCAACGACTCTAGGTCCTTATTGTAAAGTTGGGGGTGAAATCAATAATAGTGTCATTTTAGGATATTCTAACAAAGGCCATGACGGATTCATTGGAAATAGTGTCGTTGGTGAATGGTGTAATCTTGGCGCGGATACAAACAATTCCAACTTGAAGAATAATTACGATGAAGTAAAGGCATGGTCCTATGTAGACGGCAGATTCTCAAAAACAGACCAACAATTCTGCGGCCTTATTATGGGTGATCACAGTAAGTCAGGCATCAATACTATGTTTAATACTGGTACAGTAGTAGGGGTAAGTGCCAATATTTATGGAGCTGGATTTCCCCGGAATTTCATTCCCTCTTTTACATGGGGTGGTCCGCAGGGAACTAAAGAGTACTTAATCAAAAAAGCCCTTGATACTGCGAATCGTATGATGCAGCGTAGAGGATTACAAGTAGATGACGTGGATAGGGCTATTATGGAAAGAATATACGCTGATAGCGCCAAATACCGCAGTTGATTACAGTTGCTTTAAGGCGGTAATGGTCGCTTTCGGGTCATTACTTTTAAAGATAAAAGAGCCTGCTACGAGCGCATCTGCTCCCGCTTCGACTAACCTTTTTCCCGTATCTAAATTGACACCTCCATCAATTTCAATGAGTGCTTTTGATCCACTTTGGTCAATGAGCTCACGGGCTTGTGAGGTTTTTTTTATGGTGTTTGTAATAAATTTTTGTCCGCCAAAACCTGGGTTGACACTCATAAGCAATACTTCTTCTAAATCGTGAACGATATCTTCGAGTACACTTACAGGAGTATGCGGATTTAGGGCAACACCGGCTTTCATTCCTGCATTGTGAATTTCCTGAATGGTTCTGTGTAAATGAGTGCAAGCTTCGTAATGAACGGTTAAAATATCCGCTCCACAGTCTTTAAATGTTTGTATATATCGTTCGGGTTGAACAATCATTAGATGCACGTCCATAATCTTTGTGCAATTTTCTGCCATTGTTTTTACAACAGGCATTCCATAGCTAATATTCGGAACAAAAACTCCATCCATGACATCAATATGAAACCAATCTGCTTTACTTTCGTTAATCATTTGACAATCTCGTTGCAGATTACCGAAGTCCGCAGCTAATAAGGAAGGAGATATTATGATAGGTGATGCCATTCAAACTTAAATATTATATGTTTAAAATAAAACACCCTGTCCTATGGAACGGGGTGCTTGCTAAAAAATTCTAACCTAGTTTATTAACCGAGGTAAGTCTTTAAGATTTTACTTCTTGAAGTGTGTTTCATTCTTCGAATAGCTTTCTCTTTAATCTGTCTTACACGCTCGCGAGTAAGGTCAAATTTTTCGCCAATTTCTTCCAACGTCATTGGATGCTGACCGCCTAGACCAAAATATAAACGAATAACATCTCCTTCTCTAGGAGTCAAAGTAGCTAGTGACCGCTCAATTTCTGTTCGCAGAGAATCCATCATGAGTTCCTCATCCGGATTGGGGGAATCAGAAGAATTCAAGACATCATACAAATTGCTATCCTCACCTTCAACTAGGGGAGCATCCATACTTACATGACGACCACTATTTCTCATACTCTCTTTGACATCAGATTCACTCATTTCTAGGTGCTTAGATATTTCAGCTGCACTTGGTGGTCGCTCATGCTCCTGCTCTAAATAAGCATATGCCTTATTGATTTTATTGATTGAACCGATTTTATTCAATGGAAGGCGAACAATTCGGCTTTGCTCCGCTAATGCTTGGAGAATACTTTGTCGAATCCACCATACTGCGTATGAAATGAATTTGAAACCACGAGTTTCATCGAAACGCTGTGCAGCTTTAATCAAACCTAAATTCCCTTCGTTAATCAAATCCGGAAGTGTTAGACCTTGGTTTTGATATTGCTTTGCAACAGAAACAACGAATCGAAGGTTAGCTTTGGTTAATTTTTCCAAAGCAATTTGGTCACCAGCTTTAATACGTTGTGCCAACTCCACTTCTTCTTCCGCAGTAATCAATTCAACTTTACCAATCTCCTGCAGATATTTGTCTAAAGAGGCCGTTTCGCGGTTGGTAACCTGTTTTGTGATTTTTAACTGTCTCATGGTAGAGAAATATTTTTAATGAGCGTACCCAATTGCCTTACTAATTGGTACGCATAACTTGTTCTAAAATTAATCTTCTTGCTTTTCTGTATCTTTTTCTGGTCTAGGTAATAAGACTTTACGAGAAAGTTTCATTTTCCCTGCTTTATCAACCTCTAATAATTTGACGCGAACTTTATCGCCCTCTTTAAGGACATCTTCAACATTTTTGATTCGCGTCCAATCAATCTCAGAAATATGCAATAATCCTTGAACCTTAGGAGCTATCTCTATAAATGCTCCGTAGGTTTGCACACCGCGCACGATTCCTTCATAGGTTTCACCAACTTCAGGTTCAAAAGCAATCGCGCGAATCATTTCTAAAGCTTTGTTCATCATATCATAATCTTTACCAGAAATTTCGATATGTCCGCGTTCTTCGATTTCTTCAATTGTTACCGTAGTGCTGGTATCCGCTTGGATACCTTGAATATTCTTACCACCTGGGCCAATGATTGGGCCGATGAACTCCTTTTTAACGGTCAATGTCATGATTTTTGGTGCATTTGGTTTCAATTGCTCACGCGTTTTTGGCATGGTCTTGAGCATTTCGCCAAGAATATGCATGCGTCCTTCACGACTCTGTTTTAGTGCATTTACTAAAATCTCATAGCTCAATCCCTTGATTTTGATATCCATTTGACAAGCTGTAATACCGTTTTCAGTTCCAGTTACCTTAAAGTCCATATCACCCAGGTGATCTTCATCTCCAAGTATATCTGAAAGAACAGCATATTTTTCACCATCTGAAATGAGCCCCATAGCAATCCCACTAACAGGTCTCACCATTTGTATTCCTGCATCCATCATTGCTAATGTGCCAGCACAAACAGTTGCCATAGAAGATGAACCATTTGATTCAAGAATATCACTTACCACTCGAATCGTATAAGGGTTGTCTGGATGTACCATTTGGTATAATGCACGTTGGGCAAGATTTCCATGTCCAACTTCACGACGACTTACCCCGCGGATAGGTCGAGCCTCACCCGTAGAAAAAGGAGGGAAGTTATAATGTAAATAGAATTTCTCTTCTCCGGTGAAAGTAGCATCATCAATTCTATTGGCATCTAGGGAGGTTCCCAAAGTAACCGTTGTTAGTGACTGAGTTTCGCCTCTAGTGAATACGGCAGATCCGTGTGCACCGGGTAAATAGTCTACTTCTGACCATATGGAACGAACCTCTGTGGTGTCGCGACCATCTAAACGCTGTCCGTCATTCAAAACCATGGAACGCATTGCTTTATACTCTACATCATGAAAATAGCGCTTTGCAAAATCAGTGTTCTCATCCAACCATGTTTCGTCTTTACCTTCAAGATATTCGTTTAATACAGCTTTAAATCCTGCAGAACGCTCGTGTTTAGCTAAGCCACTTTTGGCAACTTCGTAAACTTTATCGTATGTGGCAGCCATGACATCTTCGCGAACTTCTTCGTTATGCACTTCGTGGCTGTATTCGCGTTTATTTTTTGAGGAAGGAACTTGTGCAGCCATCCGTTCTTGAGCTTCAATCTGAACTTTGATAGCGTCATGAGCAAATTTGATTGCTTCAACCATTTCTTCTTCAGAAATTTCCTGCATTTCACCTTCAACCATTACCACGCTGTCACTAGATGCGCCAATAACCATGTCAACTTCTAAGTTTTCAATTTGCGCTGGTGTAGGGTTGATAATTAATTCGCCGTTGATCCGACCCACCCGTACTTCGGAAATAGGTCCGTCAAACGGTATGTCACTTACTGCAATAGCCGCAGAAGCAGCAAGACCAGTAAGAGAAGTAGCTTCTACTTCTGGATCGTAGGAAATCATTTGAATCATGAGTTGAATCTCCGCATGGTAGTCCTTTGGAAATAAAGGACGAAGCACACGGTCAATCAAACGCATGGTCAAAATTTCGTTATCAGACGGGCGTCCTTCTCTCTTCAGGAAACCTCCTGGTACGCGACCATTTGCCGCAAATTTTTCACGGTAATCTACCGTAAGCGGAAGAAAGTCAATGCCCTCTTTCGCTTCTTTGCTAGACACAACAGTGGCTAACAGCATAGTGCCACCACACTTCACAACAACCGATCCGTCTGCTTGCTTGGCAAGTTTGCCAGTTTCAAGAGTGATCTCTCTGCCGTCTGGAAGAGTAATAGTTTCAATAATTGCTTTAGGAATCATATATAGTGTAAATAGATACTTTTTTATACACAGAAAGGCAATTTATACAATTGCCTTTCTGTGTATCCATAAGATTGAAATTATTTTCTCAATTCTAGTTTCTCAACAATCGCACGATAGCGAGTGATGTCTGTTTTCTTCAAGTAGTTAAGAAGTTTTCTTCTTTTACCCACTAAGGCGACCAGTGATCGCTCAGTGTTGTGATCTTTTCTGTTCTGCTTTAGATGCTCAGTTAAATGAGAGATACGGTGGCTGAACAATGCGATCTGCCCTTCTGCAGATCCTGTGTCTGTTGCAGATGCTCCGAATTTAGCAAATATTTCTGCTTTTTTTTCTTTTGTTAGGTACATACCAAAATCACATTTAGATATTTGTAATGCTTTGAAGGTGCAAAGATACATAAATAAACTTTGTGAAAAGTCTACTTACTCTAATTATCTGACCAGGATATTCGCGTACCCTTTTCAATGCCCCATTGCGCACTAGTGCCACCTAAAACTTCTAGGACGAATGCTGCAGGTCCTTCACTTGGTAGGCTCGTGGTATTGAGAGGTTGGGTATTTTCTTGGATACTTACAACATCTCCGTTTGTATTAATATAGATGATGTCCAAACTGACCAAGGTATTTTTCATCCAAAAGCTTCTAGGAAGATCGCCGCCATCCATGAAGAAAAGCATGGCCATATCCGAACTTACATTTCTTCTATACATCATGCCTACTTCAATGCTCTCGGCATTTTTAGCGTATTCAGCTCTGAAAGTGACAACCGTGTCGTTTCCGTTAATGGCATGAACAACGCCATCTTGTCTAAATGGTGGCTCATAAGGAGTGTTCGATGGTGCAGTCTTAGTAGAATTTCGTGTAGAACCACTTTTTCCAATCCCACTTATGACCGATGGGATGATAAATGCTGCTAGTCCTAATCCTATTATCCAAACAGCATATTTACGCATTGCGTTCATGAGTTATATTCTTTTGAGGTTAGCATCAAATAAAATCCTGAAATCACCAAAGGAATACTTAACCATTGACCCATATTCAAGGACATGGATGTTTCAAAACTAACTTGAATTTCTTTGTAGTATTCTACGAAAAACCGGAAACCAAACACTCCAATTAAAAAGGCGCCAAAAACGAAACCTCTTCTATTTTTTGCATTCGTTTTTAGGTATATAAATGCTAGAATCACGAAAATTAACCAATATGCAGCGGCTTCAAATAGCTGAGTTGGATACCTAGGGACACAAAGTACATTTATGCTCGCAAAGGCACCATATTCATCTGTGTAGACTTCAGCTGTTGCATTTGGATAGGGTAAAATATGAGCATTATCTTTGGAGGTTGCATTCAAGATTCTAGCCAAGTAATTATTCACGTACTCCCCAGTTTGATTTTCATTCAGCCCAATGAACCTAAATTGAGCTTCAAGAACAGGATAATTTATACTGTCTGTAGTGAAAATGGTTCCAGTTTCATCAAAGGTTAATGATTTAATATTTTCACCGTAGCCTCTCTCAATAGACGCTCTGCCTGCTTCTACAAAGACAGTTTCAACTGAACTATTGGCTGGTGCACCGTAAATCTCGCTGTTAAACCAGTTGCCCATTCGGATGAACCCGCCTGCCAATGCAACAACAATTACGATTCGGTCTAGCGTCCATATAGGGTGTTTTTTCGCAATGCGTTGCGACCACAATATCATGGCAAGAACTATGGATATTGCGGCTCCGTGTGAGGCTAATCCACCCTTCCATACCATCAAGATTTCACCAAGATGATTTTTGTAATACCCCCAATCGTAAAAAAACACATGCCCAAGCCGTGCTCCTATAATTGTTGCCCCAACCATCCAATACACCAAGCTGTCCATGAGCTTGGGGTTTAC
This sequence comes from uncultured Cryomorphaceae bacterium, assembly GCA_902614915.1. Classification (GTDB taxonomy): domain Bacteria; phylum Bacteroidota; class Bacteroidia; order Flavobacteriales; family Schleiferiaceae; genus UBA10364. The sequence continues at coordinate 67,625 of CACMMX010000003.1, forward strand.
ATTTTCTTTCTTGAAAATATATTGCATCCCGTATTGACCTAAAATGAATGAAATGATAAACATTAAGGAGTAGAACCTCAATTCAAAGCCTGCTATAGGAATGTGATTTGGGAAATCCCAAAAAATAGTTGCAATCATAGTAGTGTTATTCTTCTTGCCAATCTACAATAAACAGATTGGTTGCCCTGCCACCGCCATTATTTCTATTGGAGGCAAAAACAAGTTTTTTACCGTCGGGAGAAAACATAGGAAATGAATCAAACGCCTTATCGAATGATATTTGTACTAGGTTTGAGCCGTCTGTATTTATCATAAAGAGGTTAAAAGGAAAGCCTTTTGCACTATGATGATTGGAAGAAAAAACTATTTTGTTTCCGCTCGGGTGATAAAATGGTGCCCAGTTTGCCTGGCCTAACGAAGTAATTTGCTTGAGTTCTGTGCCATCTATATTACAAGTGTAGATTTCCATATTTGTAGGTTCTATTAAACCTTTTTGAAGTAAACCCTTGTATTTATCCACTTCTTCTTTTGTCGTTGGCCGAGAACTTCTAAAAACAAGCTTTTTTGAGTCGGGACTGAAAAAAGCTCCACCGTCGTACCCTAACCCAGAAGTAACTTGTTTTATGTCGGATCCGTCAATATCGCAAACGTATAATTCTAAATCTCCGGAACGTGTGGAAGTAAATACGATATGCTCACGATTGGGGCTCACGGTTGCTTCTGCATCGTAACCTGGACTACTAATTAAAGTGTCAATTAGATTGCCCTTGAGGTCACTGATATAGATATCAAAATCCTCATAAATTGGCCAAACATAGGCGCCGCCTTCTCCGCGTTCTGGAACGGCAGGGCACGCGCTATCTCCAGTGAATGTTGAAGCGTATAGAATAGTAGTGTCTCCCGGAAGAAAATAGGCACAGGTGGTTCTGCCCAATCCATTTGAAATCATTTGGGGTTCTTTTTCTAATATGGTGTCCGTATTCCAATTGAATGCATAAATCTGGTCACATCGATTACCCCATTTTTCGGCATTACTTTGAAATGTAAGTGAGCTGCCGTCAAAGCTGAAGTAAGCTTCAGCGTTATCGCCTCCATCCGTCAGCTGTCTAATGTTTTTGAAGTAGTTTTCTCCTTGGTAATAAAGTTCACTGACCCAGGTAGCTCCGTTTGTGGCATCCGTCTCTTTCGTGTTGTTGCAAGCTACTAAGGCTACGGCGATTAAGAATATGCATGGTTTTGCCATGATTAAGGTCTATTATTTTTTAACTTTTTTTCTAAATCGCTTTCCGGAACGGGGTCCCACCCTTGACCGCCCCAAGGGTGGCATGAGGCTAGTCTTTTAATGAATAGAGCAAACCCTTTAAAAGGTCCGTGCAGCTTTACAGCCTCTTGAGCATAGGCACTGCAGGTTGGTGTATAGCGACAAGATGCTGCCGTAAGTGGAGATATGAACTTTCTATACACCCAGATTATGAGTAATAAAGGGAAACCAAATATGTTTGAAAGTAACTTCAATTTTAGAATTCGTAGGAGGTGCCATTAGCTCCATCCTTCAATTTAATTCCTGCAGCTGCCAATTCATCCCGGATGATATCTGCAGTTTTCCAATCTTTATTTTCTCTAGCCTTCGCACGTAAAGAAATTACGAGGTCCATTGCTTTGTCCAGGGCGTCACTCTGCGAGCTTCCTTGTTCATCTACTTGTAGGCCAAGAATATCAAAAATAAAGGCATCCATTTTTTGTGTTAATAAATCTAAATCGGACTGTACTAGTGGGATTTGATTCTCACTTTGGTTAATCATTTTAATAGCTTCAAATAGATGTGAAATAAATATTGGACTATTGAAATTATCGCTTAAACTGAGGTAACATTTGTCCAGCCAGGCCTGAAGATTCCAAGTACTTTCTTTTGAAGACGCAAGTCCTTTTAGTTTGATCCATGCACTCATTAATTTTTGGTGTCCCTTCTCCGCGGCTAGCAATGCATCATTTGAAAAATCTAGGACACTGCTATAGTGCGCTTGCATCATAAAAAACCGTACCACCGACGGGTTAAATCCTTTGATTAATAATGGACTGTCACCATTGAATAATTCACTGGGGAGTATGGTATTTCCTGTGCTTTTGCTCATTCGTTTTCCATTGAGGGTAAGCATATTTGCATGTAGCCAGTATTTAGCACCTTTCTTACTATTTGTTGCAATGTTTTGGGCGATTTCACATTCATGGTGTGGGAATTTTAAGTCCATACCGCCACCGTGAATATCAAATTCCTCACCGAGGTATTTAGTGCTCATGGCAGAACATTCAAGGTGCCATCCTGGGAAACCTACGCTCCATGGCGAGGGCCAGCGCATTATGTGCGTGGGTGATGCTTTTTTCCAAAGCGCGAAATCTGAAGGATTGCGTTTTTCTTCTTGCCCTTCGAGAACACGAGAACCTTCTTGAAGTTCGTCTATTTTACGGCCTGATAGAATACCATAATCACCACCATCACGGTTATAGGTGTCTACATCGAAATATACTGAACCATTACTTACATAGGCCCAACCTCTATCAATAATAGTTTTGGTCATTTCTATTTGCTCTACTATGTGTCCCGTGGCTGTTGGCTCTATTGATGGTGGCAACGCATTAAGTTGCTGCATGATTTTGTGAAAATCAACGGTATAACGCTGAACGATTTCCATAGGTTCGAGCTCTTCGAGCCTTGCTTTCTTTGCAATTTTATCTTCTCCTTCGTCTCCATCATTTTCTAAATGACCAGCGTCCGTTATGTTCCGAACATAACGGACTTTATAACCTAAGTGGGAGAGGTATCGAAAGATGAAATCGAATGAGGTAAATGTTCTAGCATTGCCAAGGTGGACATTAGAATATACTGTCGGTCCACACACATACATTCCAATTCTTCCCTCGACCACTGGAATAAGTAATTCTTTTTTACCAAGAAGGCTATTTTCAATATGAACAGGGTATTGCTTGTACAATAAGTCCATTAGGCGCCAAATTCGGAATTTAGACTGATATAATTTAAGAATTCTTGTCTCTTAGACTCATTCTTAAAAACCCCACCAAATTCAGCTGTTACCGTGGAACTTTCAATATCGCGTATTCCTCTTGAATTCACACATAAGTGCTTAGCATCAATCACACACGCCACATCTTTGGTATCTAAAACTTTTTGCAGAGCCACAACGACTTGTTTGGTAAGACGCTCTTGTACTTGAGGACGTTTTGCATAGTAATCGACAATACGGTTTATCTTACTTAAGCCAACTACTTTTCCTTTTGAGATATAAGCTACATGTGCACGGCCCACAATGGGTAGTAAATGGTGCTCACAGGTGGAGTAGAGTACAATATTTTTCTCTACGAGCATTTCATCGTAGCGGTAGGAATTATCAAATGTACTCATATTCGGCTCACGATTAGGGTTTAAACCACCGAAGACCTCATTTACATACATTTTAGCTACGCGTCTAGGCGTACCTCGTAAACTATCATCTTCGAGATCCATACCTAGCGTTTCCAAGATTCCTTTAACATGTTCGGTAATGATGGCGATTTTTTCACCATCACTTTTGTCGAATGCATCTTCTCTAATTGGTGTAGTAGCGGAAAAGCTTTCATGGGCATCACCGATAGAATCAATTAAAGTATCGTCAAAATCCTTATACATAATAGCTACTAGTTTTATAGGGCTGCAAAGTTACATTAATTAGTCCCAATACGGGATGTCTTGAACATTTGCTTTTTTTTCTAATTCGTCAATCTGCTCTTCAAGGGATTCTAAGGTCGATTCAGCATCTTTTAACATAGCTTGCGCGTCTTCCATCATATTTACCATAGAACCCGTTGGAGCTCCTCGATGGTTCCATGCTGACCAAGAAAGAATACCCACTACATCCCCTAAGGATGGAACCGTTTCCATTTCACGTTTGGTACGAGAAGGATCGCCATTCAGAAGTAAGCTTAGCTCTTTAAATTTGACGTCAATTCCTCTTGTAGCTTGTAAATCAGTTGTTGAAGCTCCCACAGTGTTCCTGAAGCCGGCACGTAATACGTTTAGTTCGTCCTTTAATTCGTTAAATTCATTTTCGATGCGATTTGCCTCTGCATAAACTTCATCAATCTTTGTATTGAATTCGTAGTCAATCTCCTCGCAGTTATACAAATGATTTACTTCAAATTCATGATCTGAAATCAATTCTTTGAGTTCTCCATTGGTTGAGCGTATTACAGATATGTTATACGTTCCCGGCTTTACAAAGGTTGTGGTACTAGGGTTTGTTTTTGGCTCTCCATTAGAATTAATACTAGCCTTACTGCTGTATTTAGCGTTCCATGTAAACCGCTCTATACCCTTAAAGTCGCCTCGAGTGAAACGAGCGACTTCTAATCCTTGGTCGTCTTCAATGATGAACAATAAGTACGGTGTTTCCTCCCAATCTTCGGCGCGCAGTTGGTCCATAGTAGGGTAGTGGGGTAATTCATTATCCGCCTCAGGACGTGCGTCTTTAACTTTCGTTGCTCCTTCTGCAAGGTGAAGTTGAAAGGTTACACCCATAGGTGGATTTTTTGAACGATAGTGCTGTCCTCCTTTGTAATCCATACCGCCTATGTTGGCTCTTTGGAATAATAAGCCAGGCTTGGTTGAAAAGAATGCAGCTTCTTGCTCTAAGACATAATTAAGCTCTCTCAAAGGGGAATAGTTGTCTAAAATATAAAATCCTCTTCCAAAAGTTGCTAATACTAGATCATTCTCTCTTTCTTGAATGGCAATGTCCTTAACTGCAATAGTTGGTAGACCACCCTTTAGTTGTGCCCAGTTTTCTCCACCATTCAGTGTAAAAAATAAACCAAATTCAGTACCTGCAAATAGAAGGTCAGGATTAATTGGATCTTCGACTAAGGAATAAACCGTTCCGCGGTTAGGTAAATCGCTAGCAATGTTATCCCAGCTTTTACCACCGTTAGAGCTCTTGTAAATATAGGGTTTAAAATCGCCATTTTTATGATTATTGAACACTACATAGACAAGATTTTTTTGGTGAGAAGAAAGTACAATATCTTGAACATATACAAGGGGAAGACTCAAAGATCCTACTTTAGTTTTTGGTAATTCGGTGAAGTTTTTGATACTTGACCATGTTTTACCATCGTTGCTTGTTTTCCATATTAAACCATCGTCTGTTCCGGCCCAAAGCTCTCCGAGATTATTGGGATGCTCTCTCAAGGTTACAATGTTTCCGTAAATAGAGGTACTCTTGTGCAGCGCAATTGCCTCTGGACCCCAATATCTGTCCATAATAGGTAATGTATTACGGTCCAGTTGACGAGATAAATCTTCAGAAATAACTTGCCATGATCCACCTCGATCCTGCGTTTTGAAGACCTTGTTCGCCGCGAAGTACATTGTCTTTTTGGCATGCTTGCTCATGATAAGGGGTGCATCCCAATTCCATCGATAGGCTGGTTCTTTATACCTAGGTTGGGGTTTTATAGGGGTCTTTTCTCCAGTTAGCTTGTTAAATCTAACGAGCCATCCGTATTGTGCTTGGGCATATACAATGTTTGGGTCTTCTAGATCTATAGCGCTTTCAAAACCGTCACCTCCGTTGGTGACAATCCAATCACTATTAATTATCCCTCTCCTATTGATGGTTTGCGAGGGTCCACCTAGGGAGTTGTTATCTTGTGTCCCTCCATACACGTTGTAGAAAGGCCAATGATTGTCAACAGCCACTCTGTAAAACTGGATTGTCGGTAAGTTGGCGCGCCAATTCCAATTCGCCATTTCATCCCAAGTTTCATAAAGTCCGCCATCAGTTCCAATAAGCATATGTTTAGCGTTAGTTGGGTCAATCCATAGACAATGGTTATCCACGTGCTTTAAACTATTAGGAATACGATTAAAATTTTTACCACCATCATTACTCACATGAGCGTATGTATCCATGCTGTACACCGTATTCTCCTTAGTTGGATGAGCTATGAGTTCTACGTAATAATTGCCGCTTGTTTCATGCCCACTTTGTTTACTCCAACTCTCACCACGGTCCAGACTCTTATACATTCCATGACCCTCAACGGTAGCATAGATAATATCCGGATTTACGGGACTTATATCCATTCCAATTCGGCCCAAATCTCCGCTCGGAAATCCACCATTTATTTTATCCCAATTTTGACCTCCATCCGTGCTTTTGTATAGGGCACTTTCAGGGCCTCCGCTTAAATAAGTATAAACGTGCCTTCTTCTTTGATGAGCCGTTGCATAGAGCACATTTGGATTTCTAGGGTCCATATGAATCTCATTAAACCCAGTGTGTTCACTTACTTCAAGAATTCTTTTCCAGTTTTGACCCCCATCATTGGACTCATAAATACCTCTGTCGCCACCTTTTTTCCATAAAGGCCCATAGGCTGCAACGTATATATGATTTGAATTTGTAGGATTAATTGCAATCATCCCTATATGTTCACTTTCCTCTAAACCAGTATTTGTCCAAGATTTACCACCGTCCTTACTAACGTAGACTCCATCACCGTAGGCAACAGATCGTTGATTATTGTTTTCTCCTGTCCCTACCCAAATCACATTGGGGTTATTCGGGTCTATTTCAATACACCCTATACTGTAAGAGTTTTCGCTATTGAAAATAGATTTCCATGTTGTACCGTTATTTGATGTTTTCCATACACCACCCGAAGCCAAGGCTAAATAAATTTCAGCATAATTATTTGGATTGACTGCTATATCCGCTATTCGACCTGATGTTGTAGCAGGTCCTATATCTCTGAATTTAAATGCGCTCGTATTTGCTCTTGTCCAGGAGGGGGCATCGTCTTTTGATTTTCTCTGGCCATAACCAGTCAATGTGATTATAAAGGCTAAAACAAGCGTCCAAAACTTTTGCATAATTGTATTCTATGAAGGTTAAAAGATTCAACCATAGTTTAACAGTAGGGATTCGTTTCAGTTTAGGCTTATGCAAATTAAACTAAAACGACTTAAAAACCTTATAATTTAATTGTAACCCCGCTATTTAAAATACAAAGTGAGTTTGATTAGGATTAGGTGTTTGTATAATTGGCGCTTCATATTTAACTCGGTTTGATTCTGATTGCTGGTAGGTAAGAAATATAACTGACGGTATGTCACACCTGAAATGAGTTTCCTGATTTATAGTTTGTATCTGCTGTCTAAGAGATTCTTTTACCATATTTATTTTCGTATTCTAAGAAGACATCTATGAAGAGGATGGTATTCAAAAAACAAAAAAACACAAAAGAACTAATCACCGATAAAACGATTCCTTTCCCTATATCTTCTGTAAGTTTGCTGTTTGTTTTGAAAAATTAAAGTTATACCAAGATATAATGGGAAAGCATTTGACCTCAAGAGAACAGGATTATTCCAAATGGTACAATGAATTAGTAGTAAAAGCTGATTTAGCTCAAAATTCTGGTGTTCGTGGCTCCATGGTAATTAAACCCTATGGTTTTGCAATATGGGAAAGTATTCAAGCAGATTTAGATCGTCGTTTCAAGGAAACAGGCCATATGAACGCTTATTTCCCATTATTCATACCGAAATCCTATTTCTCAAAGGAAGCTTCACATGTTGATGGATTTGCAAAAGAATGTGCTGTGGTGACTCATTACAGACTAATGGATGATCCTATTAAAGGTGGAGTGGTAGTCGATCCATCTGCTAAACTAGAAGAAGAATTAATTGTTCGTCCTACATCCGAAACAATAATTTGGGATACATATAAAGATTGGATTCAGAGTTACCGAGACTTACCAATTTTAGTCAATCAGTGGGCAAATGTGGTGCGCTGGGAAATGAGGACTCGCCTTTTCTTAAGAACAGCAGAGTTTTTATGGCAAGAAGGCCATACGGCACATGCTACCGAAGAAGAGGCTATTCAAGAAGCGGAAACAATGTTAGATGTGTATGCTACTTTCGTTGAAGATGTTATGGCTATTCCTGTTTTACGCGGATTAAAGTCAGAAGGCGAGCGATTTGCAGGTGCTTTGGAGACATATTGTATCGAAGCATTGATGCAAGACGGTAAGGCATTACAGGCAGGGACCTCACATTTTCTTGGTCAGAATTTTGCCAAGGCTTTCGATGTCAAATTTCAGACAAAAGAAGGGACTCAAGAATATGTCTGGGCAACTTCTTGGGGGGTGAGCACACGATTGATGGGAGCTCTAATTATGACACATAGCGATGATAATGGTTTAGTTTTACCTCCTAAGCTAGCTCCGTATCAAGTAGTGATTGTTCCCATATATAAGGGTGCTGGGCAATTAGCGGCAATCTCCAAAGTTGCTGAAGAACTAATGAAGCATCTTCGTTTGGCAGGCGTAAGCGTCAAGTTTGACAATAGAGATACTCACAAACCAGGTTGGAAATTTAACCAATACGAATTACAGGGAGTTCCAGTTAGAATAGCAATAGGGCCAAAAGATTTGGAAAAAGGTTTTGTAGAAGTTGCGCGTCGTGATACTCTCACGAAACAATTCATGAAACAAGAGGAAGTGGCTTCATTGGTTCCTATGTTGCTTAACGAAATTCAAGTTTCACTTTTTGATAAAGCACTTCGTTTTAGAGAGAATAACACTAAGGTCGTAGATACGTGGGAAGAGTTTGAAACTTTAATGAAAGGTAACCCAGGATTTGTTTATGCGCATTGGGACGGTACTTCATCAACTGAAAATAAAATCAAAGAGCTAACAAAGGCGACCATTCGCTGTATACCATTGAATGTTGTTAAGGAACAGGGTAAATGTATTTATACAGGTAATCCGAGCATTCAGCGCGTTGTTTTTGCCAAAGCTTATTAGCCTAAAAAAATGAAATTTTCTTAGAAGGTGTTGCAGAACTGAAAAAGCTTATTACATTTGCATTCCCTAATAGAAAAGGGAATGTTCTGGAACATTTTGGCCCGTTCGTCTAGCGGTCCAGGACGCCGCCCTTTCACGGCGGAAACACGGGTTCGATTCCCGTACGGGTCACAACTAAAAACTAAAATTAAAAACATGGCAAATCACAAGTCGGCTCTAAAGAGAATTCGTCAAATAGCCAAAAGAACTGCTCACAATCGTTACTACCACAAAACGACGCGCAACGCTGTGAGAAAACTTCGCACTACCACTGATGCAGGCGAAGCGGCAGAGATGTTTCCACGTGTAGCTTCAATGTTGGATAAGTTAGCTAAGCGTAATATTATTCATAAAAAGAAAGCTTCAAATTTGAAGTCAAGCTTAGCAAAGCATATAGGTTCACTTTAAGTGTAACTTTTTAGTATAAAAATCATTAGGCCCATTCATAATGAATGGGTTTTTTATTGAGCATATGAAGCTCTAACTTTTAGTTTTTTTAGAAGAGTACAAACATTTCAAACAAAAATTAACTATCTCCCACCGTTAATTGGAGTTTCAATGGAAAGTTGCGGTTCTCTTTATTATACCAGTATTTAACAAATAGACTTCGGGGTTTGTCAAATATTTATGATGGAATTTGAATTTCAGATAAATATATATTCAACCAACATATTTTCTAATCTTAATGAAGGGATAATAGATTCAAGAAAATTTTATTTCAATGCAAAAAGAATCCTTTATCCTTTATCAAGAAGGAAGCAGATACCAATTATATAAATTTAGGGAGTGACTACTTTACAACAATGCTACTTTTAATACAATAAGTCTATCTGACGCTGATATTTAGCCGCTATAGGTTTGCGTTTTAACTTGAAAGTAGGTGTCAAGCACCCATTGTTGACAGTAAATTCTTCTATATCAATGATAATTTTTTTGATTTTTTCCCATTGACCAAAGTTGATATTTGCTTTTTCAACATCTTTCCAAACACGATTTATAATTCGCTTATCTTTCGACATTGTCGAGAAATCGGTGTATTCAATTTCATGCCTTGAACACCATTCTTTAATTCCGTCCTCATTCAAAATACATATTGCCGCAGGGAAATTCATTCCTTCACCTATTACCATGCTTTGGGCAATCAGGTGAGAGCCTTTTAGTTCATTTTCGATGAGTTGCGGTGCTATGTATTTACCAGCGGAGGTTTTGAACATCTCTTTCTTTCGGTCTGTTATTTTAATAAAACCGTCCTCAATTTCTCCAATATCCCCGGTATGAAACCATCCATCTTTGATGACCTTTGAGGTCAATTCTGGCTGTTTGTAGTAACCCATCATTATGTTGGGCCCTTTTGCTAAGATTTCCCCATCATTCGCAATTTTTGCTTCTACACCTTGAATACATCTACCTACGTAACCAACCTTTATCATTCCAGGCTGAGCGGTGGTGTTTACAGAAATTACTGGAGATGTTTCAGTGAGGCCATAGCCCTCAAGAATAGGTACTCCCATTCCAGAAAAGAAACGTAATAAACGAGGTTGTAACGCTGCTGAACCACAAGCGATTGCTGCGACATTGGTTAAGCCTAAAGCGGCACGTATTTTACTAAAAACGAGTCTATCTGCAATACTAAGTTTCCAATGGTAAAATGAACTATTCGCATTCTCTGGTTCCCATTTTAAGGCGAGGGAGACAGCCCACCCAAATATTTTTGCTTTAACACCGCCAGCTGATGTTCCATTTGCGACTATACCGTCAAAAAATTTCTCAAGCAATCTCGGTACAGCAGTGAATATATTGGGCTTTACCATATTGAGATCAGCTTTAAGAGTATCTAACCCCTCAGCATAATATATGGACGCACCGTTATAAATGTATAAGTACTGAATAAAGCGCTCAAAGCTATGACAAACAGGGAGAAAACTTAATGTTTTCGCTTGCCCTTTGGTAAGACCTGGAATCCTGGGCGTTGAAGCAATTACAATCGAAGAAATATTTGCGTGGCTAAGCATTACACCTTTGGGTAATCCAGTTGTACCTGAGGTGTAAATAATGGTTGCTAAATCCTCTGGTCTGACAGCAGACATAAAATCTTCTACTTCGTTTTGTCTTTTTTCATCTTCACCAAGTTTAGTGACCTCCGACCAGTGATTTCGATTGTCGTATTTTTCAAATGAATAAACTTTTTTCAGTGTAGGACATCTCGCCAAAACATTAGTCACTTTGTCATAAAGTTCATCATTAGAAACAAAGCAATAAATACTCTCGGAATGATTGAAAATGTATTCATAATCTTTTTCAGTCATTGTGGGATAAATAGGGATATCTACCGCACCAATTTGTAATAATGCATGGTCCATAATATTCCATTCACATCTATTATTGTGTGCAATTAAGGCTACTTTATCACCATGTTTAACGCCTAATTCTAGTAAACCTCGAGATGCTTCATTCACAGCATTAATAAATTCACTTGTACTATAACCTTTCCATTCGCCTCCAACCTTTGAAGACATCATAATTTCTAATGGAAAATGCTCTTGTTGGTATCTGGGGAAATCAAATAAGCGAGTTGGTTCGTTCATGGTTTCTTTATCTGTGTACTTATTTAAGAAATTTGTAGTTGTTAATATAGTGAAAAAGGTCTAAGCTAGACTTACTCTACTTCTGTGAATATATGATGTTCCCTGAGATAATAGTATGTTGAACCATACAGGAGTTTCGATTTCGCTGCATGGAGTCGTAGAGGTTCTGATTTAAAACGGTAAAATTTGCTTTTTGTCCAATAGCAATGCTACCGTAATCATCTTCACCGAAGGCACTGTAAGCTGCTCCGTAAGTCATACCATGTAGCGCTTGTTTAGCACTTAATTTTTGACTAGCTAAAAATCCATTCTTTGGCAAATTATCCTTATCGGTTCGATCTACTGCTGCAAAAAAAGTATTCAATGGATCTATATGCTCGATTGGAAAATCAGTTCCCAATGCAACTAACCCCGATGCATTTAAAATTCTTTTATAACTGTAAGCATGATTCATTCTATGTAAGCCCAACCTGTCTTCTGCCCAATGCATATCACTAGTGGCATGCGCAGGTTGAATAGAGGCAACAATATTTGGATGCGTATAATAAGCGCTGTCCTCTGGAGTCATTATTTGAGCATGCTCGACTCGGAAACGCAAATCAAGAGTTGAATCTAAAGTATTGAAGCTCTTTAATAAAATTCGGTGTGCACTATCACCAATGGCGTGCACGCAAAGTTGCCATCTATTTTTTAAGCATCTATCTCTTAATTTATCCAGTTCTGATGGAGTAAGCAGGGGAAGGCCATAGTGTTCTGGTAAATCGTGATAGGGCGCCCTTAATAATGCGCCTCTTGAACCTAGAGCGCCGTCCAAGTAACCTTTAACGCTTTGAACTCGAAGTAGATTTTTATTTATAGACCCATTTTTTTCAAAGTAATCTAAATCACTTTTAGTGTTCGAAATCATTGCATTCACCATGATATGAAACTTCCCTTCTTCTTGCAATGAGTCAAGTATTAGAATTTTATCTGCGGATAATCCTGCATCAGTCATGGCTGTTAATCCATATTTTACTAAACTATCTTGCGCACGCAGAAGAGCCTGCCTCCAAAAGTCAGAGGGATGCTTTGGTAAAGCAACTAATGATACAGCGTTATCTACCAATATTCCATTTTTTATTGACCCTCCATTTATGACTAGATTATCGGATATATTGAAAGTTTTGAGTACTTCCTGATTTACCCAAGCGGCATGACCATCAATTCGTGTTAAATATATTTTAACTCCTTTAAACTGATTCAAGTCCTGTGAAGTAGGAAATTCTTTAATTGGCCAGTCGTTTTGGTCCCAACCTCTTCCGATAATCCAAGTGTTCGAAGGATTGTTTTCAATAAAATCGGCGATTCTTTCAATACACTCTTCTTTGCTTTCAGTATCCAAAAGATTTACCATGCTGAGCATCTCTGCGTAACCAAATAAATGACCGTGGGCATCTATAAATCCAGGGTATAAATATGTTCCTGAAAGATTAATAACCTCAGCAGCAGAGGGAGGATTATAATCTGCGTGAAGTGTTCCCATGTTGGCTATAATACCATCATTAATTCCTATCCATTGTCTAGGTCTGGATTTTTCATTATTTGGGATGATCATATCATATAATACCACATCGTATTCAGGAGTTGATATGCAACTAGATAGAGTGATTAGCAGCAGGTTATAAACAAAAAAGCCGCGAAAAGTGTGAGAAAGATTGCGCATTTGATTCGAATGTGTTGGTATTAGAATATGTAAATTTGCACAAAATCTTTAAAACATGAATAGCACTGCTGTTGCCACTTTGAATCAGGCCAAAGAAATGGGTCTACTGCCAGAGGAGTTTGAGAAAATCAAGGAAATATTGGGACGCACTCCAAATTATCTTGAGCTCTCTGTTTATGGCGTTATGTGGAGCGAGCATTGTTCATATAAGAACTCTATTGTATGGCTTAAAAAATTGCCTAAAAAAGGTCCTCATATGCTCGTGGAAGCAGGAGAGGAGAATGCGGGTTTAGTGGATATTGGTGATGGGTTAGCTTGTGCATTCAAAATTGAGAGTCATAATCACCCTTCAGCGGTTGAGCCATATCAAGGCGCTGCTACAGGTGTTGGGGGTATAAATCGAGATATCTTTACGATGGGAGCAAGACCTATTGCTCAATTGAATTCTTTGCGCTTTGGAAATCCAACTGAGGAAAGAACAAAATGGCTTGTGAAAGGAGTGAGCAAAGGTATAGGTGATTATGGAAATAGTTTTGGTATTCCTATTGTTGGTGGCGAGGTATATTTTGACGAGTGCTATCACCAAAATCCTTTGGTAAATGCTTTTTCTGCTGGTATAGTAGAGGTAGGAAAGCAAATATCTGCTACTTCAACTGGAGTGGGAAACCCCGTGTTTATTGTAGGTTCCGCAACAGGAAAAGATGGAATTCATGGAGCTTCTTTTGCTTCCAAAGATTTAGATGAAGATAGCGCGGAGGATATTCCTTCTGTGCAAGTTGGAGATCCATTCCAGGAGAAACTCTTACTTGAGGCTACTATGGAATTAGCTGAAACCGATGCGGTCGTAGGTATGCAGGATATGGGTGCCGCTGGTATTACGTGTTCTTCATGTGAAATGTCTGCAGCAGGTGAACATGGAATGGATATCTGGTTAGATAGAGTGCCTTTACGTCAAAAAATGGAAGCTTGGGAAATCCTTCTTTCAGAATCTCAAGAACGAATGCTTGTGGTTGTGGAGAAAGGAAAGGAACAAAAGGTCTTAGATATTTTTGATAAATGGGATTTAGAATGTGAAAAAATCGGTATTGTCACCGAAGGAGGCACAGTAAATTATTTTTGGGGCAAAGAGCTCATGGGAAGCATTCCTGCAAATAGCGTAGTTTTAGGTGGTGATGCTCCTGTATATCACAGAGAATGGTCAGAGCCTGCATATTATCAAGAGTTTAAGCAATTTAATATTCAATCTATTAAGGAGCCTAGCGATTTACTTACAGTAGCGCAGCAAATGGTAGCCCTTCCAAACATTGCTTCTAAACGATTTATATACGAGCAATATGACAGTATGGTGGGAACCCGAAACATGAGTACCAATGCGCCTACAGATGCCGGTATAGTTAATATAAAGGGCACCAATAAGGCCTTGGCTATGAGCTTAGATTGTAATTCGCGTTTTGTGCATGTTGATCCCGAAATAGGTTGTGCTATGGCTGTTAGTGAAGCAGCTAGAAATATAACTTGTTCTGGCGGCGTGCCTTCTGCGGTGACCAATTGTTTGAATTTTGGTAATCCATACAATCCAGAGGTTTATTGGCAATTTGTGGGATCAATTAAAGGCATGAGTACAGCTTGTGAAAAATTTGAGACTCCAGTAACTGGTGGAAATGTGAGTTTCTATAATCAAACACAAATTGGTGATACGGTTGAACCTGTATTCCCAACGCCCACTATAGGGATGATAGGAGTGGTAGAGGATAAAAAGTACATTACAACACTAGGCTTCAAGGATAAAGGCGATTTGATTTTTATGATCGGAAATAATCATGATGATATTTCTTCATCACAATACCTGGTAAATATCCATGGCGTTGAAAATAGTTCAGCTCCACACTTTGACATAGAGGAAGAATATACAAATCAAAAACAGGTACAAATGTTAATTCGTAAAGGGGTAATTAAATCTGCGCACGATTTGAGTGAGGGAGGACTATTTATTGGACTTTTGGAAAAAGCAATGGTCCATAATCTTGGTTTTGATATTACTCTTCCTGCAGAGTTCCGTAAAGATGCCGTGCTATTTGGAGAGGCTGCTTCAAGAATTATTGTAACGGTAAGTGAGGACCAAAAAAATTCATTCATTGATTTAATGATGCTTAATGGTTGTTCTTTCGATTTGCTAGGTCATGTCACAAAGGGAAGTTTACGTGTGGATGACGAAAATTGGGGTGAGGTGAGTGATTTTAAATCTATCTATGACCACTCTTTGGGAAGTCTTTTATCTTAAGCTTTTTTACTTCATTTGTTGAAGTCACAAAGAGTATAAATGCTCTCCGTTTTGCGAATAAAAGAAGTTTTTTATTTCGAATCAAATCTCCATGAGATTTAAATCCATATGTTTATAACCTATTTTAAAAATATTAAGAAGTTTCGATAGCTTGATTTTTACTTCTCTTTAATAAGAATATAGTAATCAACAACTTAATCGAAATAATAAGCCGCCATTCTAAATGTATTGGCATGTGCCTCCAAAATATGTCGTATTTGAGGACTATATCCACCGCCCATGACCACGGCTATAGGTACTTTATTATTATGACATAATTCAAATACCATTTGATCTCTTCTTTTACACCCGTCTATTGACAGATGCATCCTGCCCAGCTTATCACCTTTGATAACATCCACCCCGCTCTGAAAGAAAACAAATTCTGGTTCAACTTGATTGAATAGCTCATTGATATGTTGTTCTAAAATTCGCAGGTATTCTTTGTCTTCAATGAAGTCAGGTAAAGGCACATCTAAATTGCTTTCTTCCTTATGGTAAGGATAGTTTTTGGCTCCATGCATACTAAAAGTGAAAATTCGACTATCCTTTTGAGTTAGAGCTGCTGTACCATTGCCTTGATGTACGTCTAAATCAACGACTAATATTTTTGTAATGTCATGAAAATCAATGAGGTGATGTGCCCCAATAACAATATCATTGAGAATACAAAAGCCTTCGCCTCGATCATAAAAAGCATGATGTGTTCCGCCGGCAATATTCATTGAGCACCCATACTTTAGGGCGAATTCAGTGATGTCAATTGTTCCCTTACAAATGGTGCGCTCTCTATCTATGAGCTGTTTACTCAGTGGAAAGCCAATCTTTCGTTGAGCTTTCCTGTCTAACGTGAGCCATTTTAAATTTGTCCAATAGCTATTACAATGCGTTCTAGTAATCTGCTCTTCGGTAAGTATTTTTGGCCTAAAGAATGAATGCTCAGGTAATGTACCCTCATGAACAAGTTGTTCGGGTAGCAAGGAATATTTAGCCATGGGAAACCGATGGTTTTCAGGAAGAGGATGATGGTAAATAGGGGCCCAGGCTACCTTTAGCATGAACGATTAACGCAATTTTGCGCCAAATCGTTCATTGAGTTCTTTCACTATTTTATCGATGCTTTTGTCAACTACTTTATCATTTAAAGTTCTCTGCGAATCCTGGAATGTTAACCCGATTGCATAGCTTTTTTTACTCTTTGGTAATTTATCACCTTCGTAAACATCAAAGAGAAAAACATCATGAAGAAGTTTACGCTCTGTCTGAATAATTGACTCGGTAAGCTCAGCGTAGTTTGTGGATGAATCTACCAGAAGAGCCAAATCTCTCCTAATTGAGGGATATTTAGGCAACGCTTCAAATGGTTTTGAACCAGAATTAATTGTGATCGCTGTTATAGGCTCCCACAGCAAAGAGGCGTGAAAAACATCTTCTTTAATATCAAAATGATGTCGAACTTTTGGATGGATAGAACCTATATGTCCAATTGTAGTTTTTCCAATTTTTAAACTTAGATATTCACTGAAGAGACTGTGCTCTCTGGGTACCATCACCAAGGATAATCCTAACCCATTAAACAGACCTTCAACTAGACCCTTCATGAAAAAGAAATCATTAGGATTAGGAGCGCTATTCCAATGATTGGTATTTGAATTTCCTGTGCAGAAAAGATCTAAGACTGCATTTTCGAAATAACCATTTTTACCATTGCCATACGTTTTACCTCTTTCAAAGAATCTAAGGTTGGTTTGTTGCCGTTTTTGATTGAAACTGATGGCCCCAAGTCCGCCGAAAAGAAGGTTATTACGCATGATATTCAAATCTTGGCTTAGCGGATTTAACACCTCTATCAGCGTATCTGTAACGTCTTCTTGTAAGAATTCATAGTCGGAACCTCTAGAAAGACTGTTGTTCATGATTTCGTAAAAGCCGTTTCCTGTTAACTGACCTAGTATAGATTTCTCAATTTTAGAGGGAC
This sequence comes from uncultured Cryomorphaceae bacterium, assembly GCA_902614915.1. Classification (GTDB taxonomy): domain Bacteria; phylum Bacteroidota; class Bacteroidia; order Flavobacteriales; family Schleiferiaceae; genus UBA10364. The sequence goes on from CACMMX010000003.1 coordinate 85,111, forward strand.
GGGCATCGTACTTAGCACTACTTATATGCATACCCGATGGTACCTCAATATTATTGAAGCCATAAATCCTTAGTAGTTCTTCTGCAATGTCCACATCACGAGTAACATCTACCCTGTAAGTGGGAACTTTCACCGTCCATTGGTCACCATTTAGTGCAATGATTTCAAAATCAAGCCACTTTAGTATATCGGAGGCCTTTTCTATACTCATGTATACCCCAATAAGTTTGCAAACCTTTTCAAAACTGAAAGTTATTTCCCCTCTTGGAAAATCAGTCATACCGATATGATCAACAGGACTTGCCGAGGCACCAGTCAATTCACAAATGAGTTCTGCGGCATAGGCAAGTGCTTGGAACGTTGTATTAGGGTCTACTCCTCTCTCATATCTATAACTAGCGTCCGTATTAACACCATGACGTTTGGCAGTTTTACGCACGCTAGTTGAGTCAAAATAGGCACCTTCTAAATATACCTCTGAAGTTTCATTCACTACACTGCTGTTTGCTCCACCCAAGACCCCCGCAATACACATTGGTTTGTTTTGGTCTGCTATAACCAGATCCTCAGCATCAAGAGTTCGTTCTACTTCATCGAGAGTAGTGATTACCTCTCCTCGGTTAGCCTGACGAATAACAATCGAATCACCTTTAATTTTTGCTGCATCAAAAGCATGCAGAGGATGTCCAAAAGTGTGAAGGACATAGTTGGTTATATCAACTAAATTATTTTTAGGTGTTATCCCAACTGCCTTTAAACTATTTTTTAGCCAATCAGGACTTTCAGAAATTACCACATTGGTAAAGTAGGTTCCATAGTAGGAGGAACATGCTTGACTTTCTAGGCTTATTTTAAGAGGATTCTTTCCTTCAGTCTTAAAAACGCCTTTTGGAATGATTAATTCGGGCACTTGTTCTCCTTTAGATAAAAGTGCAGCTCTTAAGTCACGTGCAACACCAATGTGTCCCATAGCATCTGTTCTATTTGGGGTCAAGCCAATTTCAAAAACGTGATCACTTTCAATATCTAAAATATCTGCACAAGCTGTGCCTGGTGAAAGAGATTTGTCTAACACCATTATGCCCTCATGTTTTGTACCTAGACCAAGCTCATCTTCTGAACAAATCATTCCTTGGCTGACCTCGCCTCTAATCTTCCCTTTTTTAATTTTAAGCTCCTTACCATCCGGATAGAGTTTGGTACCAACGGTAGCAATGGGAACTTTTTGACCAACAGCTACATTTGCTGCTCCACAGACGATTTGCAGCGGTTCATCACCGCCAACATTTACTGTAGTTATTTTTAAACGATCCGCATTTGGATGCTGAATGCAAGTCACAACCTGACCAACAACAACACCTTTTAATCCTCCTTTGATACTTTCAACTTCATTGAGTCTCTCAACTTCAAGGCCAGTATCAGTTAATAATTCATTAACGTATTTGGGATTTAAGTCGACCGCTAAAAAACGCTTTAACCAACGGTAAGAAATATTCATCTATAAGAATGTTCAATGTCGTCAAAGTTACACTAATGACAGAGAATAAAAAGTGCTAAAAGTGAGGCTTAAAACAATTTATAGAGAATCACCCCATAGATTGCGAACCGTAAGAAACGAACTAAAGTTATTAGCGCAAATTTGTGAAAGGGGTAATTATTGACTCCACTAATTTGACTCACAATTGGGTAAGGTAACGGTGTTAAAGCAGAAAGAACAATCAGTAAGCCTCCAAAACGATTTAGTTGGATAAAGGTCTTTTGGTAGCGTTCTAAAATGAGATTTCTTACAAAAGCTCGGGTTCGCCAAAATCTACCTAAAAAGTAACCTAAAATACCAGCAACATAGCTCAAACTAGCCAAAAGGATGAGCATCCATGTGGGTTTTAAAGTTTCATCCGCCCATATAATAAGAAGTTCTGGGGTAATAAATCCAATACTGATTTCTGATAAGAAAAAGAGACAAATTAGTCCAAATGGTGAAAGCAATCCCGTCGCCCAAGCAGCAGCTGAATCAATGTCCAAAATATAGGTGTCAAAAAAGTAAAAACAGAGCAGAATGATTGTTATCGACAAAAGCAACTTTGTTACATTAGCCTTCATGAACGTATATCCTCCCTTTCGTTGCATGACTAAATGCTGCAAACGAATGTATCGTCTAAAAATTCTAACCATATATTACGAAATCCTGTTCCAGCCCCATTTATCTTTAAACAATAAATTCCAATGCTGTTTAATAGGAACGTGATTTTCATCATTTAGTTGCGGATCAACTGCTAATAATTTTTCTACTACTTCACGCGCCCAGTATAAAATGGCTCCATCTTGACTTAATGAGGCCAATTTAAATTGCAATTGACCGCTTTGTTTAGTACCCATAATATCTCCTGGTCCACGGAGTTTCATGTCTACTTCCGCGATTTCAAATCCATCTTGGGTGCGTACCATGGTTTCAAGTCTTGTCTTTGCATCGTTACTAAGTTTATAGGAACTTACCAGGATACAATAGCTTTCTTCGCTACCACGTCCAACTCGACCCCTAAGCTGATGAAGTTGGCTCAGGCCAAAACGTTCAGAATTTTCAACAATCATTATAGAAGCGTTAGGTACATTTACGCCAACCTCAATTACCGTGGTTGCCACAAGAATTTGTGCTTTTCCTGTGGTAAACCTTTTCATTTCATCCTCTTTATCCTGCGGTTTCATTCGCCCATGAACTACCGCAATTTGATATTGTGGACGGGGAAAATCTCGAAGCAATTGCTCGTAACCAACTTCAAGATTTTTTAGATCAAGAGTTTCACTTTCTTCAATCAACGGAAAGACAACATACACCTGTCGACCTTTTGCAATTTCTTGCTTCATGAATCCGTTGAGCTTCAACCTATTCTTTTCAAACAAGTGTTTAGTGGTGATAGGTTTCCGTCCAGGAGGCAATTCGTCAATAATACTAATATCAAGGTCCCCATATAGGCTAAGTGCCAAGGTTCTTGGAATAGGTGTTGCTGTCATGACCAACATGTGGGGCGGGTACGTATTCTTTTTCCAAAGTTCTGCGCGTTGAACAACACCGAATCTGTGTTGTTCATCTATAATAGCGAGTCCAAGATTCGCGAATTTGACCGTAGGTTCTATTAATGCATGCGTTCCAATTAAAATTTGTAGTTCGCCACTTTGAAGGCGTTTATGGATAGATGCGCGTTGCTTCCTGTTTGTTGACCCCGTGAGCAATTCAATGCGTATCCCAGCAGGTTGACACATTTCGTTTAACCCTTCAAAGTGCTGCGCAGCGAGTATTTCTGTTGGAGCCATCAAGGCGGCTTGAAATCCATTGTCAGTGGCCAACAACATGGCAAGCAGAGCCACGATGGTTTTTCCGGACCCTACATCACCTTGAACAAGACGATTCATTTGTGCTCCCGTCCCTAAATCAAACCTAATTTCTTTTACTACGCGTTTTTGAGCTTGGGTTAGTTGAAAGGGTAAGTGGTTGTTGAAGAAGTTCATGAAGTTCTGCCCAACAGATTCAAACTTATAGCCTTTAATGGCGTTTTTGTTCCGAATTTTATTTCGTACTTGTGTGAGTTGAAGAAAAAAGAATTCTTCAAACTTTATGCGCTTTCGCGCAGCCTCCAGATGCTCGCTTGAGGAAGGGAAGTGAATCCAGTAAAGTGCTTGTTTTTTTGATACAAGGAGCTGTTGCTTTGCAAATTCTTCTGTGAAGGGATCTGAAATTTCATCGAGTTCTTTCTTTAAAACAGATTTAATGACTTTGCTCAGACCTTTGGAATTAAGACCTTTTTTGGTGAGTTTGTCCGTTGTTGAATAGACCGGCTCTAACACAGATTGTAAATCACTAGATAGCGCGGGAGCTGATAGTTCAGGATGAGGAATACTTATTTTGCCTTTGAAAGAGTTGACTTTCCCATAGGCAACTAGGGGTGTATGAAGTTTTAGCGATCGCCTAATCCATGAGGCACCTTTAAACCAAACCAGTTCAATAGAACCCGTGCCGTCAGTGAAGGTTGCAACCAATCGTTTTTTTCGAGGCGGCCCTACCTCTTCAACTTTAGTGATTTCACCTTTGATTTGAACTTCAATTGGTGCGGAACTTAGCTGAGCTATGGTATGAAATTGAGTTTTATCTACATATCTAAAAGGATAATACTCAATCAACTGCCATGTAGTTCGAATTCCTAATTCTTCAGTAAGTAATGCCGCTCTATCTGGTCCAATACCTTCAGCATATACTATGAGGTTATTTGTAGTGCTCATCATCGTAAAAGTAAGTATCTTTTCGCCGAAGAAAAATGCAAAATCTGAGTTCACAAATATTTCGCTTGGGCACACTTGTAATAGATGGTGTATTAATCATCTCTTTATTCGTAGCGGTTATCTATTGGCGGTTTACTGATTTACGGATTTCTAATCCAGAATACTACAACTACTACCTACAATTGTTTGTACTTACGTTTGTGAGTTGGTATGCATCTGGCAGTTGGGCAAGAATATTCACCTACAGTAGTGGACTTGAACAACGAAATGTGTTGGCCAATTTGTTCAGAGGTTTAATAGTCCAATTTGCCATGTTATCAATAATAGTTGTGGGGTTAAAGGGGTATTACTACAGTAGACTTTTCCTAGGAACTTATTTTGGTTTATTGTACAGCGCTGCCATTATATATCGATTAATTTTTGTCCAGTTCCTTCGCCATCATTTGGCGAAAGGTCGCTGGCAGCGGACGTTTATTCTCGTCGGAACCCACTCTACGGCAAAAGCACTGATTGATTTAGTGAAACTACGACCTGATTTGGGACTACAATTTCAAGGTACGTTCGATATTTCAGCGTTGCAAAATCAAGATTTACCCAAGGTACAAGAGTTGGTATGTGCTATATTACCAAGCACTGATGAATATGAGTTAGCAAGGGATTATGCGCTAAAGCAGGGGATGCGATTCCGCTATATTCCGAATATGGGGCCAAATTATAATGGACAGCTATTTATGGAATCGCTAGAAGGCTTTCCTTTGTTTTCTGAACGCAATGACCCACTGTCCAAAGGTGTAAATAAAGCAATTAAACGGCTTTTCGATATAATATTTACTATAATAGGTATGGTGGTTGTTCTTTCTTGGATAATGCCTTTGTTTGCTATTATTTTGATAATAAGTGGTGCAGGTTTTCCTTTTTTTACCCAGCAGCGCGAAGGTTTAGAAGGCAAAAAGTTTACCGTACTTAAGTTTCGTACTATTAGTTCAAAAGGCACTTCTAATGCCATACAGCGCTGGATGAGGAAACTTGGTATTGATGAATTACCTCAATTAGTTAATGTTTTAGCCGGTCAAATGTCTTTAATTGGTCCTCGTCCGCACACGCAGACCGACGGTTTTAATTATGCTTCAGAAATTAGGCAATATAAAATTCGTCAATGGGCAAAACCGGGTCTAACAGGTTTGGCGCAAACGCGTGGTTTGCGCGGTAAAAAAGCCGCAGCGGATAAGGTGCAATTAGAGGCGCGTATTCGCGCAGATATCTATTATATTGAAAACTGGTCAGTTCTCTTGGACATGCGCCTACTAGTTGAAACAATATTAAGAACAGTCTTTTTCCCTTCATCGTTGCATAAAAAATAGTCGTCATTAAACAAACTTTGTTAATGAAGTATCCAACTTTACTTAAACGCTTTATACAATACGTTCAAATAGATACCCAAAGTAATGCCAAAAGTCCAACTGTTCCTTCTACAGAAAAGCAAAAAGATTTAGGAAAGCTTTTGGTTGACCAATTACTTGAGCTTGGCGTCTCTGATGCACACATGGATAGCAAAGGGTATGTCTATGCAACGGTTCCTGCGAGTTCAGGCCATGAGCATAGACCAGCGGTTTGTTTTTGCGCACACATGGACACCTCTCCAGAATATAGTGGGGCAGGGGTTCATCCATTGCTGCACAACGACTACGACGGTGGTGAAATTCATTTACCAAAGGGTGGGGTCGTTTTGACTCCAAAAGATTTTGGCCCACTGAAGGAAATGAAAGGTCACACTATAATTACCTCAGATGGAAGCACACTGCTGGGAGCAGATAATAAAGCTGGTGTTGCTGAGATTATGACTGCGGCGGAACAATTGATGCAATCCGAACGTCCTCATGCCACAATGAAAATTCTTTTTACCCCTGATGAGGAAATTGGTCGCGGTGCAGATCATGTGGATTTGAAAAAGCTGGGAGCAGAATTTGGTTACACCATGGACGGCGCAACAAAAGGTTCGTTGGAAGATGAAACGTTTTCAGCAGATGGAGCAACAATTGTATTTAGAGGCGTAAATACCCACCCCGGTTATGCATATAAAAAAATGGCAAATGCAATGAAGGCCGCGGGAGTTTTCCTTGCCTCTCTTCCAAGATCTGAATGGGCTCCTGAATCTACAAAAGGCGAGGCGGGGTTTGTCCATCCTTATGAAATCACGGGAGGGGTAGAAGAAGTTAGGATAACCATGATTTTACGCTCTTTTGATACGTATGATTTGGTGCCGTATGCCGCCTTGCTCGAAACGCTGGCCAAACAGGCTAGCAAGGCCGTTAAGCGAACTTCCTTTGAGGTCATTATCCATGAAGAATATCGCAATATGAAAGAGGTTTTGGATAGGCATCCGCACGTGGTTGAATTCGCCGAAAAGGCGATTGCAGCAGCAGGTTTATCCGTAAGAAAGAATAAGATTAGAGGCGGTACAGACGGTTCTAAATTGAGCTTTATGGGTTTGCCATGTCCTAATATTTTTGCTGGGGAACATGCTTTTCACAGTCCTTATGAATTCATTTCCTTGCAAGATATGGAAAGTGCTACCGACGTTATTTTAAATTTGCTAGAGCTCGTTGCATTAGACGTTTAAGTTAATGTACTCTCGTAGCATAGGCCTTGTTTAAAGCCGCTGCCAGACGCACACCTGCTTGAGCTAATCTTTGATGCAACAGTTCTTTATTCTCATAAACGTAACGGTACCCCATCGTTTCAGGATTCCCCATGGTTTCATAGCATTGCTCGCGTGAAAGCACGCTTTCTCTCACCCAATCTTCAGTGGTTGATTTTTTCCATTCATTAACTTCTTCATGACTGATGGTGGACATGATCCATTTAGCATATTCGGTATAACTCATTTTCCAATAATCAATCATTCCGCTGTCCCAAACCCGGTGAAGGTTGGAATTTTCCCAAAAAAAAATCACTTTCACTTGGTTGCCGCCCATGTCCGAACCATTCCCGCAGTGCAAAGGTTGATGAACGTCTCCTATGAGGTGCGAAAGTGCCCGCAAAGCAAATCCTTCATCTACACTGTATTCGTCGTTTTTTACTTCTGATAAAAACGTATTAATTGCCAACCATACATCGCCTTGTTTCGGGTGTTCGTGGGTTTTTATGGCTTCTACATCCACAATAGTACAATAGTGATAAGGTTTTAAGCTATCATAAGTGGATTCACTTTTGATAAAGTCCATCCAGTTGGAAACCATAGCCAAATCTTCGCCATTCAAGATTTGAAGAATATGTTTTTTAACCTCTGGATGCAAATGTTCCATTGCAATATGTCCAATGATTCTATGTCCTGTCAATCCCCACCCAAAAGATTTTAGCGCAAGAATTAAGGTAAAAGAGGTGATTAGTTTCTTCATTTTAAAGTGCTTGTGAAGGTTTAAAGTATCCAATGATTCGATCGTATCGCAACCCCATGCTCCTGTTGTACATGATAAGTGTGTAATCGTTTCTAGTTTGCCAATGCGTACCTTCTGTAAGAGTGGTGCTGATGCCACCTTTTTCGTCAGCATGCGCAAATACATAATTGTAATACCCTTGTTTGAGGAGCACTTTTTTGCTGTAGGCGCCCCGTTTTTTATGGTAATTAAGTCTAAATTCGGGCAATAATTCCCAATCGCTCAGCTGGCCATAAACATAGACAGGTAAGTCTAGTTCTGGGCTTTCAAAATAAAACTCAACCCAACAATAATCACCAGCAAGGTTTGGATTACCCACATCCGCACGATTATAAAATCGTCGACCATTGATGTCATTTTGAAAACTATAAACGGAAATGGACCGATTCTTCTTTTCATAAAGGTAAACCTCCCAGCACGTGTCAAGTTTGGAAGTTTTAACACCCAAGCCTACTTGATTGAGTCGTTTTGTGTCAAATGTATGAAACTCAGTACCGCCGTCAAACGATTCACTTCCCATGAAATTATAGCTCAATATGCCGTCATTAATAAAGGTGGGTTTTAGATTATTTTTTGAATTGTTCCACCTGCGATTTTGTAGAATACTTAAATCTAAATCCATGAAATAATTTTGGATGGGGTAGTCTGCTAGATTTACGCTTGCGCTGACTTGCTGCTGAGTGGAGAAATTTTCAAGGTCTACGGCTCTACTTACCGATACAGACGGAATCACGAGGTTTTCATAAACAATGAATCTACGGCGGATAATTAGGTCATCCGGGTCATCATTTTGAAAAATTTCAATCACGAAATTTCCACTCACCCGGGGTTTAGTTTCTTCATTTGGGAATTTGATCGAGTAATGTGTGTAGGGAACAAAAGTGCCCACGCTTATTGCGTAATTGTTTAAATAATTTCCTTTAAATCCGATTAAATATTGGTTGATGAGTAAATCACTTTTTTCCCAATTTTTGGTACAGTGAAATACGCGGTATGAATAATTATTCCATTCATAAGCTAGGTCGTCAAAGCTCAACTGCAAACCTTGTTTAGTTCCGAGCTCGTAAGCGGGGAAATCTAGAGGCGCATCTTCTGGTGAAATTTGTACACTTTTAAGGTAATCGTAAACTACCGTGTCGCGTAAAACTTGGCCTTGAAGCACCGTACAGAGTACGGGTAAAAACAATGAAATAAACCTGATAAAAGACATTGTTAAAATTTCTTGGTCTCTAAGGTACAATTAGTCGTTAAATGAATAGGGATTACGAACTGTGTATTATAATTTTGTGTCTTAAATCATACTGAAACGTACGATGTCTCAATCCTTTAAGATTCGCAAGGGTTACGATATTAAGTTAGTAGGTGCTGCTGCACAGACTGATTTGGGCGCTGTAAGCGCTTCAACTTATGCCGTAAGTCCCTTAGATTTCCCAGGAATTACGCCTAAATTGGCAGTGAAAGCTGGGGCCCAAGTAGCAGCTGGCGACACAATATTCTTTGACAAAGATCGTCCAGATGTTAAAATAAGTGCTCCTGTTTCAGGGGAGGTCGCAGAAATAAAACGTGGTGCAAAGCGTAAAATTTTAGCGGTTATTCTTCTAGCTGATAAGAAAATCACCTATGCCTCGAACGGTAACTTGGATGTGAATAAGGTAAATCGTGCATCAGTTGCAGATTTCTTCTCTAATTCAGGTATAGGCGCCTTTATCACGAGCAGACCCTATGGTGTAGCTGCGAGTATGTCAGAGGAGCCCCGAGACATTTTTGTTAATGCCATTCAAAGCGGTCCTCTTGCGGGTGACTTGTCGTACCAGCTCGAGGGAAAGGATGATGAAGTAGTTGCGGCTCTTGAAGCACTGGGTAAATTGACATCGGGAAAAGTATATGTTAGTCAAGCGGGAGATAAAAATGAAATACCAAGCCTCAACGGTTCTAGTGTTGTCAATGTGACCTTCTCAGGTAAGCATCCTAAGGGAATGGTAGGTACGCAAATTGCACATATTTCGCCAATGAATAAAGGCGATATTGTATGGACTGTAAATGCCATTGACCTTCCGATTATTGGTCGTGCTGTTTTAAAAGGTCAATATAGACCTGAATACAAAGTAGCGGTTACAGGCTCAAAAGTATCAAATGCTGGTTATGTAACCATGCTACAAGGTGTAAGTCTTACCGCGTTTAACGCCGCCAATATTGATTTAGACAATACAAGAGTAATCGCGGGCGATGTTTTATCTGGAACACAAATAGAAGCCGAGGGTTTCTTGTCTTTTGGAAAGTCACAGATAACGGCTATTCCAGAAGGAAATCAAACAGAATTCTTCGGGTGGGTGTTGCCAGGCTTCGGTAAATTCTCTACCAATCGCGCCTTTTGGGGATGGTTATTTCCGAACAGAAAGTATGATTTAGATACAAACATGCACGGTGAGGAGAGAGCTTTTGTTGTCACGGGTGAATACGATAAATTCATTCCTATGGATATTTTTCCACAACAACTGTTGCGCGCCATAATGATTGGTGATATTGAAAAAATGGAGCAATTGGGAATTTACGAGGTAGTACCAGAAGACTTTGCGTTAGCTGAGGTAGCCTGTACCTCAAAACTGCCTTTGCAACAAATCGTTAGAGACGGTTTGAATGACCTTAGAAAAGAAATGATGTAATAGCCATAATATGAAGTATATACAAAACATATTCGACCAGACTAGACCGCTTGTTGAAAAAGATGGCAAAAGAAACATCCTCTACCCTTTGCATAATGCACTGGAGACGATGTCTTTCGTTCCTAATCATACTGCCCATTCGGGTGCTCATATCCGCGATGCAATTGATTTGAAGCGCACTATGGTGACTGTAATTTTCGCTATGGTTCCGGCCCTGCTTTTTGGGATGTGGAACATTGGCCGACTGCATTTCGGCGCAATTGGTTTAGAAAGTACTTTCATTGAGAATTTTTTATTTGGTGCTTTAAAGCTTTTGCCATTAATCATTGTGACCTATGCGGCGGGATTAGGTGTAGAGATATTCTTTTCTTGGAAGCGCAATCACCCGGTGAATGAGGGTTTTTTGGTTTCAGGTTTATTGATACCGTTAATTATGCCGGTAGATATTCCATTATGGATGGTCGCTGCATCTACTATATTCGCAGTACTTATCGGTAAGGAAGTTTTTGGCGGAACGGGCATGAATCTATTGAATCCTGCGCTTACGGCTCGTGCATTTGCATTTTTCGCCTATCCAACGTGGATGTCAGGCGATCAGGTATGGATTAACACTACAGGAGGAGATGTTGTTGACGGATATTCAGGTGCGACAGCAATGGGTGATCTTGCAACTACAGTAGGACAGGGTTTGGGTAATCCTGCGATGGAATCGGTTGTAGCGCAATTCGAATCAGAGGGCACCTATTCTTTAATGAATGCATTTTTAGGATTAATTCCGGGTTCCATTGGTGAAACTTCTGCTTTATTGATTCTTCTTGGAGGCTTGTTCTTGATTTTCAAGGGTGTTGGTTCATGGAGAATCATGCTGAGCTTCTTCATTGGTGGCTTGGTCATGGCAGGAATCTTCAATGCTTTTGCAGTCAACGAATTCATGGCATTAAATCCATTACATCAATTGATGTTGGGTGGATTCATGTTCGGTATGGTCTTCATGGCCACCGACCCC
>CACMMX010000004.1 GCA_902614915.1 uncultured Cryomorphaceae bacterium
TTAGGAACGGCGCACCGGTTTCCAAGCTTCTATCTATAGCTCGAGATATTTTCTCACCTACTACAGAACCCATAGATCCGCCAATAAAATTGAAGTTCATACAAGCAATAACAATTTCTCTACCATTGATTTCTCCATATCCGGCCGTAAGCGCATCCTTTAAGCCTGATTTTTTTTGACCGGATTTCAATCGATCTTTATAAGGTTTTGTGTCTTCAAACTTTAAAGGATCCTTTGACTGCATGCCTGCGTCTAGCTCTATAAATTTGCCATTATCGAATAAAATGGAAAAGTATTCTTTTGCGTTTATTCTATCATGGTGACCACAATTTCCACAAGTCCACATTTCAGCGGCGTGGTCATCCACACTCACAATAACCTTACATTTTGGACATTTATGCCAAAGGCCGTCCGGTGTTTCTTTTTTGTCTTTGGTCTCTGTGGTTATACCAGCAGTAGTTCTTTTAAACCAACCCATAGGGGAAATTAATTACGATACAGAGTGCTAATGTAGTGAAAAAGGGCACTCATCATGAACGATAAGTGCCCGTAATATCTTTATTCGCAGGATAAAATTAAGCAATAGTTATATCCTTATTTAAGTAAACATCTTGTACCGCATTCAGTAATGCAATACCGTCTTTATATTTTTTTTGGAAAGCCTTACGGCCCAAGATGAGCCCCTGTCCTCCAGCGCGTTTATTGATTACAGCAGTGGCTACTGCTTCTGATAAATCATTGGTATCATTACCTGTAGAGGCACCTCCAGAATTAATCACACCAATACGACCATTGTAACTGTTTAGAATTTGGTAACGAGTAAGGTCAATTGGGTTGTCTGTGGTTAGTTCAGAGTATACTTTAGGATGAGTTTTGCCGTGCCCCGTAGCATTGTACCCACCATTATTGGTGGGTAGTTTTTGCTTGATAATATCTGCTTGTATGGTAACCCCAAGGTGAATGGCTTGAGAAGAAAGATCTGCAGAAGTATGATAATCAATACCGTTAACTTTAAAATCCTTGTTTCTTGTATAGCACCATAAAATAGTTGCCATACCAAGCTCATGTGCCTTTTCAAATGCTATAGCTACTTGTTCAATCATTTCCCGTGATTGTTCGTGGCCAAAGTATATGGTTGCACCAATAGCGCAAGCACCCAAATTCCATGCTTCCTCCACCGTTCCATATGGACTCTGATAAAAAGAATTTGGTGAAGAAAGGAATTCATTATGATTAATTTTTACCACAAAAGGAATTTTATGTGCCCATCTGCGAGCCACGGTAGCCAAAACCCCATAGGTAGATGCTACGGCATTACAACCCGCATCAACCGCCATTTTCACGATGTTTTCTGGGTCAAAGAACATTGGGTTTGGTGCGAATGAAGCACCAGCACTGTGTTCAATACCTTGGTCAATAGGAAGTATACTTAGGTATCCTGTGTTTGCCAATCGGCCCGTACCGTATAAACGTTGCAGTGAGTTCATGACTTGGATACTACGGTTAGATTCTGTGAAAGACTCCGTGACAAAGTTATCTGATGGAAGGAAAGCCAATGAATCCTTGGTAATTGCAGTCGACGTATGGTTCAACAACGTATCCGCTTGGTCGCCAAGTAACTCTCTAATTTTGTCAATGGACATCATAATTTTGAAGTGTTTGTGAACGGCTAAAATAACGCCATTTTTTATTTCCTCAAGGGAAACATTTAGAAAGGATATCCGATGCCCAAATTGAGATTGAAATCGCGGATATCAGGTGATGTGATTACCCACCTTGAACGGCTGACTGCACCGGGATGATGAACCTTTATACCAAGATCCGCTCTAAGAATGAGGAATTCTAAATCATACCTTAATCCAAAGCCGGTATTCACCCCTAGTTGACTCATGAAAGTTGAAGTTTTAAAGATTCCATTATTAATAGCCTCAATTTGATTAGGAGTAAAGTTTCCCGAATATTCTTTGTTGTACAACCAAATATTACCGGCATCCAAGAAGAATGTACCTTTAATAGCTTCTTGAATGGTGTAGCGATATTCAGTATTGAAGAGAAGCTTAATTGGAGCAGCAGCAAAAATACCTTCCGTTTGAAGAATATTTTCAGAGGTAGCCCCTGGGCCAAAATGATAGGCTGTCCACCCGCGTAAGTCATTTGAACCGCCCATGAAAAATGATTTTTCAAAAGGCACAAAATTTCCCTCCATTCCCCATGCTTCACTTATACCAATAAATCCGCGAATGGCCCACTCTCGTTTATGTATTATTTGGTGGAAATAGCGGAAGTCTAAAGATCCTCTTATATATGGGGCTATTGGTATACCAGCAATTTCTGTACGTCCTACAAGATTGAATAGGTGACCGCCCATTTCAGCATCAAAGCCAAGGAAGAATCTGTTTTTTCCCTTTTGCCACGTATTACTGTAAGAATAATTAGACCCAGAAAAAACAAGGTCTTGAAATCCCAGGAATAAGAACGGCGTATTGGTGGTATTGAGATCTATTTGAACAAGCGATAAATTGAACGGTGTTAGCCTGTGGTACGTTCTACCTATCCTCCAGGAGTACTCAACTCCGGAGGTAACATTAAGACGGTTGAACTCATTTACACGGAATTGATAGGACGCTCGCGCATTAAAAGTTGTTTTTGGCGACCATTTTCTACTTTGTTTAGGCAACCATGAATTGGGTAACAACAAAGTGGGTAGGTTTAAACTGAGGCTTGAATTTAATTCCCGCGCATCTATGAGCCAACTGGTATTGTTTGAATTTCGCTGCTCGGTAAGCGATCCCCCTATGGAAAGTCGCAAAAGTTCTCCTCCTTTAAAGAGGTTCCTGTTGTCCCAACTTATATTTCCGCCCAGTCCCAATGAACCGTTGTTTCCTAAACCTTCTACTGCTGCGGTAACCGCCCGTTTGGGCAGCGGCACTAATTTTATTTCTGTTTTAAGGGAGTCATTTTCCGGATAAATATCCAATTCAACATTTTGGAACAATCCTAATGAGCTTAGGTTTTTATATGTTTCTCGTATATCAGTATTGCTGTACAATTGGCCTTGTTCTAGAAATATTTGACGATCTAAAAATGCAGGTCGAAATTTTAATTCGGATTGCAATACATCTATCCCGTGAACAGTGCGCGTGCTATCTGTATTTTTTATAGTAGTTGAATAACTAAATGTTGGTTGAACGCGAATGGTTTTCAGGTATTTAGGTGTCAAATCATTACCATATATGTAAGGGTCTACAACACATGTTACCGTGCTATTTTGCGGTCCAGATGTAGTATCTATTTCAAAATAAGTCCAACCCAGTTTAGCAGTATAAAACCCTTGGTCTTTGAGGAAGTTGTTAATTGCAATACGTTCATTTTCTAATTGCTCTGCTTCTATAGGATTTCCTGCAGTATATGTTGAAGTGAAGTATTGCAGGGTGCTGTCCATTACCCTACTAGTTGAAGTAATTGAATATGCATTGGACAGGTAGGACGGCCCGGTTTCAATCACGTAATAAGCTCGAACTCTTTTGCCTTTAATCTTATGACTCGACTCGACTAACGTTTTGTAATATCCAAGGTTGAAATAATGTAATTGTAATTGTGATGCCGTATTTAACCGAGCAATACTATCGTAATAAGCAGGGGCTTCTCCAATGTTACGCAGCCATTTGCCTACAGCATTCTCACCTGCCCGTATGCCCCATTGATAAAGAGTTAAGAAAAGGCGAATATTCCCGAATCCACGATTTGGATGCTGACGTACAATGTCATAGTCGTCATCTGATTTTGAGGTTTTGCCATTTACCTTGATGTTGTTTTCAACAAGAATCGGGGCTTCTGAACTTATTCTGTGTAATCCTGTGCAACTTGTCAAGAAGAACACTGTGAAAACCGTCCAAATGAAGTTCAACAAAATAGGCTTTATTTTAGCAGGAAAATTGTTCACAGGTGCTTACCAAAAACGCTGAAAAATTAATTCGGAGTCTAATTTATCGCAAGAACCGCAAAAAAACTGGACTTTTTGTTGCTGAAGGAATGAAGTTAGTACGAGATTTTGTTTCTGCAGGCATCTCTGCTCATATAGTTTATTACACTCACGAGTTAGACGCTGTGTTTACAGGTGAAAATGTAGTGAAAATCAGTGCAACTGAAATGAAAAGCATCTCTGCATTGGATACACCTTCACCGATATTGGCTCTTTTTGAAAAACCTAAATCGTCCATAAAAGATTTTGAAAAGGATTCTATAATTCTTCTACTAGATCGTATTCAAGATCCCGGAAATATGGGTACGTTATTGCGAACTGCCCTTTGGTATGATATAAAATCTATTGCCACGACTGAGGGAACAGTAGATGTGTTTTCTCCAAAAGTGGTGCAGAGTTCTATGGGTGCGCACACTCATGTAAAAACCGTTCAGCAGGATGAAGCGGATTGGGTGGATTGGGCAAAGAAAAACGGCTATACTTTTGTTATTGCGGATATTGAAGGTGTTAATGTTAGAAGGTTTTCTTGGCCGGATAGAACTATCCTAGTTTTAGGAAATGAGGGTCAAGGACCTTCCAAGATGCTTAAAAAATGTAGGTAATACGGTAGCCATACCTGATGTTTCGGGTAAGATGGAAAGTTTAAATGTTGCAGTCAGTGGTGCTACACTGTTGTACCAGTACTTTGCTTCAATTGATGTTTGAATCTTAGGTTCAAAACTACTCCACCAATAACAAGGAGTATACCTGCATACATTTGCACGTTTGGTATGAAGTCGAACAAGAGTATGTCCCATGTCAAGGCAAATAGGACACCAATATATTTTATGGGAGCTACGGTATTTACTTCAGATAGTTGGTACGATTTGGTCATATTTAGTTGAGCAAACTGTGTCATTAGACCAATGCCGATGAGAAATATCCAGTCAATCCCTTGAGGCATGACCCAATTGAAGAAGCTAAAAATTACCATAATTGGGAAAGCCACTAATGGAAAGTACATGACGACTACAAGGGGCTCTTCATTTTTAAGTTTTCGAATGCTATTATAAGCAAGTCCTGAGAACATGCTGGAAATCACACCCAGCCCTAATAGAACAGGGGGCATCTGTGTACTAGAACCTTTAATAACTACAATTCCGATAAATGAGATAACAAAAAATAACCATTGTATCCATCGTGTGCGCTCTCCAAGCAATAATCCAGCAATAAAAGCAGTAAAGAACGGACTAAGGTATTGAACGGTAACCGCTGCACTTAGTGGCATTTTTTGAATGGTATAAAAAAACATGGTCAGTGCTGTGGTTCCCGCTATACCTCGAATGAGCAACCACTTTTTGTTTCTACCCCAAGGATTGACTTTTTTTCTTTTCAGGAGGGCATAGCTTAACAAAAAAGTGATAAGCGATCTAAAAAGAACCAATTCTGTAGCCGGTAGATGAGGCAATAATTTCACCATCAAGTTTACAGCGGCAAAGCACCCAACGGAGATGATCATGTACCTAATACCCTTACTCACTATTCAAAAGAAAAGTTAATCAGAAAAGCTCTGTTGCGAATCGCGTCAAAGGCTTCTACAGGCAAAGTTTCGTCTTGTACAAGTAAGTTTGTAAGTCCCCATGCTGCTCTAATTTGTGGTGAAAATTTGAAATATTCGAAGTAAAAATCGGCGCCTAATCCTATTTCATAGTCGCCGCCGTGACGCTTGAGCTTAAATAAGTTGTCATCTATCACTTTGGCTTTAGAAGAAAGGTCGTTGGTATAGCGCAAGCCACCCATTAAAAAGAGTCGGTAATTATCAATTCGTACCGATTTAAATTTCAAGTGTAAAGGAAATTGCACGTATGAACTTTCTACTTGTCTTGTGGTGATAACACGCTCCCCTGTAAATGGATTAATGAGGTCAAAATGCAAGCGACGGACAGTGGCTGCAAAACCAGGCGTAAAACGAAGATCTAGATGTTCGTTCAATCGAAGGTTAGAAATGATATTTATGTTATACCCGGGAAGGGCCTCTGCTTCAACAGCAAAAATATCTTCAACCTTACTAAGGTCCTTTAGATTCATGTTGAAGTTGTAGTAATTGATTCCCATATGGAATCCAAAGTGAAGCGGAGCTTTGTCGTAAAGGGGCTGATTTCTTAGACGTGAGAATTGCGCACTAGCACTTAGTGACATCATCAAAATTAAAACGGATATTCGAAATTTCATCAGCACATTAACGCAGGTAGACTTATTTTCTTGCCTGATATATGGAGGCAATACCAAACGTAACAGATTGTGTTTTGGTGGGTTTGAGTCCAGCGTTCTTTAATTCCTGTTCAAATGCTTTTCCATATGGGAATGCTTCAACACTCTCTGGAAGATAGGTATATGCTCTTGGATCTTTGCTTACTAATTTCCCTACGGTAGGTAAGATGGCTTTAAAGTAAAACCAATAAATCTGTTTAAACGGAAAGTACTGCGGCTGGCTAAACTCAAGAACTACAAGCTGTCCTCCAGGTTTTAAAACGCGCAACATATCCTTGAGGCCGTTGCTTAGATTTTGGAAATTACGCACACCAAAAGCAACTGTGATTGCATCAAAAGTATTGTCGGTATAGGGTAAATTTTCACTATCACCTAATTCCAAAACGATTTTTTTGGATAATCCTTTCTTACAGATTTTTTCACGGCCAACACTAAGCATTCCTTCACTAATATCCGCGCCAGTTATATCTGCGCCTGTTCCTTTTGCAAGAGCTATAGCCAGATCAGCGGTTCCGGTTGCTACATCAAGTATCATAGAAGGTTGGTCGGCTTTTATCATTTGAACTACTTTGCGTCGCCAACTCTTGTCAATGTTAAGGGATAAGATGTGATTTAAAAAGTCATAGCGTTTGGAAATATTGTCAAACATTTCTGCTACTTGTTCTTTTTTTTTAGCTCCGTTGTTGTGGTAGGGTTTGATATTTTCTGCTCCCGCCATTGCTTTAAATTTTCGGTAGTAAAGGTAGGCCATATGCCCTAACTTTGCTACCATGAGTGAAAGTACTACCGAATCCAATAATAAAGCAGATAAAAGGCGCAAAACTCTGAAGATTAGCGACCTAAAGCAGCTCAGTAGAATTTTTACCTATGTTGGTCCCCACAAGGGGCTATGGGCTTTAGGATTCGTATTCCTTCTTATAACGATGATTACCTCTTTGTTGTTCCCAAAACTTTTAGGTGGTCTTATGTCCTCTTCTCCTGATAACATAAGGGATAATATGCTGCAGATGATGGGACTTTTGCTAGTTCAGAGTATAGCTAGTTTTTTTCGAGTAGTTATTTTCGTTACCGTTACAGAACGTGCACTCGCTGCCATACGAGAGGATTTGTATAGTCGCTTGATTCATTTACCTATGTCTTTTTTCTCTTCAAAAAAAGTAGGAGAGTTGAATTCACGTGTAGCTTCTGATACCTCACAAATAGGGGAGACCTTAACAACAACATTGGCCGAGTTTTTGCGCGGTATTTCCATGGTAATTGGAGGAATCACCATACTCGCTTTCACTTCTATTAAATTAACGTTGTTCATTGTCGCAGTTATTCCTCCATTGATTCTTCTTACTATCATTTTTGGAAGATTTATTCGCAAATACTCCAAGAAAGTTCAAGATGAAGTGGCTGCCTCTAATACAATCGTAGAAGAAACTTTTGCGGGCATACAAACTGTAAAGGCTTTTGTAAATGAGGCGTGGGAGCGTAACCGATACGCCAAGCGAGTTAGTGCAATAATGCGACTTGCTGTAAAGGGCGGATATTATCGAGGTGCGTTTGCTAGTTTCATCACCTTTGGTTTGTTTGGATCTATTGCTTTAGTGATTTGGTTTGGAGCAGGAATGGTCCATGAGGGTCTATTGGCAAGTGAAAAGCTTAATGAATTCATTTTATATGCCTTGTTCATTGGGGGGTCTATAGGTGGCTTAGCCTCGGTTTATGCTCAATTACAAAAGACTATTGGGGCAACGGAGACGATTTTCAATTTAATGGAGGAAACTCCTGAAATGGACATAAATGGCGACAGTGCGGTGTCTATTGACATATCTAAAGTTGCTTTTAGAAAAGTGAATTTTAGCTATCCTACTCGAATAGATGTACAAGTATTGAAATCAGTGAGTTTTGATTTAGACAGGGGTAAGACACTAGCACTTGTTGGACGAAGTGGTTCTGGGAAAAGTACTATTGCCTCGCTATTGATGAGGTTTTATGCCACTAATAGTGGCTCGGTTAGCGTAAACGATTTGCCACTTTCTGAGATTGATTTAAAAGCTTGGCGCAATGCACTAGCCTTAGTGCCTCAGGATGTGCTACTTTTTGGTGGCACGATTCGTGAGAATATTGGTTATGGAAATGCCAAGGCGCGTGTAGAACAAATAATAAAGGTTGCAAAGCAAGCGAATGCATGGGAATTTATAAATAAATTTCCAGAAGGTTTGGAAACTACAGTGGGTGAGCGCGGAGTGCAACTCAGTGGTGGGCAACGCCAGCGAATTGCTATTGCAAGAGCGCTTTTGAAAGATCCTCAACTACTTATTCTAGATGAAGCTACAAGTGCTTTGGATAGTGAAAGCGAGCAGCTTGTGCAAGAAGCTTTGGAGCGATTGATGAAAGGTAGAACATCAGTGGTCATTGCACATAGATTGTCTACCATCCGCAATGCAGATTTAATTCTTGTTTTAAATGAAGGTGAGGTTAGTGAGAGAGGTTCACATGACGATTTGATTGATCAAGGCGGAATCTATGCCGAACTGGTTAAGCTACAGAATGTGGCGAAGGCGTCAAATGAATTCTAATAGAATACACACAATTAGCTACAAATTAGGGGGCTTTATGTAACTTTAGGGATATGAAAAAATTGCTTACAAATCCATTTGCCAAATTTCTTCTCAATCAATACATTCTCACGGGTTTTTCTTTTGCATTATGGATGATTTTTTTAGATGCTAACAATTACTTTATTCATGCAGAATTGAATCAGCAAATTGATGCATTAGAGGCGGATATTGAATTTTACGAATCCACACTTAAACGGGATAGAGAACTCCTGAACCAATTAAAGACAAATCCGCAGGCCTTTGAAACCTATGCCCGTGAAAACTTTGGGATGCATAAAGAAGGCGAGACAGTAACCATCATTGAATTTGTGGACTCTACTGATGAGTGATCTTAAAAAAAGAAGCTATCCGCACGGTGAAGTAGTCGAGCCCCTATATACCTCTTCTTCCGATAACAATGTAGGGTTTAGAAATCAACCTTGGTGGACAATGGTGCAAGAGCACTTGGTAGAGAAAGAATTTGTTGCCAATGATTGGGCGCATAATCGACTTCAACAGGGTGCATCAGGATTATTGTTCTATCTTACTGATGACCAGTACTTGCCTCGAATTCTCCAAGGCATTAAGCTTGAATACATATCTCTTGGTCTAGTAGTTGAGGGCAGTGGTCCTGCAGTAATGGAAGCTTTGCTACACTATGCCCATAAAGAAATTATACCCATTCAAAAATTAAGTGGATTTATAAACATTGATCCCGTTGAGATTGCTGCTCGTACTGGTATTTGGCATGAGAACAAGATGTATGAATTGGGTGAATTATCGCGCTTGACGCCAATGCGCATGAAATACATGTGTTGCAATGCCAATTTTTACGGTTCCTGTGGTGCTTCATCCACGACACAATTGGGGTTGGCCTTGGCGCACTTAGATTTTTATTTATCCAATTTTGGGGATGTTGGACTTTCTCAATACTGGGTTTCTTTGACTTCAGGTACTTATATGTTTGAAGAGATTGCCAAACATAGAGCTCTAAGGGTTTTATGGAGGGAATTATTGGAAGAATATGATTACCCTTTTGTCCATTTGGAGATTTATTCAGAGACTTCAACAACGCATCAGAGCAGTTTTGATTTACATTCAAATCTTTTACGAGCCACTTCTGCTGCTTTTGGCGCAGTAACAGGAGGAGCAGATGCCGTGCAAATACGCCCATATAATTCTGTTGTTAAAGGATTTGATGCGGAAGGTGAGCGTCTAGCATTGAATCAGCATTTCATCATGGCTTATGAAAGCGGAATGGATCGAGTAATGGATCCAGCAAGAGGTTCCTATTTCATCGAGGACAAAACTTCAGCTCTTGTAAAAGAAGCTAAATTGATAAATCAGGAAATTCGTCAGATAGGCGGTATTAGGAAAGCCTTAAATTCTGGCTGGATACAAGACCGAATAGATAGCGAAGTTAAAGCGGCAATGCCCGAAAAGGTTCTTGGTGTCAATTGTTATCCGAATGATGCCGAAAAGTTGCCAGTAGGAATGACCATTGCTCCAACTCTAAGTAGAATCGAGCACAAGGAACGGTTTGCGGATAGAGATATTGAACCGTTAAGAGTGGTTCGCTGGTCCGAATCACTGGAATTTCAACGTCATTCAAGTACGCTATAGTTCATGTCAAATACTTGGAAAACACCGGAGACAATTGAAGTTAAATCATCTTATACCGAGGACGATTTAGAGGAAGTCGAGCATTTAGGAACACTGCCTGGCCAAATACCTTTTGTCCGCGGGCCTTATGCTACCATGTATGTAGGACGCCCTTGGACAATACGTCAATATGCAGGATTTTCAACTGCGTGCGAAAGCAACGCATTTTATAGAAGAAATTTAGCAGCCGGTCAAAAAGGACTTTCTGTTGCCTTTGATTTGGCAACGCATCGTGGATATGATAGTGACCACGAGCGAGTGATTGGCGATGTGGGTAAGGCCGGTGTTGCCATTGATTCGGTAGAAGATATGAAAGTCTTGTTTGACGGTATTCCCCTCGATCAGATGTCTGTATCTATGACTATGAATGGGGCTGTTCTACCTATCATGGCCTTTTATATTGTTGCGGCTTTGGAGCAAGGTGTTTCAATGGATAAGTTAAGGGGAACTATACAGAACGATATTTTAAAAGAGTTCATGGTTCGTAATACGTACATCTATCCGCCAAAAGAAAGTATGCGTATAATTTCAGATATCTTCTCTTTTACAAGTCAATATATGCCAAAATTCAATAGCATATCCATTTCTGGTTATCACATGCAGGAGGCAGGTGCTACGGCTGATATTGAAATGGCTTACACATTGTCTAACGGTTTAGAATATGTAAAAACAGGTATAGCGGCGGGTTTGGATATTGACGCCTTCGCGCCCCGATTAAGCTTCTTTTGGGGAATCGGTATGAATCCATTCATGGAGATTGCAAAGATGCGCGCTGCTCGATTCCTTTGGGCCAAATACATGAAGGATTTGGGTGCTAAACATCCGAAATCAATGGCACTAAGAACGCACAGTCAGACTTCTGGTTGGTCGCTAACCGAACAAGATCCATTCAATAACGTAACACGAACGGCGATTGAGGCAATGGCAGCAACCATGGGTGGAACCCAAAGTCTGCACACGAATTCATTAGATGAAGCAATTGCATTGCCTACAGATTTCTCTGCACGAATTGCTCGGAACACACAATTGCACCTGCAATTTGAGACTGATATTACCTTTACTGCAGACCCATGGGGTGGCTCTTATTATGTAGAGAAGCTAACTGCCGATTTAATTGAAAGAGCTGAAGTTCTCATGAAGGAGGTGGATGAATTAGGCGGTATGACTCGAGCTATTGAGGCAGGAATTCCTAAAATGCGTATTGAGGAGGCGGCAGCGAAGAAACAGGCGCGAATTGACGGCGGAACAGACGTTATTGTTGGTGTTAACGCCTTTAAAAATTTTGAAAAGGCTGAATTAGATATTCTTGAAGTCGAGGGTGATGAAGTTCGTAGGCAACAAATTATTGGTTTGGAGAAGTTGAAAAAGGGTAGAAATCAAGCGCTAGTTTCATCTGCATTGATTGCTTTAGAAGAAGCTGCACGGGGTAAAGAAAATCTGCTAGCCTTATCAATCGAGGCAGCTAAAGCTCGCGCAACGCTTGGTGAAATTTCTCTTGCTTTAGAGAAAAAATGGGGCAGGTACAAAGCGACCACCAAAACTATTAGTGGCGTATATTCGGGGGAGATGATGCAGAACGAAGATTTTGAAAAGGCGCGTGAATTATCTGATCTTTTTTCCCAGAAAGAAGGTCGTAGGCCTCGAATTATGATAGCGAAAATGGGACAAGATGGACACGATCGAGGTGCTAAAGTGGTAGCTACATCATTTGCTGACTTGGGTTTTGATGTGGATATAGGACCATTATTCCAGACGCCCCAAGAAGCTGCAAAGCAAGCTGTGGAAAATGATGTTCATATTCTTGGCATTAGCTCTTTAGCAGCTAGCCACAAGACTCTGGTTCCCATAGTTATAGAAGAGCTTAAAGTTTTGGGTAGACAAGATATAATGGTAATTGCTGGTGGCGTGATACCTGATCAGGACTATGAGTTTTTATTCAGCAAAGGTGTAGCTGGAATCTTTGGACCTGGTACTCCTATCGCCAAGGCTGCATGTGCAATTTTGAAGTTAATGTTTACCTAATGAATAAAATCAAGTAGTTTTTTTGTTAATAGGAGATTAAACCTCTAGAATAATTGCAATTATAAAAGCCTGAATAAAGCACAAATTTAGGTTGAGTAAAAAAATAAAACGTAGCTTGCGTTTTTATTTTATTATATGAATACTGGAAAAGTAAAATTTTTTAACCAAAACAAAGGCTTTGGTTTTATCGTAGACAACGAAACACAAAAAGAATATTTTGTGCACGTAACTGGTTTAAATCAACCAATCTCTGACAATGATGATGTTGAGTTTGAACTTCAAGAAGGAAAGAAAGGATTAAACGCTGTTAATGTCAGTACACTCTAGTTTAGATTTCTATTAATTAAAAGCCCCGCTACCTAGCGGGGCTTTTTTGTTCGTATTGCTTCAAAATTCCCTCTGTAATAACATATTCTTATTGTTTGTCACATTGAAGTGCTCTAAGAGAATGTCTAGACGTTCGTTTAATCAGACTATTGCATTACACAGACCAATAAAAAGTCATTAACTAAATAAACTCGTTCAGAACAATGAAAATGGCATAATGTTGTTAAGGTCAAGTTATACGTTTTTACTAAGTTGCATTCTTATTCTTAACGTCAATGTATAATACTCCTTGGATGAGTGATATAGTTGTTGGAACCATGCGCTGGGGAATCTGGGATGCCAACTACAGCACTTCGGATTATCAAAGAATGATTGAGATAAGCTTAGAATTGGGCTTTACTACATTTGACCACGCTGATATTTATGGAGACCATACAACGGAATCAGGTTTTGGTGAGGTGTTGAAAGTGCAGCCGTCTTTAAGGGAGCAGTTAGAAATTGTGACTAAGTGCGGAATACTTCGTGTTTGTGAGCAAAAGCCACACCATTATACCAAGGCTTACGATAGTTCAAAAGAACATATTTTGCGAAGTACCGAAGATAGCCTTAGAAACTTGAAAACAGACTATGTTGATGTATTACTCATTCATCGTCCTGACTTTTTGATGAATCCAGACGAAGTTGGCGAGGCTTTTGAATTGCTTCATCACAGTGGTAAGGTGCGTAGTTTTGGTGTAAGTAATTTTACTTCAAAACAAGTAGAATTATTAAGTAGTGCTGTTCCTATTGGAGTACACCAATTCGAAATATCTATAAATGCTCTACAGGCATTTACAGACGGAACACTAGATGAATGCTTAAAAGAAGGAATTGTACCAATGGCTTGGTCCCCGCTAGGAGGAGGTGCTAGTTTTAAGGCATCACTAAATGAAGAATTGAATAAGTGGGCAAATCATTTTTCCACCACTCCTCAGGTTATTGCCTTGGCATGGCTCATGCAACATCCTGCAGGAATATTACCTGTTATCGGAACAACAAAAGAAGAAAATCTAAAAAAAGCAAAAGATGCACTGAGCATCTCATTGGATAGACAACAGTGGTATAGCATTTACCAAGCTTCCACAGGATTAAAAATACCATGATTATGGATGTACAAGAGAACTTAGCGCTAAGTGCAGCGAATTATGAGAATCATGTAGGTCTGAAATTTCAGATTTACAATAGTCTTTTCTTAACGCTTCCCCTAGATGGTATTCGCAATACGGGAATGTTTGTTCCAATCTTGAATGAATATTGTCTAAATAAATTGGCTGAAGGTCACAGCCCAAAAAATATCATTGAACAATTCTTTGACGAATTTAAAGAGGGTGAAAGCACAGAAGAACATAATAATTTCTTGTTCAAAGTACTTCAATATGTTGAACGCCAAATTGTACTAGTAGATGCTCTGGAAGATGCTGCCTACAGTGCTCTTAACAATCTACGCGGCAAGGGTTCATTGAGTGAATTAATGATGCGCACTGAACGTACAGGAAACCTAGACGAACTGAAGAATCGATTACAAGAATTTTCTATTCGCCCTGTACTGACTGCACATCCTACCCAATTTTATCCTGGTCGTGTTTTGGCTATTATAACCGATTTGACAGAGGCAATCAAAGAAAATGACCTCAATTCGATTCGTATGTACCTTAAGCAACTTGGTAAAACTCCCTTTTTTCAAAAGAAGAAACCATCGCCCTATGATGAGGCTGTAAACCTTATATGGTATTTGCAAAATGTATTCTATAAGAGTGCTGGAGACATTACTGCCGAGATGCGCCGAAGTCTACCTTATTGGGACGGCACTCTGAATTTGATTAATCTTGGCTTTTGGCCAGGGGGTGATCGTGATGGCAATCCTTTTGTAAGTGTTGAAATCACCAAAAGAGTTGCCGATCGTTTGCGTGGAGTTCTTCTTCAGTGTTATTACCAAGATTTACGAAACTTAAAGCGTAGAATTTCTTTTGAAGGAGTCTATGAGGATTTAATGGCGATTGAGAAAAAGGTTTTGCGTTGTATCCGTCATCAAGAAAATTGGGATTTTATTTCATTTCGCGAAGCTTTAAGAGGAGTCAGAAAAGATTTAATCCAAAAGCATGACGGTATTTTTGTAGAATTAGTGGAAGAGCTACTAGATAGAGTTGCTCTCTTCGGTTCTCATTTTGCAAGTCTTGATATTCGACAAGATAGTCGAGAAATTAAGCGTGCTTTTGATGCATTGATTGAACAGATGGGACTCGAGGAGCCAGCTTCTCCGGATGATTTATTTGCGATGGATGCGCATTGGGACGGTTCACTTACGGGGGACGATCGTGTCGATGATACTCTTCAAAGTTTCAAAACAATACGCTCTATTCAAGTTTCTAATGGCCCAAAAGGTGCTCATAGGTACATTATATCAAATTGTAGAGGAGCAATGGATATAGCAAGAGTATTTGCGCTAGCTCGTTGGACAGCGTTCGGTAAAGATAAGGTGAGTGTTGATATAGTTCCACTATTTGAGACTATTGATGACCTAGTTGGTGCAGGTGCTTCCATGAACACATTATATTCTGACAGCTACTATAGAGCGCACTTGCTTCAGCGTAATAATAAGCAGACAATCATGCTTGGATTTTCAGATGGAACAAAGGATGGTGGGTATATGTCTGCCAATTGGAATATTTATCGGGCCAAGGAAAATTTAACTCGAATATCTAAGCAGAATGATATTGATGTATTGTTTTTTGATGGTCGTGGTGGACCACCTGCCCGAGGTGGAGGTAATACACATAACTTTTATGCTTCTCTAGGAAAGAATATTGCTTCCTCCGAGATTCAATTGACCGTTCAAGGTCAAACCATATCTAGCAATTTTGGCACGCCTGAAAGTGCTCAGTTTAATATGGAACAACTTATTACCGCTGGCTTAGAGAATCTACTCTTAGAAGATGATGGTAAAGTATTGCAATCTAATGAGCGTAAGCTTTTGGAACAATTAAGCGATATCAGCTTAAAGTGCTATAGCGAATTAAAAGAGAATCCATTGTTTACAGAGTTTTTGGAAGAAATGAGTCCGCTCAAATACTATGGTATGGCTAATATTGGTTCTCGTCCATCGAAGCGGGGGAAAACCAAGAAGTTAGAATTGGATGATTTGAGGGCTATACCTTTTGTTGGCGCTTGGTCACAATTAAAAATGAATATACCCGGATTTTATGGGTTAGGCAGTGCATTGGAACAAATTACCTTGGAAGGAAAGCTCCACGAATTACAATCTTTGTATAAGAATTCTAAATTTTTTAGAACGCTAATAGAAAATTCTATGCAAAGTATGTGTAAGACTTTTTTCCCACTTACTTCATATATGGCTGTTGACCCGAAATTTGGTTCTTTTTGGTCATATATGAACGAAGAGTTTGAACGTACGCAAGAGTGGGTTTTAAAAATCAGTGGTCAGCCTGAATTACTTAGCAATAACCCAGGCATTAAGGCGTCAATTGCATTGCGTGAAAATATTGTCCTTTCGTTGCTAGTTATCCAACAATATGCGCTAATATCGCTTCGCGAAGACGACCTTAGTGAAAAGCAGAAAACAATTCTCGAAAAACTCGTGATACGGTCATTGTATGGAAATATAAATGCTTCTAGGAACAGTGCATAATTGTTGTATTCGATTCATTAAAATTAAGAGGCCCAGTTAGGGGCTACTTTAGTTAATTTTTTGTTCTTTTTCTAATATCATAACGCCAACCAGCATAAAGCTGACGTCCTATAATAGGACCCCAAACTATTGAGGCATCAAATTGACCATCAAAGGGTAAATCGCCGCCAACAATTGGATTTAATTGCCTCACATTTAATAGGTTTTGAGTGCCAACATAAAACTGACCATTTTTCCTACTTTCTTTACTAATCTGAAGGTTTAACATGGTAAAAGCTGGACTGCGTTTTTCATAGCCAATGGAAGGTAGTCTTTGGGAGCTGTGGAACGTTCCATTTAGCTCAAAGCCAATGCCTTTACGGCTTGAATAGCTTGTTCCCAAATAGATGAGATGGGGGACAAAAAGTATGGCTTCCTCGAGATTAGGCGAATAATCATTTATGGTTGATACATCAACCTGCTGCACATTTTGGAAGCGGTAGGCGATTTTGAATAAGGTTCTATGGATTAATTCATACTGACCACCAAACTGCATACTAGTGGATTTAGGGAAAGCTCCGTTGGCAAATCCATAATAGTACGTAGCCAAATCCGTCTGTTCGTCAAAATCAAAGACTACTTTATTCAAAAATTGAGTTTGATAAGCATCAAAATACAATTGAAGTTCTTTGTAAAATACATCTTTAGTAAACACTACGCTTTGTCCAATTGTAATGGCATCTTCAATTGGTAATGCAATTCGATTTTGAGTTGAACCAATAAAATTAAAGTCCCGATTATTGGCCATATAGCCCATATACTCTGCCCCTAAGGTGGCAACGCGGTAGGAGTAGCTCAATTGTGATCTTAATGACCATGGACCCTTAGCGTATTTGATGTGTAATCTTGGAACTGGATAAAATCCTTTTTCCCCGCTCTCAAAATCTTGGAGGTAATCTATACGTTGACCAAAAATTGCACTTAATCCTTGACCATCTGGAGAAGAAACAAAACTGTATTCGGCATAAGCACCTGTAGTAAGTATGTTGTAATCTCCAGTTATATCCCAAATGTCCTGTCTTATATTGCGCCAATTCGCATCTAATCCTGCTTTAATTGTGTACCGCGTATCGTAGATATTGTCTTGAACAATTAGATTGCCATATACATTTTGCTCTTGGGCGTTGAATATCCTATTTCCGAAATAGCTTTCTAAATTTTGATAATTGGCTGAAAATTGGGTGCCAATACTTCTATTGATGCCCTTATCTAAAAAGTAACCTCTTTTGGCCCACAATTCATATCTATCTGTTGCAAGTTCATGCGACCAAATGCGCTCAGGAGTTATTTCGCCAAATAACGTATTTCCACCAATATTACGAATCCAACTTGCCTTGACCCCATATTGAGCTTCACTCTTTTTCCCAATTTGTTTCCAAGCGTTTTGAATATAGAAGTGATTGGAAAGAGGAGCGTCTAAATATCCGTCTTCGTTCCCGTCCCAACGGAATAACTGCTGTCGCCCGTGCACCATCAAATTTGACGACCAAGTTTGGCCTTGGTGCCAAGTATGAACGGCATTTTGCTCAAATCTTGTTGGTCCAGCGAATAAATTAAAGTGAGATTTCTTCTGCGTGTAACTCGGACGTAATTGGTAATTGATTTGCCCACTCATGGCTCCTGAGCCGTTGACCACACTTCCTGGTCCTTTTGAAAGTTGAATACTTTGTATCCAGGCGCCAGGAATTAAAGCAAGACCTAATACGCTCGACAGTCCGCCCATGGTTCGAAGGTTTCCACGCGTATATAAAGCATAGGGACCTTCTAAGCCCAGTAATTTTATTTGTCTTGTTCCAGTTACAGCATCCGTAAAGGATGCGGAAATGGACGCATTGGTCTCAAAACTTTCGCTAAGATCACAGCAAGCTGCCTTGCGAAGTTCAACTTCTGAAATCAGTTCTTTACCTAAAATAGACTTACTTGAAAGACTTACTCCTAGATCGCGTTGGACATCCACCTCATTCAAGGTTTCAAACAGTTCAATATTGGACGTGTCTACCTGACTATACAGAGTAATCGGGATTAGCCCAATAAGGGCTAATCTCAATAATATTGTTTTCATTACCCTATTTTTTTTCTTCAGTGCAAAGTGCTTCGCTCAGACCATATTTACTTCGTAAATTAGAATCTCTGAAGCGGCAGCAACCATGTATTTGTTCATATTGTTCAGCGGACGCTAGAGAACCTTTTACATCATGCCCAGCGTTGTTGATGGAGGCGATTATTTCTTCTTCGCTCACTTTATCATTTCTAAATACTACGTCTAATTCGTGGGTAGTTTTATCCCAATTAACTTGCTTAACTCCAGTGAGATATGCCGCGTTTTCTATGCGTTCCTTACACATGCCGCATAGACCGTCTACTTCGAGAATAATTTTCGTGATTTTAGATTGAGCAGTTGCTGAAAGCGTGATTAAAACGGCTGCAATAAGGGTATATGTGATTTTTTTCATTGTTAGTATTTTTTGATTAAAACTTGATGTATTGAGATACTTGGAAGTATTAATCGTAAATAATGATTTGATGCAATTTTAGAAATAACGGTGGACCGTTATTTTGAATAGGTCCATTGGTAGAATGGACTGCGCAAAGTTGTAAATAGTTTTCAGAATTGAATCTTTGAAACGATAACTGTGGTAAAATGAAATTGAGTGATAATTCCTCAAAATAGCTTTCATTCAGCTTAGTTTGAATATTTAAACAGCAATCGTCCGCATCAAGACTGTTTGTAGACTTAAAGCTGATGGCATTACAATTAGTTTTGCTAGCATTACAGCAGCTCTCCTGCTCATGGCGAGATTCATGCTCTAAGCTAACATGTAGCTTCTTTTCATGATTACAATAGTGCAAAAGCGCGGTTGCCCCAGAGCTAACAAGGGTATAGAAAAGAGTAAATATTACAACGAACACTCTACGCATGTGACAAAATTAACCAATACCTTTGAAGAACAACATACAAAGTATGAAGAAAGTGATGATGTTGGGTTCAGGTGAACTCGGAAAGGAAGTCGTTATAGCCTTAAAACGATTAGGGTGTACGGTTGTTGCATGTGACTCCTATGAACGGGCCCCTGCAATGCAGGTAGCCGATTCTTATGAGGTATTTTCAATGCTTGATGGCGAGGCGCTTCAAGAGGCTGTTGGAAAGCATAATCCAGATATCATAGTTCCTGAAGTTGAAAGCATTCGTACAGATAAACTTTATGAATTTGAGCAGCTTGGAATTCAAATTACACCTTCTGCTAAGGCGGCAAATTATACAATGAATCGTAAGCTCATTCGTGATTTGGCAGCAAAGGAACTGGGTCTGAGAACAGCACCCTATGCATATGCAACGAATTTGAACGAGTTTGAAAAAGCAGTTGAGAATATTGGTCTTCCTTGTGTTGTAAAGCCATTAATGTCTAGTTCAGGAAAAGGGCAAAGTATTGTAAAAGATGTTTCAGAATTAAACGCGGCTTTTTCTTCTGCCATGCAAGGAAGTAGAGGAGATCTTAAGGAAATCATAATTGAAGGGTTTATTGATTTTCATACTGAAATAACTTTATTGACGGTTACTCAAGATGTTGGCGAAACATTATTTTGTGCACCCATTGGTCACCGTCAGGAACGTGGTGATTATCAAGAAAGTTGGCAACCTTGCCCAATGAATCCAGATCAGTTGAAAGAAGCGCAAGAAATGTCTCGTAAAGTGACCTCCGCATTGGGTGGATCGGGAATTTGGGGAATTGAATTCTTTTTGACTTCTGAAGGTATTTACTTTTCTGAGCTAAGTCCTCGTCCACATGATACAGGAATGGTTACTTTGGCCGGCACGCAAAATTTCAATGAATTTGAATTGCATGCGCGCGCGCTTTTGGGTTTGAAGATTCCAGAAATCGAATTCAGATATCCTGGTGTTAGCGCGGTAGTTTTAGCGGAAAAAGATGGCATTCCAAAGTATAGCGGTTTGAAAGAGGCTGCTGGATTTCCTCAGTCTGATATTAAAATCTTTGGAAAACCTACCACTAGGCCTTATCGTAGAATGGCTATTTCCTTAGCTTACGATAGAACCAAAACCGAAAGTTTAAAGGAATTGCGTGCGAGAGCTGTGAAAATTGCTAATAAGATTAAAGTACATTGACTTTTTCTCGGATGGCTTCTATGAATAACATTGCACATTCTTTTTCCATTGCTGCGAGTGTATGACCCTTTAATTTATGTTAATGTAATCCTCTTCGAAAAGCATTAACTACAAAAGGATTCGAACTTTTCTTATCATTGATGGATTTATAGCTAAACAAGATTTCACTTCGGTTAGGGCTGATTTGAATGGGCGCTCCATCACTTGCGGTGTTGATATGATTTTCCACTTGTAGAGCTAAAGATTTGCTCAAACAATTGTCTTTGAAAAGCGTTGAAATGAAAATGCTAAACGTATTTAATTTTGTTCAATGCCATTAGCTCACTTAGAATATTCCCAACGAGCTTCGAAATTTGGTAAAACTTTTCCAAATCCGGAAACAAATGAGCTATTTCTATTGACAACACCAACGTTTCGCAAAGGAAACGCCAGCTTCTTAAGCCGCAGAGGTTTGGGGTTTATAAATGCATTAGCTAAAATAAAAGTGCAGGTCCTAGGAAGTTTCTGGTTGCCTGGCCTTCATATATACAACTCTCAATCATTGAAGCCGTTGGATTCTTTTAATTTTCTAAATCCTCGAAAGATACTAGTTGCTACTACCAATGAGAAAATAGAATTACAAAACTGGTACAGTTTTAAGGGAGATCCGTTTATGATTATTGAAAATAGATGGGAAACTATGGAGCAATACGAAGCAAGTTTGAAAAAAAAATATCGGGCGCGCTATAAAAATGCTTCGGCACTGAAAAATGAGTTTGATTTTAAGAAGGTATACAGTCGAGAAGGCATTCAAAAATGCGGCGAATTACTTGCCCATACAATAGAATCAAAAGTTGTTGCACTGCCAAAAAATACATTCTTCTTAATTGAAGGATTCAAAGAGTACTTCGGTAATGACTATCATGTGATTGGTGCCTTTTCAGAAAAAGAGATAATTGGTTTTATAGGTTACATAAAGACACCTACTACTTTGCAGGCTATGCATTTCGGAGCAGTAGAGCATGCAGCCGAGGGACTATACAGTGCGTTGATGTTTGAAGTAATCCAATGCGGAATTAAAATGAGGGTCCAAGAAGTTAACTTGGGTCGAACAGCCACTGAGATTAAAAGTACATATGGCGCAATTCCTCGGGATAATTACTTCTCTTTTCATACTAACAATCCTATAATTAAGTTCGTTTTGAACATTGCGCAAAAGCGATATAGGCCCAAAGAATATATACTCAGATCACCATTTAAAGAGTAAATCTGGTGTGATTCCTTAAATAAATTATCTTACTCAATTAGAATTTAATTTTTCTTGTAATTCTTCTAAGGTAATCCCCTTAGTTTCTGGCATCATGAAATGAGTAAATAGTAATTGGAGCACCATAAAGGCAGCAAAAAAGGTAAAGATTATCCAACCTGGGAAGCTTTCAATGACTACTTCCCCTAACATTGTAATCAAAGCAGCAAATACCCAATGTATTCCAGTACCCCAAGCTTGCCCCCCTGCACGCACAGAATTTGGAAAAATCTCTGCAATAAATACCCAAATTATCGCACCTTGTCCGATAGCATGAGATGCAATGAAAGAGAGAATGAAAATTAAATTGAACAATGCAGTAGCATCTGTTTTGAAACCAAAGGAAATCATAGACAGGGAGATTATATAGCCTATAGAGCCGATATACATTAATGATTTTCGACCCATTCTATCGATAAGATAGAGACCAATAAAGGTGAAGAGAAGGTTTGTACCTCCAATGGAAATAGATGATAAAAGCGATTTTGAAGATGCAAATCCAGCATTTTCAAGTATCACAGGCGCGTAATAAAGAATAAAATTGATTCCACTTAATTGATTGAAAAAGGCAAGAAGGAAAGCCAAAATCAAACTTTTATTATACTTTCCGTTAAAGACATTAACACCTTTTAGAGTTTTTTCTTTATGTGTTTTAATGATGTTAAGTTCAGCCATTGCAGTGCTGTCGTTTTCGTGTAAAAGTTTTAAGGTCTTTAATGCACTGAATTCATCCTGTTTTTGAACTAATAGCCAACGCGGAGATTGAGGTACTCCAAAAATTAGTAGGCAATATAGTGCAGCTGGAAACGCTTCAATACCAAGCATCCATCGCCAATCATTAATACCACCTATACCACTCAGTAAATAGTTAGATACAAATGCTAAGAATATTCCAAATACTATGTTGAATTGATATAAAGCAACTAATTGCCCTCGCCGTTTTGCTGTACTGATTTCACTAATGTAGATTGGGGCTGCAACTGTGGATGCGCCAACGCCAATGCCACCAAGAAATCGGAAAAATGAGAATATGTAAGGATTTGTTGCTAATCCAGATCCAAGAGCGCTGACCAAATAGAGTAAACCTATCCAAATAAGTGTCTTTTTTCTTCCTATGTATTTTGTAGGAATCCCACCTGTGAGCGAACCTAAAACTGTCCCCCACAGAGCCATAGACATAATAAAAACGCCGTGGAACCAGGCTGAGGTATTCCAAAGTTCCTTAATTGGTTCATTGGCACCAGATATAACCACTGTGTCAAAACCAAATAGAAAGCCAGCTAAAGCCACCGTGAGTGACCAATTCCAATATTTTTTCATTACGATACCTATTAAAATATCTTTTACAATGCATAATAAAAATTCAATGCGATATACTTATTAAAAACCTAAAACAAAAAAATCAGTCGATTAAAACTGATTTTTTTGAATTAAACTTAATTGTGGAGTCGGCGGGAATCGAACCCGCGTCCAAACAAGGAAGCCTGAGGCTTTCTACATGTTTAGCTTGTGATTATATTTTAGACCAATCTCTGAGCACAAGCACCCCAATCATGGCTTAGCCTTTTAACTTGAATTAGTCCGCAAGGCAAAGACCAATTGCATTCCTGAATTTTCCACACCTCGTGATCAAGCGCCTCAGGACAGGGGCTCTTGCGAGATGTTCAGCTCCTACACCTGGTGTAGGATTAGCATAATCGACATCCTGTCAGATTAAGCGGCTAAAGCGTAAGAATCTTCGCCAGTTATAAAAAGTGAAGCGGTGTATTAACGAGCTGCCCCTTCAGCGCTCGACATGCTTACATCAACCTTCGGCCTGCTGTCAAAACCAGTCGACCCCGTTGAAGAGGGCAAAGATACGTGAATTCTGTGCGATTTTTTAGCATACTTAAGTAACTTGGGGGTATGAAAATCGGCCTAGTAAGAGAGGGGAAAATCCCTATAGACAGAAGAGTTCCGCTCACTCCATCACAAGCGAGTCAATTATCCAATTTGTACAACATTGAGGTTGTGGTTCAGCCCAGTGATATTCGGGCTTATTCAGATAGAGAATATGAAGAGTGCAATATAAAATTACAAGAGAATTTAGAAGATTGTGACGTACTACTTGGTGTAAAAGAAGTTCCAATACATAATCTCTTACCGCAAAAAACATATTTCTTTTTTTCTCATACGTTTAAACAGCAACCATATAATGCCAAGCTTTTAAAGGCTTGTGTTCAGAAAGGAATCCGTTTAATTGATTACGAATTACTTAAGAGAAGTGGCAGCCGTGTGGTTGCCTTTGGTCGTTTTGCAGGATTAGTTGGTGCATACAATGCGCTAAGAGGTTGGGGGGAGAAGACAGGAGAGTATACCTTGAAACCGGCACATGAGTGTTTTGATCTTGCTGAAATGTTCTCACAATTGAATAATAAAAGTTGGTCAAAAGAGTTACGAATCATTTTAACAGGATCCGGTCGGGTGGCCCAAGGTGCGGTAGAAACACTGGTTGCATCAGGTATACCTAAAGTTGCGGCAAATATATTGGCAACTGCGGTTGGCCCATTTTGGGCACAGTTGGACGTAGAAGAATATTATAGGCCAATCGGTGGTGGACAGGTAGATCGTTCTGAGTTGTTTCAAGACCCAACTAATTTTGAATCTAATTTCATGGCTTACGCAAAACATGCTCATTTATACATTGCAGGACATTATTATGATAGTAGAGCACCTTTCATATTTACCAGAGAGGACGCAAAGCAAAAGGAATTTGCAATTAAATATATCGCAGATATAAGTTGTGACATTGATGGGCCTGTAGCTTCAACCTTAAGACCTTCTACCATTGAACATCCATTTTACGGCTATTTGGCGGTGGAAGAAAAAGAAGTAGCGCATGAAGATGCGTCTTCCATAGGTGTTATGGCTGTTGATAATTTGCCATGTGAATTACCTAGAGATGCTTCTGAAAGTTTTGGAAAGGATATGCTCAAACACGTCATTCCCGCACTTTTTAATGGAGATGAAGAAGGTGTGCTTAAAGGGGCAACGGAGTGCTCAGGTGGTTCATTGACAGCGGACTTTTCCTATCTTCAAGACTATATTGATCAGGCATAAATGTCAAAAAAGAGCGCTTTAAATATTAATAAGGGTACTTCTGACGCACCTTACATCAATCCAAAATGGAAGGGTAGTACGCGTTCTCAATTTGATGTTGAATCTCTCTGCAATTTGGTTATTAAGGGCGAATCTACAGGACTTTCCAAGGCCATTACGCTAATAGAAAGTTTGGCACCAAAAGACAAAGATCATGCAAGGAAATTGATGTCTATGATTCTACCCAAGTCTGGAGGTGCCCATAGGATTGGAATAAGCGGTGTCCCTGGAGTAGGCAAAAGTACTTTTTTGGAATCGTATTGTTCTCATTTGTTGGCAGAACAAGTAGATATTAAAATTGCAATTTTAGCTGTTGATCCTTCTAGTGAATTGACCAAAGGAAGTATTCTTGGAGATAAAACGCGTATGGAGTCTATAGGAAAAGATCCTCGTGTTTTTATACGTCCAACAGCGTCAAACGGTCATTTAGGCGGTGTAGCTAAAAGTACCTACGAGGCTGTAGCCTTGTGTGAAGCCGCAGGTTATAATTATGTGTTCATAGAAACCGTGGGTGTAGGCCAAAGTGAAACGGTAGTGAGTAAACTCGTAGATTCTTTCTTGTTTCTAGCTATGCCCGGCACTGGGGATGAACTTCAAGGAATTAAGAAGGGAATCATGGAAATGGCAGATATTATTGCGCTTAATAAATGCGATTCTGGTCGAGAAGTAGCTGCCAATCAAAACGCCCTAGAGTTGAAAAGTGCACTTCAGCTAGTTTCAAGAGTTATGGACGATTGGCAAGTTCCAGTAATTCAGATTAGTTCTTTAGAAAGAAAGGGAATGAATTTGGTTGAGGAAGAGCTAGACAAATACTACCGACATTCAAATCTAAAAGGGCGATTTAGATTGAATCGTATAAAGCAAAGTGAATACTGGTTTGAGCAATATTTGGGTGAATTGCTGTTTGAGAAATTAGGAGAGAAAAAAGACTGGAATCAAATGAAAATCGCTTACATGGACAAAGTACGAAGCAATGCGTTAACTCCATTCGAAGCCAGTGAACAAATTATTGCACAAATCCTAGATTAAAACGAACGTGCTGCTTCGTGTTTAATGAGTAATATTGCTGCTTTTGTTGGAAAAATATCTCCTTCTATTTCAGCATTAATTAATTCCTTTGCTAAATCTCCAGCGGTGGCTTCTGCTCCTAGTGTGCCTGCAATTCTATTTATGAGACTGATTACTTGGCTTTTAGCACTGACTATATGGTTCCATGCTTCATCACTAAGGTAGACTTGTTGTGTGATGTTATAATCGAACTCTTGTCTAACTGCTTCTACAAGTGTTTTTCGGTATTGACCAATAGTCAATTTACTAGGTTTGACCCGAATGACAAGATGATTTGGCGTGATACGCTCTAAGAGCATAACTACTCTTTCATAGGCTTGCATACGCATTGGAAGCGATTTTTTCTGCAGATTTTTCCTTAAATAAAAGGCACGACGCTTCTCCTCGTTATCTACAAAGTTGGATAACAATAAATAGGTGAGGAGCAACATTAATGCTGCAGGAAAAGTGTATTTAAGTATTTCAATAAATGCTTCCATGAAAATATGTTAGGGCCTACAAATATCGTTATTTTTGCCTTCCCACAATAGCAAATTACTATGAAAGGACTTTCAACACGTGCTCAGAAAATGGGTCTTCCTATGACCATTGAAATGGCAAAAAAAGCAAGAGAACTGAGTGCTACAGGAAAACAAGTGATTAGTTTGTCTTTAGGAGAGCCAGACTTTGATACACCAGATTTTATCAAAGCAGCGGCAAATGAGGCCATGGAACAAAACTATACGCATTACATGCCTATCCCTGGATTTGCAGATGTTAGGGCCTCAATTGCAGCAAAATTTAAAAGAGACAACCACCTTGAGTATACACCGGATCAAATCGTTGTAAGCACTGGCGCCAAGCAGAGCCTGCTCAATGTATTTTTGACTTTGGTTAATCCCGGTGAAGAAATCATTATTCCAGCTCCATATTGGGTTAGCTATATGGATCAAGCAAAATATTGTGAGGGTGTCGTTAAAACACTTCCCACAACAAAGGAGAGCGGCTTTAAGATTACGGCGGCACAATTACAATCGGCCATCACAGATAAATCCAAAGTCTTAATTTTTTCCTCGCCAAACAATCCGTGTGGAGCTGTATACAGCAGGTCTGAGCTAGCCGCTATTGCCCAAGTGGTTACACAATACCCCAATTTGTACATTATATCAGATGAGATTTACGAGCTGTTGAATTATGGTGAGGTAGAGCATGTTAGTATTGCGAGCTTTCCTGAGGTCTATAATCAAACTATAACGGTAAACGGATTGTCAAAAGGTTTCGCTATGACGGGATGGCGAATTGGATATATTGGCGCGCCAGAGTGGATAGCAAGGGCCTGCACAAAATTTCAGTCTAATTTTACTTCAGGAGCAAATTCTGTAGCTCAACGGGCATGCAAGGCTGCTGTTGAGGCTGATCCTTCCAAAGTGAAATACATGGTGGACACATTTGCCCAGCGCAGAGAGAAAATGGTAAGCTGGATGAATGCAATTCCTGGATTTGAATTAGATACTCCTCCTGGCGCCTTTTACGTTTTTCCAAGAATTACAGCACTTTTAGGTAAATCCCATAAAGGAAAGCGTATTATCAACTCTATGGATTTGAGTTTTTTCCTACTAGAAGAAGCCTTAGTAAGCACAGTTCCAGGCGATGCTTTTGGTATGCCGGGTTACATTCGATTTTCTTATGCAGCTGCAGAATCTGACCTTGAGGAAGCTGTACGCAGAGTTCGAGAAGCAGTTTCAAAATTAGAAGACTAAAGAAGCCGTTATGAAAATTGAAGTTGCTCACGGAGAAATTATTGATAAGCACACCATACTTGTAATTAAAAGTGAGCGCATCTCAGAAAAAGAAAAGCTTGCACATGTTCAGGTCGAGTTGGAGGCACTTTCGCAAGGAGTGAAGCACGTTTATAGTTGCGCGGAGAACCCGTCAAAACTTCATGACTTGGCTGAAAAGCTAAAAAAAAGTCAATGAGCAGCTTTGGGAAATTGAAGATGAATTGAGAATTTTAGAATCAAAGGAGGAATTCGGTAAGGCCTTTATACTCAAAGCAAGAAGCGTATATTTTCTAAACGATGAACGTGCGGCATTGAAAAAAAATATAAATGCCATTACAGGGAGCGTTATTGTAGAAGCAAAATCCTATGCGGATTATTCTATGAGAAAACAGGATTCCGAAGAATAGTGTAAATTCGATTATAGAAACGTCAAGATTTGAGTTTTAAGCAACGTTTTAATGCCTTCAGAGAACGGGTGAATATTCTCCTGTATGATAGCCGTGATTTTGTACTTGGTGCTTTATCAAGATTCTCATTTCTTGTTGCCCTTAGCACAATTATAGCATTAGTTATTTTTCATGGCTATGCTCTTAATGATTCGCAAAATCATATTATAGATTTAATTGTACGATTCTCCATAGGTTATTACTTATTGAAATTCCTAATTGAGATTATTTACAATTTCCATCCGTGGGCATTTGTGAAGGCTAGAAAATGGGAAGCCATTTTAATGGCATTCCTTGTGTTGGATATTTTGGTTATTAATATTCAAGGGGTTGAATTACTTAGCTTCCTTGGAGATGCAATAGGCGTAAGTAGTTTTCAAAGCGGCTTCGTGCTTTTGTTACAGTTTTATGTAATGGTTATTGTGTTTTTGGAATTTGGGAAAGTTGGAGAAAGACTGCCCGATTTCAACTTGACACCACCGGCATTACTTTTAATCAGTTTCATACTGTTAATTGCCTTGGGTACCGGTTTGTTAATGCTGCCGGAAATGAATGCAGGTAGTGGATCTTTAGATTTCGTCACTGCGTTATTTACAAGTATTAGTGCGAGCTGTGTGACGGGGTTGAGTTTAATGGATATTTCTACGGTTCTGAGCTTTAAAGGGCAAATGATTGTGATGATACTTATGCAATTGGGTGGACTAAACATCATTTCATTTGCTGCCTTATTCGCTATTCTTAGAGGCGGATTTGGAATGCGCCAGCAAAACTTCATGAGTGAAAACCTTGGCGAAAGCATGCTACAGAGCGGTAAGCTAGTAGGTTCAATTTTTCGTCTCACATTAACTATAGAATTAATTGGTGCAATCTTACTAGGCATCATCTGGTTTCCGAAGTTTGATTCTTTAGGGAACACTTTATTTTATAGCCTATTCCATAGCATTAGTGCCTTTAATAATGCAGGATTTTCTTTATTCTCTGATTCACTAGCCACTGAGTGTAATGCCTTTTTACCGGCCGTCCATTGGGTAATCGCTTTATTAATCATCTTGGGTGGAATTGGGTTTGGAACACTTTCGGACGTGCTTTCACAACCGTGGCGAAACCAACCGTTAACTAAAAGTTGGAGAGGGTTGCGATTGGGTACTAAAATTGGTTTGACCGTCGCCGGAATTTTATTAGTGACCGGAGGGGTGATTCTTTCACTCACGCTGGGTTACAATGGTGATTTGGGCACACATATATCAGCAAGTTTCTTTCAAAGTATTACTGCACGAACGGCTGGGTTTAATACCATAGACATAGGAGCTATGGCCATGCCAGCATTACTATTTATGATGTTTTTAATGTTTGTAGGGGGTGGATCTGGATCAACAGCAGGAGGAATAAAGACTAGTACCTTTGCTTTAGTATTTTTAAGTGCCTATGCTACGATTAGGGGTAAAAAGGATATCAACCTATATAAAAATAAGATTCCTTGGGAGTTGATGAACAGAGCTTTTGCTGTTTTCCTCTTTGCCATAGTCTTTATTTTCCTGGGAATATTTGTTTTGACAATCTTGGAACCAGATATTGCGTTTTTAGACTTGGCTTTTGAGCAAGTAAGTGCATTTTGTACGGTAGGTCTGAGTACAGGAATTACCTCTGAGCTTAGCTTCGGCAGTCAAACCGTAATCATGCTTAGCATGTTAATCGGAAGGGTAGGGACGCTAACCTTAGCATTCGCTTTGAGTGGTAATCGACCAGAATCTAATTCCTTTTCCTATCCGAAAGGCTACATGCACGTAGGCTAAAATCTAACTGAAACGCTAGTTTTAATTTTTATCTTGAAAGTCTAAGTTCTTCAATCCGATAAATTTCAATAATTTTTTCCCATTGATTTTTAGAGTCTCTTTGATGCCG
The DNA here is from genome assembly GCA_902614915.1 of uncultured Cryomorphaceae bacterium. Classification (GTDB taxonomy): domain Bacteria; phylum Bacteroidota; class Bacteroidia; order Flavobacteriales; family Schleiferiaceae; genus UBA10364. The sequence goes on from CACMMX010000004.1 coordinate 30,278, forward strand.
GTTGCCAATTTCTTTGACGTTGCGTCGTCTGGTCTTGAGACAAATTTTGAATCTCTGTAAGAGACTCCTTCTTCTGGTTTGGTATAGAAGTATGTATAGAAGCTTTTTCTGCTTTCGTCCTCAGGAATATTGATTTTTCTATAGCCGTGCGGACTGTTGTTATCCGTATAAAAAATGACCGCAGTATTGAACGTGGGCGGGACTTTTACCATACATTCGGTCATCTCCTTGTTCCACAATTCTAAATCGCCACCGTATTCTGCTTTCCAATTTTTATTGAGATAAACTAGCAGGTTGATTCGGCGCCATAAACCTAATTTTGGGTTCATGTTAACGTCAATATGGATGTCTACGTAAGAGCCGTTTTTACCTTGATGCAGGCCAGATCCCAAAGCATCTGTGGTGGTATGCAGACCTTCTATTCCCGTAATCTTTTCTAACTGTTGGTACCATTGATTTGAGCTGACTGCTTCCCGTATCTTGGCAAAAGAAGGGTGCCACCTCTCAAAATGATAGTCTTCACTTTTATCCTCATTCAAGCTTTTACGCTTTACATTGAGATCTTTAATTGACGGGAAATTTTCAAATAAGTCATCGGCAATTTCTTCAGTAAAGAAATTCTCCATCACTAAATATTTGCAAGGTTTAGCATTGATATAAAGCTGGTTCAACTTAGCTGCGTGCTCTGAATTTAGGTATGCTTTGTTAATGATTCCTGTTGCCATTATAGTCTCAATTTGGATTCAAATATAAGTTTACGCGTTCTTCTTGCGAGTGACATTCGTCAGTTTTGAATAAACCACCGAAAATAAATTGGGAAAAAATCGTTTAAAGGGAATTGAAAATCTCTCGTAACCGGCAATTATTATATGCTTTGGTAATTTACGTCTTGCTGTTTTATTTAAAAACTTACGAGCGAGTACTTCGGGCAGCATACCTTTTTCTTGAGCACTGCTGTTCACTCCTATGGGCACGCCATTGGGACCTAAACTTTTTACCGTTACAGACGTATTGATAAATCCAGGGCTCAAAATTCCGGCATGTACACCGGAATTTTGAAGTTCATATTGAAGACTTTCAAAGTAGCCAATAACTGCAAATTTACTGGCTGCATATGCTGCCAATTTGGGGCTGCCAAAAAAGCCTAAGATGCTTGAAACAGTCCAGATTTGTCCTGTATTACGAGACAACATATGTGGTAGAATAGCTTTTGACAATGCGACTGCGGCCCAGAAATTCACTTCCATGACCTGTTTTTCGATCTGGAATTCCATTTCATCTACGGAACCTAAATGACCAATTCCGCCATTATTGATCAAAATGTCTACATGTCCTTTGAAATCAAGCGCTTGCTTGGCCCATTGATGTGCTTGTTCATGATTTTGTAAATCAAGTGGAAGCACACAACAATCTTCTGGGTTGGGCAATTGCTTTTGTAATTCTTTTAAAAGTTTTAAACGACGTGCAGAAACAATGAGGTAGGCACCTTTTTGTGAATACGCCTTTGCCAATGCCAGTCCAATCCCGCTGCTTGCTCCAGTTATCCATACTACCTTACCTTTCATTGCGTTCGCTATTTGCGCTTTCTTGGTGCGCCCTTAAATTTAGAACTTCCTTTTGATTTTGAATGAGAAGACCTGCGCTTACTTTTATTATCAATGTCTTCACCTATTCTTTTTCTTCTAGGACGGTCACCAAAATCTCTTCCAAATCTACCTTGTTCACCATCTTCTCTGCGAGTACGCGGTCTTTCTTCAAAATCACTTCGTCCGCCAGAGCGTTTGTCAAAATCCCTTTTATTTCTGCTATCAAACCCACTTCTTTGGTTTCTGCCACCTCGCCTGTTTCTATCTTCACGGCGACCGCCTCCGTAGTTGCCGCGTGCGTGTCTATATGGTTTTAAGTTTTCGCCTTCTTCAAAATAGGCATTGATGGTGTATGAACCTGTTTTGGCTCCTGCTAGACGGCTGGCAATTTCAGCAGCGTATCGCTCCTCAACATCAATTCGTGAGAATGTTTTGTCCATGTCTATTTTACCAATGCGAATTTTTGTTCCTTCCATTACGTCGTTGATAACGCCCATTAATCGGGAAGGATTCACTTTCTGACGATAACCAAGGTCGACCACAATGGTCTTAAAGCCTGCTTCTGCTCCTGATTTCGAATTGCGCTGTCCGCGTTCTTTTATTTTTTTCGCGGTTTCATTGATGTTTCTTGCACCGCGATACCTGCTTAATATGGCGCTTACTTCATGGCCTAAGAATCGTTCAATTAGATTTGATTTGCTTAGATGTGCAAGCTTATCCATAGCTTCTTCCACCAGTGTAGGATCAAGTTCATATACGTGATCCATTTGTTCTAATTCATTTATGGCTTGGCGCATTTTAACCTCGCAGATGTCTTCACCAGAAGGAACCAACTTGGTTTCAAATGTCTTGCCAATTAATCGTTCGAGGCTTTTGACTTTACGCATGTTACGGCCATGAGTAATCACTATGGAAATTCCACTTGAACCTGCGCGACCTGTACGACCAGATCTGTGCACATACACTTCAGGATCATCAGGGATGTTGACATTAATGACATGAGTGAGGTCGTTAACATCTATACCACGAGCTGCGACGTCTGTAGCGACCATTACGTTTAACGCTCTATTTCTGAACCGTTTCATAACATCGTCCCGCTGTGCTTGGCTCAAATCTCCGTGTATAGCTTCTGCCCGGTAGCCGTCGTTCACTAATTGTTCGGCAATGCTCTGAGTTTCTCTTCTGGTTCTACAGAAAACTATACCGTACATATCTGGATTGAAATCCAGTATACGGCGCATGGCTTCATAAGTGTTCTTGGAACTGACTACATATAATTCATGTTCTACATTCGAAGCACTAATGTTTCGCTTACCCGCAGATATTTCTTTGGGGTCGCTTAGGTATTTTTTTGTTAAATGCTTCATACCCTCGGGCATGGTTGCAGAAAAACAAAGCGTTTGTTTGTATTCAGGGGTATTTGCTAGAATAGCATCTAATTCATCTTGGAACCCCATGCTTAGCATCTCATCTGCTTCATCTAACACTAAAAACTGTACGTCTTCTATTCGAAGTTTCCGTCTTTCTATTAAATCAAGAGTTCTACCAGGTGTTCCCACAACTATTTGAGGCTTTGCCTGGAGGGACTTGATTTGCTTTGATATAGGAGAACCACCATAAACTGCGGTAACTCGAACATCCATGAATTTCGCATAAGATTCTATGTCATTTGCGATTTGAAGACACAGCTCTCTTGTTGGTGCCAAAATGATGGCTTGAACATGTGAGACATCTTCTTCCAATTGATGTAAAATCGGCAAAGAGAATGCTGCAGTTTTACCTGTGCCTGTCTGTGCGAATGCTATTAAATCAGTAGATTCTTCGAGCAGATGTTCGATGCTCATTTTTTGAATAGGAGTCGGTTCCACGAAACCTAAAACTTCCACACCACGTATTATATTCGGGTGAAGACCAATGTCTTTGTACGTTTCCATATGAGGGGTCAAAAGTGACCGTTAAAATTTCCCAGTTCCGCTGGGTGCGCCTGCATGAGTGTTAGTGCTTCCTCACAATTTTTAGCCTACATGGAAGATGGACACCCTTAAATCACATACAAACATACAAATAATAATGCGGTCTGTGATTTAAATGCTCTAGCACTAATTATCTCTAATTCTCACGGGTTATGGACATCTTTTCTTGCATTTATTTTTTTCCAAACTTTAAAATGAGTTTTCTTTTTCAAAAGGTATTTAATTTGTCTATTTTTCGAGATGAGTAAAACATTTTTTCTCTCTTGTAGTTGCATAAAAGATTCATAGAGTTATATTTGCAATCCGTATAACAGAGCTAATTTTATAGACAAATGAAACGCACCTTCCAACCTAGTAATAGAAAGCGCAAAAACAAACATGGATTCCGTTTGAGAATGGAAAGCGCGGACGGGCGTAAAGTTTTAGCCTCTCGTCGTTCTAAGGGGCGTAAAAGATTAACTGTTAGTGATAAAGGAAATTACAAAGGTTAAGATGTTAAAAACCTTTTGATAATATATAAGGTGTTGCTATCAGCGACACCTTTTTTTTGACCCTATGCCAATTAAATTTGCATAAATCATAAGTTCATGCCGAAGAATTCATCCATTAAGCACGTTTTAATCATCGGGTCTGGACCAATTGTAATTGGCCAAGCGTGTGAATTTGATTACTCAGGTTCTCAAGCTTCACGATCACTCAGAGAGGAAGGAATAACAGTTACTCTAATCAATTCGAATCCAGCTACCATTATGACAGACGAGGTGGTTGCAGATAATATTTACCTAAAGCCGCTCAACTTTGAGAGTATAGAAGATATTCTCAATATACACGCGGATATAGATGTAGTCCTTCCAACAATGGGTGGACAAACTGCCCTAAATCTTTGCATTGAGGCAGATAAGCAAGGTATTTGGGAAGAGCATGATGTAAAAATAATTGGTGTAGATATTGATGCTATCAACATTACTGAAGATAGGGATGAGTTCCGCAAGTTGATGGAACAGATTGATATACCAATGGCGCCGTCTAGAATTGCAAAGAGTTTTTTACGCGGTAAAGAAACTGCTCAAGAATTTGGTTTTCCGTTGTGTGTTCGGGCCTCATTTACTTTAGGTGGTGCCGGAGCAACTTTTGTACATACTGAAGAAGAATTTGATACTGCATTGAGTAGAGGCCTTGAAATTAGTCCCATTCACGAAGTAATGATTGATAAGGCCTTGCTCGGTTGGAAGGAATATGAATTAGAAATACTGCGTGATGAAAATGATAATATTATCATCATTTGTTCTATTGAGAATATGGACCCCATGGGGATTCACACAGGTGACTCTATAACCGTAGCTCCGGCGATGACATTGAGCGATACCACATATCAAAAGATGCGTGATATGGCCATAAAAATGATGCGTAGTATCGGAACTTTTGCCGGAGGGTGTAATGTTCAGTTTGCCGTTAGTCCCGATGAAAAAGAGGACATCGTTGCGATTGAGATTAACCCTAGAGTTAGTAGGTCTTCTGCATTAGCCTCCAAAGCAACGGGTTACCCAATAGCAAAGATTGCCGCTAAGATGGCCATTGGTTATACGCTTGATGAACTAATAAATCAAATTACTAAGACCACTACGGCATATTTTGAGCCTACATTGGATTATGTAATTGTTAAAATTCCTCGCTGGAACTTTGAAAAATTTGAAGGTGCAGACACTCGTTTGGGCATCCAAATGAAGGCGGTTGGAGAAGTAATGGGTATTGGTCGCAGCTTTCAGGAAGCCCTACACAAGGCAGCGCAATCTTTGGAAATCAAACGAAACGGATTGGGCGCAGACGGTAAAGGTTTAAGCGATCAAGATCAAATTCTACATAAGCTTGAATATGCTTCTTCTGACCGATTATTTGTTATTTATGATGCGATTCAAATGGGTATTCCATTGCGTACGATATATGATATCACGCGCATTGATATCTGGTTCTTAAAGGAAATAGAGGATCTAGCAAAAGTTCAAAGTCGAATAGAAAGATACTCTTTAGATTCTTTACCTAAAGAACTAATTTTAGAGGCAAAAATGAAAGGTTTTGCGGATCGTCAAATTGCGCACATGGTCCGTGCTTTGGAGAGCGAGGTCCACGAAAAGAGAACAGAATTAGGGATACAACGGGTTTGGAAACTAGTAGATACCTGTGCAGCTGAATTTCCTGCGCAAACCCCTTATTACTATTCCACGTTTGAGATGCCGTTTGTAAACTTAGATGGGGTTGAGGTAATTGAGAACGAAAGTGTGGTTAGCGACAAAGAAAAGATAATGGTTTTGGGCTCCGGTCCAAATCGCATTGGTCAAGGAATTGAATTTGACTACAGTTGTGTGCACGGTGTATTAAGTGCGAGGGAAGAGGGGTACGAAACGATTATGATTAATTGCAATCCTGAAACAGTGAGCACCGATTTTGATACTGCGGACAAATTGTACTTTGAGCCTGTTTTTTGGGAGCATATATATGATATTATACTTCATGAAAAGCCAAAGGGAGTGATTGTCCAATTGGGTGGACAGACTGCACTGAAATTGGCCGAAAAAATGAGTAGATACGGTATCGATATTATCGGGACGTCTTATGAGGCCTTGGATTTAGCTGAGGATCGTGGCTCGTTTTCTACACTTTTGAAAGAAATTAATATTCCCTATCCCAGGTTTGATGTGGCTACTAATGCAGATGAGGCACTCGATATTGCAGAACAGCTAGGTTTTCCAATTCTGGTAAGGCCGTCGTATGTTCTGGGAGGCCAAGGGATGAAAATTGTCATTAACAAGGAAGAATTAGAACGACATGTAATTAATCTTTTCAAGGAGTTTGAAGGAAATCGAGTACTTCTAGATCATTACCTAGATGGAGCTATTGAAGCTGAGGCCGATGCCATTTGCGACGGTGAAGATGCTTACATTATTGGGATAATGGAGCACATTGAGCCGTGTGGTATTCACTCTGGAGACAGTTCAGCAGTTTTACCACCTTTTAATTTAGGGCCACTTGTGATGCAACAGATTAAAGAGCATACAGTCAATATTGCTAAAGCGTTGGACACGAAGGGGCTAATAAATATTCAATTTGCCATTAAAGATGATGTGGTTTACATCATCGAGGCGAATCCTCGTGCTTCAAGAACTGTACCTTTTATCTGTAAAGCATACGGTGAACCTTATGTGAATTACGCAACCAAGGTCATGCTTGGAACTAAAAAGGTGAAAGACTTTGATTTTAATCCTCAGATGGATGGGTTTGCTATCAAAGTCCCTGTGTTTTCGTTCATTAAGTTTCCAAATGTCAATAAGAAATTGGGCCCGGAGATGAAATCTACTGGAGAGGAAATTAGGTTTATTAAGGATCTCAAAGATCCTGTGTTTAAGAAGCTCTACAGTGAACGAAGCTTATACTTGAGCCGTTAAATCGAATTGGATAACAAAATCCCGAAGCCAAACGCCCGGGATTTTTTTTATCTTGATAAAAAATCATCGTGAATGCTCTTTAGATTTCTTTTTTATACCGTTTTAGCTTATTTCATCTTCCGGTGGCTTGATAGATTTTTTAGTGGTAAAAGACCATTCCAACACAGAAAAAGGACACCTGACATACGAAGCAGAGAAAAACGCAGCAAGGTCAATAAGAACGTAGGTGAATACGTTAAATATGAAGAATTAAACAAAGATAAAAAGCCTTGAAACTCGGTATAATCACATACTATTGGCCTCCGGCAGGTGGGCCCGGTGTTCAACGTTGGCTTAAGTTGAGTAAATACTTGGCTCGAGATGGTATTGAGCTTTTTATTGTAACCGTTGATGCATATAAGGCTACGTATCCCTTACGCGATGAAGGACTTTATTCTGATGTAGTAGATGGAGTAACTGTGGTGAGAACCAATACAAATGAAAAGTTTGGTGCCTACAAGAAATTTACCGGAAAAAAAAAGGTCCCTTTCAGCGGGTTTTCAGGAGAGAATTCGAAGGTAGGCTTCATTCAAAAAGTAGCCCGATTTGTTCGTGGAAACTTCTTTGTGCCGGACGCCCGAAAAGGGTGGAATTCTCATGCCTATAAAGCTGCTGCCAAGATTATAGAGGAGCAACATGTTCAGCATTGGATAACCACCTCACCGCCTCACAGTACTCAGTTAGTGGGTTTAAGGCTAAAAAAGAATTACGGCGTGAATTGGACGGCTGATTTTCGTGATCCCTGGACGGACATTTATTATTACCGTAAATTTTACCCAACAGCAATAACACGGGCTTATGAGCGAAGTTTGGAACGCAGAGTGTTCACATCCTGTGACCAATTGATCAGTGTTAGTACCGCCTGGAGTCAATCCTATATTGCAAAAGGAGCCCAGCCAGAATCTAAGGTACATACAATTACTAATGGATTTGACAAAGAAGATTTTCAACTTCATGAAACAACTAGGCCGGAAGTTTTTACTATTACCTACGCAGGAACGCTTGCTGCTCAATATCCTGTGGTAGAGTTTGTGAAAGCCCTGAATTGCATTGGTTTTAGAATAAATCTAAAAGTCATTGGTTCATGGGACGGTTTGAGCAAGGAGCGGTTCGAAAAGTGTAAATCACATATACAGCTTGAATTTATTGACTATGTGCCTAAGCAAAAGTTAAACTCCATATTGGTGTCAAGTCATCTATCGTTGTTCTTGTTGCCTGAGGTTGATAGTGCAAAGGGTCATGTGCCGGGTAAATTATTCGACTACATGGGCGCAGGTAATCCAATACTGGGCCTTGGTCCAATCCAAGGCGATGCTGCAAAAATCATTCGTTCTGTGAATGCAGGTGATATCTTTAGTTATGAAAATACTCAAGGAATCGTAGACTTTATCAAAGCTCATAAAGAAAATTGTCCGCGCTTGGATTCAGTATTAACGCATAAATATGAACGAAGCCTTCAGGCTAAAGCGGTACTTCAAGCTATTTCCGTTCCTTGTAAGTAGTCCATCCAAAGTAAGTCAGTAGGAGGAGCAGTATTGAGGAGCCGGCCATATTTAACTTTTTTCCAGTATTGTATGAGTCGGGCTTAAATTCAAAGACGATTTCGTGCTTGCCCGCGGGAACTTTAATTCCCCTGAGCGTGTAATTCACGCGAATATGATCTATTGGTTCGCCGTCTAAGTGGGCTTGCCAATCGTTGCCCGAACCCTCGTAGAAGATTTCAGAGAATACCACAAATGCATTTCCACCTTCAAAACTGTACTCCATGTATTTTGGGTCATAGCCTTTTAGGCTTATTTCTGCGGGAGCGAATGATGTTTGCCCCGCGAGATAATCATTGTATCTAGTATCCACAATAGCCGATGTTAGTGGGTCGAAATCGGTTAAAGCAGCCATCTCAGCATCGGCGTTGGGAACTACATTTATTGTGCTTACGGACCAAGCGTTCCCGCATGCATTTGGATTCCGTTGTGCCTGCGGTTGACCATTTCCTCCTTGGGTAATAATGTATTTGGTATTGAGCATATTAAAGCATGCCATATTTTGCTTATTTAGTTGATTATCAATAAGGTCTTGATAGCGTTGTAATTTTGCTCCGTGGTATCCACCAACGCTCTTGTGGTGGTAACTTGTATAACTATCGTTGGTAAGGCCCGCCAATGAATTCCAAACACGGAAGTGAGGGTCAGTGTCCCTTAAAATAGTTTGATTTGCAGCATTTGGGACATATTGTGCTTCCCATTGACGCTTTGTTTGGAAGTCGTCTAATTCCAACTGATCACGATTGAATAAGAACAAATCTCCGAGGGTTATTGCTCCTAAAACAATAACTGCTGCAACTTCTTTAAGTTTACCAATATGCCATACATACAGGGTGAGTGCCGTAAGTCCACCAAAGAATAAAGAACGCATTGCCGAACTGGTAATAATTCCCCTTCTATCACTAGTAAGCTGGTCTAAAGAAAAGCCTTGCTGTGTAAATCCAGCATCTCTTGCACCTTCTAAATCCATCACAAAAGGTGCAACGAGTCCAAAAAGGATAATAAATGAACCAAAAAGTCCCGTCCCTTTTATAAAGGTTTCGAATCGTTTTTTCTTATCAAACTGCATCCATGCGTTTAATCCATAAAGTCCATAAAAAGGAATCAAAAAGAATAGAACGACCATTGCCATGGAAGGCACTCGAAACTTGTTGTACAGCGGAAGGTAATCAAATAATAAAGCATTGAATGTTTTGAAATTAGACCCCCAGCTCATGAAAAGGAACAACACGCTTGAAGCGATTACCCAATTTCGAAAGGTTCCATCTACTGAAAAGAAGGCTAAACAGAAGAGCATAAAAATACCTGCGCCCACATAATAGGCACCGTTACCCATACTTTCACCAGTCCATTTCATAAAGGCTGCACCCATATATTGATTCGCTTGTGCTTCTGCCTTACTTGTATTCATTCCTTGTTGACGAAACGCCTTAAATAATTGATCGTACGTTTTAGTGCCCATTTTCGAGTAATCTACCATCATACCGCCACCTGCAGCATTCGGGATAACCATGGCAACAGTTTCATAGATTCCACTTGACCAAGACATTGCATAATCAAATGAAAGACCCCCTTCTCCTTGGTTTTGATTTCGTTTGGTTAATTCTGAAATGCCCCCTCGCATACTCTCTTTCGTATACACTTTGGTACCCCACATATTTGCAAGATTTGGCCCAATACTCAGTGCACCTGCAAGGAGCACAAGTCCCGTTAACTTTGCAAATTCTGGTAATGCCTTTTCTTTGGAGTACCTAATAAAGTAATTTACCCAAATTACTACCATAAAGATTCCGGCATAATAGGTGATTTGGAAGTGATTACGATGAATACTTAGTCCGGCAAAAACGGCTAATAGTATCATTGCTTTCCAATTTTTCTTCTCAAGGATTAATAGCATAGCCATGATCATCATGGGGATAAATGCCGCAGTATTGACTTTTGCATTGTGACCTGCTGCATATCCAATGATAAAGAAACCGCTGTAGCCGTAGGCAAATCCACCTATAGTACTGAGCCAATGATTTACGCCCAAGCCTCGAAGGCCTATGAACGCGCCTATCATTAAATAAAAAATAATATATGTAGATGACTTTTTACCCCCAATGGTGCGCACCGCAGCGGTTATGTATTCAAAGATATTTCCTCCATATTTGGTGGAGATTTGTGCAGCAGGCATGCCACTGAACATAGCGTTGGTCCATAGCGGTTCCTCGCCGGTTGCATCTCTATAATCTCTAATTTCTTTGCTTTTCGCCCAGCCCAGTTTAATATCGTCCTGGTCAAGAATATCACCATTAAAATATGCAGGGCTCAGGAAAGCTATATTTAATCCTAAAAGGATTGCCACGGGCAGAATCCATGTTCGCAGTATGGGCATTAATTTCTTCATGATAATTATGCTCTTTATTTAGACCCTCAAGCTACCAAAACTTGTGGAATAATAAGGTGTGCTAATCTTGATAATCACTTGATAAGGTGGTATTTTTCCCGCTCAATTGAACGTATCAGTATGGCCAGCAGAATTAGCAAGGCAGAAATAAGTGAAATTTTAGAGCAAGGTTGTGACGAAAGAGTACACCTTATTCAAGGCACGAATCGAAACAAATACCATCTAAACCCTGTGGAATATGAAACCTTATTCCAGCGCGGTTCGTGTACCGCAAATTTATTGACACGTCGCTCTCACGGTGTTGCCAAAGCTTTTTTAGGAAAGTATGACGAACTCAATTATAAGAATTTACTGGAAAAGCAGAGCAATAGGCTTAGGGATTTAGTAGGTAGTGAGTTTAATGATTCTTTTGACATTTACTTTGGTCCTTCAGGTTCAGATTTAGTATACTATCCCTTAATATTTCAGGGAATGCTCAACCCAAATAAAAAGTTAATCAATATTGTTAGTTGTCCGGAGGAGTTGGGTTCGGGTTCTGGCTACGCCTCTGAGTCGCGCTTTTATGCAAATTACAACCAATTCGGCGATAACATTCCTAAAGGCGAATTCGTGAATCCCGAATACATCAGTGAGGTTCACTATTTAGATGCAAGAGATAAAGAAGGAAATATTCTTGATCGCAGTAAATCGGTAAAAGCAATCATTAATGCTAATAAAGATGCTGCAGTGGTGGGCTCCCTAGTTTTTGGCTCTAAATCTGGTATTAAAGATGATCTTGATATTATTGATTCAGATGATAAAACAATGTGGGTGGTGGACTTGTGTCAATTCCGGGTAGATCCCAAACTTATTCATGAGCTTTTAGAAAAAAGGGTCATAATAATGTTGACGGGTTCCAAGTTTTTTCAAGCACCACCCTTTTGTGCAGCAATGTTAGTACCGAGAAAATGGGGCGAAGAACTGAAAAAGGTGGATGCCTCCATTATTGAACCCTACGGTAAGCTGTTTTCTGCGTATGACGTACCGTGGTTTATGCAAAATATGCGTGAATATTTACCTTTAAAGGAAAATAAAGCACTCCGTTTGCGTTGGGAAATAGCATTGGATGAAATGGAAGCATACAGCTATTGGTCAGTTGCACAGACGGACGATATTATTACTAGATGGGCAACAGCTGTAATGGCGCGTATAGAAGATTCAACTTACTTTAGGCTGATGCCCGATCAGCATAAGACCAACATGTCCATAATTAGTTTTCAGGTTTGGGTTGGTGGAACTGCGTTAGATAATTCCCAACTCAAAGCACTATTTAAGGCGATTACTACATCTATTCACGAAGGTTTCAAGGACGGTATAAAAAAAGTGTTTTTTGGTCAGCCGGTGCAGTACGGAGCACGAAGTTTTATTCGTTTAGCAATAGGTGCCTACGCCGTTCGATCTTTTCTTGAGGACGATGCTGTAGATCTACACAATGATTACCGCACGATTGAGATTATTGAAGAATACGCACAAAAAATGTTCGGTTGATTTCAAAAGGAGAAATATCAAAAATCATTGCTGACTTAGTTGCATTAGTGGATGAGAAAGACAACAGTGTCCTTGTTGCTGATTTACCCACTTTACGTGAACGATTGAATCATTTGAAGTCAAGTTTACCTAAAACTTGCATTCATACCATTGCCATTAAGTCTAATCCGCACGCTCAGATGTTGAAAACACTGGTAGATTTGGGTTTTGGTCTAGAGGCAGCCTCTATCGAGGAGGTTCATTTGGCATTAAACGCTGGATGCTCGGCAGAAAGGGTGGTATTTGATTCTCCTGTGAAAACAAAGCATGAGATAAATGAAGTGGCGCGCTTACATGGAATGTTGGTCAATGTGAATTCTATTGAAGAATTAACGAGATTTCCGAACGATCCCGCATGCTATATTGGAATTCGAATCAATCCGCAGGTTCGTACGGGTGGACCCGACATCTATGATGTAAGCCGCAATGAAAGTAAGTTTGGAGTCCCTATAGAGCATAAAGAGGCTATTATTCAGGCGGCATTGAAATTCCCCGTATCTGCTTTGCATATGCACAGCGGTTCTCAAATGAAAAACTTGACGGTTCAACGTCAAGCCCTGGAATGTCTAAAATCCTTAGCAGATGAGATTAATTCAAGGATGCCGGGGAAAATAAATACGCTTGATATAGGAGGAGGATTACCAACAGAATCTATAGCTGAAGAAAGTAAGATGAGCGCCTATGGCGCCGTGATTGCCGAGGTTTTTGCCGATTCTTCCTATCAGATCTTCACTGAATTTGGTCAATGGGTTCATGCGGAAGCTGGTCTAGCTATTTCCAAAATAGAGTACGTTTTAGAAAAAAGCAGGGTATACATACATCTCGGGGCCGATTTTTTTATGCGTGATGCATACGGTGATGCTAGATCTTTTCCAATGCAAGTATGGGATGAACATGGCCAAGAAGTTGAAGGAGTTATGCAACGGTTTGATATTGCGGGACCGCTCTGTTTTGCAGGAGACTATCTGGCACACGGGCAAATACTCCCTCACGCTACGAGCGAAGGACATTGGTTAAGTATTTTGGTAACTGGGGCAAACACATATGGATTATGGTCCCGACATTGCTCAAGGAGCGTTCCAAAATATCTATGCTGGGACGGGGAAAATCTACGTATTTGGAGTGAACGCCAAACAATCAATTTTTAATCTTACTTTTGAACAACAAGTCGCAATAAATGAAGAAATTATTTTCACTCTTAACGTTTGTTTTTAGTGTGTTCTCATATTCACAGATTATGAACATTAACGTTGACGAAGATACTTGGGTCGTATGTCCAACAGATTTAGTAGAAGTAAATGCTACTAGAACCTCTCCTTCGAATAATTCGATCTCTTTGAATGGTAGTTCAACGTATTTTGAAATTCCTTTCTCAGTGAATACTTCTTTCGGTAATACCAATTTTACTGTAGAATTTTGGGTGAAATCGAATCAATCAACTCCTCTCACTGTATTGGCATCCAGCCAAAGTGCAGTTGGTGTGGGTTGGGCTGTATTAATGGATTTGAATGGCTTTGTGACTTTTGCCGCTTTAGACGCCACGGGGAGCGCAAGTTCTATGACTGGTGCACTTTCTTCTATAAATGACGGTAATTGGCATCATGTTGCCGTTTCTTGGAATAGAGCAACAACCGATGCGACTATGTTTATTGACGGTGGTTTTGAGGTATCTCAGTCCTTCCCCTTAGCTGATATTACCTCAAATGCTTCGACTATTCTAGGCTATGGAATTAATCCAATAAACGCAACAGCACTTTATACCAATGCTGAATTTGATGAATTCAGAATGTGGTCCGAAGCAAGAAGTATTGGTGATGTACAGTTAGTAATGTCAACTCATTTAAATCCTGGGTCATTCCCAACTTTAGCTCAGAATTTTGATTTTAATGAATTGACTTCTACTGGCGGTTGGCTTGATTGTGCAGCAGGATTAGTTGCACCATCTGGAGGAACTTCTCCAGCTGTAAATATATCCGGTGGGCCATCGATTACGTTCAATTTTGCGTTTACATGGAATACGGTGAATACCGGTTTAACTCAAAATGGTCCGAATTTTCAAGAAACATTTGATAAGAACGAAAATATTGTAGTTAGTACAGGATATTGCAAGTATGCGAGTTCGGATTCAGTTGTTATTACTGTCCTTGATTGTGATACGTTACCAGATCCAAGAGATGCAGCTGCGGTATTCATGCCATCTGCATTCACGCCAAATGGTGATTCAAAAAATGATTACTACATCGTAAAAGCTAATGCAATCAGCTATTTTGAGATGCAGATTTACAATCGATTAGGAAATATTCTATTCTATAGTAAGGATATCAATTCGGGCTGGGACGGTACATTTAATGATAAGACTTGTTATGAGGGTGTTTATATCGCCAAAATAATTTATCGAGATTTAGAAGGAATTGAGTATATCAAGTACCAGCAGTTCTCTTTGATGCGATAACTTTTGCTAGGGTTTAACTTCTTTACCCTGTTTGGCGCCGCTGACGCTCGCGTTTAATTCAAACCCAACAATCAATCCGAAGGCATTTACATAAATCCAAAGGAGCATAATGAGCAGTGTCCCAATGGATCCGTAAAACTTATTGTACGTAGAGAAATTCTCAACGTAATATCCAAAGCCGTTAGAGGAGAGAATAATTAAAGCTGTAGCAAGCAGACTCCCCGGGCTGATAAACCGCCAATCTCTGCTGCGTACGGGTCCGTAATTATAAACGAGTGATATGGCTACTAAAACAGTGAGTAACAGAACGAGTAGCCTTACCCAGTAAATGATGCTTGTGCTGTATTCTAATATGTATCCTTTATCCACGAGCCATCCTGTAAAGCCTTTTGAGAAGATGAGTGCGATTATCGCAATAAGTATAAGCAGCGTTAGTCCAATAGTTAGTAAAAAGGCACTCAAGTATTGCCACCAAAATTTTTTAGCATCGATTATATTAAAGCTGATACCTAGATTAGATACCAGGGAAAGTGTTCCGTTGGTGGCGAAAAGTGCCGCAGCTGCAAAGGTTACGGACAACAGCCCGCCGCGTTTAATCGTTAGGATGTCATCAATTGCAGCAAAAGCCATCTCATGAGTAGGTGGGGGGAGAACATCACCCAATATGGCGTATAATTCCGTTTGAAAGGTATCAATTGGTAGATAGGCAATTAGCGTGAATATGAAGATGATTCCAGGAAATAGTGCCAAAAAGAAGCTGAAACTTACTGAGCCCGCCCGAGTAGCAATAGCACCTTCATAGATACCTCGATAGAAAAAAAAGAGAACATCCCAAATAGAGAGACCATCAAAGAATGGTGGCTTGATGCTACCCAAGGTCTTTTTGATAGTTTCGTAAATGGAATTTAAAACGGTCCTCATAATTCTGCGCAAGCTTTTAAACTTAGGTCTAAACTAGCAATTTGATGAGTAAGTGCACCAACGCTTATAAAATCTACCCCACATTCTGCGTAGCTAACGATGGTTTCTTTTGTTATTCCACCGCTACTTTCAATTTCCGCGCGTCCCGCTATCAGCTCCACCGCCAATTTGGTTTGTTGAACACTAAAGTTATCAAGCATAATTCTATCGGCCTGAGCTTCAACGGCTTCTATTACCTCGTTTATATTTCGAGTTTCCACTTCAATTTTTAGCGACTTTTTATTTCGCTCCAAATAGTTGCGTACCTTTTTTACCGCAGTAAGTATTCCACCGGAAAAATCTATATGATTGTCCTTCAACATAATCATGTCGTAAAGTCCCATTCTATGGTTTCCACCACCCCCTAATGCTACTGCCCATTTTTCCAAAACGCGAAGTCCCGGAGTAGTTTTCCTAGTATCTAAAATGGTACATGATGTATGCGCGATTAAAGCAGCGTATTTTGAAGTATTCGTTGCGATACCGGAAAGACGTTGGATATAATTTAATACGAGGCGCTCGGCTTGGAGTAATTTTATTGAATTACCTTCTACTTCCATCACAATATCACCTTTATATATTCTGGAACCGTCTTGAATGAAAACGCTAACAACTGCACTTGGATCAATGTATGCCAGGAGGTATCGGGATAAAGCGACGCCAGCGATAATTCCATTTTCTTTAGCAAGAAGCTTAGCTTTGCCCCTTTCAGTCTTATTTAAACAGCTCAATGCGCTGTGGTCTCCATCTCCAAGATCTTCAGCTATTGCCAAATCAAAAGAGGATTGAAGAGCCTTAAAATCAGGGGTCCACTTCTCTACACTCATATTAATTACCGCCTAAATTATTGCTTTTCATTGCAAGTTAGCATCTTTGTATTAGCTATGAAGATTGTATTTCTTGTTATTGGCAAAACTTCTGAACGATGGTTAAAGGAGGGGATAGAATTGTATTTGAAAAGACTTCAACATTATCAAGATACTTCTATAATTATACTACCTCCAGTGAAAGGAGGCGGTAAAATACTACCGGACATTTTAAAAGAAGAAGAGGCTCAGGTCTTTCAAAAATTTATTGCTCCATCAGATTTTATAGTGTTGTTAGATGAGAAAGGTCAACAATACGATAGTAGAGGATTTGCCAATCAAATTCAAAAATGGCGCAATTCGGGCCCGAAAAGGCTCGTTTTTCTGGTTGGTGGAGCCTTTGGTTTTTCATCTTCCTTGTTTACTCGAGCAAATGCCGTATTGAGCATGAGCTCAATGACGACTTCACATCAGCTTATTCGTATTGTTTTCTTAGAACAACTTTACCGGGTAATGACGATATTGCGAGGTGAACCTTATCACAACGATTAATTTAGAAAATGGCAGCACATTCCTTTGAGAGCATATTGAACGCATTAAAGAATGGCGATTACCAGCCTGTCTATTTTTTCGCCGGTGAAGAGTCTTTCTATGGTCAACAGTTGCTTGACTATTTAGAAAACAACGCCTTGGAAGAATCCGAAAGAAGTTTCAACCAGACGGTGTTGTATGGTAAAGAGACCAATATGCTTCAAATATTAGAAGAGGCCAAGCGATTCCCTATGATGAGTGATAAGATACTGGTTATTGTTAGAGAGGCTCAACACCTTAAAGCCTCAGATTGGGAATTACTCACCGGCTATTTAGACCAGCCTCAACCATCAACTATCCTTGCGTTTGGACACATGCACAAGAAATTGGATAAGCGATCAAAGGCGGGTAAAGCTATTAAAAGTAAAACGGTCTTTTTGGAGAGTGATTCCTTGAGAGATTACCAAGTGATTCCTTGGCTTGAAGACCATCTTAAAAATAAGGGGTTCAAAGCCGGAACTGATGTGATTGCTGCGATGGCCGAACAAGTTGGTTCAGACCTAAGCCGGATTTTTAAAGAAGTTGAGAAACTGGAGGTTGCGATGGGTGATAATCGTCAATTGACCTCTCATGATATTGAAAGACATATCGGTATATCCAAGGACTACAATAATTTTGAACTCGTTGCAGCGATTGCCTACAAGGATTTTGCGAAGGCATTTAAAATTGTACATTATTTCTCGAAAAATCCAAAAGCGCATCCAGTTCAAATGATTACAGGCGTTTTATTCAATTTTGTGAATAATCTAATCCAATACCTTAGTATGAACGGAACGGCGGAGAAACAAATTGCCACAGCATTGAAAATACATCCCTACTTTTTAAAACAATTTGCGGCGGCATCGCGTCATTATAGTAGAGCACAGGCGCATATGATGCTTAAAGAATTGTTAGAATTTGACCGTAAATGTAAAGGAGTAATCCCTTCTAGCTCAAACGAATATGAGCACCTGAGAGAATGGCTTATTAAGTGTGCACTTTAGACCTTACATTTGCCTAACTTTCATTGTAATGAAAAAAATACTCCCATTTCTTATATCGTATCTATTGACCAGTTTAGCTTTTGGTCAAGGGAAAATTTTACGGGGTTTTGTTTATGAAAAAGATGGAGGTGCACCAATACCTTATGCAAATATCATCATAGAGGAAGATAGACTGGGAGCAACCACTGATTTCAATGGATATTTTCAAATATCAGATGTACCAGTTGGTCTGAAAGAAATAACGGTGAGTTATTTGGGGTATGAAATAAATCAGGTGGAGGCTCGTATTTTTAAAAATAAACCAGCTTCTATCAAAGTATATCTTGAAGAGAGTGTAGAGATGCTTAATACCGTAGATATAAATGTAGCCCGGCTCCAAAGAAAAATAAAAGTTAATACAGCTGTAGTTAGTCTTAATCCAAAGAATATTGAGACATTCTCAGCAGGCGGTGATCCAGATTTGATGAAAGCTCTAGCTGTTCTACCTGGGGTAGTGACCAGTGGAGACCAAGGTGGCCAATTGTACATACGCGGTGGAGCACCAATACAAAATCTAGTTTTACTAGACGGAATGATTATCTATAACCCCTTCCATAGTATTGGTTTTTTCTCTGTTTTTGATACAGATGTGTTGCAGGAGGCGAAGGTTTATACGGCCGGTTTTGGTGCTCAATATGGCTCCAGGAATTCGTCTGTAATGGACATTAATACTCGTGACGGTAATCGTTCGAAAATTAGAGCAAAGTCCTACACATCTACCTACATGAGTAAATTGTTGATGGAGGCTCCAATTGGCAAAAAAGACGCCAACGGCGTTGCTAATAATAGTTTGTTTATAAGTGGTAAAACATCTTATTTACAACAAGTTGCGCCAATTTTCTACCCGTATGTGGAGACACAGTTTGGTGGATTACCTTTTACCTTTAATGATATCTACGGAAAATTTACTACTCAGAATTTATCAGGTTCTAAAATGAGTACGAAAGCATTTAAATTCAGCGATGCCGTCATGTTGGATAGCGCTCAAGGTATTCAATGGAACAGCTCCGGCTATGGTGTCAATTTCTTGGTAGTTCCCCCTGCTTCTGCAACTTTAATCGAAGGTGATTTTGCACAAAGTTTTTATTTAATTGAGAGTACAGAAAACTTAAATCAACCGAGAAGTTCGTCTATAAATGGTTTTAATGGTGGTCTAAATTTTACCTACTTTTTGCATAAATCGGATGAGATTAAGTATGGTATTGATTTAATTGGCTACAATACGAGATTTAATTTTACTAATTCGTTAGGACTTAAGCTTGATCAGGAGGAAAATACGACGGAATTGGGTGGTTATTTTAATTACCGTAAAGTAACACCACTAGTTATTTTGGAGCCTGGCATTAGATTACATTATTACGGCTCTCAATCAGAACTTAGTGTAGAACCTCGACTGGGTGTCAAATATAACTTTACAGAGGATTTTAGGTTCAAAGCTTCTGGAGGGCGCTACAGTCAGAATTTAGTTGCTGCAAACTCGGATAGAGACGTGGTAAATTTATTTTATGGTTTCCTTAGTGGAGCTACCGATTTACCTACTTCATTTCGCGATAGGCCAATTAACTCAACGCTTCAAAAAGCGGTGCATGGTGTTGCAGGCTTTGAATACGATATTGGTAAGTATTGGGATATCAACTTAGAGTCGTATGTAAAAGATTTTTCTCAAATCACCAATATTAATCGCAACAAATTGTACAAAGACAGCCCTGTGTACAGCGATCGACCAGAAATTTTAAGGAAAGATTTTATAGTTGAAAGAGGCCTAGCCTATGGCTATGATGCAGTGGTAAAATACGAGAGGGGACGCTACTACTTATGGGTCGTATATGCATGGAGTAAGGTTACTCGTGACGATGGGGTTCAAGTATATAATCCAAATTTTGATCGTCGGCACAATATTAACTTAGTTGGAAATGCCAAGTTGGGAAGAAATAAAAAATGGTTTTTATCGGTTCGCTGGAATCTTGGCACAGGATTCCCATTTACCCCTACACAAGGATACTACCCTGGAATTAATTTCCTTGACGATTTCGGAAATCCTGATATAGATTTTGATTACACCACGGTGAATGGGGACCCTAGCGTTCTTTATGGAAATCTGAATAGTAAAAGGTTGCCTACTTATCACCGATTGGATGCCTCCTTGAAATATACAACGATGTTAGAACCTGGCACTTTCGAATTAACTTTTGGTGCGACAAATATTTATGATCGCGAAAACATTTTCTTCTACGACAGGGTTGCTGCGGAACGTGTTAATCAATTACCTATAATGCCTACCATAAGTGCAAGTTTTGCCTTTTAATTCGCCTGGAAAAAAGGTATTTTTGTCTCGTTTTGTTCCAAACTATGGCCAGTACTAAATACATCTTCGTTACCGGTGGGGTAACATCTTCACTAGGAAAAGGAATTATTTCTGCATCTTTGGCTACTTTGCTTCAAGCCCGTGGTTACAGGGTAACTATTCAAAAACTAGACCCTTATATTAATGTTGATCCAGGTACTTTAAATCCTTACGAACACGGCGAATGTTATGTTACTGAGGATGGTGCGGAGACCGATCTTGATTTAGGCCATTACGAACGATTCCTTAATCGACCGACCTCTCAGGGCAATAATGTAACTACGGGCAGAATTTATCAAAGTGTTATAGATAAGGAGCGCCGCGGGGATTTTTTAGGAAAGACCGTACAGGTTATTCCGCATATTACTGATGAGATTAAAAGTCGTATAAGAATTTTAGGCGATACTGGTAATTTTAATTTTGTAATCACTGAAATTGGAGGAACCGTTGGTGATATTGAGGCGCTTCCCTATATTGAAAGTGTTCGTCAATTAAAGTGGGAATTGGAGAATGATTGTATGGTTGTTCACCTTACGTTACTACCATTTTTGCGCGTCACAGGAGAATTAAAAACAAAACCAACACAGCATAGTGTTAAGACTATGTTGGAGAGTGGGGTTCAGCCGGATGTATTGGTATGTCGTTCAGAGCATTCCGTTGATGCAGACATTCGAAAAAAGCTTGCATTATTTACGAATGTACGCCCCCGCAATGTTATAGAGTCTCGCGATGCTTCGACTATCTATGAGCTGCCTATTATGATGTACAAAGAAAAGTTGGACGAAGTGGTGCTTGATCATTTTTTAATGGAAAGTAAAATTCAACCAGACTTGAATCGCTGGAAAGACTTCTTATCCAGATTGCAATATCCAAAGCGCATTTTAGAAATTGGTTTAGTAGGAAAATATGTAGAGCTTAAAGATAGCTACAAATCAATTACAGAATCGTTTATTCATGCCGGTGCTGCCAATGAAGTTGAGGTTAAGGTTCGTTGGATACATTCTGAGCATCTGACCCCAGAGAATGCCACCGAGCTTTGTAAAGGTCTGGACGGAATTCTTGTTGCACCTGGTTTTGGAGAACGAGGGTTTGAAGGTAAGGTGGCTACAGTACAATATGCTAGGGAGCAAAAGATTCCTTATTTTGGTATTTGCTACGGTATGCAAGCAGCAGTCATAGAATATGCACGTAATGTTTTGGGATGGAGTGATGCTAGTACTACAGAGGTTCATCCGGATTCAACAAAACCTGTAATAGCGCTAATGGATGAACAAATGCACATCACAGATATGGGCGGGACCATGCGTCTTGGTGCTCAAAAGTGCACATTGGATGAAGGTTCTAAGGCATTTGAGGCTTACGGTGAAACAATTATTTCAGAGCGCCATCGTCACCGCTATGAGTTTAACAATGAATACAAAGAAGAATTGGTTGCTGCAGGATTACATACCTCAGGAATAAACCCAGATAGTGGATTAGTTGAAATTGTTGAGGTCCAAGATCATCCATTCTTTATTGGGGTGCAATACCACCCGGAATATAAAAGTACAGTTCTGAATCCGCATCCACTTTTCGTCTCGTTTGTAAGAGCTGCGGATGAATACCGCCAAAACAAATAATATGGAGCAAAATAGAGGAATAGATAAAAATCAAATCGCAGGGATACTCCTTATTGGAGCCATCATGCTCGGATTCGGCTGGTGGCAAACCAAAAACTCTCCGCCGATTGAACCTACTACACAAGCCACAGAGGGTGTTGAACAGGTCATAGAAGATAAATTATTGAGGAAATCACTAGTTCCAGATGGAATAGTTTCTTCGGAGCTTGATTCTTTCGTTGCAGAAGAGTTAACGATTAGAAACACGGAAGTGAGTTTGACCTTTTCTTCCGCCGGTGCAATGTTAACAAGTGCGGCTTTAAGGGGTTATCATACTTACGATGATACCACAAAAACAGAAGCGCTTGATCTCATCAAGGGCAATAGTCAAGTATTTGACATTCGTCTTCCTGACGGCAGTTCATTGAGTGCTAAAAAATTTGAAATAATAGCATCTTCGTCTCGTTCAATTGTTTTTTCCGATGGAACTACTAAAGTGAGTGTAGAACTCTCAGAGGTAGGTTATGATTATTCATTTATAGTGAGCGGAACTGCTGAATCTAGTGGTAAGCCAGAAATGTATTGGGAGCGAAATGCGCTACGCACGGAAAAAGGAATCACTACAGAACGTCAGTATTCTAGTTTTGTATATCAACTGAATGAGGACGGGGATGTTGAGCATTTAGCAGGACGAGGGTCTGACAAAAGTGAGACTACGGACCAAATCAATTGGTTGGCACAAAAACAGCGTTTTTTCTCATTGATTATTCACCCTGAACAAGGATTTGCCTCTGCGGATATTGCCACAGTAAATGGGGATGATGAGGATAAAAATTTGGTCAAAGAATTTAGTGCAACGGCTCGGTTGAATCAGACGGTAAGTGGCGCATATACGTTGCCATTCGAAATGTACGTTGGGCCCAATGAGTACCAGCTTCTAAAAACTTATGATCAAGGATATGAGAAGGCTATCAATTTTGGTTGGGGTATTTTTGGCGCTATTGGACGCGGCGTAGTCGTACCTATTTTTAATTGGTTAGAAGGTTATGGTTTTGGCTATGGTCTAATCATCTTTATAATGGTCTTAATTATAAAGTTAACGCTGAGCCCGCTTACTTTCGCTTCCTATCGTTCCATGGCTAAAATGCGCGTGCTAAAACCAGAAATTGATGCAATCAATGAGAAGTTCAGTTCTGAGAAAGAAAATGTACAAAAGCAGCAGGCCATAATGAATCTTTATAGAGAAGCTGGTGCAAGCCCATTGGGTGGATGTGTACCGGTAAT
Source organism: uncultured Cryomorphaceae bacterium (assembly GCA_902614915.1). Lineage (GTDB taxonomy): Bacteria > Bacteroidota > Bacteroidia > Flavobacteriales > Schleiferiaceae > UBA10364. The sequence goes on from CACMMX010000004.1 coordinate 53,869, forward strand.
AATTCAAATGCCGATTTTGTTCGCAATGTTTCGCTTTTTTCCTGCCTCAATTGAACTTAGAGGAGAAAGCTTTTTATGGGCTAAGGATTTAAGTACTTATGATAGCATCATTTCGTGGTCTACACAGATTCCATTGATTTCAACCTTCTTTGGGAATCATTTGTCTTTATTCACACTGTTAATGACCGCCTCGACAATTTTATATACTTGGATGAACCAACAGATGACTCCGCAAACGGGCTCATCAGATCAAATGAAGCAACTGCGTGTCATTATGTATATCATGCCGTTGATGTTCATGTTTGTATTGAATAGTTTCCCTTCAGGTCTAACCTACTATTATTTTTTGTCTAATATTATCACATTCACCATGCAATGGGGAATACGAAAGACTGTAAATGATGAGGCTATTCTCGTAAAGATTGAGGCTAAGCGAGCTCAGCCTAAAAAAGAAAGTAAATTTCAACAGCGCATGGCAGAAATCCAGCGTCAGCAGAATAAGAACAGATCGCAACGCAGAAATAAATAAGCGATGATGACTCATAAAAAAGCCCTGCATTTCCGCAGGGCTTTTTTATAATCTATTTAAAAAAGGCATTTAATCAACGTGTGTAACACTCCCGTTCACATAGTCATATGCACCCGAACCGTCTTGACGTAATTGCCATATGATGGTAGCTACGCTGTAATCAGCTTCCATTCCTACAGGAAGTGTTGGTTTCTGAATTTCAAATTGAACTGGCGAATATCGTGTCCCAAAAATATCACCTGCTGCATAGGAAGATCCAAGAGCATTGATATCTGCTAAATTCATTCCCCAAACCCCCAAGTTGACACCAGTGGTATCTGCAATAGATGCGTCAGGACTATTTATCCATCCTTTTGTTGCGGTTGTAGCATGCCCATATAAAGCTTCATCGTGTGTATAAACTGTTCCAGCTTTAATTATGAAATTACCGGACACAATTTCTGCTGCATCTTGTGACCACACGGTAGGTGTTGCACCCGAACCTGTGGTAACCTTAGGCAACGAACTTACTTGATTTAAGTCGACACCACCCCCATAACTTTTTGCAACTACTCCGTTCAGTAGTAAGTAGGATTGAATCATAAATACTTCATTTAGATTAGTTTCAAGACATTTAATCCGAGGGTAAACAATTAGTTTATCTGCGCTGTCCGCAACTTCTGCTTCTAAGGCAAAAGCAACATTATTCATCAAAGCAGCACCCGCTGCGGCTGTTGGGCTTTGACCTACATCTGTGTTATTTACGTAGAAATTTGGAACACCTGAAGTAGGAAAATTCCCGTCAAATCCTGCTGAAGCAGCATTTCCATTCGCGAACCAATCACCCACGTGATTAGCAATAAGAACTACACTATCCCCCATTATGGCATCAACCATGGTCATAATTTCTGCCCCATTTGGACAATATTGACACCAGGCACCTGTGGTTTCAATTACCAAAGGACGTGCTATATTTGAAACAGAAAGAGAGTCTCCTGGATAAGTATTCGGAGCTGGCTCTGAACTCCTAGGTTCACAAGAGTTCAGTAATAAAATGTTTGCAATTACACTAAGGGCTATTAACTTTTTCATAATTCACATGAAGGATTTAATTTTTACTAAAATAATTCATTTTATAATATTCATGGCAGTGTAAAGGTAATCGGCTGATCAGCGCAATTATCCGAGCAAAAAAACTGTTGTATCTCCTTTTTTTGAATTAATTACCAACCTTACTTTTTGTTTTTATGTATTACTAGGTCATGAATTTCTTAATAGATAGTAAAATTAGCTATTGCACTATTAGAAACAAGAATTTATAGTCATGAAAAATAAAGTAGAGATGAATCACCATAGCTTAAAAAACGGTAGTTGTTCGCTAGCGCATGAGCATAGATTTCCCTCCAATTTTCTCCTATCCCCGAACTGATTAACATCAATAGGGTAGAACCTGGTTGATGAAAATTGGTAATAATTCCATCCACACTTTTTATTGTATAACCTGGTTTAATCATAAGTTTAGTTTGCAATACCATGTTAGAAATCGCATGCATTTCTAAGTAACTAAGTACTGCCTCAAAAGCCTCTGTGGCAGTGTATTTTGAATTCAATTCATAAGCCTCAAATTGTCCTAAGTCTTTCATTATTCCATTTTCCAAATAGTTTACTCCTATCCAGTGACAACTTTCTAGAGTTCGCAGGCTTGTAGTTCCCACCGCGAATTTACGTCCCTTATGATTCAAATACCTCTTAATCCATGATTGAGTCAGAATAATTTCTTCTCCATGCATTTCATGTTTATTAACGTCGCCGTCACTCAAGGGTTTAAATGTTCCAGCACCCACATGTAAAGTCAATTCAAGTCTTTGATGGCCTTGTATATCTAATTTATTAAGAACTTCCGGAGTGAAATGTAGTCCCGCTGTTGGGGCGGCTACTGAGCCGTCATTGGAGGCGTAAATGGTTTGGTAACGTTCGGTATCGGATTCTTCGGAGTCTCTATTCATGTATGGCGGAAGCGGTATTTGACCTGAAATATTTAATACTTCGGAAAATGTATAACTCCCAGTCCAATTAAAGTCAATGATAAATCCTTGTCCTGAACGCTCACCTTTTTGTACTGTTAAAACTAAATCGTTCCTCAATTCTAATTCTAAAGGGTGATTTTTCCACCTCTTTAGGTTTCCTACTAAACATTCAAACCTAACACTTTGGCGAGCTTCCATTGCGTCCTCAATGCTTTGCTGGAATGGATTTAAACAGAATACTTCAATAGGCTTGGCTCCTGCGGTTTTTATGAATCTTAACCTGGCCTTGATGACTTTGGTATTGTTGAAGATCAATTGACTATTGGCTGGAAGTTGCTTAGGTAAGTCAATGAATTTTTGATCGGAAATGCCACCATTAAAAACCAGTAGTTTACTTTGATCTCGTTGGGTTAATGGATGCTTAGCAATACGATGATCTGGAAGCTGATAAATGAAATCCGATTTTTGCATTTGTTCTTTTTCAGTGGGACAAAAATAAGGTTCCCTAACTTAGCAGCGTTAAGAGGAGTAGGCAATGATTTTATTTCATCCCTCTTTAGAAACAGTAAGTAGATGAAGCGAAAAATTATTATTTCAACATCTAATGATATCTCCACAGATAACAGAGTCAATAAGGTAGCGGTATTACTGGAAGATTTGGGATATGAAGTGGAATGGATTGGACGCGAAATGAAAGATTCTGTTGAATTACATCGTTCTTATCTTGTTCGCCGAATGAAGCTTTGGAATAGCAAGGGAGGGTTCTTTTATGCTGAGTTTCAGATTCGATTGTTTTTTGAATTATTGTTTCGTTGCAATCGCAAATCAATGTTGCTTTCAAACGATCTAGATACCTTACTTCCCAACTTTTTGATTAGTAGGTTCTTTGGAATTCCATTGGTATATGATAGCCATGAATATTTTTGTGGTGTTCCTGAAATTCAAGGCAGATGGGTACAGCGCATTTGGCGTGTAGTTGAAGGTTTTATATTTCCTAGGTTAGAACATATTTGGACCGTGAATGATAGTATTGCTGAACTTTACTTCAAAGATTACGGTGTTCGTCCCAAGGTATTCAGAAACATTAACCCCCAACCAAAAATTCAACCCAGTAGCAGGACAGAACTGGGTTTGCCCCGAGATGTCAAAATAGCAATTAATCAGGGTTCTGGAATGAATATAGACCGCGGTTTGGAAGAGGCGGTAGAGGCTATTTCAGGAATGGAAGGTTGGTTATTGTTGTTAGTGGGTAGTGGTGATGCCATTCCAAAGTTGCAAACTTTGGTAAGACAAAAAGGACTCAATGAAAAAGTACGTTTTATTCCTCGTGTGTCGTACTCAGAATTGCTCCAATACACAAAGGTAGCCGACGTTGGTCTTAGTTTAGATAAGGATACGAACATTAACTACTGTTACTCCCTACCCAACAAGCTATTTGATTATATTCATTGTAACCTTCCTATTGTTAGCTCAAAAGTGGTTGAGGTAATGAAAATAGTAGAGAATTACGGAATTGGGCAAACTGTGGATCCAGAGAATCTTCCTGCTTTGAGAGAAGCACTCCATGAGGTGTCTTTAAAATCATACGAGTCCAACCTCAAAATGGCTCAGAGGGAATTGAACTGGGAGAAAGAACAAGAGCTTCTTAAGGCATTCTACGCCCAATTTTTATAGGGTGACTGCAGAGACGAATGAATTTATATACATCATAGAAAAACACCGGTAAAAAACCGGAACTAAGCGCTTTTTTAAGCGTTTTCCCCAACAACCCATTTATGAGGCGCAGTAAGTGATGTACCCCTGAACGTTGAGCAATTCTATATGCTCTAAACAACTTGATGTCTTCATCAATTTTACCGGCAATAATCAGCTTTGCAAGTCCATCAATTGCAGCAGTTGTTTTATCCAGAAAAACATCGTTTTCATCAATACCCATGTGATAAGCCGGATTGTCAATGTGCATAATTGCCATGTTTCTGTATTTGAGTTCTAATCCAAATAGGGTGTCCTCGTGACCGTATTCGGTGATGTCCTCATTGAATAAAAGTTCAAGGAAAATCTCCCTTCGGATTAAAAAATTGAAGGCGGAAAAACTGGCGTATGGATATTGTTCTCTCACCGCTGCTGACTGTTCTTCCTTTAGCTTTCCAATCTTTACCCTTAGTTTATCACTCTTGAAATCGGGCTTGTAAGCCGTGCCACCAACTATTACATCAGTCAATGTAGCGTGTTGACAATAATCTTGAAGAAACGTTTGGTTGGTTGGAAGAGCATCGGCATCCAAAAAGAGCAGGTAATCTCCTTGCGCCTCTTGACCTAAATTATTCCGATTGTTGCTTCGTCCAGTTTGTAAAGGGTTATGAATATACGAGCAATCAAATTCAACCTCCCATTTTTTCGCATCAACATGTGTGGATTGAAACTGGTCAGAAATAATAATTTCTATAGACCAGGAGTTTGGAAGTCCCCTATTTTTGGACTCGCATAAGGAATGCAACAACGGTTGTACATCATCTCCATAGGAAGCTATACAAACACTAAGTAAATGCTCTTGCAGGTTCATATTAGACGTTCGAAACTACGGAGTCCTGGAGCTTACCGCCAGTTATTTTTAATGTCCTATTGGAGTATTTGTGAATCATTTGATAATCATGAGTGGCCATGAGTATAGCTGTCCTTTGATCTGCAAGTGACAATAAAAGTGACATGATTTCTTCAGATGTTTTTGGGTCTAGATTTCCAGTTGGTTCGTCGGCCAGAATTACCTTTGGAGAATTGAGTAAAGCGCGTGCAATAGCTACGCGTTGCTGTTCCCCTCCTGAGATTTCAAAAGTACTTTTATGACGTTTGTTTTCCATACCAACCAAGGAAAGTACCTCTATAATTCGTTCAATACGTTTTGCTTTTTCCTTCCATCCAGTAGCTCGTAATACAAAATCGAGATTTGACTCTACGCTACGATCACTGAGTAGTTGAAAATCCTGAAACACAATACCAATATCTCTTCGAAGCGCCGGAATATCCTTTGTTCTTAATCCGTTTAGTTTATGACCGGCAATCTCCCCTTTGCCCTGATTTAACGGTAAATCACCGTAGAGTATTTTTAAAATGGAACTTTTTCCAGATCCAGTCTGCCCGATTAAATAAACAAATTCACCGGTATTGATTTTGAAGCTTACATCAGATAAAACCAAATGATTTCCTTGAAAAATATTGGTGTTTTTTAATTCAATGGTTGCCATGCTTGAAAAAAGTATTCGAAAGATTCAAAGGTATAAGAAATACCAAACCAATAAGCCAGAGCGTTTTTTAGATGTGAATAACTCGGATGAATTCACGGTAATGCGCTCCAAGCGGGCCATATGCAAAGGTTATTTTTAAGCATAAACAAGAACGATATGCATACCCGATTTTTTCTGCTTGTTTTTTTATCCATTGGCTTCCAAGGAGTTGCCCAGAAAACTGTGGCTGAGAAAGGCTTTGAATCTGTATTTAATTCCAGCAGGTCATTATTTAATGACGGACTATATGCTACTGCGAGGGTAGGATTTGATGAGCTTTTAGAGTCGGATTTGCCCATTCAAAGTTTCATAAAGGAAGAAAGCAGTTTTTATAGAGCACTGTGCGCATTGTATTTGATGAATGAAAACAGCGAGAGCTTTCTGACTTATTTCTCTCAAACCTATCCGTTAAGTCCAAGGTGGCAAGAAGCACATGTGACGGCGGCTGGTTATTTCTTCAATAATCGTAGATATAAGAAGGTGGTTCAATGGTTGGGAGCAATTAACGGTTCGGATGTATCAAAAACTTACAAGAGCGAATATTATTTTAAGCTTGCCTACAGTTATATGATGACTAAGGACCTAAATAAGGCCCGAAATCTATTTTTTCAAGGCTTGAGTTATGAGGGTGAATTCAAGAATTATTCTCAATACTACTATGGGCATATAGCCTATGAAGCCGAACAATACAGTACGGCTTTGAGTACATTTAATTTGCTTTTGAATGACGAGAAATTTGGAGGTGTCGTTCCGTATTACCTCAGTCAAATTTATTATGAGACAGGAGAAATTGATAAGCTCCTTGCGGTTGGGGAATCACTACTTGCTCAAGCTGTTACATCTAGAGCAGCTGAAGTCGCCAAGCTCATAGGTGAAGGATACTACCAAAAGTCAAACTGGAAACAAGCTGCCTTATATCTTGAGAAACACCAAGAACTCGGAGGAAAACTAAAAGTTCAAGATCAGTATAAATTAGGATTTGTCCTCTACAAAACTAACCGGTACCAGGAAGCTATAAAGGCGTTTAATAAAATCCACGATAGAGGGGATGATTTAGGCCAGAGTGCCTATTATCATCTTGCGGACTGCTACCTGAAAACAGAAAAGCAAATAGAGGCTCAAGGTGCTTTTTTTAAGGCTAGCGAAAGTGGTAGAGATTTACGCTTGCGAGAGGATGCATATTTTAATTATGCCAAACTAGCCTATGCAAGTGCTACTCCATTTGAACAGCCCTTGGATATTTTTAAAGAATTTTTAAAGAAATACCCCAACAGCAAATACCGCACCGAGGCAAATGAATATTTGGCAAATCTCTATCTGAATTCCAAGGATTACGAAAGTGCCATGAAATCCATTTCTAATGCAGGTTTAGATCAACCTACTATGCAAAGTGCATATCAGAAAGTTGCTTATTTCAGGGGCGTCCAGCATTTTAATGCTATTCAATATCCTGCAGCAAAACGAATGTTTGAACGCTCTCTGCAATATCCATTGAACAATGTGCATACAGCCCTTGCTCATTATTGGTTGGCAGAAATTGCCTACAGAGGAAAAGACTTTGATGGTGCGTTGAGAGAGTTGTCAAAGTTTGAATCGACACCAGGATCTGCTACGTTAAGTCAGTACAAGCGGTCCCTATACAGTAAGGCGTATGCTTATTTTTCACAAGGAAATTTTGAAGCGGCTGCTACTACTTTTAGGCTTTATCTGAATAAACAACGTCCGGGCAACAAGTTAGCCAACGACGCAGAATTGCGATTGGCGGATTCCTATTTTATGACAAGCCAGTACAATAATGCGATTAACTACTATGAAACTTATTTGGGACGTGACGTTCCGGATGCAGATTATGCAACATTCCAACAAAGTCTCTGCTTAGGTTTGGTTGGAGATAATCAAGGAAAAGCCATGAGTCTAGAAAGATTGGTGAAGCGATACCCCAATTCTGTGTATGCTACAGATGCATACTTTGAGTTGGGTGAAACGTATATGAAGATGGGGCAAAAAAAATGAAGCGGAAACTATTTTCACATCATTCATCAATGATTATCCGAAGTCTAGATTTATTAAAAATGCACACATAGCCCTTGGATTAATCTTTAGGACACAGGACAAGGGTCAGAAAGCTTTAGCGCAGTTTAAGAGTGTTGTAGAGGACTTTCCAAATACCGCAGAAAGCCGCGAGGCGTTGGGCTTAGCTAAGATTCAATTTGCCGATTTGGACCAACTCACAAGCTACGTAGACTGGATTCAGACTTTAACGGGAATGGATATTGGTCAAGGCCAGTTGGATTCAACCTTATACAACGGTGCCTATGATCGCTACAGTTTTGGCGATTGTTCCGGAACGCTCAAAGGCATGAAAGAGTATTTAGAAAAGTTTCCTGATGGTATTTTTAGAGTGCCGGCAAATTATTATTTGGCAGAATGTGCATTTAATGAGGAACAAGATGATGTCGCCAAAATGGCTTATGAATTTGTGGCTGCCTCCGGAGAATTGAGTTTTAGAAAACAAACCGTTGAACGCCTAGCTTCACTGTATTATGTGGAGCAAAATTTTGAGAAGGCCTTCTATTACTACGAGCAAGTGCTGGGTTTAGTCGGTAATGCAGATGAAGGCAGGAGAGCCCGCTTAGGTTTGATGCGCTGCGCCAAATCTTTAGGCAATACAGCAGTAGTAATGCAATATGCGGAAAGCCTACTGCAAGATGAGGCGCTCCCTTCGGACTGGCAAACAGAGGCCTTGTTGAATGCGGCGCGAAGTTCATACTATTTAAAAGACAGCGTAAACGCTAAGTTGTATTATACACAGGTCAAAGCTGAGATAAAGGGCGAAGCTCAGGCAGAAGCTCTGTATTATTTGGCTGAATTTGATCATGTGATCGAGAAATATGAAGCATCTAATGAACAACTGTTTTGGATGATTGAAAACCTACCTACCTATCCTAAATGGCGTTGGAGCTCTCTGCTTTTGATGGCTAGAAATTACGCCGGTGTGAGGGATGATTTTCAAGCCAATTACACCCTGGATTTCATTATTGAAAATGCAGATTTTGGAGAATATGCCAATCAAGCAAGCGTCTTCAAGACAGAATTGGCATTGCAACGAGAAAGAGAGGAGAGCAATGCTGTAGGTGTTGATAGTCTGATTATGGATGACTTTCAAGAGGAATTGATGGAAGATTTAGATGAATAAAGCAATGAGTTGTATGAAATTCCCATTAAGAGTAGTAACTGTTGTGGCGATTTTATTTGGCGCCAATACCAAGGCATTTGCCCAAATAGAATCGGGAGATGAGGTCAAGAGTGTGGAGATAAGGGTGGTAGAGGAATACCAAGCTCAGGTCCGCAGTGCACAGAAAATATCCGAACAACCCTCGTTTTCAGATACTACGTCTAAAAAATTACCCGTCAATGTGCGCATTAGTCCGAAGGCAATGGCACTTGATTTTGTTCCGGCATCTATACCTTCTATTCGACTGGGTCGAGTCAAACTCCCTAAACTTCCTACGCAGCGTGTGAGTATAGGTGGAGGTAACTTCTCTAGTTCCTACGCGAGCTTCATCCTTAGTTCACCAAGAAGTAAGAAAAATGTCTGGGGTGTACGAGCGTTGCATCAGGGTTCATTGAGTGGAGTTCCTAATAGCTACGCTAGACAGCCGCAATATGAGAATGAAATTTTGGCGGATTTTCAACGGGCTACAAAAAACTACAATTTTAAAACACAGGCTTTACTCAAGGCGGATTATGTGAGTTACTATGGCACCAACAATCCTGTGCTTCCAGACAGCACACCGGGAAATTGGCAACAGCAATTTGGAATTTCACAACAATGGTTGCGAACGTCCAATCCAACCAGTAAAGTGTTCGCCGCTTACAGAAGTGGTGGATTAGCTTACCGCTATACAAGCGGCGGATACTCTACCAGCGAACATCTATCCAAAACACACCATTTATTTGAGATTTACACGGATAAACAAGACCTATTACTCGATTTAAGATACCAATATGCTTCGGTCAGTTCTTGGGCCGATTCAGCCGCATCCAATTATCACAATTTTTCCGTTGCCCCATATATAAGAGGTCAAGAGGGAATACTTACCTACGAGTTTGGCCTAAATTTTTCTGGAACACAGACCAGCGGTTTGGCAAATAACAGATTTGAATCTTATTTATATCCAAAGATAAATCTGCAAGCAGAGCTATTGGAACGAACACTAGCTGTATTTGGGGGTTGGGACGGATACTCCAGACAAAACTCCTTACAAACTATGATTGTTGAGGTACCCTTCTTAACTATGAATCAAGAATATAGACTTTCTGGTTCAAATAAGGGATATATTGGGATGCAGGGAGCCTTAGTAGGAAAGTTACAGTACCGCGTAGAAGGCACATTAACGACTATGAATGACGCATTAATGTTTGAAAGAGATTCAATTCAAGTTTTTACTAATATTCATGGATCAAATCTTCCTGCCTTAAAGGCCGTGTATGCAGAATATGTAGTAGAATCTGGAGTTCGTGGGGAACTAAATCTTCCCTTAAAGAATTTCGTTGCATCCACCTATGCAGAACTTAACGCATTCAGCGGTGAAGACTTTCTTGGTCAAGAAGGCCGGATATTCGGTGCTATGATAGATTACTCAATTAACGAATTGTCCATTGGCTCTAATATTCGTTATGTAAGCGGTCGGTTCAGTCACATAAACTATTCCGCATTTCCGTTGGATTCTTATGTGGATTGGAGTGCTACAATTGAATATGAAATCAATGAAAATTTGAGCGCCAGTTTACGCGGGTATAACCTACTAAATCAGTCATACATGTTGTGGCAGGGATATGGTGTTCGGGGTACAAGAGGCATGTTTATTCTGAACTACCAATTTTAATTCATTTAAACCACGTTTTTTACGCTGTAAGCCCCAAAGGTGTTAATAAAAATGTTGGTAAGTGCACCCTCTAAAAATGGGATAAAAGGGTAGAAATGGACCTTAGAAAGTTATCTTTGTTAGGTTAGCAAAAAAGCAAGAAAACGCAACCGTTATGAGCGAAGAGCAGAAGAACTATGATGGCGGGTCCATTCAGATACTTGAGGGTCTAGAAGCAGTAAGAAAACGTCCTGCAATGTACATTGGTGATGTGGGTGTAAAAGGGCTTCACCACCTTGTATATGAAGTAGTTGATAATTCTATAGATGAAGCCTTGGCAGGTTATGCGTCTGAAATCTATGTCACCATCAATGAAGACAATAGTATAACTGTTAAGGATGACGGTCGTGGTATTCCAACAGACTTGCACCCTAAAGATGGAAGATCTACACTGGAAGTTGTAATGACGGTGCTTCATGCAGGAGGTAAATTTGACAAAGATTCCTATAAGGTCTCCGGAGGTTTGCACGGTGTGGGTGTCAGTTGTGTGAATGCACTCTCGACTATGCTTCATGCTGAGGTTCATCGCGACGGAAAAAAGCACGAAGTTGAATTCTCCAGGGGTGTGGCACAGTATGCTACTCGCGAGATTGGACCAACGGATTATAGAGGGACTATGGTCACCTTTAAACCGGATGACGAAATCTTTGAAGAATTAATCTATCAATACGATATTCTTGCCAAACGCATGCGTGAGCTGGCGTTCTTAAATAAGGGAATTTCTATTACGCTCAAAGACTTACGTGAGACGGATGAGAAAGGTGAGTTCATTTCAGAACTATTTCATTCTCAAGACGGCCTTGCGGGGTTTGTGAAATACATAGATGCAAATCGTGAAGCCATTATGCCTCAGGTCATGTGCATGGAAGGCGAGCGCGATGGTATTCCGGTAGAGGTTGCCATGCACTACAATACTTCTTACAATGAAAATATTCATTCGTACGTAAACAATATTAATACTCATGAAGGTGGTACACACCTGGCTGGTTTTAGGAGAGCATTGACTCGTACCCTAAAGAAATATGCAGATGAAAGTGGACTCTTAGCAAAAGAGAAGGTGGAGGTAAGTGGCGACGATTTTCGTGAGGGGCTTACTGCTGTTATCTCAGTTAAAGTAATGGAACCACAGTTTGAAGGGCAGACAAAAACTAAACTTGGAAACAAGGAAGTTAGCGGTGCAGTGGATAAACTCGTTGGTGAAATGTTGACCAATTTTTTGGAAGAGCATCCCAATGAGGCCAAAATTATTGTTCAGAAAGTATTGCTTGCCGCTCGTGCTCGTGTTGCTGCCAAAAAGGCAAGAGAGATGGTTCAGCGCAAGGGTTCAATGTCTTCTATGGGTTTACCTGGTAAGCTAAGTGACTGTTCCGAAACTGATCCAGAAGTATGTGAAATATTCTTGGTTGAGGGTGATTCGGCAGGCGGTACTGCTAAACAAGGTCGCGATCGTAATTTCCAAGCAATTCTTCCACTTAGAGGTAAAATTTTGAACGTTGAAAAAGCTATTTCACATAAGGTTTTTGAAAATGAAGAGATAAAGAATATGTATACTGCATTGGGTGTAAGTGTGGGCACTGATGAGGATGAAAGAGCATTGAATCTTTCAAAATTAAGGTACCATAAAATTGTAATCATGACTGATGCCGATGTGGACGGCAGCCACATTTCTACGTTGATTCTTACCTTCTTCTTCCGTTACATGCGTGAGTTGGTTGAGTTGGGCTACGTTTATATAGCTAATCCGCCACTTTATTTGGTAAAGAAAGGAGGAAAGAGTTCCTATGCTTGGAATGACGACCAACGCGACGCATTACAATTTGAATATGGTGGTGATACAGGCCAAGGTGTGGGTGTACAACGTTACAAGGGTCTTGGTGAAATGAATGCAGAACAGTTGTGGGAAACTACAATGAACCCTGAAGAACGTATTCTAAAGCAGGTAACCATTGATGATAGCGCAGAAGCAGATCGTGTATTCTCTATGCTTATGGGAGATGAAGTGCCACCTCGTAGAGATTTTATTGAGCGTAATGCGAAATATGCTAACATTGACGCATAACAAGATTCATAACATACTGAAAGCCTCCTTCATTGGGGGCTTTTTTATAGCTGTTTTGTCCTTGCTATCCGCTTGTGAGAGAATGGACCATTCAGATAAGATGGTCTTTAAATACAACGAGCCTTCAGGTATTCCAACCCTAGATCCCGCTTTTGCACGCGATAAAAGCACTATTTGGGCCGTGGGTCAATTGTATGATGGTCTATTCTATCTAGATGAAAACAATGAGGTGCAGCCCGCCTTAGCAACTGGCTATGAAATGGTAGGAAGCACTTATACATTCCATATAAGAAAGGCTTATTTTCATTCAGGTCGAAGAATCAAAGCTCACGATGTTCGGTATTCTTTCAAGCGTCTTGTAGATCCCAAAGTCGCCTCTCCCGGAGCTTGGGTGCTCGAGCGGATTACCAATTTAGAAGTCTTAAACGATAGCACACTTATCATTACCTTGGATAAACCGTTTGCGGCTTTTCCTTCGATCCTTACCATGCCTTATTGTTCTGTAGTAGACTCTATTGTTGCAGCTGAAGAATTATTAGCTACTTCTGGAGGTGGCAGTGGTCCGTTTATGTTTCATAAGTGGCATTACGGGGAAAAAATGGTATTTCATAAAAATGAGAACTATTGGCAAAAAGATGATTTCGGCAATTCACTGCCTTATTTGGATGGAATAAGCATTTCTTTTCTTCCGGATCAACAAAGTGCATTTCTTGAATACCTGACGGGAACATTTGATTTGCTGCCGAATATTGATCCAAGTTTTAAAGACGATCTTCTTACCGAGCAAGGAGAGCTCAGCAATAGGTACCGAAAAAATCATACGCTAAATCGAACGCCATTTTTAAATACGGAGTTTCTGCTCTTTAATACAGAATATAAGTTACCGTATCCATTACGCTGGGCAATCAATGCTTCTATTGATAGGAGCCAAATGGTGGAATTGCTGAGAAGTAATGTAGGTCGGGAAGCTTCAGGTGGAATTATACCTTTTGGTTTGGCTGGACATCAACAGGGTATTGGAATTAGTTTCAGTCCAGACAGTGCTAAAAAGGTATTCGCCTCTTTTGATGAATTGCCCGAATTAACTTTAACAACAACTTCGAATTATCGTGATATATGTGAGTTTGTTCAAGGTAGTTTAGGTGATTTAGGTTGGTCTATATCTGTTGATATAGTTCCATCGGCAACGCATAGAAGTGCAAAGAGCTTTGGAAGTTTGGCATTTTTCCGTGCTTCTTGGATAGCTGATTATCCGGATGCAGAAAATTATTTATTGCTTTTTTATTCTAAGATGCGTGCACCACAAGGGCCTAACTATTCTAGATTTTCAGATGCTGCTTATGATCGTATATACGAAAGCTTGTTGAATGAACAGAATGATTCAGTACGGATAACACTGGCGGAAAAAGCAGATGCACTTTTAATGAAAAATGCTGCTTGTGTTCCTTTGTATTATGATGAGGTCATTCGCGTTCACTCTAAAAATATTAAAGGTTTAAAGACGAACTTACTGAATGCTCTTTTGCTCAAAGAGGTTATTCTAGAATAGGTGGGCCGATGGTAGTAATCAATGGATAGTGATCGCTGTAATCAATATGTTCAATGTGTTGATCAGTACATTGAAAATCTTTGGAATGTAAGGTCCAATCTATTCTAATAGGTAAAAAACGTCTTTTCAAAGGTTCAAAGCTTCCCATTTTCCCAGTACCGTGCCAAATATAAGGATCCTCCATTTTTTGCAGTAACCGAGCATATAGGTTACCCGAAGGTACACTGTTGAAATCGCCACAAAGTATAAGTGGATGCGGACTTTCCTTTACCCATTGTAAAATGGATTTTGCTTGTAATCCTCTTGTATGTTCCGAGCGAACCAGCTTATTTATAATGTTCTTTGTGCGCTCAATAACATCATCGGCATTAGGTTCAACGCTCATATCACCATCGCTCACTCCTGTTGAACTCAAGTGAACATTAATGAATCTCACGGTGTCCCACGGAAGAGCAATATCTGCTATACCTGCACTGTGCTTACGATAACCGTCACCCGGTAGTTCACGGAATTCGAGTAACTCCTCATAAATGATGGGGTATTTTGAGAAAATACCCACACAGTAACTGCTCCATTTAGGCGCATAAAAGACATTCGAAAACAATGAACTTATTGGCCATTCTTCAGGTTTACGTATCTCCTGCATACAGAGAACGTCGATTTCTTCTTGCTGTGACCATGCTGCAATTTGGCTCGCAGCGTTATCAGACTGATAAAATGCGCGTACGTTGTAGGAGGCGATACGCACAGAATCTTCTTGATCATTTAGAGGCTCAGCGATGGGCAGCTGTGCCATAGCTGGAAAGAATGTTAAGGCTATACCTATTAGATTTGTAATCACATACTTTAACGAGATTCTTAGGGTAAGTACGAAAAATAAAATATGTGGCACAATTAAGGTCGGAAAAATGAGGGCAAAAAGGCCCGAACCTGAAAATAAATCGGAAGGAATTAAAGAGGCCAATCCACAAAAAATAGTGGTCAGTAATGATAATCTATTCATCCAATCTAGGAAAAATCTACGCTTTTTCACTCCTTGTTCGAAATCTTGAATAGATACCCTTTTTCTTCTTTACTGAGGGCGTCGTAACCTTCTTCTTTAATTTTATCTAAGATTTCATCCATTCTTGCTGTATCGTCTTGACCTGAAGATTTTGAATTCTTCACCTCTTCATACTTCACATGACTACTTTCTCCAAAACTGAACCCTCGGCGTCTCTTTTTTGATTTGGGTCGGAACAACATGCTACGAACGGTATCTATTACTTGGAATAGATATACGTTCCATTCTTGTCCCTGTCGCATACTACGTATAAAGAAGAATGCTACGATTGCTCCACCAATGTGTGCTATATGACCACCTGCATTAGACCCTGTAAG
The DNA here is from genome assembly GCA_902614915.1 of uncultured Cryomorphaceae bacterium. Lineage (GTDB taxonomy): Bacteria > Bacteroidota > Bacteroidia > Flavobacteriales > Schleiferiaceae > UBA10364. The sequence continues at coordinate 69,601 of CACMMX010000004.1, forward strand.
GTTAAGTACGTCAAGCGTAACAATGCCTGCAGCGAGCATCCAATACTTTATTTCAAAAATACCCCATAATCGCACGGGCATATTTGGCATGTACAATGCCCCTGCAACTAGAATAGCGATGCATCCGGCGCTGGCACCGACCATAGAGCTTTCGCTCAGAATGGGACTCAAATTATATAGAAGTATATAGAATAGCCCACCGCCAATTCCTCCGTAAACATAGAGTGCCAATAGGCGTTTTTCACCTAAATATTCCATGAGGATTTTGCCAGAAAAATAAAGCACAATCATATTAAAGAGTATATGTCTAAACCCAAAATGAGTAAACATATAGGTTAAGAACGACCATGGACGTAATAAGGCTCTCCAAGGGTCTGAGGGCAGCGCTAAGAGGTTATCAGCAAGTTCAGGTATGAGGTTAAAATTCCCGGTAAAAAGACTCGTAAAAGCGTTTGTTAGCGTATAAAGTAGGAAAACTGATATATTCAAATAGAGCAACCGAGTTAGGTAATCTCCTTTGAAAACGTCTTGTTTCACTTTGTTTAAGAAATCGCTCATCGGTTCTAGCAAATTAACTTAAAAGTATCGTGTTGTTCGCCATCTGCGTATTAACAAAAAGCCAAATAGCATTCCTCCTAGATGCGCAAAATGCGCTATTCCGCTATTGCTCGTTGAAAAGCCATTATATAGTTCAAGCAAACCGTAGCCAATAACAAAATATTTTGCTTTTATAGGGAAGAAAAAATTCAAGTATATCACCTGATTAGGGAAAGTCATACCAAAAGCGAGGAGAACGCCAAAAACCGCACCTGAAGCGCCTACCATCGGGGTGTTAAGAAGCCTATTTAATGCGCCCATTGTGCTATTGGTGTAATTGTATCCTCGGTCTATTAGTGTTGCACCTTCTGAAACAATAATTTCTAAATTTTCCGGTTTAATACTAGCCGCAAGGGAGTAATATTCGTATCCATTCACAGCAATTTGAAGCGCACTAGCTCCTAGACCAGTGAGCATGTAATAAATTAGGAATTTTTGTGAACCCCAATAATTCTCCATAGCACTGCCTAAGAACCAAAGCATAATCATATTTGAGGCAATATGGCCTAGATTTCCATGCATGAACATATGGGTTACCAACTGGGAAGGAATGAAATTATCACTGGCTGGATAGTATAAGCCAAGCCAATCGGTGATATCGATACCAAAAGTGGATCGGAAACTTATCATTCCCATAAAGAACAAGCCATTAATGATGAGCAAGTTCTTCACTACTGTGGGCATTAAGCTAAATCTTTGCTGTGCTATCATAAGTATTTAACAAGGTCTTCTTGTTGTAGTTCGATAATAATTTTTTTGCCATTGGGAGCGTAGCTTGGATTGGAGCTGCTAAAAAGCTGTTCGCGTAAAACCTCTTTTGCCTCCGTATTTAGAGAATGAGAGGCAGCTTTTGTAGCTAATTCTATGGCAAACGTTTTGAGAACTTTGGATTCACTTACATCCTGCATGGTGCTTAATTCTTCCATAAATTGTTCCAATGCTTCTTTAGTCTTTTCCGGTGCCAAAACGACAGGAGCACCCGTAATTTCCATACTTTTTTTATCCTGACTTACATTCCAGTCAAACCCTACAACCGCAAATTGACGGGCATACTGTTCAATTAGTAAAGCTTCTGAAGGGGTAATGTTAAGTTGAAGGGGAAAGAGTAATTTCTGAGAAGCTACCCTTGCTTCTTTTAATTTGCTCCAGATACGATCAAATTGAACCCGGATCTGTGCTTGTTTAATATCAATAAGGAGTAGTTTACTGCCTAAAATGGTGACCATGAAGTTACCCCAAGCCAAGATTTTACCCTTTTGTTTTCCTTCATCGATTCGATCTTCATCTGTCCAGAAATCTTCTAGTGATTCTTTCAATGCACCAATTTCTAATTCTGGATTCGTATTCAGTTTTTTTTCGTTTTTGATTCGCTCGTATTGCTCATCAGGAGTTCTAAGTTGTGGGCGGCTGATGTTGCTGTTGGGTTCAAAAGGGTTGAAATTCGGATTTACTCTAATCTTAGGTTCCTCCGGGATATGTCCTTTTGGTATGGGCGGGACGGAAAAGCTTAGCTCCGAATTAAAATCAATGGCTGGTGCTACATTGAATTGGCCAATTGCATGTCTTGCCGCACTTCTTAATACGGCATAAATGGTGCGTTCATCTTCAAACTTTACTTCAGTCTTGGTGGGATGAATATTTACATCTAAACTATTTGGATCAACCTGCAAAAAAAAGAAAATAACCTGGGTGATGTTCTGCGCTTAATACCTCTTCAAATGCTTCGCGAATAGCATTGTGTAAATAAGGCGATTTCATAAATCTATCGTTCACAAAGAAAAATTGCTCCCCTCGTCTTTTTTTCGCGTATTCCGGTTTAAGAACAAAGCCTTCTACGCACACAACGTCGGTACTTTCTTTAATTGGCACTAGTTTTTCATCAAATTTTCGACCAAAAATTGCGCTGATTCGTCGCCTTCGGTTTTCTGGTAGTAAATGAAAAAGGATTTTATCATCATGTTTTAGAATCCACTCTATATCAGCATGAACAAGGGCGACTCGGTGAAATTCGTCTATGCAATGCCTTAATTCAATTCGGTCATTCTTTAAGAATTTTCTTCTTGCAGGAACGCTGTAAAATAAGTTACGTACCTCTACTATACTACCTGCAGGTCCAGGGTAAGGAAGGTTTGCTGTAATCTTTCCGTCTTCTAACTTGAGATTCGTTCCCATACCAGTATCTGCGGTTTTCGTCTTCAACTGAACATGCGCAACTGCAGCAATAGAAGCCATTGCCTCTCCTCTAAAGCCACGCGTATTTAAATTGAATAAATCCTCCGCAGAAGAAATTTTTGAAGTAGCATGTCTCCTAAAACAAAGTTCAGCATCTAAGCTGTTCATTCCACTACCGTCATCTGTAACGACTATTGCTGTTTTTCCAGCATCTTTTAGACTAAGGGTGATTTTTGTGGCACCTGCATCAATACTGTTCTCTAGTAATTCCTTCACCACAGAAGCAGGTCGCTGAACAACTTCACCCGCAGCAATTTGATTTGCAACGTGGTCGGGTAAAACAGAAATTAGGGCATTCATAAAAAAAATTTAGCAGTAAAAAAAACCACGAGAATTAAAAAGAGAAGGGAGTACAAGAGTCTTTTCGCATAACCGTCTCTCTTTCCTGCGCTTTGAGTTCTGCGCAGGTCCCAGTTGTCCCGAATTCGTTGCCTATACTTCTCTTTGTTGTCATAAAGAATCTCATCCTCACCTTCTGGTCTTTCCAATAGTTTTATGCGCTCCTTCCTCTCGTCGTGAAAGCGTGCTTTGTGTTGAAAACCGCGAGGTTGATTGCGTGCGAAAAATCCCATATTGTCTTAACTTCTCGATTTCCAAAGGTAATAACCTAAAGTCACTTTTGCGACCCCATGAAACGTCAACTAACGATTCTTTTATCTCTATTGTTGCTTATCTCTTTAACTGCCAAAGGACAGGTGGATTCAGTAGGTCTTAGGGTGGACAGTTTATTGAATACAATGTCTGTTAAGGCAAAGGTTGGACAGCTGTTTATGGTTGCTGCATATAGTAATAAAGATGAAAGGCATCAGTCTTATTTGGAAGCATTGGTGCGTGATTATGGTGTTGGTGGAGTAATTGTAATGCAAGGAGGCCCCGGGCGCCAAAGGCAGCTAATCAATCGATTGCAACAAGCTTCTTCATTGCCGCTTCTCGTGGGTCAAGATGCGGAATGGGGTCAGGCCATGCGTTTAGATAGCACCTATAAATTCCCTACTTCGCTTACTGTTGGTGCTATTCAAGATTTAGCTTTAGTGGAGAAATTAGGGGAAGCACTGGCCTATGAAAGTCATAAAACCGGGGTGCATATGAGCTTTTCTCCCGTACTAGATGTCAATACCAATCCAAACAATCCAATTATAGGAGCGCGGTCTTTTGGCTCAAACGCGAATGAAGTGAGCAAAAGGGGGGCAGCGCTTATCCAAGGAATGGAAGGTGCTGGGGTGTTGGCATGTGGGAAGCATTTTCCCGGTCATGGAGATACACAATCGGACAGTCATAAAACACTTCCCATTGTTGACAGAACAGTTGATGAATTAAAAGCGGTAGAATGGATTCCCTTCAAAGAAGCGCTTCAAAACGGGGTAGCTTCAATGATGATAGCTCATCTAAACATTCCGTCATTGGAACCCACAGGAAAGCCTACTAGTCTGTCTTCCAAGGTTATTGACGATATACTCAGAAAAGAATGGGGCTACAACGGGCTCATTCTAACGGATGCTTTAAACATGAAAGGGGTGAGTGAATTTGCACCTGTGGGTGAACTAGAAATAGAGGCGTTTAAGGCAGGAAATGATATTTTATTGTTTGCTATGGATGTTCCAAAAGCCTCTGCAAAATTAGTGGCTGCTTTTGAGAATGGAGAACTTTCAGAGACCGAACTCGATCGGCGAGTTGCCCGAATCTTGACGGCAAAAGAAAATTCTCAAGCCTGGTTGCATTGGAATATGGCCAGAGAGCGGACGCTCAAAGATTTATTAGAAATTGACTATCCGGATAAACCTGCCGCCCATGAAGAACTTAGTTTTAGGCTTATTGAGGGAGCGGCTACCCTATTAGAAGCAGGAACTCCTGCATTCCCAATTAAGCATGTAGAAGGTAGGTTTGCACACATTGCTGTTGGAACAGATCCAGAAATAGAAGTCTTAAATGAATACTTGGACAGATACGCCAATTTTGACCACTTTGTGAATGTATGTCCAAAGGGATTGCTTCGTCACGAGGCCGTCGTTCTATCCTTTCACCAAGACCCTAAAAGCCCTTGGAAGCGGTACAAATTAACTGCATCTGAAAAAGCCCTGATTGCAGGACTAAAAGCTGCGGGAAAACCCGTCTATGTTCTTCATTTTGCCAATCCGTATGGCTTATTGACCTATCCGGATTTAGGTGAAAACGCTAGAGTACTGGTGATGTATGAAAACAATGCTATTGCACAAAAATTGGCTCCTCAATTTCTTTTTGGAGCACGAAGTACTAAGGGCAATCTTCCTGTAGATCTTAACAAATGGGGCCTTCAAGGAAGTGGAGAAGAAAGCAAGATTGTCAAAAGATTGAGTTATGGATTTCCTTCTGAGGTAGGAGTGGAGGCCTCTAAATTATTGGATATTGATTCAATCATGCATTTTGCCATTGCTCAAGAAGCAACGCCTGGTGGACAGGTTTTAATTGCTAGAAGAGGTAATGTGATTTATTCCAAAGAATTCGGCCATCATACTTATGACCAATCTACACGCGTGGAGTGGCGGCATTTATATGATATAGCATCTATTACCAAAATTACCGCTACGCTTCCGGGAATCATGAAGTGGTACGAGAAACAACCGCTTCTATTGGAATCAACGGTAGGTCAACAGCTACCTGAATTGGCGTTTTCTAACAAAGGCGCACTAGTTTTAGCGGATGTATTAGCCCACCAAAGTGGTCTCGCTGCATGGATTCCTTATTACCTCAGAACCATTGTGACTGACTCTGCAAAAGCATTTTGGTATACGGCTCCAAACTCAAAAACTATAGCTGTCACAGAGGATTTGCACCTGCGCAGAGCGGTGAATGATACCATGTTTGCTATGCTTGAAAAAAGTGATTTGAAAACCAATGATTACCGCTATTCAGATTTGGGCTATTATTTGTTCCAAAGAATGCTTGAAAGGTATAACAATGAAAATTTGGATTCGTGGGCACATTCTACGTTTTATTCTCCTTTAGGTGCCTCTAGACTAACCTATAATCCATTGAATAAAGGTTTCAGTTTGTATGAAATTGTTCCTACAGAAGAAGATCATTATTGGCGAAATACAAGGGTTCATGGTAGAGTACATGATATGGGTGCGGCTATGATGGATGGTGTAGCAGGACACGCAGGGCTGTTTGCTAATGCAAATTCGTTAGCGAAAATGATGCAGATGTACTTATGGGGAGGAACGTATGGAGGTATAAAGTTCTTTCAGCCGTCAACCATTGAAAAGTTCACTTCTTGTGCTTTTTGCGAGTTAAAAAATAGGCGTGGTTTAGGTTTTGATAGACCACAAATTGACGACGGTCCTGGACCGAGTTGCACCTGTGCTTCAATAAAAAGTTTTGGCCATACGGGATTCACTGGCACTATGGTGTGGATGGATCCTGAGGAGGAATTACTCTACATCTTTCTTAGTAACAGGACTTTTCCAGATATGGAGAATTGGAAGTTGAGTAAATTTGATATTCGAACAAATATTCAAGAGGTTATTTATGGCGCACTGAATTAACAAGTATTTTTGAAGTATGAAAATAGGTGTTGTCTGTTACCCCACATTTGGCGGCTCCGGGGTCGTCGCAACCGAACTAGGTATTCAAATGGCTAAAAAAGGTCACGAGGTTCATTTTATTACCTACAGTCAACCTGTTCGGCTAGATATTTTTGCGCCAAATATTTATTACCACGAGGTAAACGTTCATGACTATCCACTTTTTGAATATCAGCCATACGAATTGGCCTTAAGTTCGAAAATGGTGGATACTGTACTTACTGAAGGAATAGATCTTTTACACGTTCATTATGCCATTCCGCACGCTTACGCAGCCTACATGGCAAAGAAAATTTTACTTGAAAAGGGAATCTATATACCCGTTGTGACCACTTTACATGGAACAGATATTACGTTGGTAGGAAAAAATCCTTCGTATAAGCCTGCGGTTACTTTCTCTATTAATAATAGTGATATTGTGACCTCTGTGAGCCGAAGTTTAAAGGAAAACACACTTCGTTCTTTTGTGGTAAAAAATGAAATAGAAGTCATCCCAAATTTTGTTGATTTAAGCCTATACCAAAAGGATGTTCCTTACGAACGTTCACAAATAGCCCCTAATGCTGAGAAAATCATTTCGCATATTTCCAACATGCGGACTGTCAAGCGTATTCCAGATATCATAGATATTTTTTATAAAATCCAAAATAAAGAGGATGCTATCTTGTTGATGATTGGGGACGGACCAGAGCGAGAGAAAGCCGAACAGCAGGCCAAAAATTTAGGAATTTATTCTAAAGTGAAATTTTTAGGGAAGACTATTGAAATCAAAAAGTTACTGAGTATGTCCGATTTATTCCTATTGACCTCTGCTACGGAGAGTTTCGGTTTAGTGGCCTTGGAAGCTATGGCGGCTAAGGTGCCTGTAGTAAGTTCAAATGCAGGGGGTATCTCGGAAGTAAATGTGCACGGAGTTACCGGTTATTTAGCCACCATTGGCGATATAGAAACCATGGCAAATTATAGTCTTAAGTTGCTTCAAAATCCAGAGTTGCATCAGGAATTTAGAAATAATGCTTATCAACGTGCAAAGGAATTTTCCATGGATAATATAGTCCCTCGGTATGAGGAAGTTTATTATCGTGCTTTAGCAAGTATCAAAAAGGGGATGGAGAATAGAATGAAATCAACCCATTGACCTTAATCTTGCGAAACAATCCTATCCACCGATTCTTTTGGTCTTAAATCCTTCCTTTTCTAATAAGTCACGAGCTTTATCTCTCACATTTCCCTGAAGAATAATCTCTCCACGTTTGGCACTACCACCAACACCGCATGCTTGTTTGAGACGCTTTCCTAATTCCAAGAGTTCTTTGTCTGGACCCTCAAAGCCTTTAATTATAACGACCTGTTTCCCTCCGCGTCCTTTTTTTTCAAAATGAAGTTCTAGTATTTGTTCACCAGGAAGAACCTGTTCTTCTTCTTGATTGCTATCATAACAAAATTCAGGATTTGTACTAAATACGAAGCCTCCTAAGTCCTCTAAATTGATTTTCTTTGGTTTATTCTTTTTTGCCATAATTATGAGCCTAGTCATTTCAAGTACTACCAATCCAAAAGTAAAGGACATTGTTCAATTACTAACGAAATCTAAGGAGCGGAAATCCCGCGGGCTTTGTATTGTTGAAGGCGCAAGAGAAATAAACAGGGCCTTGGCTTCAAATTGGGCCCCGAAAGAGTTGTGGCAATTAGAGGGAAGTGACATACCTCTTCAATCCGCTTCTTTTCCAAATTATTATAAAGTCACACCCAAGGTGTTTCAAAAACTAGCCTACCGCAATACCACGGAATGTGCTGTTGCCGTATTTGCTATTCCAGCTAGCGGGATGCATGAATATCATAAATTATTGGAATCAGCAAAATGCTTACTTGTCCTTGAGGGGATTGAAAAACCGGGTAATCTTGGAGCATGCCTACGTACCGCGTGTGCCGCAGGAGTTGATGCAGTTGTTCTAGCTGATTCTGCAGTAGACCCCTACAGTCCCAACGTTATTCGTAATTCTACAGGTGCATTGTTTGAAATCCCTTTAATTTCTGCCAGTTCGGAAGAACTGGTCTCTGTTTTTAATAATACGCAAAGAAAAGTTTATGCAACCAATTTACATGAAAATGCAGATTCTATGTTTCATATTAAGTGGCCAAATAAATGTGCTATAGTTCTAGGCGAAGAAGCAGTTGGATTAAGTAAAAATTGGACTGCAAGTAATTTTGATAATATCATTATACCTATGGAAGGAGAAACTATTGATTCGTTAAATGTGAGTGTGAGCGCTGCATTACTGATGTATCATTGGAGGTCGCAGCAATAAAGCCAGGAGGCTAAAAAATAATAGCACTTCGTTAGATCAAATTAAAAACTAAAATTAATTTTCGCGCGGTATTATTGTCTTATAGTCAACATCCATTTTACCTCATCAATTACCAAAGAAAATCAATTTTTTTACTTTAATCTGACTTTTATTTTTGACGAAAAGTCAGAGCCGTAGGACTTTCTTTAACTTTAATAATACCGTTTGGCTGCCCACAGTATAATAATTGGCCACCCTCTTCACCTCCTTTTGGTCCAATTTCTATAAGATAATCAGAACGTTTAATAACGTCTAAGTCATGCTCAATTACCAAAACGGTGTGTCCCATATTTACTAGAGCATTAAAGGCTAGTAGTAGTTTTTTAATGTCGTCAAAGTGTAAGCCGGTTGTGGGTTCATCAAAGAGGAATAATGTCTTTCCTGCTTTGTTACCTTTAGAAAGAAAATAGGCCAATTTAACGCGCTGGGCTTCACCACCGCTTAATGTAGAACTGCTTTGCCCAACAGCGGCGTAGCCTAAACCTACATCCTGGAGCGGTTGTAGTTTATCGGCAATTTTATTTTGTTTGATGGTTCTCAAGAATGCTATAGCTTCATCTATAGTACATTCCAGTATGTCTGAAATGCTTTTGTCGTGAACTTTGACTTCAAGGATCTCTGCTTTGAAACGGTGTCCATTGCAATCTTCACACGGTAAATGCACATCTGCCATGAATTGCATTTCTATAGTCACCTCACCTTCTCCCTTACAAGTTTCACATCGTCCCCCATCTGTATTGAAACTGAAGTGTTTGGGTTTATATCCTCTAACTTTTGATAATTCAGTTCCTGCAAATAGCGATCGGATGTCGTCGTAAGCTTTTAAATAGGTGACGGGGTTTGAACGGGATGATTTCCCAATAGGATTTTGGTCTACCATTTCCACTTGGTGCAATTGTTCCAAATCTCCAACCAATGCTTTGTGTAGGCCCGGTCGTTCACCTACCTGTTTAAGATGCTTTTTTAGAGCAGGGTAGAGAATTTTTTTAATTAGAGTGCTTTTTCCTGAGCCGCTTACTCCGGCAACAACTGAAAATACACCGAGCGGTATAGCTACATCAAAACCTTTAAGGTTGTGTTGTCTTACACCCTGAAGATTAATGAATCCTGATGGCGTTCTTACAGAGTGGGGTACGGGGATTTGTAATCGACCTGTCAAGTATCCTGCAGTTAAACTCGATTGGTGCGCTAATACTGAATTTGGTAACCCAGAAGCAACAACTTCACCGCCCAGATTACCTGCAGCAGGTCCCATGTCAATGAGGTAATCGGCGGCCTTCATGAAGGCTTCTTCATGCTCCACCACAACAACAGTATTTCCCTTGTCTCGAAGAGCTTTAATGACTTTAATTAATTGTTGTACATCATAAGGGTGTAGGCCAATACTCGGTTCGTCCAATATGTACAGAGATCCTACAAGTGCCGAACCCAATGAGGTGGCCAATTGAATTCGCTGACTTTCTCCTCCACTTAACGTATTACTTGTTCTATTAAGCGTGAGGTAGGATAACCCAACGTTCATTAAAAATTCTATTCGTGTGGTGATTTCTGTGAGTAGCCGTTTTGCAATTTCAGATTCGCGCTTATCAAGATGAAGTTCTTTAAAAAAATGAGCTAATTTGTTTAATGGCAACTCGACCAATTCATGCAGTGCAATTCCACCTATCTTGACATAAGAGGCTTCTTGCTTCAAGCGCGTGCCCTTGCAGGAGGAGCATTTGGTTCGACCCCGATAGCGGCTCAGCATAACTCGAAATTGAATCTTATATTTTTTTCGCTCTAAATGTGTGAAAAAGGAATTGATTCCTTTAAATCCTTTTCCACCTTCCCAAAGGATTTCTTTTTCCTCCTCGGAAAGCTCCATATAAGGCCTATGTATGGGAAATCCCGCCTCACTGGCTCCGAGAATAAACTTGTTTTTCCATTTGCTCATGGTTTCACCTTTCCACGGTGCAACGGCTCCCTCATATACGCTAAGGGTTTGATTTGGAATAACCAAGTCTTCATCAACGCCTATAATACTTCCAAAACCTTCACAAGTAGGGCAGGCCCCCAAAGGATTATTGAAGCTAAACAGATGAATACTAGGCTCAGTGAATGTGATCCCATCTGCTTCGAAGGAGCTATTGAATTCTGTAGGTTGATTCCCATCTAAAAAATCCAGGAGACAAGTACCGCGTCCTTCATAGAAAGCGGTTTGTATGGAATCTTGTAAGCGGTGTATATTTTCTTGATTGTTATTGCGAGCAATGGCTCTGTCAATGACTAATTCTATGATCTCTTTATTGTATGTGCCGGCCTTAATAACATCCTCTATTCGCTCAATATTGCCGTCTACCATGATTCTCACAAAACCTTGTGATGCCAAGATAATTAGGTGTTGTATGGCACTTCTGTCTTGATAGGTTACCGGAGCAATAATTAGAAATCGAACACCGTCTTTTTTTTGAGAGATAAAGTCAATAACATCTTCTACTTGATGCCTCTTCACTTCTTTACCCGAAACGGGACTATAGGTTCGTCCTATGCGCGCATACAAGAGCTTTAAATAGTCATAGATTTCCGTTGTTGTACCTACTGTAGATCTAGGATTTTTGCTACTCACTTTCTGCTGAATTGCTACAGCTGGAGGAATACCTTTAATGTATTCCACCTTTGGCTTGTCTAGTTTTCCCAAAAATTGGCGGGCATACGAACTTAAACTCTCCACATATCGTCTTTGCCCTTCAGCGAATAGGGTATCAAAAGCCAAGGAACTTTTACCAGAACCACTAACACCGGTAATTACTACGAGTCGCTTACGAGGAATATTTATGCTTACCTCTTTTAGGTTATGTACAGAGGCACGCTTAATTTCAATGAATTCGGTCATTTGCAGTTAGAATCAAACACAAAGGTAACCTTAAAAACCCCCTATAGTTTCATTGAAATACATCATTTTGGAATAGTATTTGATTCTTTCTCGTATATTGAACAGAAATTAAAAGACTTGCCTATAGAGATACCGTTACGCTAAAACCTTAATGTTATGAAATTAAGAAAGCTGGAAGACCACGATTTAGTGGCGCAGTACCGTAATGGAAATGAGCAAGCTTTTGAGGTGTTAATTCGTAGACACCAAAAACGCGTTTTCCTTCAGATTTATTCAAAAGTTCAAGATTCAGAGATTGCTGATGATTTATTTCAGGAAACATTTATTAAGATTATTCGCTCTTTGCGTAAATCTAATTATGAGGAAAAAGGTAAATTTCTACCATGGGCTATCCGTGTTGCCAACAATACTACATTAGATTTCTTTAGAAGAGAATCTCGAAAAAAAGAATTTCGTCCTAATGGCGAATTTACTGTGTTTGACACCTATGGAGAAAGTGACCAGCCTTTTGAACAAGAAATGATAGAATCACAAATAAATGAAGATATACACAAGCTTATTACATATCTACCTGAGGAGCAAAGGCAGGTTTTAGAATTGCGGATCTTTTGTAATTATAGCTTTAAAGAAATTGCCGAGGAAACGGATGTCAGCATAAATACAGCCCTCGGCAGAATGCGCTATGCAGTTGGTAATATTCAGAAACTCATGGTGAAACATAATATTAGCTTAGAATTTTAATTCATTGAGATACTAAGTGCTCAAGGGTTGACGTTAATAGAAAAATCAATAGAGCCCATGAAAAAAACTTTACCTTATGAACATATGGAGGTAGAAGCCTCTGAAAAAAGTATCCAAGAAATATTAGCCTTCTCTCTGGCAACTAAGCAAGTTAATCTGCAGAGTTTACCAGAGGAACTCTGTGAATTATTTCATAACTAAAAGCCCCGCATAAGCGGTCTTTCTTACTTGTAAATGTCGTATAAGCAGGCGCAGACGCTTCCGGTAAACGTTAGTTAGCTACATCCGAGAAGAACTTTAGTCTGACCAGTCTTAATTCTTCTTCATCGTATTCCTCAGAGAATTCTTCGGTTAATTCCTTCATTGATCCTTCTTCACAATCTTCTGTCAAGAATTCAAATATTTCTGCAATACTGTCTTCGTCCAAAATATCTTTTAGGTAGTAATCAATATTGAGTTTGGTGCCGCTGGTAACGATGCGTTCCATTTCCTCTATTAATTGGTTCATTTTTAATCTCTTGGCACTCGCGATATCATCAAATGGCAGTTTTCTATCCGTACTTTGGATAATATACACCTTCAAAGCACTTTTATTTGCTACTGACTTAAAGACCATGTCTTGAGGTCTGTCAATATCATTTTCCTTCACATACTTCTCTATGACTTCGACCATTTTCTGACCGAATTTTTTGGCTTTTCCTTCGCCAACACCTTGAATATTTTTTAATTCTTCAATTGAACATGGATAAATCGTAGCCATTTCATTCAATGAATTTTCACTGAATACTGCATACGGAGGAACATCTTTATCATGACCAATTTTTTTGCGAAGATCTTTAAGAATATTAAAGAGTTGTTTATCAACGGCTACGATCTTAGTTGGAGCACTAGTTTCACTGTTGAGAACATTATAATCTAACTCTTTCCTTACGCGAAATGCTTTGGGCAACTTATCGGCATTACCCTTTTCAGTAACTTGGATAGTTCCGTAGGCATCCACATTTTTACTTAAATAGTTACGAATTATGCCCTGCCTAATTACTGCTCTTAGGTGAGTTTCACTTTTATTTTTTTGAATTCCCCAGGTGGATAGACTCGTTGCGTTATTTTTTACTAATACCGCCGAGGTGTGTCCGCGCAAAATATTTATGATTTCTGAAGTTTTAAACTTTCCGTGTGTTTGATTTACTGTTGCAATAACATCTAGTAATTCTGCAGAAGCCTCTACTTTTTCTTTTGGGTGTCTGCAATTGTCGCACATTTTGTCGCAATCGTCTTCATGGAATTCTTCTCCAAAATAGTGCAAGAGTGCTCTTCTTCTGCAGGTAGCTGCCTCCGCATATCCTGTGGCCTCTTCCAAGAGTTGTCGGCCAATTTCTTGTTCACTTACATTCTTTTTGTTCAAGAATTTCTGCAAACGCTCTATGTCTTTGATGTCAAAATAAGTGATACAAGACCCGTCACCGCCATCTCTTCCCGCTCTTCCTGTTTCTTGGTAATAGCTTTCTAGAGATTTAGGCATATCGTAGTGAAGAACAAATCGGACATCGGGTTTATCTATTCCCATTCCAAATGCAATGGTGGCAACAATAACATCGCATTCTTCATTGAGAAAGGCATCTTGATGTTTTATACGCTTGCCGCTTTCCAAGCCAGCATGATACGGTAAGGCATTGATTCCGTTTACCTGTAACTGCTCTGCAAGATCTTCTACCTTTTGGCGGCTTAAACAATATACAATTGCACTTTTACTTTTATTGGCTTGTAACAATTTAGTGATATCTCTATCTATATCGCGCTTTGGTCTCACTTCATAGTAGAGGTTTGAGCGGTTAAAGCTAGAAAGGAACACTTGCGGATTCTCCATACCAAGCGTCTTCATTATATCTGCTTGAACTTTTGGGGTTGCTGTAGCAGTAAGGGCGATAATTGGTTTTCTTCCTAGAGCAACAACGCTCTCTTTTATTGTCCTGTAATCTGGACGAAAATCATGCCCCCATTCAGAAATACAGTGAGCTTCGTCTATAGCGTAGAAACTTATAGGAATGGAGCCTAGCAATTCAATATTAGACTTCTTATTGAGGCTTTCGGGTGCCACGAATAGTAACTTAGTAAGCCTTGACTTAAGGTCTGCATGCACCTGTTCCAACTGTCCTTTGGTAAGTGAACTATTCAAGACGTGAGCTATTCCGTCCTTCTCACTATATCCTCTAATGGCATCAACCTGATTTTTCATTAGTGCAATAAGAGGACTGATAACAATTGCTGTTCCTTCAGCTACTAATGCCGGCAGTTGATAGCATAAGCTTTTGCCTCCACCAGTTGGCATGATTACAAAAGTATCCTGTCCTTTAGCGATACTTTCAATAATTACTTTCTGATTTCCTTTAAAGTCACTAAATCCGAAAAACTGCCTCAGTTCATTTTCCCAATTGATAGAGGACATATGCTCTATGTTGATTTGTTATACCTAAAAGATAAGGGATTTTCTCAAGGTTTGTGAAGGTACATCAGAATGTTTTTCGGATTTTTGACCACAATATTGGATTACTAAAATGTCCAAAGACAGAAACAATATGAGCTTTTTAGACCATCTTGGCGAATTACGCTGGCATTTGGTGCGTTCTTCAATCGCCATTTTCTTATTTGCTGTATTGGCTTTCTTATCTAAAGAAATTATTTTTGATGTTATCATATTTGGTCCAAAGCAAATGGATTTTCCGACATATACCTTCTTTTGTTGGTTGTCTAGTTATGTAGGTGGAAATGTGTTTTGTTTTAATGAAATGCCCTTTGAACTTCTCAATATGAGGATGAGCGGCCAATTTCAAATGCACCTGTGGGTTTCCTTGGTAACAGGAGTAATCATTGCATTTCCATACGTTTTCTGGGAAATATGGCGCTTTATTCAACCTGGACTTCATGAAATTGAACGTAAAAATTCACGTGGCGTCATTCTCTTTACGACCGTTTTATTTCTGTTAGGCGTTCTCTTTGGTTACTATGTCATTGTCCCGTTAAGTGTTCAATTTCTTGGAACTTATACGGTTTCTTCAGAGATTTTCAATAGAATAGATCTTACCTCCTACATCGGCATGATAAGTTCTGTAACACTGGCCACAGGGATTCTCTTTCAATTGCCAATGGCCGTATACTTTTTAAGCAAGTTAGGCATCGTTACTCCTGATGTACTAAAGTCGTACAGGCGCCATGCGATTGTGGGTATTTTATTGTTAAGCGCAATCATTACTCCGCCGGATATTGCCTCACAGATTCTCGTATCTTTCCCGGTATTAATATTGTACCAGATTAGTATTGGAGTGAGCAGACGAATTATAAAAAGAAGAGCTAAAACCAAAAACATTTAGTGAAGTTAGAAGCACGAAATATTGTTAAAAAGTACCGCTCAAGAACCGTAGTTAATGAGGTGAGCTTTCAGGTAAACAGGGGCGAAATAGTAGGCTTACTTGGACCCAATGGCGCTGGAAAAACTACAAGCTTCTACACGGTTGTAGGTTTGATTCGGCCGTACAGCGGGCAGATTCTTTTGGACGGACTACCCATTCAAAAATTGCCCATGTACAAGCGTGCTCAGTTAGGTATTGGCTACCTTGCTCAAGAGGCTTCTGTTTTTAGAAAGCTAAGTATTGAGGATAATATATTGGGGGTTCTGGAAATGACTAAGCTCCCCAAGCAAGAGCGTTATGAAAGGCTCGAAGAGCTTTTAAACGAATTCGGATTACAGGCCATCAGGAAGACAAGAGGTGATTTGCTTAGCGGTGGTGAGCGCAGAAGAACGGAGATAGCGAGAGCGCTAGCAACAAAGCCCAAATTCATTCTGTTAGATGAACCCTTTGCGGGCGTAGACCCTATTGCCGTCGAAGATATTCAAATGATTGTGGCGAATCTTAAGAATAAAAACATTGGTATTTTGATTACTGATCATAATGTTCAAGAGACCTTGGCAATTACAGATAGAACGTATTTGATGTTTGAAGGTCGTATTCTTAAAAGCGGTACTGCAGAGGAATTGGCGGCAGATGAACAGGTACGTCGGGTTTATTTGGGTCAAAATTTCGAGCTTAGAGCGCGCAAGTAGACCATTATTCTTTTTAAAAAAGGTGATTTTGGCACACGTGGTGCTCGACCTTCATAGGCTTTTAATTTCTCACTAAATTGATCCACAGCCGCTTGGTATAAATGCAAATCGAATTGATTCATGCTTTCCCACACTGCCTTTTCCGCAATTTCCGTTTTTTTTCCCCCGCTGTTGTGGTATTCCACTACTGTATTTTTCCAATCAAACAATTCACCAAAATAGGCAATCGACGCTGGATAATGTTCGGTGAATCCAACTGCATCCAACCGTTCCAAATTGGCCATTGCTTTGTGAAGAACCTCTTTATTTTCGAAGAACTGCTTTTGATTTAAATAACCACTCATAAATGCCGTCTGGCGGTTATTGCTTTGAACCAAGCGTGTGAAGTCTTCAGGACTTTCAATGCCTTTCATCAATTCTTTATGCTTTTCATTTATTCTTTTGCTGTAGTGATTATAATGACTCATTGATCGGGCTATTGGCTCACGAAAAAGAGTAACTACCGTAGCATTAGATTCAGCAATTACTGGTCTAAGAGGAAAATGACCATAGATGCATTTTATATCAGGGTCTTGTAAAGCTGATTTTAATTGTTGGTCCAAATCTTTGTGACTGTATATGCTTCTGCGTTCACCCTCTTTGTAATTCGATTCTAATAATAATCGCAAGGAAGTCCCTGCGGTTTTTGGGATATGAATAAAAACGAGTTTCTTTGAATGGCACATTGGAATACAAAATACATGATTCTACCCAAAATTAAGCAACCCATTTTTATACTTGGTATGCACCGTAGTGGTACCACCATGGTTACGTGCGCACTTGCTGATGCGGGAGTTCATGTAGGAACGGTCTGTGATCACAATGCTGAGGCGCTTTATGCTATTGATATCAATGAACGAATTTTTCAATCCGCCGGCGGTAATTGGTGGTTGCCACCAAGTATTGACTCTGTTACCGATACTGTTGAAGGTTTTGAATTGAATTTGACAGATCTCGATGTTTACGGTGCCCATCTCAAGCATCCTAGTGGTCTCAGAATTTCCTTAGCTGCAACTTACAGTGGACCCTGGGCAGTGAAAGACCCGCGGCTTTGTTATACACTCCCGTGGTGGTTGACTCGCTTTCCTAAAGCCAAGGTCATTTGGATACTACGTGAGGAACAAGAGATTGTAGACAGTTTACTTCGTCGTCAAGAGCAGAAGGGAGAAGCCTTCTCAAAACTTACGCAAGAGACCGCTCTTGAATTGGTTTACAAATACAATGAAGCCGCCACTGCTAATATCAAAAACAGTGGGGTAGATGTATGTATGATTAAATACAAAGATTTGGTTAGCACGAATATTGATTTACAACGCAAGAGTTGGTTCTCTTTGTACCAATTTTGCAAAGTGCGTCCAGGTGCAATGGAAGGCTTTGCACGCCTTTATCCAAAGTCATTAGAACAAACCACTACATATTCACCAAAAGATCTACCAACAGACGGCCCTTTGGTCAGTATCATTGTACCAAACTATAATCACGAGCAATTTCTTGATGAGCGCTTGCAAAGTATTACAAGCCAGTCGTATACGAACATAGAAGTTCTACTCATGGACGACGATAGTTCAGATGGTAGCCGCGATATTCTTGAAGGTTGGGCTAGGTCAGATGTTCGAATGACAACGCTTTTTAATAATGAAAATTCTGGAAGCCCGTTCTCTCAATGGGCAAAGGGAGCGGCATGGGCCAAGGGCAAATACCTTTGGATTGCAGAGAGTGACGACTATTGCGATAAAGACATGCTTGCGTTGCACGTGCAGAGTATGGAGGCTAATGAAAAAGCAGTGATTTCCTGCAGTCACAGCCATCTTGTGGATGAAAAGGGCGAATTCCTTCGAGATTTTAAAGAAGATTATGGTTTCATCTTTGGCGACACCGCCAAATGGGCTAAGGACTTTACGGTTTGCGGTAAAACGGAGGTTTCCAAGTATATGGTCTTTTCCAATACTATCCCTAATGCCAGTGGTATACTGGTGCGTAAGGTAGCTTTTGATGCTGTTGGAGCACCTGATGCACATTGGCGATTAAATGGAGATTGGCTTTTCTACGCCAAGCTTCTTCAGCATGGCGAGCTCATCTTTCATGCGAGGCCGCGAAACAAATTCCGTTTTCACATAAAAACTCAGCGCAGCCGAGCGATGAGCTCTTATCAAGCTTTTGACGAACTCCTCGAGATGTACTCCATCTTTGAGATTGAGAACTATGCACCAATAGAAACTATTAATTCAGCGCGCGGTCAAGTGGCCATGTGGTGGGCAGCGAATGTGTTTTCTATGGATTGTACGGCTGAGATTTGGCGCAATAACCTAAGATTGTACAAAGTTTTTAAAAGGTATAAACAAGGATTGGGTAGTTATCTATTCAAAAGTGGCGCAATTAAACTCTTGGGTAACTTCTTTATTCTTTTCGGATTGAAAAAGCCAGCCAAAAAACTTGCGGCTCGTATGTTCCCTAAATCATTCTTTGCCCACTAATGAGAATTTCTGTAATCATACCTGCATACAATGCCGAGGCTACACTTGCCGATTGTTTAGAAAGTGTTGCGCGCCAAACACTTTGCCCTTTTGAGGTCGTCTTGGTGGACGATGGTAGTACAGATAATACTCGTGGGGTCGCTGCTCGATTTGAAGGACGGCTTATGCTGCGAATAGTTACCCAAGCCAATTCAGGTCTAGGGAAATCAAGAAATGCTGGTATGGCGGCAGCGACAGGCGATGCTTATGCATTCTTAGATTCGGATGATATCTGGTTGCCAAGCAAATTAGAGCAGGCTTTTAAGGCACTCTTGAAATACCCAAAAACGGAATGGTTTTATACCTCCATTTTAGAGTGGACCCCCGGTAAGGAAGAGAGTCTTCGCAAAAGAGCATGTAGCCAGGTCAGTTCAATACGTGCTTTTTTGAGCTATAATCCCATAGTTCCTTCCACCATTGTAATGCGCCGTGGCTTTGATTACACATGGGAGAATGACAGTAGGCTTCAAGAGGATGTTGGTGCGCATCTCAGGGTCATGCACCGTGGTGATTTTCCAAAAATGTTGTCAAAGCCCACGTTGAAATACCGGTTAGATTACGGCATGACGGCGGATGTTGAAGCTCACATGGAAAAGGTCATGTGCGCAGTGGCCAAAGCAAAGGGCCTTGGATACATTAGTGAGAAAGAATTTAAGCTCTACCAAGTACGAAAAGCCTATGAATTAGCCCGTACGTTCAAGAAGCGCCGCGATGAAGAGGGTCAGGAAAAGTGGAAAAAGGAAGCTTTAAGTAAGGCAAAAACTGCAAGTGTTCCCTTAGGACTTTGGTTGCGTTTACTTGTGTTAATTTAAAAGAATACCATGTGCGTGAGCGTCAGAAAGGAGAAGGGGTAGTCATATAATCCTTTAGTCCACTGCAAAGTCGATTTGCGCTTATCATTGAAGTTCCGATAGATGCGTAGATTGAGTATCCTGGGCCAATCACCGTCTTTAAAGTAACCTGTAAAGGTTCTTGCTTCTGCATCAATGCCTATGCCGTAATTCATTTTCTGCGTCCATTTCAGATTAAAAAGAAAACCATCATTTTGTGGGTAATTCACCCAATGGGTTTGATAGACTTGAAAGCCAGCATCAGAAGAAATCCAAAAATCGGAATACTTTGGACTCCATTTTCCCGTTAAAAAGAAAGCGTAACCTGGTGCATCTGTGAAGCGCGCATTATTTAGTGGACCTGCGGCGGTTTTTAAGTGCGTGGTGAAATACAATTCTTTTGTGACGTTCTCACCTTTTCGATAGAGTCGATGTGAAATATTTACCACAACATCTCCAGCTTGAATACCTTGTCCACTTTCGCCTCTAGAAATGCGGAGATCACGAACATCGGTACTCGTTCTAAAGGCTTCAACACTTTGGTGTACCACCTTAAACAATGTATTTCCTGCAACTAATTGAACTTCATTGTGCCAATTTAGGAATCGGTCATCTCCGTGAAGGCTTATTTGAGCACTGGAGCTTACGTAATTTTTATGTAATCCAGCTACAGTCGGTATGGGCAACGCATTGGGGCCCATGTAAGCATGAGAATACTTCATGTATTGTGTCCATGGCGTAGCACCGTCCCAATTGTGAATTCGATTCCACCAATCGAATTGGGCCATGGCGCTAAACGAAAAAAGCACCAGCGCTATGAGCAAGACTTTTCGCACTATTCAAGGTTTGTATTAAGCTTTTCGCGTAGGTACAATAAGTGTGGATTCTTTTCCGCCATATGCTTGAATTTCTCTTCAGGCATGTACAGTTTCTTGGTCTGAACGTTTTCAGACATTTTTACTTCAAAACGGAGCGCAAAATTGTCGAGCTTCTTTCTCAACCACGGCACGAGCTCTTTTTGCTCGTCATTGAAATACCCTTGTTGAATATTATTTTCTACTGTGATTTTAAGGGTGTTTTTATCAATAATTTTTGGTATCTGCGCTCGAAGCATACTGCGAATAGCTGTCTTAATATGACGCTGATTAGAGTATTCTTCCAATGCGGTTTTTAATTCATGTTCTGTAAAAACTCTTTGATGCCCCTCCTCTTTTTTAGGAAGACTATTTTCTCTTTCTGATGAAGATTCAGCAGGCGCATTTTCCTGTCGTTCCAGATCCTTCATAACGGAGGAGATGGATAAACCACTTTTTGTCTTGCTCGATTTTCTTTTTCTTCTGCTTTCAGTGGGGAGATCAAAGGCTACCGTGGGGCTCCCTTCTGGCGGCGAAGCAAAGGCAGATTTTTCCGGTAGTTTCTTTTTTTCTGGTAAATCGGCATCACTCACGGCAATGTGTTGGTTTGCTTCAGTTGATTTCCTACTTTCTATGGTTTGTGAAGATAACTTAGGGTCAACTAGGGTAGCTTCCTCGCTGGTTTGCTTTCTTTTTGGTAGTGCGTCTGGCAGAAACTGATTGGTGCTTTTGTCCGAATTATCTAGGCCGGGTTGCGACTTTTTTTTTTCTTGAGAGATGAATTCGACCAATTTCAATAAACCTAATTCTACCAAAATTCGGGGCTGACTCGATGCCTTGTACTGACCGTCTAATTCATTAAAAACTTTTAGTCCGTGTAACAAAAATCTCGTAGAGGTAGCGCTGCTTTGATTTAAATAGCGCTGCTTAATTTGCGGACCAACCTCAAGAAGTTCAACTGTCTTGGGTTCTCGAGCAACAAGGAGGTCTCTAAAGTGCTTGGCCATGCCTACTACGAATTCGTGGCCGTTGAATCCTTTCTCTAAAACTTCATTGTACAACAAGAGTAGGTCCGGGTAATTGACCGTCTGCGCTAAATCAATTGACTTGAAGTAGAAATTGTAATCGAGGATATCTAATACCTCTACCACTTGGTTGTAGGTAAGCTCGTTTCCGGTGTAACTAACCATACGATCAAATAAGCTCAATGCGTCACGCAGGGCACCGTCTGCTTTTTCTGCAATCATATGAAGTGCCTCGGGTTCTGCTTTAATACCTTCTTTATCCGCAATAAAAGCCAAATGGCCGGCAATATCATCTATGGTGATTCGCTTAAAATCAAAAATCTGACAACGAGAAAGAATGGTCGGAATGATTTTATGCTTCTCTGTAGTTGCAAGAATAAAAATAGCATGAGCAGGAGGTTCTTCCAACGTTTTCAAAAACGCATTGAATGCTTGTTGCGAAAGCATATGAACCTCATCAATGATATAGACTTTAAACTTCCCGGTTTGAGGAGCGAATCGGACTTGATCAATAAGACGACGTATATCGTCTACAGAGTTGTTTGATGCAGCATCTAATTCGAAAATGTTTAGGGCTAATTGTTCCTCATTCAAGCCTACATCTGAATTGATTACATGGGCAAGTATGCGAGCACATGTAGTTTTTCCAACACCTCGTGGTCCACAAAAAAGCAAAGCTTGAGCCAAGTGATTACTATCAACGCTTTTAAGTAGTGTTTCCGTAATATGACTCTGTCCTACAACAGACTCAAAAGCCTTTGGTCTGTATTTCCTTGCCGATACAATGAACTGCTCCATAAGACAAATATAAGCGACCTTTACGCCCGTCAAATACCCAAGTAGAAAAAGGCTGTAAACACGTTGCTAACATAAGTTGGTTCAAACAAAAAAGTCTTGTACCTTCGCACTCCTTAATTTTTAAGACTAATTAATTATGAATCAGTACGAAACCGTTTTCATTTTGAATCCCGTTTTATCTGAAGATCAGGTAAAGGAAGCGGTAGATAAGTACGTGTCATTTTTGAAAGAGAAGGGCGCGAGCATTATCAGCAAAGAAAATTGGGGCCTCAAAAAAATGGCTTACCCAATTCAAAAGAAAAAAAGTGGTTTTTACCACTTTGTTGAATTCACAGCACCTGGAGAGGCTATTTCTCCTTTGGAAGTTGAATTTAAGCGTGACGAGCGTATTATGCGCTTTTTAACAGTAAAAATGGATAAATATGGTGTTGAGTACGCTGCAAAGCGTCGTGCCAGAGTAAATGCTTAATTAGAAAGAAATTATGGCAACTAGAGGAAAAGACAACGTACGTTACCTACAACCAATCAATGTTGAGAGTGGTAACCAAAAGAAATACTGTCGCTTTAAAAAGTCAGGTATTAAATACATTGATTACAAGGACCCAGATTACTTGTTGCGTTTTGTTAACCCACAGGGTAAAATCTTACCGCGCCGTCTAACGGGAACTTCATTGAAGTATCAAAGAAAATTATCTACAGCTATCAAGCGTGCTCGACACATTGCATTGATGCCTTATGTAGCTGATAACCTTAAATAATTCAATACCATGGAAATCATTTTAAAGAAAGATGTAGAAAACTTGGGTTTTACTGATGACGTGGTAACTGTAAAAGACGGTTACGGACGGAACTTTTTGATCCCACAAGGGTTTGGAGTTTTAGCAACAGAGAGTGCAAAGAAAGTTTTAGCTGAAAATCTACGTCAGCGCGCCCACAAAGAAGCTCAAGCAATCACTGATGCTCAAGCTATGGCTGAAAAATTGGCAGGTGTAGAATTAAAAATGACTGCGAAAGTTGGAACAGGAAACAAATTATTTGGAGCCATCACCAACCAAAACGTAGCAGATGAGTTGTCAAAATCAGGAGTTACACTTGAAAAGAAGTTCATTCAAATAGCAGGCGGTTCTATCAAGGCCTTAGGTCGTTATACCGCTGCAGTTCGACTACACCGTGAAGTAGTTGTAAACTTTGAATTTGAAGTTGTAGCAGAAGCTTAAACAACTATTTAGAAAATCACGAATGCTCAAAAAGCCGCCCTATATAGGGTGGCTTTTATTATATAACTGATATGGGTTACAGCAATAGCCATGATTTCATTCATAGCTAATATCAAAAGAAATCTTCTTATTCGTAGCGAAGCGCCTCCACGGGATCTAAGCTTGCCGCTTTGCTAGCAGGATACCATCCTGCTGCCACTCCAACGAATACTGAAATAACAAAAGCGACCATAATCCACAGCCAAGGGATAAAGAAAAATCCTCCAATTTGGTTGGCAACCAAATTCCCAATAGCAATTCCAAAAAGGATTCCTGTCCACCCGCCGAATTGAGTTATAATGAGGGCCTCCGTTAGAAATTGAGAGCTAATAACACGCTTAGTAGCACCAATAGCTTTGCGAGTTCCAATTTCTCTTGTGCGTTCAGTAACACTCACTAACATTATATTCATGAGGGCAATTGATGCACCCAATAAAGTAATTGAGCCAATTATGAATGCACCAGAGGTAACCATATTTAAATTTTCAATAAGCCTATTGGCCACGCTGTCACTTCTTGTAATACTAAAATTATCACGCTCTTTTGGAACTAATTTTCTCACGCTGCGCATCAATGCCATGCATTGTCCTTGAACGGCATCAAGGGTTTCAGCGCTCGAAGCATTTACACTTAAGATGTAGTTAGGATTGTTGCTAGGAAAATTTGCCCGTGCGTAATTTAAGGTCACCCATGCCCCTCGATCTCCTGAAAATAAACCTGAGGAACCTTTTTCTTGAAGTACCCCTATGACCAAGTAGGGTTTACCTTGAATGCGTATAGTTTGACCCGAGGCTGAAGCTTCTCCAAATAAATCGGTCTTAGTTTCACTTCCTAGGATAGTATAATTGCGTCCAGAGTATACATCATCTGTAGTAAAGTTTCTTCCTTCTTCTAATTCAAAACCTCCGGTATACATGTAGTTTTCATCCACAGCTGTAATTGAATTATTGGGATTAGTAGTAATGTTCATATAGGAAAGTTTCGCTACACTAGATGCTCTGAAAGTCATTGATGTTCTTGAGCCAGGAAAATCCATACGTTCCTTAAAACCTAGTGCTTCACGAAAAGAAATTTCTGGATTTTGGCGGTAATCAGCATTACCTACAAAAAACCCTCCTCGAGAGTTCCTTATTGTCAAAGTGTTTGCACCGAGAGAAGTAAAGTTTCTTCTTAAGCTTTGCTTTAGGGCGTCTGTAGCACTTAAAATACCTACCAAAGCCATGATTCCAAAAGAGATTATCAAAGAAGTTAAAACGGTTCTTAGTGGAGAAGACCGAATGGCGGACCACGCTATGGAAGTAGTTTCGGTAAAATTATTCAACCGCATTGTTCTGGGTCTTTGGGATTAAGCCAAATTTAGCAATTACTTTTACGACGTGACTGTAAATCTTAAACATACGCTTGGGTTTTTAGCGGGTGGCTACAAAAATGTAGCTGCACTCAAAGGAATTGTACTTCCAGAAGTAAGACAAGATGTCCGTTACCAAAGTATATTGATTGGATGGGATGCAGCCGATTGGAATGTGATGAATCCATTACTAAAACAAGGTAAACTACCTGGTGTGGCAGCATTGATGTCTAAGGGAGTGCATTCAAAATTAGCCACTTTAGATCCGCCAATATCGCCCATGTTATGGACTTCCGTAGCCACATCAGCTTGGCCCTCTGAACACGGAATTCATGGATTCACAGAGTTCCATAATGGGCAGATTAGGGCGGTAAGAGGGTCTTCCATAAACCTACCTACATATTTTGATTATTTGGAAAGTGAAGGTATTCCCGCTGCAAGTGTGGCTTGGTGGCCTTCGCATCCAGCAAAGGAAAGTTCGTGCGGTGCATTTAGAATCTCAAATTTAGCTGTCAGTGAAGACTTACACTGGATAGAAGAGGGAGTGACTCCTTATGAATATCATCAAATTTTAAAATCCTTAATTCTTCAACCAGAAGAAATTCCTTCCGCTGCAGTGGCCCAATTCTTTCCAAATATGGAATTGGATAGCAAGGATGATGTTGTAAGAAGTGTATTAAAAATCACTACGCATGCACTTAATGTTCAATTGCTGGCCACGTTTGCTTTGGATTACGGAACCGGTGGTCATGCCAGTATTTACTTCGACGCATTAGACCAC
>CACMMX010000005.1 GCA_902614915.1 uncultured Cryomorphaceae bacterium
CCAACCTCTCGCCATATGGCTGTCTACAAAAACGGACATACCTATTATCGGACAATTTTTTGAACAATCTTGGCTTCATTATCTGTTTTCCTGGGGCGGAGCACTTTATGACCTAAGTATACCGTTTTTATTATTAAATAAACGTACTCGTGGTATAGCATTCCTGTTAGTGATAGCTTTTCATGTTATGACCCGTATATTATTTCCAATCGGAATGTTTCCTTGGATTATGATTGCTGCTGCCACAGTATTTTTTTCTACAGAAACGCTGAAAAATATTCTCGCGAAAACTTTTAAATTTCTTCGGCCAAAATTACAGCTAAAGGTTGCCTCAAGACTAGGTTTAAGTAAGGTTTTAGTTATAACGGTTATAACCTGTCAAATACTATTGCCATGGCGTTATCTTCTTTATCCAGGTGAACTTTTTTGGCATGAACAAGGATTTAGATTCTCTTGGCGCGTAATGCTTATGGAGAAACAAGGTTACACCACTTTTAGGATAGTGGATAGGGATACCGGAGAAGGCTGGAAGGTCAAAAACGAGGACTTCCTTACTTCTTTCCAAGAGAAACAAATGGCTTTTCAGCCCGATTTCATTTTAGAGTTTGCACACCACCTTGCTGAATACTATAGAATCAATAACGGTCGAAATGTTGCTGTATACGCAGACTCCTATGTAAGTTTAAATGGTAGAAGTGCAAAACTCTTTGTGAATCCAGAAGTAGATTTAACAACTAAACATAGAAACTTGAAGCCAATAGATTGGTTGATACCATTTAACGATACTATTCATGGGATTTAAAAGATTTATTTTCGTGCTATTGCTACCTGTTGTTACCCATAGTCAACCTTCAGATACTACTGGTATTATTCTAAATGAAATAGAAATAAAAGAGAAAAAGTTGGAGCTCCGTACAGCAATGAAAAGTGTTGATGGAATGAGTATTTACGCTGGAAAGAAGAGTGAAGTCGTATCCTTAGACCAATTAGTATCGAATAAAGGAGCGAATACAACAAGGCAACTATTTGCCGGAATAACTGGTCTGACTATTTTTGAAAATGACGACGCGGGATTACA
This sequence comes from uncultured Cryomorphaceae bacterium, assembly GCA_902614915.1. Taxonomy (GTDB): domain Bacteria; phylum Bacteroidota; class Bacteroidia; order Flavobacteriales; family Schleiferiaceae; genus UBA10364. The sequence continues at coordinate 1,079 of CACMMX010000005.1, forward strand.
ACTATCTATAGGTTCAAGGGGTCTTGACCCAAATAGATCTTCAAATTTTAACACACGACAAAACGGTTACGATATCAGTGCGGACCCATTGGGGTATCCCGAATCTTATTATACTCCTACAAGTGACGGTATCGAACGAATAGAAGTCATAAGAGGTGCTGCAAGTTTACAATATGGTTCTCAATTTGGAGGTTTGCTAAATTTCCGAATGAAGGGACCTGAAAACGATGTTTTATGGTCAATTGAAAACAGTAACACAATAGGTTCTTATGGATTACGCACAAATTTTACGAGTGCAACGCTAAAAAAAGGTCCGTTTAGCGCCTATGGCTACTACAATAATCGTAAATCGCAGGGCTTTAGACCAAATAGTGCATTTAATGCAAATCACAGCTTCATACAGATTAACTTTACCCTTAACGAAGCCCATACGTTTAAATTTGAACACACCTACCTTTATTACTTGGCTCAGCAGCCCGGGGGGCTTACAGACGATCTACTAAATAGCAATCCTTTCTTTTCCAATCGTGGCCGAAACTTTTTCCGTGTGAATTGGAATTTGTTGCACGGGAATTGGACTTATTCACCAAATGTAAAAACGAAAATTAAAGTCAGTGTCACTTCATTGGAAGCAAACAGATTTAGTCTAGGCTTCAGAGGTATTCCAAGCATGATTAACTTAAATCCGATAACAACGGTTGATGAACGGTATGCCGATGGCTCATTTGTTTATGAACGCGATTTAATTGCTGGTCAATTCAATAATTTGACTGCGGAGGCAAAGCTTCTTCGACGTTATCGATACTACAATCAGCCGCGTGTAGCACTTTGTGGGATTAAGGCTTTCCAGTCGCTAAATCTGAGTGAACAAGGGCCTGGAAGCAATGGTAAAGACGCAGATTTTAGCTTTCGTTGGCAAGAGTATAGTAATTATCCAAATCAAAGCTCATTCACTTTTCCTAATCTGAACTTGGCTGTCTTCATGGAACATATCTTTTTTTTGGAAAATGGATGGACCATCACACCGGGAATGCGTATGGAACATATTCGTACTGAAGCTCAAGGTTACTACACAAATGTTGTTTTTGATAACGCCGGAAATGTAATTGATAGAACCGAACTCAATGATGATTTTAGTTTTTCAAGAGGTTTTGTGCTATCAGGAATAGGGATTTCTAAAAAAGAAATAAATAACGAGAGGTATTTTAATTGGAGTCAGAATTACCGTTCTGTCACCTTTGCGGACATTAGAACTGTCAATCCAACTTTCATAATCGACCCAGAAATCAAGGATGAGAAAGGTTGGACTAGCGATTTGGGAATACGAGGTAAGAAAGGTCCGTGGGGATATGACGCCAACTTATTTACCTTATATTATGCAAATCGGATTGGTATTGTATTTAATAATCGAGCTCAGCGTGTTCGAAAGAATATTGGTGCTGCTCTGATGTATGGTGTAGAAAGCTTCATTTCCTATGACCTTACTTTCAAGAGCCAAAGTAAATGGAAAATAGACCTTTGGACGAACACAGCTGTTACTGGTTCTAATTATATTCAAAGCGATGTTCCCAATGTTCGAGGTAAGCGTGTTGAATTTGTCCCATTATTAAATCTTAAAACTGGGGGCACAGTAAAGAGCGAAAAATGGAGTTTTAATTTACAAATGAGTGCACTGACCAAACAGTTTACTGATGTTGAGAATAGTGAAGTAGCTCAGCCTGGTGATCTTCGTGACGGTATATTAGGTCCAATACCTGCCTATAATGTCATTGACTTTAGTGGTCTATACAATCCAAAATGGGGAGCTATTGATTTTGGAGTAAATAATTTATTTAACCAAATATACTTTACGCGCAGAGCTCTAGGATATCCTGGGCCAGGTATCATACCTTCTGCACCACGGAATTTTTACTGCGGTTTACGAATAAAATTGGATGATAAAACTAAATTTTAGTTGAGTTTTCGGAATATACCTGTAAATCTTGGCAATGAACCTGAAATTATTAACCGGAGGCTATTGAGCATTTATAAGTACTTATAAAAGAAAGTTTCTTAGAGGGGTTATATTTTCAAATTATAACCGGAGGAAAATGCGTCTGCCACCCCGACTTTTCCTAAATAGTTACCAGCGAGAAGGAGGTCTTTTGGCAGATTTTCCAGCAGCTCATTTTTCCATTGAGGGAAGCCCACATGAGGTTGCGGTATAGCTTTCTCCCAATGGTAATCGTGAAGGAGCTGACGTGGATTATTCCCTATAATAGTATTTAATTCTTCTTCTATTGACTCCCAATTAACACCCTTATGAAAAACAGTAATATTACGCAAGCCTTTAGGCGCACGACCTTTAAATATTGAGCTTGTAAACAATACCCCTTTTACTTTCATATTACAATAAGAAGGAACCAAGATTCCAAAACCATCAGGATATTGTTTACTCGAAGTCTCTGCAAAGTGACTGACAGATAACCTCTCATATTTTAACTTTTTTAAGTGGGTTTGAATATTACCTTTTATTAGTTGTGCAAAGACATACGCAGGGAGCGTACTGATTAATTTATTACAACTATAATTCCCGTTATTTGTCTTAATTAAATAGCCTGAGTCTATATTTTCAATATCCTGAATCAAGGTATTTAACTTGATTTGACTTTTAAACTTTTCTTTAAATGCAACCCCAATAGTGGCAAACCCACCCTTTAGGTTAATGATTTTTCGTGGTTTAGGCGGGTCTTTCATTAACGTTCGCAATAAAGAACCATTTTCTTGTTCTCCTTTTTTTAGTTTTTCTAAAACTGCAGCTGCACTTAAATAATTAATGTCCCCTGCATAAATTCCACCTAACACAGGTTCAGCTAATTTTTCCGTAGCGCTCTTCCCAATGCGTCGTGATAAAAATGAAGCAACAGATTCATCTTTTGCTGGGCCTTTTTTATGTAACGGCTCGCTTGCAAAACGCAGCTTAGCTCCTATGCTCAGCCATGAAGCGCCTAAAATATCGTTGATTCCGCTCACTGGTACTATCTTATTATTGTGAAATAGATAGCGTTTTTTGCTTAGTGCCGTGGCTTTCAAAATTTCGTCTTTAAGTCCAAGGTGATAAAGAAAAGCCTCAAAATCTTCAGATATAACACAACTATTTGCACCGATATCAAGAGTGTGACCATTAACATCAATGGATTGCAAACACCCGCCAAGCCCTGATTTAGCCTCTATCAACAAGAATTCACGTTGCCTCTTGTATGCATTAAATGCTGCACCCATGCCAGAGATACCGCCACCTAAAATGAGTAAAGGGACGTGTTTTATATCTTCCACTCTTGTATCCACTTTCCAAGTAGTGCAGACCAATCGTCCCGGTCGTTCAAACAAGCAATGGGCTGAAAATGCTCGCCGCCATTTTGCAAGAAATCCTCTTTCCCCTCCGCATTTATCTCCTCAAGAGTCTCTAGACAGTCGCTGACAAAAGCCGGACAAGCAACAGCTAATTTCTTTTTACCTTCACCCGCCAATTTCTCAAAACGCTTCGCCGTATATGGCTCTATCCAAGGGTCGCGGCCTAATCGGCTTTGGTAGGAAGTTTCATATGTACCTTCTTTTAAGCCAAGTTCCGCTGCTACCAGCTTAGTCGTCACCACAGTCTGATGCTTGTAACATACTTTATGCGCCTCTGAAGTAACACTGCAACAGTCCTTTACCTTGAAACAATGTTGGCCAGTACAATCACTTTTTCTAACGTGCCGTACGGGAATACCATGATAACTGAAAAGCAAATGATAATCTTCAGGTAAGGCCTCATTGATACTGGCACTAAGTACTTTGATATAATCCGCGTCATCATACCAAGGCTCCTTAAAAGTCAATTTTAATTCTGGAAAATCCTTTGTCGCTACTTCCTTAATGCGATCCACGACCGTCTCATAGCTGCTCATCGCAAAATGTGGGTACAAAGGAACCACGTAGAGCTCCTCAAGTTTCGGAAGCTCTTCCTTCATGACTTTTAGTGTCTGATGGATGCTTGGTTCGGCATAGCGCATTGCGAGATAAGTCGGTATGGTCGTTCGTTTTCTTACCTTTGAAATCAGACGTTTTGACAACACTATTAGAGGCGACCCTTCTTCCCACCAAATTGTTTTATACGCTTCGGCGCTTTTTTTAGGACGAGTATTCAATATGATTCCTTTAACCAAAAGTGTGCGCACCCATTTTGGGAAATCGATAACGTGATCATCCATTAAAAATTCACCAAGATATTTTTTGACATCTTTAATATCTGTGCTCTTTGGCGAGCCTAGATTAATTAATACGGCTGCTTTTTTCATAGCTGCTGCAAATACTTCTTTGGAGTGATTTGATATTTCTTCTTAAACGCAGTTATAAAATGAGATGGGTTTCCATAACCTAGTGCATATGCGACTTCGCCAACTTGATAACTACGCGAATCTAATAAAGCTTTGGCTGAATTCATCTTATAGTCAAGGATAAATCCGCCCACAGTGTAACCGTAGATTTCCTTGAATCCAGATTTCAGCTTATATTCACTAATACCTATCTCTAAGGCTAATTCCGCAATGCTCGGTGGATGTGTTATCCTTTCAATTAATATGTTCTTAGCTGATTTTATTTGCATTCTTGTCTTTTCATCTCTTAGGAACGGGCAAGCCTCCATATCCTCTGATTTTCGATCAAAATGAAGCGCTAAAACTTCAAGTAGTTTGCCTTTTGCAAAAATTTTTCGAGATGCGGGGCTTAAATCGCGGGTAAATAAACTTTCCAAAGCCCATTTTACCGACGGGCTACATTCACGTTCATCGTATAATGGCTGAGCCGCATTCTCACCGTTCAAAAATGTCAAAACCTCGCTTTCATCTACAAATAGGGAATGAAGTTTGTCCACCGTGGTATAGGCGGCAACCCATTTTGAAGAAAGATCAGGAAAAATTCCGAAGTTTAAACTCTTCTTCGGATTGTACATGAAAAAATAATTACCAGACTGTAATTGCTTTTTGTAAAACGGGCTAAAGTTGAATTCTAATTGGCCTTTTAAGCAGAAATAAAATTGGATGATTCTAGCCGGCACTTCACATTGCACGGTTCCTGTTTCATTTTTGTCTTCATTTAACCCCGTATATAGAGAAAGTCCATCTTCGACAAAGTCGCGCACAAAACTTCGTTCATCGGTATTTTGATTAATTTGAATGTCATGTACCGTCATTTTTTTGTCAAATAATTTTCAAATATAATCTGTGATTACATCTGCTCTTCATATATTAACTACCATCGTGAGTTTTTTAACGCATAGCGGTATATTATTGTTCTAACCAGTTTTAATTTCGTTGAATTACAGTAATAAATGACACAATTTAAGGGTTACAATTGGTATGCCTTCGGGATTACGCACAAACATGCCGCAGCACATGAGCGACAAAATTACGCCCTCAGTGAGGAAGAACTTAAGCACTACTTTAAAGATATCTTCCCACAGAACGAATGTGCCGGTTTTATCGCAAACACTTGTAACAGAACTTCCTTTTTTCTTTTTGGGAAAAACCCAGAAATCATAGAAAAATACTTTCTTCAGAAATTTGGCGGCAATGATATTTATGAAATAGGTAATCGTTTTATCGGTAAAAAGGCCATAACGTATCTATTTGAGGTAACTGCCGGTCTTGATAGCCAGATTCTGGGGGATTTTGAAATTGTGGGTCAAATTAAGGCCGCATTTGATAAAAGTAAAGCACAAGGCGCAGGACTCGGTATCATTGAGAAAGTTGTCAATCAAGCCATATTTAGTTCAAGACGCATAAAAAACGAAACTGGATTATCTAATGGTTCCTCTTCTACGAGTTATGCTGCCGTGCAATTCCTTAAATCTTCACTAAAGGACTTTTCAAAAGCTAAAATTCTGGTACTCGGTATGGGCCAAATTGGTAAGCGCACCCTGGATAATTTAGTTGCTGAAAAAGGTGCCAAAAATATTTTTATTGCGAATCGGAGCATAGCAAAGACTCGCAAACAAGCTGCCTTATATGACGTTCATATTCTTGATTGGGATGAAGCTTTTACTCGGATTGGTGAATTTGATGCAATAGTGAGTGCTGTTAGTGCTCCACGACCTGTTTTTACTGAATCGATTCTTTCGACAATTAACGCAAAATGCATCGTAGACCTCAGTATCCCCTTTAGTGTGGCAGAAGATAATTATGAAGAGTTAAACATTCAGGTAGTCAACGTGGATCAACTGAGTAATACAATTGCAGAGCAGATGGACCAAAGGAAAAAATGGGTGCCACGAGCGTACAATATTATTCGAGAGGAATTGAATAAATTCAGAGAATGGGAATTGGCTGTTGATGCTCTTCCAACGATAAAAGAATTGCAACGTCGATTGCAAGAGGAATGGGCATCTAAACATACCGATTCGGAAAAAATTCAGCGTATTAGCGCGAAGATTGAGGCACGTCTTTTCGAACGTGTAAGAAAGAATCCAAAAGAATTGAAAGAACTGCAAAATAAGCTTAATGGAAAACAGTGAATTGCGTATAGCATCGAGATCTAGCCCATTAGCCCTTTTTCAAACAAATAAGGTTATCAATCGATTGGAAGAAATTCATAGTGACTGGTCTTATTCAATTGTTCCGATTACTACAAAAGGAGATAAGAACCAAAGTACATCCCTTCAAAATCTTGGACAGACTGGTATTTTTACTAAAGCGCTCGACGATGCAATCTTAGCGGGTAAAGCAGATATCGGTGTCCACAGTTTAAAAGACTATCCCACGAATATCCCCAAAGGACTTCAACTTCTTGCTGTTCTTCCACGTGATGGTCACTTAGACGCATTCATTCCTGGGGGAATCGCTAAGTCTAAAGACGAAAAACTCACCTTACTGAGTGGCTCGCCGCGCCGCAGGGCATTTTGGCTAAACAAATATCCAAAGCATAATTTTAAGGACTTGCGTGGTAATATGCTCACCCGATTAAAAAAAATTCTCGCTTCAGATGGTGGTATCGTCAGTGCTCCTGGTCTAGAAAGAATTAACTTACTTCCAGACAACGCTGAACTTTTAGACTGGATGCTTCCTGCCCCAGCGCAAGGTGTAATTGCCGTAATTGGTCGAGAGAAAGATTCTGAGGTGGAAGAATTAGTTGGTTTGATTAATCATTTTCAAACTTTTGCTTGTGCTCAGATAGAACGTGATTTTATGAGTACTATTGAGGCTGGCTGTAACGCTCCGCTAGGAGCATTATGCCAACCTCACAACGATGGTTTCATTTTCAATGGTGCACTTATTAGCTTAGATGGACAGAATAAAATCATGGTAAGCCGATTGGTCTCTAATTATCAATGGAAAGATGCGGGAAGTGTTGCCGCTAGGGAACTTTTGAATAATGGTGGTTATCAACTAATGCAAGAGATTAGAGCTCTTCAGCCTAAGGACATACTTTGTTTAAAAGAGATAGATGAAGAACAACGAGCTTTAGCTTTGGAAATGGGCCTTAAGCTTCATGATTTAGAAGTACTTAATCTTGTTCCAAAATCTTTTCAAATATCTTATTCTAAAATAGCTATAATAGGAAGTTATTTCGGGGCTAAGCAGCTTAAAAATAGTATAAATAAGCTTCCCAATAACCTTTGGATTGTAGGTCAAAAAGCATCCAATCTGCTCTGTGATTTCGGGTATAGAGGAAATATTAGAACTTTTAAAAACAGCAGTGAATTATTGATTGCATATGAAAATGAGAAATGTGATTCGGCGGTTTATTACGGGGCAAAACATACGAGCCAAAAATGGGCCGTATTTGGAATTAAACACGTGATTACATACGTAAATAGAGAAAATCCTCCGCGCCTTGCAAGACAAAAATGGGATGCTATTCTAGCCTTTTCCCCGCTGGGAGTGCAGAGTGCTTTTAGATATAACGACTTTTCGAAAAATACGCCTATCATTTGTATTGGTGCGCGTACTGCAGATACTGTGGCGATAATGGATTTTGAAAGAGTTAAGGTAGCCTCTAAACCTAATTTCATGACTCTACTTCAAACCTTGAAAAATGAATTAAAATGATACAAAACGATTTATTTTTGCGCACCCTTCGTGGTGAATCTACCGAGCGTCCTCCAGTTTGGTTCATGCGGCAAGCAGGGCGCTACTTACCAGAATACATGCTGCTGAAAGAAAAGTATTCGTTCTTTAAACGTGTTCAAAATCCTGATCTCGCGAGAGAAATTACTGTAATGCCAATTGACCAATTGGGTATGGACGCAGCTATCCTTTTTTCAGATATCTTAGTCATCGCACAGAGTCTCGGTGTTAAGGTCGATATGGTACCGAATAGAGGTCCGGTTCTTCAGACCGCGACCACTGAAAAGGAAGTAGCTTCTTTAAATGTTGAGAATACTGAAGAATTTTTCCGCTATGTCACTCCAGCTATCCAGGCAGTAAAAGAAGGGCTATATAATCGAGTGCCACTGATTGGTTTTGCTGGCTCCCCTTGGACTCTACTTTGCTATATGGTTCAAGGACAAGGTTCTAAAGATTTTGGCGAAGCGAAAAGGTTCATCCTAAATGAACCTCAGCGCGCCAAAGTGATGCTCGAAAAAATCACGGAGGCCACTATAAGATATTTACATATTCAGATTGATTCAGGATGTGATGCCCTCCAAATATTTGATAGTTGGGGTGGTATGCTTAGTCCTACGATGTTTGATGAATTCTCATTGCCTTATATGGAACGTATCACTAAAGCAGTAAAGGACAGAGTTCCAGTAATATTGTTTGCGAAAGGTGCTTGGTATGCTTTGGATAAACTAAATGCTGCAGGTGCTTCCGCTCTTGGTTTGAGCTGGACTACTTCTCCGGATTATGCTCGTGAGTTATGTGGCCCAGAAACAGTATTCCAAGGTAACCTTGATCCAACAGTACTGTTGGCCTCACCAGATGTTGTTGCGAAGGCCACCAAAGAGATGATTGAGTCCTTCGGTGGTGGGAACCATATCGTCAACCTCGGTCACGGTATTTTACCAACAACAAGTGTAGACAGCGCTAAAGCATTTGTCGATACTGCTAAATCATATTATTACTAATGGAATTTAGGCCAAAAAAGAGGTTTTTTACCTTTATAAAAGGTTTACAGAACGAGATATGTACAGCTCTCGAAGCCTTTGAAGTAAAATCTAAATTTATTGAAGATTATTGGGAGCGTGAAGCGGGTGGCGAAGGATGGTCGCGTGTTTTAACAGGGCAAATTTTCGAAAAGGCGGGAGTTAATGTAAGTGAGGTATATGGACCTGTGCCTGATGTTTTAAAAAGTACCATTCCCGAGAGCGCTAAAGACTTTTACGCAACAGGAATTAGCCTAGTAATACACCCAATGAATCCTATGATTCCCACCACTCATGCGAATTTTCGCTATTTCGAGGTTACAAATAAAAATGATGTTATAGTAGACCAATGGTTTGGGGGAGGAGCAGATTTATCCCCCTATTACCTATTCGACGAAGATGCCGAGCACTTTCACCAGACTCTAAAGCAAGCCTGTGACAAACACCACGAGAACTTTTATACCGAATTTAAGCCGTGGTGTGATCGCTATTTCTTCAATAGCCATCGTAATGAGTATCGGGGTATAGGAGGAGTCTTCTACGATCATTTACGCCCCGACGATAAATTACCTGGACCTGAGTTAGAGATATTTCAGAGAGAAATCGCCTCAAGCTTTATTAAAGCGTACATTCCCATCGTAGAAAATCGCCGGTTCCTTAATTACAGCGCTGCTGAAAAAAAGTGGCAAGAAATTCGCAGAGGACGCTATGTTGAGTTTAATCTCCTTCACGATAGAGGCACTTTATTTGGTTTAAAAACAGGCGGTCGGATCGAAAGTATTTTTATGTCGCTGCCCCCTACTGTGCGCTGGGAATACAACCACGAGCCTGAAGAGGGTACCGCTGAGGCTAATCTCATTCAAGTATTGACAAAACCAAAAAAATGGGCTTAATTATGGCATTTCCAAATAACAGAAAACGTATTAACCGAGCGAGCAGAAACGTACGCAATTTAGTAGCCGAAACGATTTTACATCCACACGATTTCATCGCTCCTCTTTTTATCGAAAGCGGCGCAAATATTAAAAGTGAAATCCCATCAATGCCAGGATATTTCCGTTATTCGCTAGATTTTGTTTTGGATGAGATTCAAGAGTTAGTTGATGTAGGTATCCAAAGTGTTTTACTGTTTACTAAAGAGTCAGATGATAAAAAGGATAATACCGGTGAACATGCTTCCGACCCGAGCGGACTCATGCAACAATCTATTCGAGCCATCAAAGCACAGTTTCCTCAGCTTGTAGTAATGACTGATATTGCCCTCGACCCTTATTCAATATACGGTCACGATGGAATCGTCGATATAGAAAAAGGCGAAATAATAAATGACGCGACAATAAGTGCCCTAGTTAAAATGGCCCTAAGTCATGTTAAATCAGGTGCCGATTGGGTTGCCCCATCAGATATGATGGACGGTCGAATTGGCGCTATACGAGAGGCATTTAATACTAACGGGTTTAAAGATAAAGGGATACTTGCCTATAGCGCTAAATATGCCTCAGCCTTATATGGCCCCTTCCGTGACGCTCTTGATAGTGCTCCCGGATTTGGAGATAAAAAATCCTATCAAATGGATCCGCGTAACCGTAAAGAAGGCATTGACGAAGCTAATCTTGACGAAGCTGAAGGTGCCGATATGCTAATGGTAAAACCCGGCAGTTATTATCTTGACCTGGTTAGTGATTTATCTAAATCTTCCAACTTACCTATAGCTGTGTATCAAGTATCCGGAGAATACGCTATGATAAAAGCCGCCTCAGAGAAAGGCTGGCTGAATGAAAACGAGATCATGAAGGAAAGCCTAATAGCTTTTAAACGGGCAGGTGCTAAAGTCATACTTACCTATTTCGCAAAAGAGATTTGTAAGCACCTTATTAACAACTATCCAAATAGCTAACAATGTATTCTCAAAGCCAACTTCTTTTTGAACGTTCAAAGTGTATTATACCAGGCGGAGTAAATTCTCCGGTGCGCGCCTTTGGCAGCGTCGGTGGTTCGCCTATTTTCATTCAAAACGCTGAGGGTAGTAGACTTTTTGATGTGGATGGACGTGATTATGTAGACTTTATCAACTCTTGGGGCCCTATGATCCTCGGACATCAATTTAAACCAGTCATTGAAGCAGTTCAAACACAACTTACAAGTGGTGTTAGTTACGGTTGTCCTACTGAGGCAGAGCATACCATGGCTTCACTAATTACGGAAATGGTTCCTTGGGTAGATAAAGTTCGTCTTACCTCCTCAGGAACTGAAGCTTGCATGAGTGCACTTCGTGTTGCACGAGGATATACAGGCAAAAACAAATTCATAAAATTCGCTGGCAATTATCATGGTCACGCCGATCCGTTTTTGGTAAAGGCTGGTTCGGGCCTGCTAAGCTTTGCAGTTCCAGGAAGTGCAGGCGTGCCTGAGGGTGCGACCCAAGATACCCTCATTGCAGAATATAATGATATTGACAGTGTACAAATGCATTTTGAGCGAGAGGGCGACAATATTGCCGCTATTATCGTCGAGCCAGTGGCGGGTAATATGGGCTGTATTCCACCTCAAAATGGATTTCTAGAAGGCTTACGCGCTCTTTGTGATCAATACGACGCTGTGCTCATTTTTGATGAGGTCATGACCGGTTTTCGTTTAGCTCTTGGCGGTGCGGCAGATCGCTTTAATATTAAGCCGGATATGGTCACTTTTGGAAAAGTTATCGGCGGAGGAATGCCTGTAGGAGCATTTGGAGGCAAAGTGGAAATAATGAATGTTCTTGCGCCAAACGGACCCGTCTATCAGGCGGGAACACTGAGTGGTAATCCAATTGCTACAGCAAGCGGAATTGCTACGTTGACGTACCTGAAAAACAACATAGAGGTCTATGAAAAAGTTGAATTAACAACGGCTAAAATAGAAGGTTTACTCGAAGCACGCTTTGAAGGAGAAGACGTCTGTATCAATAGATTAGGTAGTATGATTAGCATACACTTTGGCATAAGATGCGTTTCCAATTACACCGAAGCCACCAACGCAGATAATGACAGATTTAATTCTTTATTTCATCATCTATTAGAATCAGGAATTTATTTGCCCCCAAGTGCCTATGAAAGTTGGTTCATCTCGCAAGCAATTGACGATGAAGACTTGTTTAGGCTAGAAAAAGCAATTCAAAGTTTTGAGAACTAGGGGATTGAAGAAATGGTTTAAGGCCTAAACGCTTTAATGCCGTATTATGACTTTTAACGCCTTTATCATTCCCGCGTCAGAGAAGAATTGAAGGAAATATACACCATCAACTACAGAACTCACATCAATTTTATTTGAGGTTTCGGTGGCCGTGGAGGTAATCGATTGCCCTATGGAGTTTACCAATACAACTTCGGTTATGGCTTCATTATATTCCCAAGAAATGGTATTACTGGCCGGGTTAGGAAAGAAGCTGATTTCTTTTATTTGTTCTTTTTCAACTTCAAGAGTAGCCGCTGAAATATCAAAGCTTACAAGGTCATTAGGATAAGTACCAGTGAAACGATTAACACCTCCTAGAAAGAATATTTGATTATTAATCACAAAACTTCCTGGGGCCCACCTACTTTTGCCCGGATGCGGTGGAAATTGAAGCCAAGAATCGTTGGCTGGATTGTAGCGCCACATTTCACCTGTATCCATATAGCTGTGGTCATCTCCATCTCCACTCAAAATGAACCCGTAACCGTCGTGATTAAATTGAGTCCCAGCAACTCTGCCTTCTCCGGGAAACTGATTCATTGGCGTCCATGTATTCAGCGCAGTATCCAATTGGTACCAATCTTTGAAAATAATATTTCCGCTGTGTCCCATTCCTGCAAATATTTTACCACCTGCATTGAACATATAAGGGTGGTGCCTAGCTGGACCAGGTAAATTTGCCATCTGGGACCATGTATTGTCTGTAATACTATAAACCCACCAATCTCTCTTATCACTAAATTGGTCATTTCCTAGGCCAACATAAATTCGATTTCCACTTGATATCATTGCAGGATGTCTTCTACTCGAGCATCCGCAACTTGCAAGTTGAGTGTAGGTTCCACTGATGGGGTCAAAACTCCAAAAGTCTTTCAGATAAGAAGTGTTGGTGGCTCCGAATCCAAAATAAGCTTTACCATTTAAAGTAGTTCCAATTCCGAAGCTGCGAGCTACGCCGGGAAATCTACTTAATGTATTCCAAGTATTGGTATTCGGGTCGTATTCATAAACATCGTCTGTTGGCTGGCCTGAGGGGTTAGTACCCGAAATTGAATATCCTTTTCCGTTTAATGCAAATGTTATGGGATGATGTTTCCCTTGTGGTACATCGGCTTTAGATACCCATGACTGCGCAGAGGATGATGTAGAAAAGAATATGAGAGTTATTAATAAGTACTTAATCATTCGAAAATTATTTGCGCAAATGGTAATAGGTTAAATTCAAGTTATGCGTAATGGAAATTAGTAAAAATATTTATTCATGATGATGTTATAACTTCAGTTTACCTCAAATGTTCAGTTTTAAGTTATTGAGCGAAGTGATTGAGGATCCTATTCAAAAATAGAATCTGTGCAACAGGATTAAATGAAGAATTTAGCTTTTGAACAGTTTACATGGCATGAACATTGGTATCATAGAGAAAAAACCTTAGACTATGCAAAAGTATCTTTTCATTCCCCTGATTTTAATGCTTGTCTCGTGTGAAAAAGAATGGACTACTAATTTATTTTTTTATGATGAGACTGGCTGCTCAGACGCTTGGTGGAAAGACGCTCCCCAAATTGATACACTCACTCCACAAATTTATGAAGAAAGGGTTACTAACTATTTGGAAAACAAAAGTATAGAGGTGTTCTCTTTTGAAATCACCTACGATTCTACCGTGGTTGAATTATGCTTCGCTTGCCATTGTAAAACAGGCGTTGTTCTTGAATTAGAGGTGGAGTCTGGTAAAAGACGAAAAATGCGTCAATTGGGTTTTTTATCAATGATTGTAGATTTCTAAAATTCAAAAAACCTTGATTCACAAATAATCTAGGCTTTTTTGATAATAGTATTACTTCCTTATTTCTTTATAAACTTTTCTTCAGCAAAAATGCCCGTTTCTCGATTTAGTGTTCGACAAAAGTAAATGCCTGAAGAAAGCGTAGATATATCTATATCAGTTTGGCCAAGACCCAATGTCTTTTCTATGACAGCTGTTCCTTTTACATCGTAAACAATGAAATTTGCATTTCTCCATGGTTGTTCTACGGTAATCCTTTCTTTAGCAGGACTTGGATAGATGGTGATGGAGTTGTATTCTAATTCGTCTTGATTTAAAGTGCTACTCTGATACACGCGTACATAATCCAAGATCATTGGACTTGATGTAAAGTTCACGTCAATACTGGATTGGATGGCAATATTCAATAGTAGGTATTGTGGATTATCAAACGGCCAAGTGAAGCTGGTTCTATCCACAGGTTCATAGGTGTAATGGACAATGCTATCCACACTGAACACCATTTTAGTTGGTGTCCATTCCACGGCATAAGTATGAAAAGATGCGCTAACTCCCGGTATGGTGCGCCCGCCAACATTTATAGTATTCCCAAAACTAGATAAGGTATGCAGAGCGCTGCTCACATAATCTTGATTATTTCCCCAATGTTCCATAATGTCAACCTCTCCACAAGCCGGCCAATATTGATTGGCATACCCTTGCGTATCCCACCAAGCACCAATCTCATGAATGTTTTGACCTAACATCCAGATGGCAGGCCAAGTGCCCGCTCCCGTGGGTAACTGGGCACGTGCTTCAACTCGTCCATAAGTAAACGCAAACTTTGAATTTAAACGGGCAGAGGTATAGTCCTTGGTAACGTTTTGGTCTGTAAAAGTTTCTTTTCGAGCGGTTAGGTATAAATAACCATTTTCACAATACGAGTTGGTATCACGATTTGTGTAATGCTGAATTTCTCCATTCCACCAACTTTGTCCATTATTGGGCAATAGGGTTTGATGCCACCATTTGGAGCTGTCCAAACTTCCGTCTACGTTGAATTCATCCGCCCATACCAATGAATCAAAAACTTGAGAAGTCGCCAATAAACAGAAGAAACTAAAAAGTAATGCTAAAGGGGTTTTCATTGAATAAATTAATTTTATGGATTTACAACAGGTATAGCGAAACTGAAATTAATGATTATTAGGTCCTTTAATTCCTGCATTAACGTATATCTCTATGAAATTCTCTTTTGGAGTTATTGGACATGAATATCCGTCTGTATAGGCACAATAAGGATTATAGGCATAATTGAAATCTAGTACTATGGTGTTACCTTCGGGCTTGGTGATATCCATGAAACGGCCCGTGCCGTAGGTGCTCACTCCCGTAGTTTTGTCCATGAAAGGAAGGAAGAGGTGGTCCTGATAGTCTTCCATAGCCATCAATTGCTTGCTTTGGTAAAGGAACAATTCTAAGGTTTGACCGCGCAGCTCGAAGGAGGTCTTTGCATAACGGCGGTATTCTCGACTCACTCCTGAACTGGTGGCCATATCAAACCACGGTTCATTTTCGAGCACATGAATCTGCGCCTCAACTGCTAACTCCGGATTGTAGCGAAAGAATTCATGTCCGTTGAAAGCGGCGCGCTCCTTAGGCCTTAGAGGGCTAGTGGTTGAATCTCTATAAAAATGGTCCAATGCTTTTTGGAACTTCAATACCTCAACACGTTCAGGCGTTGCTAATGGCACAAGGTCACTAACCACTTCATTAGGTACCTCAAAGCTTAAGCTGTAGTGGTAGATTTTGAGGCCTTCTTTTGTTGCGCGTACAACACCAACGCCTCTGCATTTGCCCATATGGGGTGAATCTAGACGCTCGTTGAACCATAAGGTGTTTCCCTTTCTGTACCAATGACGATCAAATGCTTCAAAGGTCCAAGCGCTTTCTCTTCGAAAATAAGGTGCTGCCCAAACGCTAAACTCCCCGGCAGTCCAGTATTCACTGCCGTCGGTGCCTTGGAAGATACTTTCATTATTACAAAAGGCTCCGAAATAAGCTGCCGAATCTGCTTTAGCTGCTGCTTGGTGCCAGTTGTCGATGAACTCATTGAGTAATCGATCTTCTACGTATGAATCACGAATTTCTTCAGCCATATGAAGGCCTAAGAGATGATTACCTTTATCGTTCAAGTGTAGTTTATCGAAAAAAAACAGCGCTGAATCGACTTGTCCATTGTTGTCGGTAAGCCATGGCCAGCAGTCCATGAAGTGGTAGTTATATCCATCGGCTAATTCTTCGAGAAGACTGTTCACGGCCTTGTATTTAGCAAGGTGGTTCCAACGCGCAGGAGAAGGTTTTGGTGAAAGTAGAAACACGCGAAGCTCTGGGTGGGTTTGCTGGATCCAATTCAAAAGTTGTCGAGCATCCAAAATAATATTGAATATTTTTCTTTGGCCGCCATCTTCCTCTAAATGAACGATATCATTATCTCCTTCATAAATAACTAGGATATCTGGTTCGGTCGCAGAAATGAGTTGCTCTTTGTAGCGGTATAAATCATCATAACAAGAGCCTCCGATGCCAGCATTGACAACCTCGTATTCCGGGAAGCTTTCAGCAATGTTATTCCACAACCTAAACGTCGAACTTCCAGCAAATACAATTCGATTTTGGCTGTGAGGTAACTGATTCGCTGTCGAGATAATTTTTTGTACTTGTTCATCATAATTGGCTCCGCATTGGGCGCTACTAGAAAATGAAAAGAGCCCTAAAAGACCTATAATGAACAGTGAATTTCTTCTGTACATGAAATGGAATCTATTGATACAGGTGAAGATACGTTAGTCTAAAACGAAATAAAGGGTACTTCCAAGCAAAAAAAGGCAAAAACTCCTTTGTCCTGCAATTGTCCGGATAACTTCTATGGCATAAGTTTTTATACTTGAAAGGACTAAAACCGCGCATATTTCGCTGAAAATTACCTAAAAAACAAGTATTCCCGCAGGGAGTGCGTTCAGAATTAAAAGTCCATTGAAATGTTGAAATAGAATTTTAATCCAGGTAAAGGATAAAGTGTATCAATAACCAATTAAAACAGATTATGTCCTGCCATAAAGGGAAGAATGATATATGAAAGACTATAAAAATATATTTCTTGGTGAACAGCTTCGCAATGGTCAAGAAGAAGAAGTAAAAGGTGAAGAGGTAATGATCAACTCCGAGTCGTTTTATAAAATTTCCAATTACGATTTAATGCGACCTTTCTTCATGAGCATTGTAAGTAATTCCAATCATTGGATGTTCATATCAAGTACGGGTGGGCTTACAGCGGGAAGAAAAAATAGCGAACACGCTCTTTTTCCATATTATACAGATGATAAAATAACGGAATCATCAGAATATACAGGTTCCAAAACCATTTGCTTGGTAGAACGAAAGGATAAAGTGTGCCTTTGGGAGCCTTTTTCTTCAAAATACCATGGAATTTACCGCGTGAGTCGCAACCTGTATAAAAACTCTTTCGGTAATAAGATTCGATTTGAAGAGATTAATCATGATTTGGAATTGACATTCTCCTACGAGTGGAATTCTAGTGATAAATATGGATTTGTCCGAAAATCGCTGCTAACCAACAATGGGTCAAGCTCGGTGAGGGTTCGATTCGCAGATGGCCTTCAAAATCTATTACCCTATGGTGTTGAATCGTCGTTACAAGCGGCTTCAAGCAATTTAGTTGATGCCTACAAGAAGTGTGAGTTAGAAGCTGAAGTAGGTCTTGGTCTTTTTTCGTTGAGCGCTGTCATTGTTGACAAGGCAGAGCCGAGTGAGGCCTTGAAAGTCAATGTTGCGTGGGCACTAAATAGCCCAAATTCTACCAAACTGCTGTGTTCAAAACAGCTTGAGGCTTTTAGAAACGGAAAAGTTCCAATACAAGAAGTTGATATTAAAGCCGAACGCGGAGCATTCATGGTTTGCGATGAGGTAACCCTTGAGGCCCATACAAAAGAGCAATGGAGCATTGTTACAGATGTAAATAAAGGCCCGGTGGAGGTTGCAGATTTACTAGAAGCTTTGAAATCTCCCGAGGCGCTGAGGAAGGAAGTTTTTACTGATGTTGAGGCCGGATCAGCTAACTTAATGGTATTGGTTGCTGCCTCAGACGGTCTTCAACTTACTAATGACCGGCTTTTGAATATTCGTCATTTTGCCAACACCATGTTTAATATTATGCGCGGAGGTATTTTCGATGACCACTATAATATTGATAAAAGTGATTTTGAAAATTATATGGCCAAGGCCAATAAAATCGTTTTCAAAAGAAACAGTCAAACGCTAAGGAAGTTAGATTCTCATTTTAATCTTCACACCCTAAAGGCTCTTGCATCGTCATCTGAAGATACCGATTTCAAGAGACTTGCATTTGAATATTTGCCATTGAAGTTTAGTCGTAGGCACGGCGATCCTTCTAGACCTTGGAATAAGTTTTCAATCAATACTCGCGATGAGGTCACGGGTGATAAAATATTGGACTATCAAGGAAATTGGCGCGATATTTTCCAAAACTGGGAAGCTTTAGCCCATTCTTATCCTGAATTTATGGAAGGGATGATTCATAAATTTCTCAATGCCACCACTTTTGATGGTTACAATCCTTACAGAGTGGTAAAAGACGGTTTTGATTGGGAAACCATAGAACCTGATAATCCTTGGTCCTACATAGGTTATTGGGGCGACCATCAGATCATTTATCTGCTAAAATTCTTGGAGTTTATTGAAGATCACTATCCAGGAACATTAAAGCAATATTTCAAGCAAGAGATTTTCGTTTATGCAAATGTTCCCTATACCATCAAGGGCTATAGAGATATACTAAAAGACCCAAAAAATACCATAGATTTTGATCATCAAGGAGAAGAAGCCATAGAGTATAGAATGGCATCCCTAGGTGCAGATGGAGCACTCTTGCTGAATCAAAATTCGGAGATTCACAAGGTTAATTTCTTGGAGAAAATCTTAGCCACCGTTCTTGCCAAAGTAAGCAATCTGATTCCTGAAGGCGGTATTTGGATGAATACCCAGCGACCAGAGTGGAATGATGCCAACAACGCCTTGGTTGGAAACGGTGTAAGTATGGTTACGCTTTATTATCTGAGAAGATTTTTGAGCTTCTTTGAAGAAGTGCTTCATCAAGAGAAAGGCGAAGTCAAAGTAAGTACAGAGTTAGCAGTCTTTTTCCGCGGTATTGCCGGGGCACTAGAGCACAACAAGGGTTTACTAAAAACAGGTTTTTCGGATATTCAACGAAAAGACGTTTTAGATTCTTTAGGTGAGCCCGCTAGTGTGTATCGTTGGAAAATTTATAAAAATGGTTTTTCTGGAACATTTGAAACGCTGTCCATAGATGAATTGAGTCAATTCGCAGAGTTGGCAAGATTGTATATGGAACAGAGCATCCGCTCAAATAAACGCGAAGACGGGCTTTATCACGCTTATAATTTAATCACCGTCAAGGGCGATAGTGTTCAAGTGAGTTATCTCTCAGAAATGCTTGAAGGTCAAGTCGCCGTTTTGAGTTCAAAATATTTAAATGCTTACGAAAACACAGATGTATTGGATGCTCTAAAATCGAGTGCCTTATTCCGCGAAGATCAATACAGTTATATACTTTATCCGAATAAGGATTTATCAAGATTTACATCAAAGAATTGCATTCCAACAGTGCGTGCAGAGGCCTCCGAACTTATCGCTGCCTTGAATAAGGCAGGTGATAAAACTGTGGTGCTTAAGGACCGAAACGGCGTATATCATTTCAACGGAATGTTCAATAATGTAAACAGTTTAAACGATGCATTAGATCAACTTCCTAGTGGATTCGACGCATTGGTTTCCAGAGACCGAGCGTTATTATCATCCATCTTTGAAGAGGTCTTCGATCATAAGTCTTTTACTGGTCGTTCAGGTACGTTCTTTGGATATGAAGGTCTTGGTTCTATCTATTGGCATATGGTAAGCAAGTTGCTGTTGGCTGCATACGAAAACACGAATGAAGCGTTAAAAACAAACGATGAGGTATTGATTGGTCGTATGTATGACCATTACTTCGAGATTTTAGCCGGTATTGGTGCGCATAAAAGCCCGAAACTTTATGGTGCATTCCCAACGGACCCGTATTCGCACACACCAGGTGGAAAGGGTGCCCAGCAGCCCGGCATGACCGGTCAGGTAAAAGAAGATTTAATTAGCAGATTTGGTGAACTAGGTGTATGTGTTAAAGAAGGTAAACTGACTTTTGCACCAAGAATTCTCCGCAATGAGGAGTTCTTGAGCAATGAAGGTGTTTTTGAATACGTTAATATTGGAAATGAGGTTGATTCTGTAAAAGTCCCGAAAGAAGGACTGGCCTTTACTTACTGTCAAGTTCCTGTCATTTATGAGCGCTCAGACAAGCCTCAAATTGTAGTACACACCAAAAGCGAAGTACATACTATTGAAGGGGATACTTTAAGCGCTGAATTGACTTCGGCCCTGTTTCAAAGAACAAACAGAATTAAGAAAATCGTAGTTTCTGTAGTAAAATAATTAAAGAAAATGAACGTATTCTGTGCACGAATTCTTGGTATTTACATCCTTACTTTGACGTTGGGTTTGAATTCATGTACAACCGCCGAAAAGCCTATGATAGCTGATAAAAGTGCAAAGGAAATATTAGGTAACCCTGAATATCGTGCCATTTCATTTGGCGGATACAGAGGGAAGAAAAGAGCGGAGCAGCCAACAATATTGCAACTCAAGGAAGATTTAAGGATCATGTCTGCAATGGGCATCAAAATTCTTCGAACATATAATTTGCAGCTTCCGCATGCCTTGAATGTGCTTAAAGCCATTCGTGAATTGAAGCAAGAAGATGCTTCATTTGAGATGTACGTGATGCTCGGAGCTTGGATGGATTGTTACGGTGCATGGACTTCAGAGCAACCTGATCACAACAAGGAGAGTGAGGAAAACAACATAAGTGAGATAAAGAAGGCGGTACGGTATGCTAATGAATATCCGGACATTGTCAAAATAATAGCCGTGGGTAACGAGGCAATGGTGCATTGGGCTTCAAGCTATTTTGTTCATCCTTCAGTCATATTGAAGTACGTAAATTATCTGCAAGAGCTCAAACGTATCGGTAAATTATCTTCTGAGGTGTGGATTACTTCTTCGGATAATTTCGCCTCATGGGGGGGCGGCGATGAGTCTTATCATATCAAAGAATTGGAGGAATTGGTACGAGCTGTGGATTACGTAAGTACCCATACCTATCCGTTTCACGACACTCATTACAACCGTGATTTTTGGGAGAGTCCTGTGGAAGAATCGGATGGATATTCCGTTCACGATAGGGTACTTATGGCCATGAAGCGTTCGGCTATTTATGCGCAAGGTCAATATGAAAGTGTCAAAAATTATGTCCATGCCATTGCGCCCGGCAAACCTATTCATATTGGAGAAACCGGTTGGTCAAGCATTAGTATTGGCCTTTATGGCAATAACGGCTCTTTTGCTGCCGACGAATACAAGCAAGCCTTATACTATCAGGCTATGCGTGAGTGGACGGATGCCAAGGGGATTAGTTGTTTTTATTTTGAAGCCTTCGATGAACAATGGAAAGATTCCAATCATCCCGAAGGTTCAGAGAATCATTTTGGATTAATTACGTTAGACGGTCAGGCTAAATATGCGCTTTGGGATTTGGTGGATTCGGGCGTATTTGAAGGATTGACTCGTGGTGGTGTGCAAATTACTAAGTCGTTTCACGGCGATTCAGTATTACTATTACAGACGGTGAGTGCGCCTAAAAGGAGGTATTGATGATGAAAAAAAGTATGATTCTTTTTGGAGTAATGATTTTGATGTCTTGTCAAAGCACAGGCGTGCAACCTCTTATTGAGCCCAAACACGATGAATACTTTAAAGCCATATGCTATCATCCAGTGAGTATTAGCAATTCACAGCGCAGCTGGGAATTTATTGATGAAGACCTGGATTTGATGCAAGAGGCGGGTATCTCTGTAATTCGTGTTTATATGCCAATCCAAGATAAAGCTATTCTGAATAAAATTGCAGAACGGGGAATGAGGCTAATTACCGGTTTCGGCTACAATCAAGATTCTATTTATGATATAGTTTCTGGAACTTATTTGAATTATGTAAAAGAGTACAAAGATCATCCCGCCATGTTTCTATGGGAGTTGGGTAATGAGTATAATTATCATCCAGAATGGTTCGGGGGTGATTTAGTAAATTGGTACAGGACCTTGGAATCTGCGGTTGATGCAATACATGCCGTTGATACCATTCACCGCGTAAGTAGTGCACACGGTGAAATTCCAGATTCACTAGCTCTTTATCATGGCCGAAGGTTGGATTTATGGGGATTTAACGTATATCGATGGGATGCGCCCGCCTCTTTTATTGAAGATTGGAAAAAAATTAGTAATAAGCCATTTTACTTCGCAGAATTAGGATCCGACAGTTATATGACAACAGCCAACGATAGTTTGGAAACTGGGGTAAATGAACTTGCTCAGGCCATTGCCATAGGTCACATAATTGATGATCTACTTCCTTTAAAGAATGAATTCGATGGCATCACACTGTTTTCATTTACGGACGGCTGGTGGAAAGCAGGTAATCCAGAAATACAGGATGTAGGGGGTTGGGCGCCAAATAGTAGCGGGGTACCTTATGATGGTTCTCCAAATGAAGAATACTGGGGTATCGTAAATATTGATAGAACTAAAAAGATAGCTTTTGACGCAGTTAAAGCTCGATTTAAATAATTTCTTATGCATTGTAGAACGATAATTACAACAATGTCGGCTATTCTATTGGTGTCCTGTGCCGAAAAAAATGACATGAAGTTTAAAGTCTTTGAAACATCCGCATCAGGTAAAAATATAGAAGAGGTTAATAATTTTAATCAAACCGAAAACCATTCAAAAATTTCGGTTAATCTCGCTGTAGAGCGTCAAGCCATTATAGGATTTGGCGGGGCATTTACCGAATCATCAGCATATAATTTGAATAAGCTTAGTGCTGAGAATCGTGATGCTGTGCTTAAGGCTTATTTCTCTCAGGAAGGCTCAAATTATTCTTTAACAAGGACACACATGAATTCTTGTGATTTTTCAGTGAGTAATTATTCATACACTCCGGTACCAGGTGATATCCATTTAGAGCACTTCTCAGTGGACGAAGACAGAGATGACCTTATACCTATGATTAAAGATGCTCAAGCAATTAGTCAAGGAGGGTTTAAAATATTGGCCTCACCATGGTCTGCTGCGCCTTGGATGAAGGACAATAACGATTGGCGTGCCGGTAAATTGAAAGAAGAATATTATGATACGTGGGCTTTATTCTTTAGTAAATTTGCTTCTGCGTACGCAGAGGAAGGAATAGATATATGGGGATTTACCGTTGAGAATGAACCGCATGGAAACGGTGGTAACTGGGAAAGTATGCATTTCACTCCGCAGGAGATGACACGATTTGTTAACGAACATTTGGGTCCGAGATTAGAAGCTGATGGTAAGGGAGAACTCATCATTTTAGGATATGACCAAAATAGACAGATTCTTCAAGAATGGGCGGATGTTATGTATAGGGATGAGACCTCAAAAAAATACTACGACGGTATGGCCCTTCATTGGTATGAAAGCACTTACGACTACTTCCCAGATGAATTGGACTATGCCTATCATGCAGCTCCTGAAATGCTTTTATTACAAACCGAGGCTTGTGTGGATAATCAAGTGCCTGAGTGGCAAAATGATCGATGGTATTGGCAGAAAGAAGCTACGGATTGGGGCTATTATTGGCGGGAAGAAGAAAATAGATACTTGCACCCAAAATATGCTCCGGTCAATCGTTATGCTAGAGATATCATTGGTTGTTTAAACCATTGGGTTCAAGGCTGGATAGATTGGAATATGGTCCTTGACCGTCAAGGAGGCCCAAATTGGGCTAAAAATTGGTGTGTTGCACCAGTAATTGTGGATGTCGATAATGATGAAGTCTACTATACACCTATGTTCTATGTGCTTCAGCACTTCAGTAAATTTATTCGTCCCGAAGCGAAAGTTGTAGAGGTGTCCAAAACAGATGATAATTTGATGGTTACGGCAGCCAAAAACACAGACGGTTCTGTTGCCGTTGTTGTTTTCAACGAAGGAGAAGAGGCTAGAAGTTTTGATTTGGAACTTGATGGTCAAACCGCTTCAATTGCTGTTGAGCCACAGGCTTTACAGACTATATTCATTCAAAGGAATTCTGAATAATGGGTACTGTTTCTAAAGTCCCTATGGGACAAAAAATTGCTTTTGGTATTGGGATGCTTGCCAACCAAATGTTCCCCGCGGCAATGAGCATATTTATGGTTGTTCTTGTCCAGGATTTAGGTTTTCCTGGCTGGATGTGGGGTGTAATATTCTTTGCGCCACGTGCCTTTGATTCCATTCTTGATCCAATTATGGGTTTTATTTCTGATAATACACGCTCCAAGTGGGGTCGGCGCCGGCAATATGTATTTTTGGGAGCTATACTCATGGGGTTCGCTTTTGCTATGCTTTGGCAATTGTATCGAGAAGACAGTATTCTTCACAATTTCACCCATGTGATGGTGTGGTCTTTTATTTTTTACCTGGGGCTTACAATTTTTGGTGTGCCCTATGTGAGCATGGGTTATGAAATGAGCGATGACTACCATGAGCGCACCACTGTCATGGCTATTTCTCAATGGATTGGTCAATGGGCATGGGTGATTGCTCCTTGGTTTTGGGTAATCATGTATGATCCTGAATGGTTTCCAACTGCCGATGAGGCTACTCGAACACTATCCATTTGGGTTGCATTGGTATTTACCTTGTGTGCTATTGCACCTGCTCTATTCATTAAAGGAGATAGCACAGTTAGAAGAATAGATTATGAACCTCTGAATTTAAGTGGCATTTTCGGTAGCCTAAAAAAGATTGCTAAAAATTTTGTAGAAGCCTTTGAATCTTCACCATTTAGAAAGTTGTGCATTGCTACGTTCCTCATTTTTAATGGCTTTAATACGGTTGCTAGTTTTACTTATTTTGTAATTCGATCTCATCTATTTGACGGAGCGGCTCCCGGCGTTTGGCCCACTCTATTTGGCTCCGTGGGTGCCTTAGTTACGACATTTATAGTGATTCCAATAGTAGCTAAAATGGCAAAATCTTTAGGTAAAAAGAGGGCATTTATTGTTTCTCAGTCCATTTCTATAGTAGGCTATACGTTACTGTGGTTTTTAATGATACCTGGTAAGCCACATATGTTTTTATTTGCACTTCCGTTCCACTCTTTTGGAATAGGAGGTTTATTTACAATTATGATGTCAATGACTTCTGATGTTTTAGACATTGATGAGCTGAATACAGGTAAGCGACGTGAGGGTGTATTTGGTGCAATTTACTGGTGGATGGTAAAGCTCGGATTTGCTTTTGCTGGAGCCCTTAGTGGATTAATTCTGACTTTAGTTAATTACCAAAGCGGTGCTGCATTACAACCTGAAGGCTCGGTAGAAAATCTTCGCTTGGTTTTCTCTGGATTACCCATTGTTTGCACGCTAATTGCTATCGCAGTCATGTGGAATTATAAAGTAGATGAAAACTATGCAAAGGAGGTTCGAGCGGAGCTGGATAAAAGAAAACAGACACTAGGCTAGTTTTCTTGCTCAGAGGATCTCCTTTTATGTTTGCATATGAGTAAAGAATAGCCTCGTAAAGCACTAGACACTGAGATATATGGAATGCTTCAGTGCATACGGTGAAGGCCAATCACTCTCGAGGTTATAAAGAATATTCGCCTCATCTTTGACACATGAATCACAAAAGCGGTTTTGTAAATATTATAGGCAATCCAAATGTTGGTAAGAGTACGCTTATGAACGCCCTTGTTGGTGAGCGATTAAGTATAATTACGCCAAAGGCACAGACAACTCGCCATCGTATTTTCGGAATTCTCAATGAGCCTGAATATCAAATTGTGTTTTCTGATACCCCTGGGGTAATTCAACCGGCTTATAAAATGCAAGAGCAAATGATGAAGTTTGTGTCAGATACTTTTGAAGATGCCGATGTATTTTTGTACTTAGTTGAGCCTGGGGATCGAGCATTAAAAGATCAGGGATTCTTTTATAAGTTACTAAATTCAGAGTTTCCAGTTCTTCTAATAATTAATAAGATTGATGTCACTGATCAATCATCATTGGAAAACGAAGTGGCTTATTGGAATGATGCCCTGCCCAACGCAGAGATTATTCCCATCTCTGCTCTTCAAGAGGCTAATACGGATTATTTACTTGATCGTTTAATTAATTTGATACCTGTAGGTCCGCCATATTTTGATAAAGATGCCTTGACAGATAAGACGGAGCGATTCTTTGTTAGTGAAATAGTTCGCGAGCAAATTCTTATAAGTTACAAAAAGGAAGTCCCCTATTCGGTAGAGGTGGATGTAGAGGAATTCAAGGAAGCTGAGGATATTATACGGATTCGCGCAGTCATTTATGTTGCCCGTGAGTCACAAAAAGGAATTATTATTGGTCACAAAGGCAAAATGATAAAAAGTGTGGGAGTAGGGGCAAGAAAACAACTAGAAAAATTCTTCGTTAAAAAGGTACATCTAGAGACCTTTGTTAAGGTCAAGAAAAATTGGCGCGATAGCGATTTACAGTTAAAGCGATTCGGTTATAAATATTAGGTATGAGCAATATTGTTGCTATAGTTGGTCGCCCAAATGTGGGTAAGAGTACATTATTTAATCGGCTTATTCAACGCAGGGACGCTATTGTTGACTCTGTTGCTGGTGTCACGCGTGATCGACACTATGGTAAAAGTGATTGGAACGGTAAGGAATTTTCCGTGATAGATACAGGTGGTTATATTGAAGGTTCAGAGGATATCTTTGAATCAGAGATTCGCCAACAAGTAGAATTGGCTCTTGATGAGGCCTCTGTAATTCTCTTTGTTTTAGACCTTCAATCAGGTTTAATGGAATTTGATAAGATAATTGCAAACCTTCTACGAAAAACGCAGAAGCCCGTTGTTTACGCTGTGAATAAAGTAGATAACAGTATGCTTGAGTTTGAAGCTACTGAATTTTATGGTTTAGGGATTGAAAAGTACCACACGATTTCTGCCGTTAATGGAGGTGGAACAGGTGATCTTTTGGACGAGCTTACAGAATATATGGATGAAAACCCTGTGGATGACTTTGAGAATCTGCCAAAGATGGCAATAGTAGGTCGTCCTAACGCGGGTAAGTCCTCCATTGTTAATGCTCTTTTTGATGAAGAGCGTAATATTGTTACAGATATTGCTGGCACCACAAGAGATACAGTAAATACGCGATTCAACAAGTTCGGATTTGACCTTATGCTGTTGGATACAGCGGGACTTCGCAAGAAAGGGAGGGTTCATGAAAACTTAGAATTTTATTCTAACATGCGTTCTATCAGGGCTATAGAACATGCGGATGTTTGTATGATGGTGGTTGATGCTACAAGAGGTTTTGAGGCTCAAGATTTATCCATTGTCTCATTGGTTGAAAAGAATAAAAAAGGTCTTGTAGTCGTTGTCAACAAATGGGATCTCGTAGCCAAGGAAACTAATACTATGCGAGATGCGGAGGCGTTGATTAAAAAGAAATTAGAGCCTTTTACGGATTTCCCAATCATATTTACAAGTGCCTTAACCAAGCAGCGCGTTTTAAAGGCCTTTGAGGAGGGTGTTAAGGTATATAATCGAAGAAAACAGCGGGTTTCTACTTCTAAATTGAACGATATAATGTTAGCAATTATTCAAAATTATCCACCGCCGGCGGTTAAAGGTAAATATGTCAAGATTAAATTTTGCACTCAGTTACCTACAAGAACGCCCCAGTTTGCCTTCTTCGCCAATCTTCCTCAGTATATCAAGGAGCCATATAAGCGATATTTGGAAAATAAAATGCGTCAAGAGTTTGATTTTCATGGTGCCCCAATTGAAATATTCTTCCGAAAGAAATAATGCGAATTTTTACCCTAGGCTTATATTTAATTCCATTTCTAAGTCTTGCACAACAGACTTTACCTGATCCGTTGGAAGCCGGATGGAAAGGACAAAAAGTCTGCGAGGTTTTGTTAGATAATGCGAGTGTACGCATGCTTAAATGCACCTTTCCGCCTAGTGTTGGGCATGAAAAGCATTTTCACAAGAAACATGTAGGGTATGCGCTTAGAGGAGGTATCTTTCAAATCAATGATGAAGAGGGAATTAGAGAAGTTCAAATCCCATCCGGGTATACCTTTTACAACGAAAGTGTTGTTTGGCATGAGGTGCTCAATATTGGAACCGATACCGCTATATTTTTGATTGTTGAGCCCAAATAATCAGAGCTCATAGCAGATGATGCTCTTACCCTGTCTTATTATAATGACAGGCATTCCTGTCTGACTTAGCCTTCCGGCAATGGCATGTGTTCCGGTGAACGTACCGTAAAGATTTCCATTCTTCAAGTTTACTGCTTTTATATTCTCTTGGGTTCGTATTAAGCCAGTGCCTCCGGGATAGCAATAAACGTCTTGAATTCCTTCTGCGGTAAATACTTGTGTTCTGTCTTCGTTTCTAACTTCCACAGTTTTATCGTTCCAAACCACCTTACCGTAATTTTCAAAAATCATACCGCTTAATTCGCCTAGATCATGGGTATGAGAAAAGGATGTGCCGTCCCAATTTTGACGTTGTATTTCCCCTTCACTCCCTATTCTTTCCGCAAAAGGAATATCGCTGTTTTTGAGACTCCAAGGATTTAATGAAGTTGTCCATATCCCTGTGCTAAAACGAATTTCACCCCGTCTGTTCAAGATTAGTAGTTTTTGCGAGGTAGAAGTGACTATGTAGTCTTTTCCATTTTTTTGAAACAAGAAGGGCCTTTGAATCAATTTTGCCTCCGCCGCATGGCTATTCCAGCCTTTAATCAGATTCCCTTCACTCGAAAAATTATAGAGTTTGCTGCCGGCAGGTACAAGAAACCTGTAGTTTCTATTTTTATCATAATCCAATACGCTTAGGCCAACGTCCGTGTTTTCAGGAAGCGTTATGGGATAATTTTCTACATCTCTACCCAATAAATCTATGCAATGCAGCTGGGAACTTGTTGTAAAGATTAATTGGTATTTCTGATTCTTAAACAAATCCACTTGGTGCACTACTCCTATAATAGATTCGCTCAAAGACTTTTTCCATTCTACAACTCCGTCAGAGTTTATCCAATAAAGCGCATTTTTATCGTCTTGGACAATAATATCGTACTTGTCCGTTCTATGATTTTTCACAAGCCAGGGTCCGGAACTAATAGTAGATTCAAGGGCGATAGACCAAAGGTAATTGCTAGTTTTAACCTCATTTTGTTCCACTTCATACATCCTCGCATTTCCAAACGTGAGTGCATTTTTAACCGCTAAATTTCCATGAATTACATATTCGTTTGAGTGCTCATTAACGGGGAAATTCAAATAGCGGTTAATGGATTCGGAGGTGGCTTTCAGAGCAAGAGCAAAATGTCCTTTTTTGTCTATTCCTTTGGCTAAACCGTCTAAAGCTTTGACGCTGCTCCACGTCGCCTTTGCTGCTAATTCATTGGAATATACCTCTAATGTTTCTTGCGATGTTGAAACAAGTAGCCAATCTTTATAAATCATCCAAGATGGGGTGTTTAATTTTTTATACCACCATCCAAAGAGTGCACTGAATAGAAACTTATTTTGTTTTTTCAGCGTTCCAACCCTATGACCTTGAAATAGTTTAGATTCTTCACTAGCATTTTTCAATACCTTCTCTAATTCTTGATTGTCATTCAATTTCGCAGCAAGTACTTTTTCTTTACCGTACCCAATGTGCACGAAACTACCTTCAAACCAAGTTGATGCAGTCATAGGGTCCAAATTCAAAGGTTCTAAGACGGACAATGCCTGTTTTAAGCGTTGTTTCTTCCCTCTGAAGATATTGAAGCTGCGAATCCATTCAGAAGTATTTCCAACGTTCATTTTTACAGCATGTGATGAAGATGCGGCAACAACTTCACTCACTGCAGTATTTGTGAAAGATTCATGGAATGTGCTTAAAAATACATGTGCAGAATCTGGATTTATACTTACGGATGTTATTAGTACTCGACCTTGCCCAAAATCCATATCTAACTCAGACCAAACGGCTAAATTTTCCATCCAACTCCAATCTTCACCTACGAACCATTTTCCTACTGCACTTAGCTCCTCATGTTGAATAAATAAATTCAGCGCATCCAAAGAATTTGCATTAATCCAAAGCTTATTGAAGGCCTTATTATTGGCAATATTAAATCCGCTTTTAGATTGGTTCAAAGCATTTTGAATCAGTATTTTACTTGAACTTATCGCAAAAGCATTTTTATGATACAATGCGAAATAATTGGAGTCTAGGGACAGTATTACATCTTCTTCCAATATTTTGATTGAGCTGCTGTCGTGAAGGGTGGTTGTCCATATCCAATCCATTTTTTCCGCACCCGAATTGCACAAAGCACCGGTCCAAACGCCTTTTTTGATGCCTAGTAATTTTTCAATGGGTACACTCTGTGCTAAAGGAATTTTGGTCGAATCGGCAAATTGTGACCATTCACTTGCTTGATTGATTCTGAGGATTACCGCACTGTTTATCGGTAAAAACAGCGTGGACGGATTTGATATAGGGGCAGTAGAACAGCTGACGGAAATTGCTATAAATAGAGTGAATATCCAAGATAAACTTCGGTATTTCATGAACTAGTGCTTTATTTCAAAGCTAATGCCCTCTTCAAGGCACTCCTTGTAAAAGGGCATTCAGTTTTTCACAAATCAACATTGACTTTAAGTATCGAATAAATTCAGTTGACTTGGTAATAATTGAAAGCTCAAACGGTGGTGGGGTGTCACTCCGAATTTACGAATGGCATCGCGATGCTCCTTGGTTGGATATCCGGCGTTCTTTTCCCAACCATATCCGGGATAATCCTGCGCAAGTTTATTCATATACTCGTCTCTGTAAGTTTTAGCAAGTATTGATGCAGCGGCAATATTTAGGTAGGTCGCATCCCCTTTTACGTGACAGTGGTAGGGTATGTCTTGAATGGGCTTAAAGCGGTTACCGTCAACCGAGATGAAATCGGGTTTTTGTTCGAGTTTTTGGATGCTTCGTTGCATGGCTAAAATACTCGCATTTAAAATATTGATTTCATCAATTTTTTTTGGAGATACATGCGCTACAGCATAAGCTACAGCCTCCTTTTCAATTATGTATCTGAGCTCGTTGCGCTTGTTTTTTTGCTTAATTGTTTTGAGTCATTCAAGGTAGGATGTGTAAAATTAGGCGGTAATATCACGGCAGCGGCGGTAACAGGACCACATAAACAACCTCTTCCGGCTTCATCGGTACCTGCCTCAAAAAGTGCATTAATTTTATGTTGTAGTTTCATTCTTTGAGAGCATCAATAAACGGTTGTGCACTTTTCTCCCAATCAAAATCGTCTCCACGTTTCAATGATAGCTGGCTCCAGTGGTCATATTCGCTAATCATTTTTTGTAATCCTTGAGTCCAAGCATCTACATTATAGGTTGGAAGTAATAAACCTGATTCCCCCACGACTTCTATAATAGCGCTGTTCTTGGAAGCAATTATTGGCGTTCCACATTGCATGGCTTCCACTAGAGGAATACCAAAACCTTCCATAGCACTCGGCATACAATAGGCCGTTGCACCTCTGTAGAGCATTTCTAAATCGTTATCATTAAGTCTGCCTAGCCATTCTATTCGCGATGAATGATTTAATCTTTGCAGATCGTACTGAAAATCTAAATCCTTAAAGAGTTCTGCCCCTGCGATTTTTAGCGTATGTTTTTGCTCTGTATTTTGACTACACCACCGATCAAATGCTTTAATAAGTGTGATGAGATTCTTCCGCGGTGCGATAGCACCTACCGCACAAAAATAGTTGTTTGTAAATCTAGATTTTCCCGGGGAAAATTCTCGTTGCGGAGCATTGGGCGTGACTATTATTTTTTCTTTTGAAATACCATAAGACGAAACAATATCATTTTTACTCCAATTACTTACTGTGAAGAGTTTTGCGGCGATTCGTGCTCCTCTTTTGATATTTTTTCGATAATACTTCGCTACATTTGATTTTATCCATTCTGGATGATGCTCAAAGTTGAGGTCATGTATAGTTATCCATTGCGCTATTGGCGTTTGTGCTGGGAGTCCATCAGGCGACCAATACAAATCAGCGCCAATAGTTTTGAGTTTCTTTGGTACAGAGAAGTCATTCCAGACTTTCCAAAGTATCGGGTGACGCGCTATTGGACTTACTACAATGAAGTTAACATTGGAGAAATTTAAGCCAAGAGAATCAAATTCTACTTTGCGATCAAGAAGTAGAAAAAAAATATGCTCAGGAAAGGCTAGAATAATTTGTTGTAGCATTTTTAGAGTATATATGCCCGTTCCTTCTAATTTCCCCGGTATAAGCCAACGCGCATTTACAGCTACTTTCATCTTTCAAATGTACAAAAGCCAAGTTCTACACGTTAGTAAAACGGTATATTCGCTACCAATTCATATTAACCATGTTTAAAAGAATCAAACAATTTACCGATAGCCCTACTGGTTATGTTTTAGCAAAAGGTGGGTCCATCGTGTTATTATTCAAAGTGTTTGGGGCCTTAGGAGGATATGTTCTTCTCTACAGTCTTGGTATAGCAGGAGGCGAAGCCGCAATTGGTATTTATGAAGTAGCATATACAATAGTAATTATAGGCTCTGCACTATCTAGATGGGGTTTAGATACAGTTATAGTTCGTGAAATGGCGCGAGACCAACATTCTGGTTTGGCGAGTAGGGCTCTGTATCTATCAATTCTTAAAAGGGTGGTAATTTTATCAGTAGTGTGGACAATATTGGTTTTCTCAGCATCTTCATTACTTACAAATCTCTTTTTTAATGACACACCAGCTAACGTTCTTACTACGGCAGCATTTTCTATCATCCCATTCACTTTAATGCTACTAAACGCCGAGGTTTTCCGTGCCATGGGTAAATCTCTATTGTTTTCAATCAACCAGCATGGTACCATCTATGTATTGATAGGAATACTTATTACTGTTGTTCCTTTTCCTAAAGAGTATACTGCAGCAGCTACAGCACAAATCACACTTCTATTATTACTAGGCCTTTCAGGTTTATTTTTCTTATTATCAACAGTTTATATTTTAATAAAAATGAGAGGAGAACAGGCATCTTCCAAGGGGTGGAAAGGTCAGTTATTTTCTTTAGGAACTCCAATGCTTATTTCTTCCTCTCTTTTTCTAGTGATTAGTTGGTCAGATACGTTGATGCTCGGTTATTATTTACCGGAAAGTAAAGTAGGAGTATATCGTATCGTTTTTAAAATAGTCACTCTAATTACATTTACCCAATTTGCTTTGAATACCGTCGTTGCACCAATCGTGAGTGCACTAAGAATGGATCGTGATCGGCTTCATGAGATGACTCATAAAGTGGCCCAATTGAATTTACTCACAGCAGGCCCGATTTTTTTAATAGTACTCTTTTTTGGTTCCTTTCTAGTAAAGATTTTTGGTGTTGATAATCCTCAAATGGCTTATCCATGGTTGGTCATATTAGCGATTGGACAACTTATTAATGCCTTTGCAGGCCCAGTGATGAATATTCTCAATATGACAGGCTACGAAAAAAGTGCCCGAAATACTATGATGGTTATTGTTGTGCTAAATATTTTAATGAATTACGTACTCATCCCGTTTTACGGACCTTTAGGCGCGGCAATCGCTACAACCTTAACAATGGTCGGTTGGAATGTATGGGCTGCAACTCTTGTCTATAAATTTCATGGAGTAATAGCAGTTCCATTTTTAACTCATATTCGTCGCGATGCGTAGAGTAAATCTCTTTTTAATTGGCGCTGCAAAGTCAGGAACTACTGCTCTTTCGGAAGTTTTGAGTCATCATAAAGAAATAGCCTCTATGGTTATTAAAGAACCTGGACATTTTTGTACTGATATTTACGAGAAGGGATTTTCGAGGGAGTATGCAAAACTTCTTGGCTGGTCGGAGAAAGCATATTTTGAAAAGAATTTTCAAAAGCGACATATGTCTTTCATTAAGGATAGAGAAAACTATAATAGGTTAGTAGAAGAAACACCAGAATTGAGCTTTGTATTAGATGCTTCAACTGCGTATTTACCAAGTAAAAAAGCTGCAGAAAATATCGTTCACTACAATTCGAAGGCGAAGATTATCATTTGTTTACGAAATCCAATCACTCGTGCCTACAGTCATTTTAATATGGCTGTGAAGTACGGCAAAGAAAAGCGGTCTTTTTTAGAGGCGTTGAAAGCAGAAGCAGAAGTGAATGCCCGTTGGGGTTGGGAAGAATGTTATTTAGAGTTAGGTTTATATGCACCGCAAATAAAACGATGGTTTCAGCATTTTGACAAAAATCAAATTCATATTATCTGGCACGAGGAATTGACAATAAACCCAATTAACACATTAAAAAAAGTTCAGAATTTTCTTGCCTTATCAGAGCCATTTAAATCTGTCGAAGAAATACACGGTGCAGAAGTGCCTAAAAATAAATTTGCAAAGATATTGGTCAGTTTTTCTCCTAGAGGTTCTTCAATCCTGCCAGCCAACTTTAAGCGAATAGTAAAAAATCTATTACTTGCAAAACCTAAAGTAATTAATGACGCGGCTCGCTCATTTTTACTTCGTTATTTTGCAGCATCTATTAAAGAATTGGAAGACCTCTTAGGTAAGGATTTAACGCATTGGAAATAAAGATATTATGGAATATAGTAGCTCAAATTTGATTTCATTTGTTTATAAAAACAGAAAGCCAATTATCATCATACCATTCTTGGCAATGATTGTTACTGTTTTTTTTAGTGGCCCAAGATTTATTAAACCGCTTTTCCAATCACAAGTTATTCTCTTTCCATCTACAACCAATTCTGTATCAAAAGCCTTATTGCCTCAAACTAATGGATACGGTGATGAAGATATTTTTGAATATGGTGATGAGCAGCAAGCTGAGCAACTGCTTCAAATCTTAAGTTCAGGAGAGATACGTGATAGCGTGATAGCCAAATTTGATTTGATGAATCATTACGATATAGATAAAAAATCAGATTATCCTCGGACAAAATTATTTAAGGAATATGAGAATAAAATTGAATTCGTACGAACACAATTTATGGCTGTAGAGATTAATGTTTTAGATACTGACCCTCAATTGGCTGCTGAAATTGCGAATTACATCTACAAGTTAGTAGATAAGGTAAAACGTCGTGTAGCAAAAGGTCGTGCTGAAATCGGCCTTCAGATTGTAGAGATTGAATATCGGAGTCTACAAAGTGAAATACAGGTAATGGAGGATAAAATCACCAAACTTAGGTTCAAAGGTGTACATGACTACGAAAGCCAGAGTGCTGTATTTAATGAGCAGTATGCTATTGCGCTTGCGTCAGGCGCTCCTCCAATAAGATTGAAAAAATTAGAAACGCGTTTAGATACTTTAGCAAAGTACGGCGGAAAGTACGTAGCCTTACGTGATGAGCTTCAACTTTTGAAGGAAGAAGAAGTAAAGCTCAAGACTAAGTTTGATCAGGCTAAGGTGGATGTAAATCAGAATTTACCAGCTACTTTTAAAGTGGATGAGGCTCGTCCAGCAGAGCGCAAAACGTATCCCAAACGTAGTGTTCTTATTCTAGCGATTGGTTTTACAACTTTCATCTTTGTGGTCTTTCTATTATTGGTTAGGAAGACGTTACTAGAATTTCACGCTAAAGCCTAGTGCTCAAATCGGTTCAAATAACGAATAAAGGGTTAGTTGTTCTTGCAGGAGTAATTCTATCATTAATTTCTTTAGTGATAGCTTTTGAACGGTGGGAACTATTGTTATTACCTCTAGGAATGCTTGTTGTCTGGCTAACATTGCACAGGCTAGATTGGGCAATGTGGTTTGTAGTCGCCGCAACCCCTTTATCCGTCACTCTAACAAATTTAACTGGTGGCTCAGGCTTGTCTTTACCGACTGAACCTTTACTTGTGTTGATTACAGTATTAGTGACAATCAAAATGGCATTCTATGGAGAGTTTGACAAGCGTCTCATTAAACATCCAATTTCTACAGCGATTTATGTTTATTTGGTCTGGATGTTGTTCACTGTAATTACATCACAACTTCCTATAGTTTCGATAAAGCAATGGATTACACGTGTTTGGTTTATAATACCATATTATTTTTTTCTAGGCCATATTTTCTTACAAAATCCTAAAAATTGTATTCGTTTTTTATGGATTTTTTTAATTCCTCTGATTATAGCATGTTGCTATACCATTATTATCCATAGCCAATATGGTTTTACTAAAAAAACCTCTACATGGGTTATGTTTCCGCTATTCAAAGAGCATACTTCGTATGGTGCTGTTTTGGCTCTGTTTTACCCTGCTGCTATTTATCTAGCTTTTCGTAAAGCAACTTGGGGCTTAAAAGTAATGGCTTCTCTAATCCTCATCATCCTTACTGTTGCTCTAGTTTTATCCTACACACGTGCGGCGTGGCTTTCTCTTGTCGGTGCGGGCTTAGTATACCTTATTTACCTTTTTCGTATGTCCAAATCTTTAGTTTGGACTTTGATTGCAATGATAAGCTTAATTACGTTGTTTAACTTCTCTTTGATAAGTTCTAAGTTTGAAAGAAATACTACCGATTCTTCTGATGACTTCAATGAACACATTGCATCCGTCACCAACATAAGCACTGATGCTTCTAACTTGGAACGCATTAATCGCTGGAAGTGTGCTTTACGGATGTTTGAGGAACGTCCTCTTTTTGGTCACGGTCCAGGTACTTATATGTTTCTGTATGCTCCATATCAGAAGCCGTTTGATAAAACAATAATCTCAACTAACTTAGGAAACCGGGGTAATGCGCATAGTGAATATCTGGGATCGCTTGCTGAATCAGGAATTTTTGGATTAGCTACATATTTAGCCTTAATCATTTCAGTTGTTTTTGTTGCT
Organism: uncultured Cryomorphaceae bacterium; assembly: GCA_902614915.1. Classification (GTDB taxonomy): domain Bacteria; phylum Bacteroidota; class Bacteroidia; order Flavobacteriales; family Schleiferiaceae; genus UBA10364. The sequence goes on from CACMMX010000005.1 coordinate 38,341, forward strand.
ATTAATACTTATCAGCGTATTAATCAGGGTTGGCTTCGGGGACTGCTTCGTTTGGCTTTTTTGGGCTTGATAACCTATTATTTGCATGGGTTTCTTAATAATTTTTTAGACATTGACAAGGCAAGCGCTCCTTTTTGGGGCTTTACAGCCATGATTGCATCCCTTTCAATTAATTATCCTTCAAAGACCTAGAATTACCTATGTAATTATCGTTTGAATTTGCTAAAACTTCTTAATCATTTACTTTGGGTTAGTAATTATTTTATTTATTGATATTAAAATGAGCAAACTTTTTTATTTCCTAACAATAACTTTTGAACTCAGCCAATAATATAGCTGTCAAAGACTATAGAAAGCGGGATATTTGCATGAAAGTAAACTTATATTTTAGGTAATCAAACCATTCACCTCTCACTCTATTTTTCGAATTTGTAACCTTCTTCCCAAGGAAGCTTTTTACCTTTATTTTTTCTTTTGTAAGCTTTGACTGATTTTTCTACTCCTAGTGTTATCTTACCAACAGCATCTACAGCAACCTTTCCTGTTAATCCTTCATTTTCCATATATTTTTAGCAAATTGACGTTTACAACTATTCTAATCTATGAAACACATCCCCATTATATTATCTCTTCAAAATACTTTTGGTGAAAGCGCCATATCCCGTAAAGAGATAAATTCCTTTCAAGAGAAATATCAATGCGTGATTGAGAATGATTGGTTGGAGTTTGATGAAACAGAAGATTGTTTTTACCTAACACCAGAGCTGTTAGATTATAAGCAGCCGCACTCTGATGAGACCTATGAAGTGCTAGGCCTCGGTAATCTTGAGGATAAAATAGTTGATGCCTTAGAACGCGGTAAATTAATCCCATGGGGGAAGCTTGCAATTGCTATGTGGTTCTGTTTCTTGTTTATTGTGATTTACGTTATAATAGAAGCCGTACTCAAATAAAAAGAACCACTTACTTTGATCGTTCCTTGTATGAACCGTCGGCGGTATTGATTACTATTTCTTCATCCGTTTTTATAAAAAGTGGTACCTGAATTTGCGCACCGCCCTCCACAGTAACCGTCTTCATGGCATTTGTTGATGTATTTCCTTTAACTGCTGGTTCTGCGTAGGTCACTTTTAAATTTACTGTGCGCGGTAATTCAACGGCCATTGCTCGGCCCTCCGTTGCATGAAACAGAACCAAACACATCATACCGTCTACTAAGAAATCTGGTGCATTGATTAAGTCTTTATCAAAAGTTAACTGCTCGTAATTTTCGGTATTCATGAAGTGGTATTCGGTGCCATTATTATATAAAAATTGATATTGACGAGTCTCTACGTCAATGGTTTCAATTTTTGAGCCAGCAGGGAAGGTATTATCTAAAACACGACCAGTTTCCAGGTTTTTGATTTTTGTACGCACGAATGCTGCACCTTTTCCTGGTTTTACATGTAAGAATTCAATGATTTGAAACGGATGTCCATTAAAATTGATACACATTCCGTTTTTAATATCTGAAGTACTTGCCATAATGCAATTTTTTAAAGCTTAAATATAATTGAAATCGTCCGCGCTTTTTCTCTTCTTAATAATGCTTATCCAGTATAAGTTTATCGTTGCAGAAGGCATATTCACACTCAATATAATTACTAGCAACAATAACAGTTTTATCTGAAGCCAATTCATCAATGAGGTTTTGATAGAATTGAATTCCTTCCTTATCTAGATTACTGGTCGGTTCATCCAAGAGTAATAAAGAACGATTGCTAGCAATAGCTATCAATAGGCGAACTCGCTGAAGCATTCCCGAGCTGTAGGTTTGAATTCGTTTGCCTTGATGTTTGCTCAGTCCTGCTTTTTCGACCCATTCTGAGATTAAAGTAGTCTTCACAAACCCACACATCTTTTCGTGGAAACTTAGAGTTTCTGAAAGGGTGAACATTGGATTAAAGGCCATATATGGCGCTGCTATACTACAATATTTTCCAGCCTCATATGCCGCAAAAGATTTGTTGAAATAGTATTTAGGAGGATTATATGAGGCCTCAATGGCTCCGCTGATAATTTTAATTAAGGTAGATTTTCCTGAACCATTTGACCCTAATACTACAGTTTTCGAGCCAGTTTCAAAAGTGTGCGTGATATTCCGAAGAATATGTTGATTACCAAATTTTTTCTCAAGTCCGTTTAAAGTAACCATAGGCTTATTTTCTGATAAGACCTCGTTCACTAGATTCAATGAAATGAATTATTTCAGTAGCTAGTTGACTTGAACTAAACTCAACTTTAATTAAATCAACGGCTTGGCTAGTATTTTTACCACTTTGATAGATGATTCTATATATATCTTGAATTTCCTTAATCTGTTCATTATTGAATTCCCTTCTACGCAACCCAATGCTATTAACACCTGCATATGATAATGGATCTCCTGCCGCAGTAATATATGGAGGAATATCTTTTCTAACCATTGCACCTCCACCTACCATAACGTGTTTTCCAATTTTTACAAATTGATGTACTGCGCTGAGTCCTGATATTATGGACCAGTCCCCAACCTCTACGTGACCCGCGAGGGCAACAGAGTTTACTAGAATGACTTTATTTCCTATTATACAATCGTGTGCAATGTGTGCATAGGCCATTATGAGGCAGTCTTCACCTATTGTAGTTTTTCCGTATGCATTAGTACCTCGGTTGATAGTGGCACATTCGCGAATAGTAGTTCTGTCACCTATTTCAATTGTGGTATGCTCACCGTCAAATTTTAAATCCTGTGGTATAGCAGAAATTACTGCACCGGGATAGATGCTGCAGTAATTGCCAATCCTCGCGCCATCCATAATAGTAGCATTAGGACCAATGATTGTTCCATCTCCAATTTCTACATCTGCCGCTATGGAGGTAAAAGGACCCACCTTGACTTGGTCACCAATCCTTGCGCTTGGATCTACATCAGAGAGACTATGAATCATTATTTGGTAATCTGGGCCATAAGTTCTGCCTCACTTACCAGCGTATCACCAACAAATGCGCGACCTAGCATATGAACAATACCTCTTCGAATCGGACTTATGAGTTTTAAATCAAAAATTAGCATATCTCCCGGAACTACTTTTTGCTTGAATTTCACATTATCAATTTTCATGAAATAGGTGAGGTAGTTTTCCGGGTCGGGAACAGTACTCAAGGCAAGAATTCCACCGCATTGTGCCATGGCTTCTACTTGGAGAACTCCAGGCATAACTGGTGCACCGGGGAAATGACCAACGAAAAACGGCTCATTCATCGTTACGGACTTCACGCCTACAACGTGATCTTCCGTTAATTCCATAATTTTATCTACGAGTAGAAATGGTGAGCGGTGAGGAATTAAAGCCATTATATCCTCAACCGTTTTGACGGGAGGAACATTAGGGTCGTATTTAGGTGCACGTGGTTTGCTTTCTTCTTTACGAATCTTTGCTGCTAGCGCTTTTGTGAATTCTGCATTGACTCCATGCCCTGGTTTCGTTGCAATCAACCTAGCTTTTAAAGGACGACCAAGTAGAGCTATATCCCCTATAACATCCAAAAGTTTGTGTCGTGCAGCCTCGTTTGAGAAGCGCAGTTCAATATTGTTCAGCGTACCTTTGTTGGTAACCTCAACGTCTTCTTTGCCAAATGCGGCCTTAAGTTTTTCTAGAGTTACCGGAGCAATATCGTCATCCACGTATACGATAGCATTATTCAAATCTCCACCTTGAATAAGACCTTCATCTAATAATGGTAACAATTCATGCAGAAAACTAAAGGTTCGAGCACTCGCAATTTCCTCTCGGAAATTGGTCATACGGTCTAGATGGGCATGTTGTGGACCGAGAACAGAAGTACCGTAATCTATTAGTGCACTTACCTCAAAGTCGTTACTCGGAAGTGCCATAATTTCGCAACCGTCCTCATCTTTATATGTAAACGGCTCTTCAAGGATATAGTAGTTTTTCTCTTTATCTTGATCGCAGAGTCCTGTTTGCTCAATTAAATCGACTATGGGCGCCGCAGAGCCATCTAGAATGGGCACTTCACCTCCGTTAAGCTCTATGCGAAGATTATCTATTCCAAGAGCATAAATACAAGCCATTAAATGTTCAACGGTACCTACTGAAGCATTCCCTTTTTGAAGGATTGTTTGACGATTTGTACGATTGATGTGTTTTGCTAAGGCTGGGATTTCAGAATTTTCTAAATCCGTTCTTACAAATACAATTCCGGTATTTACCTCACTGGGTATTAGGCTTACTTTAACGGATTCTCCTGTATGAAGGGCATTGCCTTCGAATGAAACAGTGTTTTTGAGTGTTTGTTGCAACATATCTATTGGCCTTGTTTTTTAAAGGCCGCAAATGATTTCAAAAAATGTCTGCGGTCTAACGCCGGCGAACCAAAGATAACCTTATTGTCCGGAACATCATTCATTACACCACTTTGGGCATAAATGGTCACATTATTGCCGATTCTTAAGTGTCCAATGATACCTACTTGTCCTCCGAATTTGCAATTATCACCTACTCTTGTTGAGCCTGCAATCCCAGACTGTGCTGCCATTACACAGTTTTTCCCTATAGTTACGCCGTGGGCAATCATACATTGATTATCAATCTTGGTTCCTTCGCCTATTTGTGTATCTGTAATCGCTCCTCGATCTACTGTTGAATTTGCTCCAATAAAAACATCGTCACATAAAATAGCTTTTCCAAGCTGCGGAATCGTATGATAGGATCCGTTTTTATCAGGGGCGAAACCAAATCCTTGGGAACCAATCACACATCCTGCTTCAACAATAACTCGATTTCCAAGACGCGCCGCAGCGAGAATTTTGGTACCAGCTCCAATTCTACAATGATTACCTAGCACTGCTCCTGCCGCTATGATTGCTCCTGTCTCAATTATGCAATCCGCTCCAATTATAGCTTTTGAGGAGATGTGTGCATTATTCCTATCATCTAGTGAGGTGCCACCAATTTCTTTTTCAAGGTGTACCAGGTGCATCATAAAAGTTATATACGGATCATCACATTGGATGAGCGCCGCGTTCGTTTCTATAGCCATATCCTTTTTAATGAATATGGCGGAAGCCTTAGAGGCGGCTGCTTCGGCGGCGTATTTTGGATTTGATAAGAAGCTCAAGAAACCTGTTTGTGCGTCCTCAAGTGCTGAAGTACCGATGATTTTGATGTTTTCTTGACCGGCAGGACATTTTACACCAAGTGAATCGCAAATAGATTTTAAAGTTCTTTGGTTGTGTCTCATAGTAAATGTCTTAATTCTCTTGGGAAACAGATGAAATGACGTTCAACGGGTTCGCTTAGTGCATTGATCGTCATTTGATCTGCAGCGGTACTGATATCACTGATTCGTCCGTCCTTATACAATAATTTGATGTGTCCCTTCTCCTTGTTGTAAGCGTGATTCAAGACTTTATCAATGATTAACATGTAATGCTCTTCTCCCTGTTCAAAACCGTATTGGTTTCTGATTCCTTCTGCCATTTTATGGGATAACTCTTTATCAAAGGGTTTTTCCTGCAAACGTATTTTCAGTAAGTCTCTATTGATAATTCTTGAGCTTAAATCACTCAATAAAACATCTTTATTGTGAATCCATTCTTTGATACCGATCATAATGTCAAAGTCATCAAGGCTCAAGAACTTTTTGAGAAACTCAGGATTTTTCTCAAAGTCATTCCACGTGTATTCAGCTTTTAAAAAGTGCTTAAGTGTTCCGGGCCCATCCATTGTAATGCCTTGAGTTGTCAAATGCTTGGCACGCTTAAGAATATTGACCAACATAAACTCTGCGCTTATCACGGTCTTGTGCATGTAGACTTGCCAGTACATAAGCCTTCGTGCTACTAAGAACTTTTCTACGCTATAAATCCCTTTAGAATCAACAACAAGTTCGTCGTCTTTGACATTCAGCATGGTAAGCAAACGCTCAGAATTAACACTACCTTCTGTCACCCCGGAGTAAAAAGAGTCTCTGCGTAAATAATCGAGACGATCTACATCTAACTGCGAGGAGATAAGTTGATGCAGATAGGACTTCGAATAATTATTGGTAAAAATATCTATGGCTAAATCAAGAGAACCGTTATATTCCATATTGAGTTCTTCCATGATTTTTAAGCTTAATGCTTCATGGCTGACCCCAGGAATTAGAGTATGTTCTAAGGCATGTGAGAAGGGACCATGGCCAATATCGTGAAGTAGTATTGCGATTAAAACACCGCGTTCTTCTTCATTACTTATCTCCTTTCCCTTTTGTCGTAATGTGTAAATAGCACGGCCCATCAAATGCATGGCGCCAATAGCGTGATGAAACCTAGTATGGTAAGCCCCAGGATATACTAAATAAGTAAGGCCTAATTGGGAAATTCGACGCAAGCGCTGAAAATAGGGGTGGTTAATCAACTCGTAAATTAGAGGATCTTTAATTGTAATAAATCCATATATAGGATCGTTAATGATTTTGTTCTTTGTGCTCAAACTCAATAGTTTTACCTGTACCGTAAAAATACTACAGGTCTTAAGGCGAGCAGGGGTTCTCACGCATTACTTTTAACAAGAATTAAACGATTAATTATGCCGGATATTTTATGGGTTGATGATGAAATTCATATGCTCAAAGGCCATTTGCTTTTTTTGGAGGGCAAGGGCTATACATTTCAAACTTGTAATAACGGTGGTGATGCCATTGAACTTTTTGATAATAAAGCTTTTGATGCGGTCTTTTTAGATGAAAATATGCCTGGATTGTCTGGCTTAGAAGTACTGGAGCAAATGAAGTTGAAACGCCCTGAAACCCCTATCGTGATGATTACCAAAAGCGAAGAGGAGCAAATTATGGAAATGGCGATTGGTTCAAAAATCGCCGATTACCTCATAAAACCTGTGAATCCGAACCAAGTTTTATTGTGTTTGAAGAAACTTCTCAAGGGAAAAGAACTTGTTTCCAAAAAAACTACTAGAGGCTATCAGCAAGTATTCGGAAAATTGACCATGGAAATGCAACAATTAGAAACATGGCAAGAATGGTCGGATTTCTATCGTGAATTATTGAAGTGGGAATTGGAACTTGAGAAAAGCGCAGAGGAAGGACTGAAAAGCGTCTTATCAACTCAAAAAAGCGAAGCCAACGAGTTGTTTTCTCGTTTTATTTCAAATAATTACGAGCGTTGGTTTGAATCTAAGGAGCGTCCTATGCTTTCTCATGAGGTTGTAAGCAAGATTGTTGGTCCAAAGATTAAAGCTGGTGAAAAAGTGTTTTTTGTTGTGGTGGATAACCTTCGATTAGATCAATGGATGGTTATTAAACCAATGATTTTAGAAGATTTTACCATAAAGTCAGAAGGTATCTACAGTAGTATTTTACCTAGTGCTACACAATATGCTAGAAATGCACTTTTTGCAGGAATGCTTCCTTTAGACATTAAGAACAAATTTCCAAAATATTGGAAAGAAGAGAATGAAGACGGTAGTTTGAATGAATTTGAAGGAGAACTCTTTAAAGAAAAGTTGAAAAGCTTGGGACTTGAATCAAAGAATGTCAAGTATACTAAGGTGACAAATATTCGTTGGGCTAATAAGTTTATTGCAAATATTCATCAAAATAAGGAGACGGATGTAGCAGTATTGGTTTACAATTTTGTTGATACACTTTCACACGCTAGAACAGATGTTGAGGTTATTAAAGAATTGGCTTCAGATGACAATGCCTACCGCAGAGTTACTGCAACCTGGTTTGAAGGCTCTCCATTGCGTAAGGCATTGAAATGGGCAGCGGAAAATGGTTTTAAAGTATTACTTACCACAGATCACGGAACGGTTAATGTCAATAAGGCATCAAGGTTGGTAGGAACACGCGACTTGACTACGAATCTGCGTTTTAAGAATGGCAATGGAATAAGCTATCAGGAAAAACACAGTTTTGTAATTAAGAAACCAGAAAAAATAGGATTGCCCAAAAACCACATTGCAGATGAATATATTTTCGCGTTGAGTGATTATTTCTATGCCTATCCCAATAACTTTAATCATTACGTAAATTATTATCGCAATACATATCAGCACGGTGGGGTATCTTTGGAGGAATTAATTATTCCTTATGTTATCCTCGAAGGAAAATGACGTTCTTAGATTCCAACAGGTCCAATTAGACGATTTGCCTATAGTGGCTATGGAAATACTTCAATTTGCAAGGTGTAGTGTTAATTTACTTCAAGCTCCAATGGGTTTTGGTAAAACAACCTTGTGTAATCAGATTATCAAGCAATGGGGCAGCAAAACTGAAGGGTCTTCTCCAACCTTTTCTTTAGTGGAAGAACACCAAGGTCCGAATGGAATACTCTATCATGCAGATGCATATCGTATTGAAGAGGAAGAGGAGGCCTTTGATATTGGTTTTGAGGAATACATTGAATCTTGCAACCCTTTGTGGATTGAATGGCCGGAAAAAGTGGTATCTTTCTTACCTTTCAAGGTAGGAGTCGTGTACATTAAAATTGAGAGCACTCATACTCGCACGATAGAATTTTACCCAGAATTGTATACGGCTCAAATACAATGGAAATATGAGTGATTATTTAAGTTGGTCAGAGACTGCTTTGGCAACCCAGGAGGAGCGATTGGCTGTAGATACTAAAAATGCTAAGTTGTTTATTGGTGTTCCCCGTGAGCGCGATATGGATGAACATCGCATTCTTTTAAATCCTGCAGCAGTTGAGGTATTGGTTCAAAATGGAAATAAAATCCTTTTTGAAAGCGGAGCAGGGTTACTTGCTGGATGGGAAGACAAAGAATTCGCAGCAGCTGGTGCAAATATATCTTCAGATGCCAATAGCATTTTTCAATGTGATATAATTGCAAAAGTTGCCCCTCCTAATGAAAAAGAGATTGCCATGATGAAAGGCAATCAAACACTGATTAGTGCACTACAGTTGCGTACAAGAGATAGGGACTTTTTTAAAGCTTTAGCAGATAAGAAAATTACAGGTATTGCTCTTGAAGAAGTTCGTGATGCAGGTGATCAAAGTGCTCTTCGTATTGCAATGAGTGAAATAGCAGGACAGCAGGCAGCTCGATTAGCTGCTAGTTTACTGGCTGAAGGATTAAGCGGTAAAAGAAAGGGTAAATTAATGGGAGGTGTTCCCGGTGTTGCTCCGGCGACAGTATTAGTCATTGGCGCGGGCGTTGCAGGAATGGCTGCTGTCCGACTTTCGCGCGGTATGGGTGCTGAGGTTGTCGTATTAGATTATAGTATAAGTAAACTTCGATATGCTTCAGAGCAAATGGGCGGCGAATTAGTCACAGAATTAATTCAGGAATCTTTGCTTAAAAGTAGACTTCAACGAGTAGATGTGGTCATAGGCGCACTTTCACCTGTAGATGGAAGAACACCCACGGTAGTTACGGAAGAGATGGTAAAGTTAATGCCTGAAGGTAGTGTGATAATTGACATTAGCATTGATAGTGGTGGTTGTTTTGAAACTTCTGAAATCACTTCTCACGCTGAACCAACGTTTGTAGTTCATGATGTATTGCATTATTGCGTTCCAAACATGAATAGTGCTGTAGGAAATACATCCAGCATTGCTATGAGCAATATTGTGGGCCCCATGCTGATGCAATTATCGGAAAATGGTGGGGTTAAAGAAAGTCTTTATTTCGACTTAAATATTCGGGCGGGTCTTTACCTGTACGGGGGGTTACTTACTAAACGTCATTTGGGTGAGTATTTTGATTTGCCTTATTCTAGTGATGATCTTCTTTTTGGAAATTTATAACATTTGTTACCAATGCATTTTTTGCGTCGATTCTTATTCTACATCATTGGTATTGGACTTGGGGTCTCGTTGGTCTTTGCATTTTTTGGCGATAGGAATTTTGACTATGCCTATGGACCTAAAGCTCGAGTAAAAAAGAATTTTCGAACCAAGTTTATTGATTCTACTACCCTAATGCATGCACTGTTGGATATGCGCTCAGATAGTATCTACTATCACGCAGTAGCTAATGGTGAAATTCACTTAGGTGCTAGCGCCCCTAGAAAAGAACCTTGTGGTGAATATCTGTACACCTTTTTGCACAAGGGTTATACCTATAAAATGATATTAGAAAATTGTGATACCGTGAGAGTATTAAGCCTAGAGTTGGACTGAGACTAAGAATTTCTACGAGCAAGCTCCTCACGAATTAATTTGAGTTCTCGTCCAGTTTGCCCTCCCACTGATGTATTTTCTTCCGCACGGCGAAATAAATAAGGCAAAACGTCTCGCACAGGTCCAAAGGGCAAATATTTTACTGTATTTAATCCGGCATGAGATGCGTTAAAACTGATGTGGTCGCTCATTCCAAAAAGCTGAGCCACATGAACTCGCTGATGGTTTAGAGGTAATTTTGCGTCTTCTAAAAGCCTTGCGGTAAGTTGTACGCTTTCTTCATTGTGTGTACCAATAACTACCGCCATGTGCTGAATATTATTTATAACAAGCCTAAGTGCTTCGTTGTAGTCATGGTCGGTCGCAGCCTTATTTAGATGTATTGGTGAAGGATAACCTTTTGTTTTTGCCCTTTTACGTTCCTTTTCCATATAAGCGCCACGAACAATCTTTACCGCATAGATGTAGCCATTTTGTTTGGCTTTATCAAGGGCCTTTTTAAGGTGAGCAAAACGATCATGCCGATAAAGCTGTGCAGTGTTATAGACAATAGGCATCTCACGATTGTATTGGTTCATATATTGAATTACAAGTTCATCTACGGCAGGTTGAATCCAGCTTTCTTCAGAATCAACCATCACAGGAATTTGCAACTCAGCTGCCTTTTCTATGATTGTTTGCCATCGATTAAGTGTGCGATTCCATGCAAATTTTTCTTTTCTATTCAGTTGTTTTTTTTGAGTGATTTTTTCATAAATATTTATATTTCCTAATCCCGTTGGCTTGAATACTCCAAAGGATACATTGTCGTTAATCTTAGCATATTGGAGCGTTTCAATAGTTGTTGCTAGTGTCCGATTGAAATCTTGTTCTTGTGCCTTTCCTTCAACACTATAATCCAAAATTGCTCCCACATTCATGGTAGCCAGCCGATTAATTTGTTCACGACATTCTTCAACACTTTCACCACCGCAAAATTGGCGAAAAACGGTAGCCTTTAAAATTCCTTTAATGGGGAGTTTAACTGCTAGTGCAGTTATAGTGAACGACTTAAGAATACGAACTACCATTGGGCTACTAAGTGCAGAGAATAGTAGTTTGCTTTGAAGCAAATCAATTTTTGTTTTCATTTTGAACGCCGTCTCGGTATTCGAGAAGTCTATCATGTTCTGTGCTTTGGTACTCAAATATAGTGCCGATAAGTGTTACTTTTGAGATATGCATTGTACAGAAATAACTTCATACTTTGGAGCAGAAGGATTTAGAGCCTTAGATCAATTCTTATTCAAAAAGAAGGTATCCAAGACATTCATTTTAGTGGATGAAAATACTGCTTCCTGCATTGGTGAATTCTCTAATCAGCTAGAGCACTTAGATTCCGATTTTGATATTCTTGAAGTGCCCTCTGGTGAGGAGAGTAAGTCTGTTGAAGTAGTTGTTCAACTCTGGGAATCCCTGTTAAAATATGGTGCAGATCGTCAGGCGCTATTGATAAATCTTGGCGGTGGTATGATTTGTGATTTAGGCGCCTTTGTTGCCTCCACTTATAAACGTGGTATAAGCTATGTTCAGGTACCTACATCACTTCTGGCTATGGTTGATGCATCAATTGGTGGTAAAACAGGAATAAACTTTCAAGGTCTGAAAAATCAAATAGGGACCTTCAGTGAGCCAGATGCAATAGTGATTGCACCTATGTTTTTAGCCTCCTTATCTAAAAAGGAATGGATTAGCGGTCATGGAGAAATGATCAAGCATTCACTTTTGAATGGAAGCGATTGGCCTGCAATCTTACAATTGGATGCGTCTATGAATATAGAGGAGGAGATTCGGCGTTCTGTGCAAATTAAATCAGATGTGGTCTCTTTAGATTTCAAAGAGAGCGGATTCAGAAAAGTACTTAACCTTGGGCATACCTTTGGTCATGCTTGGGAGAGTTTGATGTTAGAGAAAGGCACACCAATTCCGCACGGTATGGCTGTTATTCAAGGATTACACCTTGCATTGGCATTAAGTCAGCAAGATGAATTACAGAAGGAATTGTCCGGCAAGTATCCTTGGGAATTTGTAAATGACGATGACTTAACGCAACTCTGGACCAATCAGTTGGCGGATAAAAAAAATCAGAACCAAAGTATTCAATTTGTACTTATAGATGGATTAGGCCAACCTACCATTGACAATCCTGTGGATATCAAACGTTGGATGGATTGTATACTACTCTTAAACCAGAAAGTCCATGGCTGAGGTTATGCAGTTACAGAAACTAAGTGGTTCTATAACTGGTCGATTTGAATTGCCACTCAGTAAGAGTATGGTTAATCGAGCATTATTATTAGCAGCACTGTATCCGGAGATTACCTTGAGTGGAATGAGCACTTCCAAGGATAGTCAGTATTTAAAAGAGGTATTGGATGGTTATTTGGGTGAATCTGTACATGTTGGTGACGGCGGAACTACATTGCGCTTTGCGAGTGCCTATTGGGCTTGCCAACTGGGGGCTAGTCAAGAACTTGGTGGAACAACAAGATTAAATAAGCGCCCAATCGCGCCGTTGGTGGGTGCATTGAATGCTTTAGGTGGTGATGTACGTTATGCATTAACCAATAAGGAGGCACCGCTTGTAATTCATGGAAAAGAATTAACAGGCGGTTACTACAAATTTGGGCATTTGGAAAGCTCTCAATTCATAACTGCCCTGATGCTCATCAGTCCCAAAATGAAACAAGGGTTGCATCTTGAATGGGACAGCGTTCCTTCCCAGTCATATTTAGTGATGACCGCGGCTATTTTACGTGAAGCAGGATTTAAAGTTTTACTAACACCAGAAGAATTTAAAATCACTGGGGGACAGCAACCTAAAAAGGCTGAACTTTTCATGGAGCGTGATTGGTCAGCTGCTGCATTTTGGTGTGAAACTGTTGCCTTAGCTAACAAGGCAGAGATAGAGCTTTTAGGTTTCCAAAAAGAAAGTTTTCAAGGAGACAGTCGCGTGTTGGATTATTTTGAGCCTTTAGGCGTTAAGCACTATTTTAAAGGAGGCTCCTTATTTTTACAAAAGGCCCCCGTCTTGCCTTTAGGTAAGTTCTCAGCAAACCTGATATCAGAACCGGATCTAGCGCTACCATTAATTACCACTTTAGTAATGCAAAAAATTCCTTTTGAAATCAACGGTTTACAGACTTTAGTGGTAAAAGAAAGCAATCGAATTGAGGCTCTTTCGGAGATGGCCGAGCGTTTTGGAGTGGAATTAAAAACCACGATGGATAGCATTTCGTGTTTGGAATATCCCAATGAATATATTCTGGAAGACAATTGCTTCAATACACATGACGACCATCGAATTGCAATGTCCTTAGCACCTATTTCATTGCTATTTCCACTGCGTATAGAGCATCCAGAAGTTGTTGACAAGAGTTATCCTGAATTCTGGCAACACTTTGCTGAACTTTGAAGATTTATGATAGGTAGTTGTGATGCTTTCTTTTGCGCTTGGGGTTTTAAGATTCACCTGAACACGAGCGGTAATTCCATACCAATGGATTCTGCAAACTATTCCTACGAATTTTGAATACATTCCTTTGGTCCCTATGAAACTGGATTAATGGGAGAGGCAAACATAATTTTGCTTTCCTATGAAGTTGGACAAATTATGAGTTCAACTCTAACGATGTGAAAAAGAAAAACTTTTACTAAATCAGTAATAATTGACCAATTCAAGTCTAAATACTAATGGACTATACTCCGGGATTCCCAATCGTGCTGTACTGCCGTATCCCAAGGTGGATGGAAAAACAACTACGGCCCGCCCGCCTTCACCAATAATTTTTAGACCTTCCTGAAAACCGACAACAAGTCCAGCTAAAGGAAAGTGATCTGATGGCGACCAGACATTGGCGAAAACAGTAGAATCTAGAAGGTATCCCATATGCTTGAAACTTACCTCATGGGAAGAATCTGGTATTCTATTTGGGTTACCCGCTTGTTCAATGTGATAGTATAAACCTGTTCCACTTCCAGTGAATTCTAACCCCGAGTTTTCAATCCACACTTGAATATCATCCATCTGCTGCTGTAGGCGCTCCTTATCAGATGTGCAATTAGACAAAAGAAACACCGTAATCAAAAAAAGAAGAATTTTATTCATGGCTTAAATGTAATCAAACGGCTATGAAGTCAATTAGGAAAGCTCAATTTTGACTAACATTGTGGTATGAAGAAATATCTACTTCTCTTTTTCCTTTTACTGACTTTCACTTTATCAAGTCAAATTTACGGTCCTGCACAAGGTTTTCCTTCTGACCCAGTAATTAGTGCAACTTGGTATAACGACCGCTTATATCTTGGGACTCAAGGATCGGGAGTGTATGAATTTAAAGAAGGGTTTATTCAACATTCTAGGCGTTTTGAAAAATTCAATAGGTCATCCATTTACGATTTTCAAGAGGTAGACACTGGATTGGTTCCACTGATTAGTGGGGAATTAAATCCTTACCCAATAGTGGTAAGCAATGAGTTTGGTACTAAGTATATTATCAATGAGGAAAATGTTAGGGTAAAATTCAGCGATGCGGCAAATTCTATAAGCGCTCTTCCCTCGGGAATTTGGCGAATGATTCTTGATGGTGAAAGACTCAATTTTTTAAGGATGGGTTCTGAATTGGTCGTCTTAAATGATTTAGGTGAAGAGTTAGATAAACAGAAATTTCAAGGATTGTTATTTGATTTAGCCCCCACCGAATATGGTTTGGTATTAAGTGCAGAAAGCGGGTATTATAGATGGAATAATGGTTGGAAAAAAATCGGTTCAGGACTTCCTATTTTTGCCTTTGATGGTAAAATGGCCCGTACACCTCTTGGAAGTATTGAGGTTAATAAGCTTTTTACAGGGAATTGGTCATCAACGGATTTTTCTCAATTAGCCTACAAAAGAGAAGAATATGAGTTTGCTTACGATATTGATTCTATAGGAACCCTCACATATACATTTTCTTCCCGAGGTGTCACGGTTGCGAGCAATAATAAGTTGTTATATCACATAGATTCTCATCGTGAATTACCCGACTTACATCCAGGGAATTATGATGTTGCCATAATTGCGGGGCAGTTGTATATAGCTACACCATCAGGGATGTATATTTTTGAGAATGGAGGGCAACCTAATATCCCTTACCAGACTAATTTCAAACCATCCATAGATGGAATACCATCAGAATTTATTCCTCATAGAATTACTGCTCCAAATTCTTTATCCTTTTCAGCAGACGTTGAAATAGAGAGTAATACTCCTATTTTGGGACGATACAGAGTAAATGACGCCACTTGGGAATATTGGGATATCAATCGGCCTATATTGTTGGAGTACCCTGCACCAGGTAATTATAAGCTTCAAATACAGGTAGATAGTAGGCCCGATTTCGCCTCAAGTGAACCTACCTCTTATACTTTTAAAGTTTACGCAATTTGGTTTAAACGTACGCGTACATGGGTAGGAATAATCGTGTTCTTTGCAGCACTGATTGTGGTATGGCAGCGCAAGGAACGATTGCGTGCTAATGAACGCCTTGAATTGCAAGAACGACTAGCAGAAGCTGAACTTCAGAGTAAACGTGGACAAATGAATCCGCACTTCCTCTTTAATGCATTAGATGCCATTTCAAATTTCATACTTAAGAATCAGCCAAAAGATGCTGTTTTATATATGGGTAAGTTGGCAAAATTGATGCGATTAACCTTGGAAAGTTCTCGAAGCAATGAAATGGTTCTTGCAGATGAAATAGAACTATTAGTGAAGTATGTAGATCTGTCCATGCTGCGTTACGGTAAATTCAAATGGCAACTCAGTTTAGATGATACTATAGACCAATTTGAATTAACCGTACCTCCAATGTTGTTGCAGCCGTTAGTTGAAAACTCCGTTCAGCATGCGGTAAGGCCAAACTTAGCATCCAATAAATCTGGAGCGATAACTACCAATATTAGCCTTCGAGATAATCATTTACTCATTGTTATTGAAGACAATGGTCCAGGTATTCAACATCCTGCCCAAACTTCTAAAAGCCACGGATTAGCCATCCTAAAAGAACGATTGGAATTACTCTCTAGGAAAAATGATCAAGCATATGATTTGCAATTGGAATCCGTTGAAAATAGTGGTTCAATTTTTGGGACTCGTGTTTCACTCATTTTACCCATAAAGGGTATAGAATAAAACGTAGCTTGAAATAAACGCTTAAACCTATGAATGCATTATTGTTAGACGACGAACAGCCTGTGCTAGAAAGCTTAGCGGGAAAACTTAATTTATTTTGTCCAGAGGTCACAATTGTGGCACAGTGTAATACAGTGGATGAGGCTTTGACTGTGCTTGCCCAAGAATCTATTGATATTTTATTTTTGGATGTCAATCTTAATGGAGAAAGTGGATTTGACCTTATTGAGAAATGGTCAGGTGATGAGCTTCCTTCACTCATATTCACAACAGCATTTGATGAGTTTGCTGTAAAAGCAATAAAACATGCTGCTTTAGATTACCTACTTAAACCTATTGATTCTGAAGACTTAGTGAAAGCGGTTCGCAAGGCAGGTAATAAAGTGAGTAGAGACCTTCAATATATAGTTAGCGAAGGGGCCAAAGGAGCACCTAAGAAGTTAGTCATTCCTACTACTGAAGGTATGCACATCCTGAATGTTAAGGAAATTGTCCGTTGTGAAAGCAGCTCTAATTATACCACCTTTTTCCTCGCGAATAAATCGTCTGTATTGGCCTCTAAAACCATGAAGGAATACGAAATACTACTACGTCCGGCAGGCTTCGAGCGCGTTCATAAAAGCCATTTAGTTAATCTAGAAATGATCTCTCGATACATAAGTGCGGATGGGGGCTATGTGCTTTTAAAAGAGGGGTCTACGGTTCCAGTGAGTAATCGGAAAAAGGAAATTCTGGTTAGTCATCTAAAGAGTCTCTAGTTACCCTCTCAAAATAGGCTTGCTCCCTCAGTAGTACTATTTTGGAAAGGCTTTGTTGGTAGTTTTGCTGTTTGAGTAGTCAATATCCCTGACTTAATATTGAAATATTTCTATTTAGAATACTTGGCTTTTACCTCTTGAGCACCTTTCATGACTTTGGTCTTTAAGCCTTCTTTGTACGCTATGACGCGGTCCAAAACTGTAGCATCCGAAGAGCCAACAATCTGTGCGGCAAGGATACCTGCATTCTTTGCACCGTTTAGTGCTACAGTAGCCACAGGAACGCCGCTTGGCATTTGAAGAATAGAAAGCACGCTGTCCCAGCCATGAATAGAATTAGAACTATTTACAGGAACACCAATAATCGGTAGCGGGCTTACTGAAGCCACCATGCCCGGTAGGTGTGCTGCACCGCCGGCACCTGCAATGATTACCGTGATTCCTCTTTTGTGTGCGTTTTGACCGTAATCTATGAGCTTCTCAGGCGTACGGTGTGCACTAACTATATCAACTTCATAAGCTAGGCCTAATTCGTCCAAAACATCAAAGGCTTGTTGCATAACTGGCAGATCTGAAGTGCTGCCCATAATGATTCCGATCATGATTATTTGCTTTTGACCAATATACTATTCTTTGCCCATTCCGCGCGTTTGCGTGCTTCGTCTCTATTTTTTGCTATCACGGTAACGTGTCCCATTTTACGGAATGGACGGGTTTGCGGTTTACCGTAAATGTGAATGTTAACCCCGGGTTCTCCAAGCAATTCGTCATACCCTTGATATACTACATCGCCGCGATATCCCTCAGAACCCACTAGGTTAGCCATAACTCCAGCTGCTTTAAGTTCGGTGCAACCTAAGGGTAGGTCTAGGACAGCACGAACGTACTGTTCGAATTGGCTCGTATAACAAGCTTCTATGGTATGGTGTCCGCTATTGTGCGGGCGCGGGGCAACTTCATTCACTAAAATTTCTCCATCCTTAGTAATGAATAGTTCCACTGCAAGAAGCCCGCAGATATCGTAGGCTTCCGCGGTGTTAATCGCAATATCTTCTGCCTTTTTCTGCATCTCCGCGGAAAGCACAGAAGGGCAGAGGACATATTCGACTTGGTTAGCTGTGGGATGGAATTCTTGATCTGCTATAGGGAAGGTCTTTACGTCACCACTTTCGTTTCTAGCGACAATGACGCTCACTTCAAGGTCAAAGTCCACAAATTCCTCTAGCATGCCTGGTGTATCTGGAATGTTCTGAACGTCGTCCTCGTTACGGCATACTACCACTCCAAAACCATCATAGCCACCTGTTGCTGCCTTCCAGACAAAGGGGCTATGCCAGTGATTACAAGCCGCTTGTACTTCTGCTTTACTGGAAACCATCTCAAAACGGGCGGTAGGAATGTTATGATTAGCGTAGAATTGCTTTTGTTTGGTTTTATCTTTAATGAGCTCTAAACTATCTGGATTGGGATAAACTTTTTTACCTCGAGCACGAAGATCTTTCAAGGCTTGTACGTTCACAGCTTCAATCTCAATACAGATGCTATCACAATCAGAGGCAAAAGTCATAACCGTATCGTAATCTTGCAATGATCCTACTTGGAATTCACTGGCACCAAATTGCGCTGGAGCATCTACAGAAGGGTCAAGAACTTTGGTACGGATGTCAAACTTGCGTGTGGTGTAGAGCATCATTTTGCCCAATTGGCCACCGCCCAATATTCCCAATGTATAATCTGTAGAGAAAATATTCTTAGCCATGAACGCCTTAATTTGTGGTAAAGGTAGTATTTGCGTTGCTATTCATCCTTATTCATGCTGGTTCAACTTGTGCAACTAGAGGAATAGTGAATTGCTTTTGACTAGCAATTTCCTTCACCAAGGCCCTAGTTCTTCTATTTTCTAGCTTTTTAAACTGACGACCTTTGAAAAAGAATACTGTTCCAATGTTAATATCTGCTAAAAGGGTGAACGCTAAATCACTATCTAAAGAGAGAATTACTTTTTGCAATCTAGGATCAGCACCAACAGCGCTTTTGGGGTGCGTTGCATGTTGTAGAATAGCCAGGCGGTATTGTTCAGGCCAAGTACATTCTTGCTCCAATTCAATCAGCATTGCCCCAAATATAGTTTTCCATTCTATACCATGAGGAGCGGCATTGCATCCATGAGCATTCCATACATTTAAATGTGCGATTTCATGCACTAGTGTCGTTAAGAATTGGTACTTCCCTAAGTTACTGTTTAAGGTAATTTTGGCACATGCTCCTTTTTTCGGAGGTCGAAAATCTCCCAATTTAGTAGCACGAGGTCTACTAATAGCGAGTTCAAATTCTTTGTTTTTCAACCACTGACCCAAAAGCGGTAATACTTCTTTCTTTGGCAGATAAGGCAAAAGAGGTTTTAAGTCCATTATCCTTCTTACTCAGAGTTAATAGATGAAAAAGAATGGCAATCACAGTCTTTAGCTGATCCACAGCTACCTAATACAAGTGCTATTAGTACAATAGAAATAGTGGCAATTCTCTTCATAACTTAGAAGTTTATCCTTCAAAGAAAATGTAAATTAGCTAAATGATCACGAACTTTTTCGAAGGAATTGGTGCTTACGGTATTTTATTAACGAAAGTCTTTCGTAAACCGGACCGTTGGAAACTTTTTTATCGATCGACAATCAAGGAAATTCATTTATTAGGAATCGATTCTATTGGTATAGTTGTTATACTTTCTGTCTTCATGGGCGCGATTGTAACCATTCAAACCGCATTTCAATTGAGTGACGATCCCCTTATTCCAACTTATTACATCGCCATGGCAACTCGTGAATCTATTACTCTCGAATTCAGTCCAACGGTCGTGAGTCTTATTCTTGCAGGTAAGGTGGGTTCTAATATTGCTTCAAGTTTAGGAACTATGCGCGTCTCCGAGCAAATTGATGCTTTGGAGGTTATGGGTGTGAACAGTGCGAACTTTTTGATTTTACCAAAGATAATTGCCCAATTATTTTTCAACCCTTTACTAATTTTAATGTCAATGTTTTTAGGACTTTGGGGCGGAGCGATGGCAGGAGATTTGTTGGGACTTATAGCCTTTCAAGAAAGCATAAGCGGTTATCAATTAGAGTTTATTGTTTTTGAAAACGTAATTTATGGACTAATTAAGTCTATCGTGTATGCTTTTATTATTGGATCAGTAAGTGCCTATTGCGGATATACCGTGAAAGGTGGTGCTGTTGAGGTTGGTATTGCAAGTACCAATGCTGTCGTACGCTCTTGTTTGGTAATTATCTTATCCAATTATGTATTAACCGATTTGTTATTGAACTAATGATTCAGGCGAAGGGGATACATAAAAGTTTTAAGGAAAATCGTGTTCTGAACGGGGTAGATGTGCATTTTAATCGCGGCCAAGCCAACCTGATAATTGGTAGTTCAGGCTCGGGAAAGACAGTTTTTCTCAAGACTATTTTAGGACTGCACCAACCCGATCAGGGTCAAATTATATATGATGGAGAGGTTCTTAGTGAAATGAGTAAGCAACGCGCAAAAAAACTTCGTCAAGAGATAGGAATGCTCTTTCAGGGGGGTGCACTTTTTGATAGTATGACCGTCGCACAGAATATTCGTTTTCCCTTGGAAATGTTTTCAGAGTTGACCGCACACCAAATGGATGAGCGCGTCAAATTTGTCATGAATCGTGTCAGATTGGAGGGTGCAGATTCAAAATTTCCAAGTGAGATTTCTGGCGGTATGCAAAAGCGTGTAAGTATTGCGCGTGCCATTTCTATGAGCCCAAAGTATCTTTTCTGTGATGAGCCTAATTCGGGATTAGATCCAGAAACTGCCATTGTGATAGACCAGCTGATTCATGAGATTACCCATGAGTTTGATATGACTACTATTGTAAACACGCATGATATGAACTCCGTACTTGAAATTGGAGACCATGTGATTTTTATGAAAGGGGGGCATAAAGTTTGGGAAGGAAATAGCTCAGAAGTATTGAAGTCCACCAATGAGGACGTCGAGGAATATGTCTTCAGGTCCAAACTATTTAAGCAGGTCAGACAGGCACTTCGCTGATTACTTTATTGACATAGAGGTATAAAAAAAACTGGGGCTGCATCAGCAAGCCCCAGTTTAAGTTTGTTGTATTGAGATAAGTAAGTTTTACTTAATGGTAATACGTTCCACTGTATTTACACCTTCTCCTTCGACGGACAATATATACATGCCTTTCGCATTATTGCTCAAATCAATGGTTTTACGTTCACCAGCTGTAAATGATTCGCTAGAAGCATAAACTAATTGACCTAATACATCTACAACGGTCACCATTGCTGAAGCTGTTTTATCAAGTTCTATGTTTACAACACCATTACTTGGATTCGGGAAAATAGTTACTGAACTTAATATATCGTCTTCTATATTAAAACTTGATTGGCCTGTTGCATGAACAGACATGGCCAACATTCTTCTTGAACTAGGAAGTAAGTAATTATTTAAGAAACTTTGCCCACCGGTGAAGGATCCATAGCGATTTTCCCCATAGGCAAAAAGGTTGGTCATCATATGGGTTTCTTGATAATAAGTCCAAAACTGACCTGTTTGAGGCTCCTCTTGGTCTGAAGAAAAATACACATTGAAGTTATTCGTCGTACCATCGTTTGTGTTTAAACGTACTGTATCGTTAAAGCCATAAGACCCTGGTATAAATTCAAAATACATACCAAATGTTTCTCCAGCAGAAAGCTGAAATCCACCAGGAATATGAATAGCGTGTGTTGTATTAGAGCTGTCACTTATACTCATTAAATAGTCAATAACGGTTGTATTTGGCACTGTAATATTACCTTTATTACCTTGAGCAGTATCTCCTTGATATTTCATCGTCCAAGGATTCAAAAAATCAAGAGGAGAAACGAAACCAATTCCACCGTACAGACCGCTGTTTGCTGAAAGGGTATCAGCTTTGAATATATGTACTCGTAAAGTATCTTTTTGAGATCCATTATTGATACCATACCGACCTGCTATGAATATTGAATCAACAGTAACCATATCTCCATCATCAAAAGGGTTATCCCAAAATGGCATACTAAAATCGTAAAGAGCTCCAACTCCTGTAAAACCATATTTTAATATGGAGGTCTCCGTTCCATCATACCAATATATAGTGGTAGTTGTGTCTGGCATCATTGGCCCCACAAAATTGCCGTAAGTGCTTGAGTTTGCCCATTGAATGGCAAGATCGTAAAAGCTAAAATATTGGGATATCTGACCGCCTTTATAACTTGATACATTCTTTGGAAGTCCTTCAAATTTCTTTGATGTAGTTAAAACATTATCAGTTTTATCTAGTTCTACGATGCTTTGACTAGATAAAGCATAAGTCGTAAAGATTAGTAATAAGGGTAAAAACTTTTTCATAATCATTATTAAACATTTAGAGATGTAAGTTAAGAAACAAACTTGTAATTTACATCTTACGCACCATCATTATTCCATCTCGAACGCTCAAAATAACTTGTTCTACACGTATATCCTGTGCAACACGCTTGTTTAAGGCAACAATAATCTTTGTGTCTTTATCATTTGGTGATAATTTATCAACTACTTTTCCTGACCATAGTATATTATCTATAAGCATGATTCCACCGGATGGCATTAGTGGAATAAGTATTTCGTAATAGTTTAGGAGGCCTTTTTTATCGGCATCAAGAAAAATGAAATCCCAAGGCTTTTGTATCTCTCTTAATTTAATTTCTGCAGGCCCTAAATGAAGATGCATCTGCTTTGATTTTAAATTCTTTTGCCAATATTTTCGGATAATGGATTCTAATTCCTCATTAATTTCAATAGCATGGAATTCACCGTCTTCTGTTAAACCCTCCACCAAGTAATGCGAAGCATAACCTGTGAATGTGCCAACCTCTAGTATATACTTTGGTCTTTTCATTAGAGTAAGAAGCTTTAGGAGTTGGCCTTGAACATGTCCACTAAGCATACGCGGCATAATTACTTTCACCCAAGTTTCACGCTCCAATTCATTTAAGTATTCGGGTGCTTTGGTGGTATGCTCACTGATGTATTTATGTATTTCGTCG
Organism: uncultured Cryomorphaceae bacterium; assembly: GCA_902614915.1. GTDB lineage: Bacteria > Bacteroidota > Bacteroidia > Flavobacteriales > Schleiferiaceae > UBA10364. The sequence continues at coordinate 61,606 of CACMMX010000005.1, forward strand.
CTAAGAAATTCCATAATTAAGCTTTAGTATAAATAAGGGTGAATGCATCGTTTTTATTCAAGTAATCATTAGCGACTCTTTGTACGTCTTTATTCGTTAATTTATTTATCTGTTCTGCTACGAATTCAAAAGTATTTACTTTGCCAAAATGCATAAGTGATCGAGCAGCTCCTATTGCGCTATTTAAACCATTGTCTTCTGAAAGAGCCATTTGTCCAATAAATTGATTTTTAGCTTTACTCAATTGCAGAACACCAAGTGAACGAGACTTAAGTTTCTCCACCTCTTTATGAACCAGTTGCTCGGCTTTCGCGGTTTGATTTGGGTCACATCCAAGATAAATACCAAGTAATCCAGTATCGCTGTAGAGGTTCATGTAGCTCTCAACATTATAAGCAATCCCGTATTTTTCTCTAATATTGAGGCCTAATCTACTATTCATGGCTGGTCCGCCAAGCAAATTATTCAATAATAAAAGTGCCCTGCGGTCTACAGAATGAATACCTGGAATACGCCAACCCGTCATAAAGTGATCTTGAAATTGAGACTCAGAACTGATAATTCGTTGTCCTTTATTGCACACTTTCTCATTAGCTGTCCAATTGCTATACTTGGGCGTCCAATGCCCAAAGAATCCTTCAGTCATGGACTCAATTCTTTCCAATCCAAAGGGTCCAACTGCAGCAATTTTGATACGACTGGCCGTGTAGGTGCGAGATCTGAATTCTAAGATGTCTTCACGAGATAATTGATCTACGCTTTCCGGGGTACCTAAAATATTTCTGCCAAGTGAATTTCCATGAAAAATTAAATCTTCAAAATCATCGAAAATTCTTTCGGATGGAGCGTCTTTGTAGCTGAATATTTCGTCTTTTATGACTTCTTTTTCTTTTATAAGTTCTTTTTCAGGGAATGTACTTGCAATAAGCACATCACTGAGCAGATCCATGGCTCTTCTCAAGTCGCCCTTCAAGAAACTTGCGTGAATAATGGTTTCTTCTTTAGTGGTGTATGCATTTAGTTCGCCACCGACGTCGTCTAGTCTACTGAGAATATGATAGGCTTTCCTATTTTTTGTGCCCTTGAAAAGATTGTGCTCTATAAAATGAGCGAGTCCTTGTTGGTGTTCAAGTTCGTCTCGTGAACCTGCCTTAATGGCAATGGCGATATGGGCTACAGGTGTCTTTTTGTATTGAAAAGAACATTGTATTCCATTGGGTAGGGTAAAAATATGGTTGGGTTTCATTCGTTTTCTTCCAAAACTTCAAGCACGGTTCTAAAGGCTAGAGCTTGTTCACCCCAAGTTTTAGCGCATTTAGATCTAAGTTCGTTAGCGTACATCTGCATATATAGTTTTATACTTTCAAGATCGTCTGCTCGGTATTGTATACTGTAACTGGGGTGATCTTGTTCTTGTTCGGGGAAAACTTGAGTAAAAAGAAAAGAAGAAAATAATCCCGTTTTCATAACGTCAGGAATGTGCTCTTCCCGCATCCATTTCAGCCAACGCTCTTCCACAGCAGGATTTACTACAACGGTAACGTTATAAATGTGTTCGCTCATAAACCAAAGGTACGGTACATTAATCGAGCTTGTTCGTAATAAAAACCACCAGGATAATTCAATAGGTACTGTTCAATGGCTGGTTGGGCATGCTCATCCTTAGAGTTAAAAAGGCATTTGGCATAATAAAAAAAGCTTTCTTCCTTCCACATTCCCTCTCCGGCAGCGCCTTGAAGAACTAAAAAAGTGCGGGCCGCATCATTGAACCTTCCTAGTTTTAATTGGACCCTTCCTTTTTTATATAACAAATCGTCATATACCTCATTGGCCAAAAGGACGTGCTCTGCTTTTTCATAGGCCATTAAAGCTTCTTCATTCTTGTTCATTACTTCCAAGAGCATGGGAACACGCAGCATTTGTAATCCCTCAAATAAGGTGTCTTCAACGGTATTTGCTGCTATCAATAAAGCGTTTTCTAGAGCATCATTTGCGATTTCTTTGCTTGTGGACTGTAGCAATACTTCTAATTGTGTTTTTGCCCAATCAATGTCGCCACTATAAAAGGCACACATTGCACGTGCTAATCTTGATTCATCTCCTTCTTTAGAATCTCCAAGTAAGGTTTCCGCCCGAGCATATTCAATCAGCGATCTATCAAAATCACCAGTAAGTTGTAAGATTTCAGCAAAGCTCTTATACGTCAATCCGTGCCAGAGGCTTTCTGAATAGATATCTCTAAGCTTCTCCATGGTCTTGCCGTAATCTAAGGCGGTGATGCTATCAAGGTTATTTGACTTAATAATAAATTCCTCTCGAGCCAATTCCCAACTAAAGCAAGAACCACATTCTTGATTTTTAAAATCTTCAATCAATTGGTAAGCCTTTCCTAGTTGCATTGAACTCAATAATTCAAGTTGATTTTTCAAAACCTCATTGAGCCAATTTCCCTGCAATATGCTGGGTCGATTGTAAATCATAAAGTCATAGACTTCAATAGCAGTAGCTTTTTGATCTACTTCAATGGCTTCATGCGCTAAAGAAATAAATTCATTAGCTCTGAAGTCGTTGCTCTTAGCCTTAGCCTTAAGCCACCTAAATGCCTTATCAAAATCGCCTTCTTCACGGTAAACAAAAAGGAGCAAGTTTTCGTAAATAGAGTTGCTTCCTTCCTTGATTTTTGACAATAAAGCTCTTTTTGCCGCCTCTACATGCAAGCCTTGTTCGTCATCATTGATATTTTGGGTTATGCGTAACTTAATATTTGCTAGATATCCCCGATTCTGTTCAATGGCTTCTAGGTAGGCCTCGTATTGTTGATCTATTCGACCCAATTGAGCATAGAGCTGCGCCCTCTCAAAGGCTGCTCTTAGTTTTGGTTGTTTACTTTCAGCGAGTTCAAGAATGTTCACAGCTTCCCGTAACAATCCATATTTTTCTAGTACCCTAACCACAGTTCTAGAGTTATAGGGGTTTCTAACTACCTCAAGTTCAATTTCTTTCCATGTTGGCCCGGGTTTGTCTAAGGATTGACTCAGTACCCAATGGTCAACTGTATATTGCGGTCTAGATGCACCAAACTTTTTGTTTTGTTTACGAACTAACTTTAAAGCAGCCGCACTATCTCCCATCAAAAGGTGTGTATCTCGCAGTTTTTCAAAAGCAGGCCCTGACGGGTTCTTATTGTAAAGGGGTTCAAGACATTTTAAAGCAGCCTTGAAGTCACCATTGATAATGAGCGTATCGCAATCTATAACACTCTTTTTAGTATTTACCTTTTGGGCAAAACTCGCGAAGGGGAGAAGAATAAAAAGAAAATTAATTAGGCGCATTTGTCGTTAAGATAAAGTTCTTGAGCGAGTCTAATTGGGCAACCAACACGTCATGCTTTCTTAAGCATTCAAAACATGCGCCATAGCTCTTATTGATTCTTCGGTTGGCGTCTCTCAATGCAAAGGCTTCGTCGTTGAAGTACTTAATTGCAAGCGCACTATCAAGGGCATTTGATTCGACAGCGGACTGAAGCGTAGAAAGCTGTTTAGAGTTGTATTTCGGGGTTAGTTCAGAAGTATAACTGCCCAATACACGTCCATAATATTTAACACAATTATCCATTTTATAAAGCGGCCCAGTAAACATAATTTTAGGAATGCCCATCTCCACCATCTCATCCGCATTGGCAAGGAAGAAAGTTTGAAGTTCGCCCATCTCTATATAGGCTCGTTGAACTTTAATGCTATCAACACTAACAATTACGCTTTCATGACTTTTACTCAGTACAACCATAGAATCAAGCATGCCAGTCATTTTTACGCGCCAAGGTTCAGGATTTGAGCACCCTGAAATTCCCCATAAAACAAAAATTAGTGCGGCAAACCTTCTCATTATTTGATGATATCAAATCCCGTATATGGCGCTAGTGCTTTGGGAATTTTAATTCCTTTAGGGGTTTGATGATTTTCCAATAATGCAGCCAAAACTCGTGGTAGAGCCATAGCAGAACCGTTTAGCGTATGGCACAATTGGGTTTTACCATTTTCATCGCGGTATCTCAATTTGAGACGATTGGACTGAAAGGTTTCAAAATTGGAAACCGAACTTACCTCCAACCAACGTTCTTGTGCAGCGCTGTAGACTTCAAAATCATATGTTAATGCCGATGTAAATCCAGCATCACCACCACACAATCTAAGCACTCTGTATGGCAATTCTAACTTATCTAGCAACCTAGAGACATGCGCTACCATCTCATTTAGTAAATCATAGGAGCTCGAAGGATCTGTGATACTTACAATTTCGACTTTATCAAACTGGTGCAAACGGTTGAGTCCACGAACATCTTTCCCGTATGATCCTGCTTCACGTCTAAAACAAGGTGAGTAACCAGTACATTTTATAGGGAAATCAGCGGCATTGACAATTTCGTCTCTAAATAGATTGGTAATGGGAACTTCAGCAGTTGGAATAGCATATAATCCGTCTAAAGGCATTTCATACATCTGCCCTTCTTTATCGGGAAGTTGACCAGTTCCATAACCAGAAGCAGCATTGACAAAATGTGGCGGTTGATATTCGGTATATCCCGCGGCTCTGTTTTCATCGAGAAAGAAATTAATCATAGCCCGTTGGAGACGAGCCCCATTGTTTACATAAACGGGAAAACCAGCACCGCTTATTTTCACTCCCAATTCAAAGTCTATTAAGTTGTAAATGGACGCCAAATCCCAATGGGGTTTTGCGTTTTGGTGCAGTGTCGGGATATCACCGCTTCTACTTACTTCCTCATTGTCTTGCTCATCTCTCCCCGCTTTGACACTTGGATGAGGTACGTTTGGTAATGTTAATAGTAGGTTGTGTTCTTTTTCTTCTAGAGCATGAAGTGCTTCACTCAGGTCTTTGATGTCTTGTTTCAACACACCCGTTTCTATCTTCAATTCGTTGGCTTCATCCTCCTTACCAGATTTGAATAAGGTCCCAATTTCCTTGGCGAGCGCATTGCTGCGTGCCTGTTTCTCCTCCATTTTATGCCGTATGGAACGGCGTTCACCGTCCATTTCTAATAAATCATGAACCGTTTGAGTAGCATCAATGGCTCTCTTTTTTAAGCCCTCTATAATGATTTCAGGCTCCTGCCTTATGCGCTGAATTTGCAGCATGGTTGTTTTAAGATTTACGCCTCAACGGCTATGACGCGCTCAATTTCTGGCGCATATTTTTTAATTGTAGATTCAATTCCGCCCTTAAGTGTAAAGTCACTTACCTTACACCCTACGCAAGCACCGTGAAATTGAACCATTACTGTAGTTCCTTCAATATTCACTAGACTTACATCACCCCCATCATTAGCAAGAAAAGGACGAACTTCGTCTAAAGCTTTCTCAATTTTCTCCGTTAGCGTATCCACTAAAATTCTATTTTGGAGAACACCCGGCCATTGTTGTTATGCGGACGATCTCTGTTGGCGGTAGGTTTTCATTGCGCTTTGCAACTTCACTTACAATATTACGAGCGATTTCTTCAAAAGCCAACGGAATCTTTGTTTCCTCTTGAAGCGCTGCCGGTCTTCCCACATCACTAGCCTCACGAATGCTCTGTATTAATGGTAATTCACCTAGAAAGGGAACGTTAAGAGCTTGGGCTAAATTTCTTGCTCCCTCTTTGCCAAAGAGATAGTATTTGTCGTCTGGCGCTTCTGGTGGCGAGAAATAACTCATGTTCTCTAAAATACCGAGTACAGGGACATTAATTTGTTCCATTTGGAACATGGCAACACCTTTACGGCAGTCTGCCAACGCTACTTTCTGTGGTGTGCTTACTACTACCGAACCTGTCACTGGTACATTTTGAACCATACTTAAATGAATATCCCCTGTTCCCGGTGGTAAGTCAATCAATAAAAAGTCTAATTCACCCCAGTGGGTGTCGTGAATCATCTGGGTTAATGCCTTTGTTGCCATAGCGCCACGCCAGACAACTGCTTGGTCTATATTTGCAAAAAAACCAATAGACATCACTTTTACACCGTATCCGTCAACAGATCCCATTTTGTTTTTCCCATCTAAATGCACGGTTATGGGTTTTGCATGTTGAATATCAAACATTAGTGGAATGGACGGACCATAAATATCAGCATCAATGAGCCCCACCTTGAACCCCATTTTTTTTAGGGCTATAGCGAGATTTGCTGTGACTGTACTTTTACCTACACCGCCTTTACCAGAGGCTATTGCTATTATATTTTGAACACCGGGAATAGGAGCTCCTTTTATTAAATTAATAGCTTTTTCTTTTGCTTTTTCACTAACGCTGATATTCACAACCACCTTGGCTTTAACGTTTATTTCGTCGTGAATAGCTTTCATGATGTCGACCTCTAATTTTTTCTTTGCTTGTAAGGTCGGGCTTATACTTTCAGCATCCACAATTACTTCATCACCAAACACTTGAATATTGCGAACCAAACCTGCAGCAACTATGTTTTCAGCTTGGGTGGTACTTACTTTTTCCAGTGCCTTTTGGATTTCTGATTTTTTCATGCTTGAAGAATTCTACTACAAAAGTAATAACCACTACTTTCACCACAGCGTTCAAATGCCAATGGATTCAAAAGCTACAATATTTATTACCGGTTCAACAGGGCAATTGGGTTCGTTCATACTGGCTGAACTCCTTGGATTCCTTTCAGATGAGGCGCATGAAGGCCCCATTCTCTGTGCCAAACGTGCAAGTTCATCCATGCATCAAATATCAATGACTCAAGATTTCTTGAATTTGGATTCTGAGCATTTTTATTCAATGCAAAACCTCCATTGGATTTATTGCGATTTAGGCGACGGACATTTTTGTTATGATGCGATTACCGACTATTGTTCTGTTCATGGAATTGCACCACCACAGGAGATTATACATACGGCCGCGGCAATCAATATTAGTCCCTTTACCACCATGGTAAATACATCGAATGAACAACTAACAGATCAAATGCTCCTTTTGGGCGAATTATTGAAAATAAAGCACTTTACACACATCAGTTCCATTGCCGTTATGGGCGGTACAGTACCTCTGGGCGAGGAGGAAATGATTGGTCCTGCGGATTTTTATCCCAATCGCTCGGATGCCTTTTTGTCTAATTATGCTTTAGGGAAAATAGCCAGTGAACTTCACGTCTGGAAGGCACAGGCAGACGGTATGTCAATTTCCATTATTCGGCCAGGTGTAATCTTAGGTATCGGCCCCAAAGAAAAGTCGCCACTGGAATTGTGGGCCCGAATACATGATGGTCGGCTTCCATTCGCCACAGACGGATGTACAGGAATTGTAGATGTTAGAGATGTTGCATCGATAACCGTTGCAGTGCACCGAAATAGAGTTATTGGTCCAGTCATAGCGGTTGCAGATAATACCCCTCATTATGTTCTTCTAGAGAAAATAGGAATGGCAATTGGTTCTACCAAGAAATTGAAAAGATTGAATGCAGAACCTTGGCTAGATAGAATGCGTGATTTTGCTTTTTTGAGTAGAGTTCCGTTCATTGGTAAATGGTTTACCCCTCAAATGCGTATTATGCTATTCTCTAAAATCCAATATGATGGTACGAGCGGTGCAGAACTACATCGATACAGAGCTACAGAAGATTCTATTTCCCAATTTGGACATTATTTGCGAAATGTTTGGACATAAAAAAGCCATGTCTGTATAACCACGGCTTTTAAATATATTCTAGTGACGTATTATACATTGGGTATAACACTAACATAACTTCTTTCTTTTTTCTTACGGAATTCAACCTTGCCGTCCACAAGCGCAAATAAGGTATGATCTTTTCCAATACCCACGTTCTTACCAGCATTATGCTTAGTACCTCGCTGACGTACAATTATATTTCCTGCGATTGCGTCTTGTCCACCAAAGATCTTTACACCCAATCTTTTACTTGCTGATTCTCGTCCGTTTTTCGAACTACCTACACCTTTTTTGTGAGCCATAATTAATTATTTATCTGCTTTTTTCGCTGCTGGCTTTTTTGAGGCCGGTTTCTTAGCAGTGGTTTCTTTTTTGGCTGCTGGCTTTTTTGAAGCCGGTTTCTTAGCAGTGGTTGCTTTTTTCACTGCTGGCTTTTTCGCTGCCGGTTTCTTGGCGGTTGTTGCTTTTTTCGCTGCTGGCTTTTTCGCTGCAACCTTTTTTGGAGCAGCCTCCTTTTCTTCAGCACCTTGTGCAGCAGCTCTTTTAGCTGGAGCTTTCGCAGTAATTTTGTTTATAGTAATTGAGGTAAAAATTTGACGGTGACCGTTCATTTTTTGGTAACCCTTGCGACGCTTCTTCTTGAATACAAGAATTTTGTCACCTTTTACTTCGCCGTTAACAGTAGCATCTACCTTCGCTCCGTCTATAACTGGGGCGCCAACCTTTACATCACCTTTATCTTCAATGAGAAGGACACGGTCGAATTTTACTTTCTTCCCTGTCTCAACATTCAAGCGGTTTACGTACAAGCGTTGGTCTTTCTCAACTTTGTATTGAAGCCCTGCTATCTCTACAATTGCGTACATTATACTTCTTTTTAAGGGCTGCAAATATAAAACAACTGCTTTAATAACAAAGCGTTAAAATAGGTAAGATTTCAAAATGTTCAACGACATTTCTTCGACTTGAGGTTATTGAGATCTTATATTTGAGGCAATATTCTAAAGCATTTTTAATGAAAAACTTCACAATCTTGTGCGTAATGGCATATTCGTCATTGGCATATGCTCAAAATAAAATTGATTTTGAAGAGTACGATTTGGACAACGGTTTACACGTTATTCTTCACGAAGACCACAGTACCCCTATTGCAGCCGTAACGGTCCTATACCACGTTGGTAGTAAAAATGAAGATCCAGAGCGCACCGGATTCGCTCATTTCTTTGAGCATCTGCTTTTTGAAGGGAGTGAAAATATAGGTCGCGGGGATTTTGATAGTTATGTAACTAATGCTGGTGGCGCACTTAATGCTAATACCTCACAAGACAGAACGTTTTATTATGAATTGCTACCGTCTAATCAAATGGAATTAGGTCTTTGGTTGGAAAGTGAAAGAATGCTTCATGCCAATATTCAAAATATTGGTGTTGAAACGCAGCGTGAGGTCGTGAAGGAAGAGAAGCGTCAACGCGTGGACAATCAGCCTTACGGTTCTTGGTTGGAAAACATGATGAAGCGTTTGTATACCGAACATCCCTATAATTGGGTTCCTATAGGATCCATGGATCATTTAAACGCGGCGCAATTGGATGAGTTCATGAACTTTTATAAAAAATTCTATGTCCCAAATAATGCTACTTTAAGCATAGCAGGCGACATAGATATTGAAAAAACAAAAGGGCTTATTCATGCCTACTTTGGAGAAATACCGAGAGGTGCGGAAGTTGTGCAACCAACCGTTCAAGAACCGGAGTTGGGTGGTGAGAAAACGGCTACCATATATGACAATATTCAGTTACCGGCGATTATCATGGGTTACCGCATGCCCCCACAAACCTCAGACGATGCTTACGCGCTTCAAATGGCGAGTTCCGTGCTTAGTGGTGGTCCGTCATCCCGTATGTACAAGAGATTGGTTGATCAAGACCAATCTGCTCTACAGGTTTTTGCTTTTCCTTTCTCTCTAGAACAAGGCGGTGCATTCATCACCTTTTCTCTTGCAAATGCCAGTAAAACGATTGAAGATATGGTGCCTGCATTAGAAGAAGAGATACTGAATCTTCAAAATGATTTGATCTCAGAGCGCGAATTCCAGAAGATTCAGAATCAAATGGAAAGCAATTTTATTCAGAGTAATTCCAAAATGGCTGGTATTGCAGAATCTCTCGCGGATTATCATACCTACTTCGGTGACGCAAACTATATCAATACGGAAATAGATCGTTATCGAAGCGTTACTCGTGAAGACATTCAACGCGTGGCCAAAAAATATCTGGTAAAAGATAATAGAGTGGTATTGCGCTACTTGCCCAAGAGTGAAGAACCAGCTGAATAAGAATTGAATATGAAAAAATATATATACTCCCTTGTTGCTGTAGTTGCAGCTTTCTCATTGACGGCGCAAACTACCATTGACCGATCGACAGCGCCTGCTCCAGGTCCAGCTCGAGTTCCAACCATTGCCTCTTATGAGAGCTTTGAATTGAAGAACGGCTTAAAAGTGTTTGTGGTTGAAGACCATAAATTACCTCGCATTTCTATGTCTCTGATTTTAGATCGCGACCCAATTGTAGAAGCCGATAAGGCTGGATATGTTTCTATTGCGGGAGACTTATTAGGTTCTGGAACAACTACCCGAACCAAAGCTCAACTTGATGAAGAGGTTGATTTTATGGGCGCTCGATTTTCAACATCCGCAAGCTCTATTAATGTTGGCGGACTAAGCAAGTATACCGACGATTTAGTTGAGATAATGTCAGATGTGCTTTTGAATCCAAGTTTTGAGACTGAAGAATTCGAAAAACTCAAGTCCCAAATGACTTCTGGGTTGAAGGCCAATGCAGACGATCCAGATGCTATTTCAGGTAACTTGCGTGGTGCTACCCTTTACGGATTGGAGCACCCTTACGGTGAGGTAATGACTGAGGCCACTGTTGAAGCAGTTACTATTGAAGACTGTAAGAATTACTTCTCAACGTATTTCCGTCCAAACATTGCCTACATGGTTGTGATAGGAGACATCACTACGAAAGACGCAAAGAAGAAATTGAGTAAAGCCTTAAAAAGCTGGAAAGCTGCTGAGGTGCCTTCACATGATTACGAGAAAATTGCGCCACCTGTTGCGGGGCGCATTGTAATGGTAGATAAGCCATCTGCGGTGCAGTCGGTTGTATGGTTAGGCAATGTCATTGATCTTCCTCAGGGACACCCTGATATTGAACCGTTGCGTGTAGCAAATCAAATTCTTGGTGGTGGTATGTCGGGCCGATTGTTCACCAACCTGCGCGAGGACAAAGCCTTCACTTATGGAGCGTATTCTAGCTTTGGTATTGACGAACTCAACAGTACATTCGGCGCGTCTGCCAAAGTGCGTAATGAAGTAACAGATTCTGCCATTGTTGAATTTTTGATGGAAATAGGTAGAATGCGCACGGAGTCCGCAAGCGAAGAGGACTTAATTGCCGCAAAAGCATCCTTAAGTGGTGCATTTGGCCGATCGCTAGAAAGTACTTCCAGTGCCGCAAATTTTGCACTAAATATTGCGCGCTACGGTCTACCAGCAGACTATTACAACAACTATTTAGCGCGTCTTGAAGCAGTTTCGGCCGAAGACGTAATGCGAGTGGCTAATGAATATATGAAAACGGATAACCTAACGATAAGTATTGTGGGCAAGGCGCAAGATGTGGCTGCAGGTCTTGCTGCTTTTGGTGAAGTAGAATACTACGATGCAGAAGGAATGCCAACGAATGCACCAACATTCTTGTTTATGCCGGAGGGCATCACCTTGGAAACAGTATTTAACAACTACTATGATGCAATGGGTGGTATTGATGTGCTTAAGGCATTGAAAGCAATGGACATGAAAGCACATATAGAAATTCCTGGAATGCCTGGACAGCTTACAATGCGTACTGCTAAGATTACACCTAATAAATTCATGATGGAGCAAAGCATGCAAGGGATGACGGTTATGAAAATGACCTATGTTAACGGTGTAGGTAAACAGAGCGGAATGCAAGGAGAAAAGGAACTAGAAGGTGAAGAACTAGAAGATCTTAAGAAGCAAGCTATATTCGTTGTTGACGAATTGACATGGATGCAAGATTTAGAATCATTCACCTTTGACGGTCAAACCCTCATGGATGGGAAGGCCGTTTATCAGGTTAGTGAAGGTGAGAAAATCAGGTATTTTGAGGTAAAAACCGGATTGTTTTATAAGAGCACAGAAACTACTGAAACCCCTGAAGGAGACATGGCCATTTCCATGACGGTTCAGGAATGGGGCGAATACAATGGTATAAAGATGCCAAAGGTCAGTAAACAAACTGCTGGTCAGCAAACCTTTACCATAAAGGTTGATTCCGTTGAGTTCGGTGATGATGTAAAGACCAAGCTATTTAAATAATGAACCAAACACAAAGCATAAATCCCCCAATTGCCATGGCTGTTGGGGGATTTTTATTGATAAAAAAAATTATTTCTTATTGATGAGATAAATACCGGTAATGATCACCACTAAACCTATAAGGTGATTCCATATAATTTGTTCGCCGTCCCATATTCCCCAAATTAAAGCAACAACGGGTATAGCGTAAGTTACAGATGAGCTAAAAAGAGCGCTGGTCATTTGAATGAGTCGATTGAAAAAAATTACAGCAAGTGCACTTCCAAGAATTCCAAGAATACAGATGTATCCGAAGTTCGTCCAAGCATTTGAATCTGCAGAGAATACATCTAAAAAACCGGAGCTTAAGCTGTATGCTATAGTAAAAGGCGCCGCACTCGCCAAGCTTAGTGTGGTTACCGTGAGCGCTTTTAAATGGGGTAATTGTATTTTCAAGGTATTAACTGAAGTACCATACATCATGGTCGCGAGCACACCGAAAAGGCCATAGGCTAAATCTCCCTCTATTTCAAATGCACCATGAAGTATGCCATTTATAGGTAAAATGAGCAGAGCAGCGCCTAGAAGACCAACGGCTACTCCTTTCCATTGAGTCTTGCCAGCCTTTTGACCAAAAAACCAGCCCCCAATCAACACTGTAAAGAGAGGAACTAGAGAATTGATGATGCCTACAACCCCGCTATCAAGGTGATTAACGGCAAGAGGAAACAACACATAGGGTATGGCGTTGCCTAAAAATCCTACAATTAGAAGCGGAATCAAATCTTTTTTTCGGAAATATTTGAAATGCCTAAACCCAATTATAATCATAAAAATGGCCGCAATACTCACGCGTAAGGCGCCCACTTGACTAAAGCTAAAGCTTTGGAGGGCTCTTTTCATCAAGATAAAAGATGATCCCCAAACAAGAGCTAATCCAATAAATATGAACCAAGAGATAATTGACTTGTTTTGATAGGAATCATTCATTTGGCAAAAATGTAATAAAAACACAGCCAAAGTGGACTGCGCTTGTAATTTTGTAAAAAATAGATGTAATGAAAAAATTAGCCATATTTGCAGCAACACTTGCTTTGTTATCTTGTTCAATTCCGGAACCAGAGGTGATCTTAATTCCTGTTTCCAAACAAGATATTCTTCCGGAAGCAACGGCGAATTCAAATGTTTCTTTATTGATTGCCGGAATGACCTGTGAAGTGGGATGTAAGGGCGTCATAGAGAGAAATATTCGAACAAGCGCGGGTGTGGTATCTTTTGACATTACTTTTTCCGACAGCTCGGCCTCGGTAACTTTTGATTCCACCTTAGTTTCTATAAATGAAATCATAACTCGTATTGCAGCAGTTGGCGATGGAGATATCTATAGCGCATCGCTATTCAAATAAGTTTTATGAATAGCCCGGTAATTAAAAGGTTAGCAACCATTTCTCTGATCTTTATATTCTTCGTGATACTCGCGGGTTCCATTGTACGTGCTACTGGTTCTGGGATGGGCTGTCCCGATTGGCCACAATGTTTTGGCTACAATATTCCACCAACTAATATAGAGACGTTGACTTGGCGCTCGGGTAAGGCGTTTAAGCAAGGTCAAATGATATTATTAGACAATCATTTTTGGATTGCCAATTCAGATTTGATAACTGCTAAAGAGTTTTCTTCAACCAATTGGACTAAGTTCGATCGTCATGAATACACGGTTTTTAACCCAGTCCATACATGGATTGAATTTATAAATCGTTTGCTTGGTGCACTCTCCGGTCTTCCCATTTTTTTGATGACTTTAATTGCCTTCATTCAAATTCGTAAATCAGTTTGGAATGCATTGTTGTCAGGAAGTGTGTTGTTTCTTCTGGGTTTTGAGGCTTGGTTGGGAAAACTTGTTGTTGATGGCAATTTGGTCCCCAATCAAATAACTATACACATGATGGGCTCCGTTGCAATCGTTTTGTTACTGCTCGTTCTTCGTGCCCGAAATGATCAGTATTCCAAGGCGCTTCCAAAGTCTATTCTTCGAACTTTGGTGCTGCTGCTATTAGCTGTGGTTGTTCAGATTTTCTTGGGAACGCAAACTCGGGAATTGGTGGATATAGCAGTTGATCACGGTTTTTTGAATCGTTTTGATATCATTCCAAGCATTGAAGAACTCATGCCGCGCGTTCACCGCTCATTTGCTTGGTTTATTCTGGCAATTGCTAGTCTGCTTTTCTATCAAAAACGAGTAAAAGGATTGCATATCCCTGGTTTCAACGCTTTGATTTTTGCCATTGCTTTGGAATGGACGGTTGGTGTGGTTCTTTACTTTTTTGGACTACCTCAATTAATGCAACCTCTTCACTTGGTGTTGAGTATTGGTATTTTATCTTCAATTAGTTATCCCTTGTTTCTTGCTCTAAGAAGGTAGTAAGGAGGCGAATAGCTCTGCTCCACTGAGGGCTAAAGACGAAAATTCTTATACTAAGATTAGCTCCAATTGGTAAGATTGAGGCCATTGTTAGGTGTTCAAGATGCACTCGGATATTATGGCCCTCTAAATAGCTTGTAATTAGACACGCCTGAGTTGGGCTGGAGGCTAAATAAAGAAGCTTACGATTGCTCATCGGCCCAATAAAGATTGGAAATAAACTCCACCATTTCTTCGCGCATGAAGGAGGTTACAGGAGCCAGACTGTCTGGGTTTGGCGTACTGTAATGATATAAAACTCCTCTTAAGAAATGCTGCGTACTATCCGTTGCATAAAATTGTGTAGTTGTGGCGGAAGCACCAGATAATTCATAATACATACCATAAACCCTAGAATTATCGTATGCAAAAATTTGTTCGTGCATTCCTGTCGCTTTAACAGTATGTTTATAAGCGAGTTTTTGGGCGTCCAAGAACAATTCTTTAAGATTGTTTTCTACAGGTTTATAGGTAAGCTGGATGGTGCTTAATAGTGTTGGGTACACAATATCAATCCAGCAAGCGGCCGAATCTTTATAGATGATTTTAGCAGACGAATTCAAAGATGATGTAAAAGGACAGTCATGCGCTTGAAAAGGGCTGTAGGACTTTTCAGGCATTCCGATTCTCATAAATCCATTAGGTCGTGCAACAGGGTCAGAAATGCATGCTGAGACTACAATACAGAGAATAATTATGATTTTTAGACCCTTCATAGTCAATTAGATTTCTTCGGATTAATGGTGATTTTTACTCTAATGATTTTTCGCTGGTCGGTGCTTTCCACCATGAAGGTGAATTCTTCGTAAATGATTACTTCTCCTTTGTCTAGAAATTTTCCAGCCAGCTCTAATACTAATCCCGCTAAAGTATCACTTTCTCCATCTACTGCATCAAATCGATCCTTTGGTAAATCCAGTACACGGCACAAATCAATTAATGGGATAGATCCTTCAAAAACAAAATTATGCTTGTCTAGCTTGCTGTAGCTCAAATCGTCGTCGTCAAACTCATCTGAAATTTCTCCAACAATCTCCTCCAAGACATCTTCAAGAGTGATAACTCCCGAAGTTCCTCCGAATTCGTCTACCACAATGGCCAAGTGTACCCGCCTGCGCTGAAATTCACCAAGTAAATCGTCTATTTTTTTGCTTTCAGGAACAAAGAAGGGCCGGCGCATCAAGTCTTGCCAACCAAATTTTTCAACTGCGTCCATGTAGGGAAGTAGATCTTTAACATATAAAAGTCCTTTGATTTGATCTAAGTTTTCTTCGAAAACGGGAATTCTAGAGTAACCGCTTTCAGTCATTTTATCCAATGCCTCATGATATCCTGTATTTTCATCAATGGCTACTACAGAAGTTCGGGGCGTCATCACTTCTTTGACTGAGGTAGATCCAAAGCGTACGATTCCTTTTAAAATGCGCTGCTCTTCTTCCTTGGTATTATCATCATTAGTTAGCTGGAGTGCTTGCTCAAGGTCATCTACACTTATGCTAGGACTTTTACCTTCAATAGATAGTTTATTTACCGTTTTGCTTAATCGTATACTGAGTGGAAGAAGTATTTTGTGAATAATGCTCAAGAAACCGGCTACTAGCTTTGCAAATGGAAGACGGAAACTTCTTGCATAAACTTTAGGAAGAATCTCACCAAAAAGTAATAAAACCATTGTTATACTCAATATCTCAACAAGGAATACTGCTAAAGTCGACCAGTTCTCTGGTGAGAAATATTCATTTAATAAAAATGATGATAGAATTACTATTCCCACGTTCACGAAATTATTGGCAATTAATATGGTGCCAAGTAACTCCTCCGGCTGCTTCAGTAAGTTATTTATCCTTTCGTTTTCTGCATTGTTTTCTTCTAAGCTTTCTAAATCGGAGGCATTTAATGAGAAGAAAGCTACCTCGCTTCCAGAGATAAGAGCGGAGCAGATTAAGAGTAACAATAAAACGCAACTTAAAATTGCTAACCCAACCAAGCTATTGCTCGAGTTAAGAAATATAGTTTGAAATAAATGGAAAGGGTCGGGGTCCAAATTTGAATAATTAGTTCAACAATTAGAATGGAAGGTCATCTGTTTCTTGCTGATTATTCCCCTGTGACTCTGTATTTATAGGTGGTGGCGGGGAAGAAATCGAATTCATTGATTCTGTATTAGCATAACTTCCTTGCGAATCATTTGCTGCACCTTCACTTTCCGCTCTTGAGGTAAGCATAGTCATGTGATTCACTTGGATTTCAGTTGAATACCTATCATTGCCACTTTGGTCTTGCCATTTTCGAGTTTTTATACGGCCTTCTAGATAAACCTTGTGCCCCTTTTTGAGGTATTTGTGAGCTACCTCCACGAGACCTTTTGCGTTAATTATAATGTTATGCCATTCCGTATTGCTAATTCGTTGACCGTCTCTGTTTGTATAAGTTTCAGATGTTGCAATAGGAAATTTAACCAAAGAACCTCCGTTTTCAAAATGCATGATTTCAGGGTCTTTACCCAAGTTTCCAATCAGCATTACTTTGTTCAATGTACCTGCCATGTTATTTTATACTTTGTTCGACCATAAATTTAGCGATTTTACGCGCTATTAGAACTCAATCTTTTCAACAAATTTGGCAATGATAATTGGCAATCCTAACTTTTTTATTTGGGACTTTGTATAATAGGTTAATGGCTCGTTTAATTGGCTTTCATTGACCTGCCAGAAATAGCAAATGAGGTCTTTGTGGCTGAGTTTATGCACAATTTGTTCTGCCGCTGGTAGACCATTAATAGGAGGTTTTTCTAATCTAGGGAATTCATACAGTCCAGCCCAAATACCTTCAGTATCTCTTTTCCTCATTGCAAGCCTTGCCTTATCAACGACAACAGCAAAATGAATTTCTTCGGATGTACGCTGGGTAGTCTTTTTTTTTACGGGCAAAACATCCACTTTTCCTGTATTGTGAGCAGTGCAAATGTCCGCTAGTTCACACATCATACAGAGGGGCTTTTTAGGTGTACAATGCAAAGCGCCAAACTCCATGATTCCTTGGTTATAATCTGCAGAAGAGTTTGAAAGATGTACGATTTCATTGGCGAGTAGTTGAAATTCTTTCAATCCCGCACTTGTGTTGATAGGTGTTGAAATACCAAAGAATCGGCTTAGGACTCTAAATACATTTCCATCCACAACGCCAATTTTTTCACCGTGACATATACTCGATATGGCCGCTGCAGTATATGGCCCAATTCCGGCAATGTTTATCAAATCAGCAGAAGATTTTGGCAGTTCTCCATTGTGATTTTTCATAACCTGTTTCGCACCTTTTTGAAGGTTTCTAGCCCTGTTGTAATAGCCAAGCCCAGTCCACAAGGAAAGAAGATGGTCTTCATTCGCGTTTGCGAGGTCTTCTATAGTGGGAAAAGCATGGCGTATTTTGTTGAAATATGGAATGCCTTGTGCTACTCTTGTTTGTTGTAAAATCACTTCACTCAACCAGACTTCGTAAGGTACCGGATTATGTTTTCTCCAAGGCATGTTACGCTTGTGAGACCGATAGAAGTCTTCAATGCTAATTCTAAAGCTATTAAGTAAATCTTCAGGCATTCTATGTACATGTGTTTTTTTTATCCATTAACTGCTGTAAATAAGGATAATAGATTTATATTTGCGCCCCTCAATAACCGGTCACAGCGACCCTAAAATACAGAGCAAATGACTAAAGCGGATATCGTTACTAAAATTTCTGACAAAACAGGAATGGAGAGAGGTGAAGTTCAAGCAGTTGTAGAGAGCTTCATGAAAGAGATTAAGCACAGCCTTGAAGATGGTAGCAACGTGTATTTACGTGGGTTCGGTTCTTTCATTGTGAAGAAGCGCGCTCAGAAAACTGGAAGAAATATTTCAAAAAATACCACTATCGTTATACCGGCTCACTGTATTCCAGCATTTAAGCCAGCAAAAGTGTTCGTCGAAGGTGTAAAAGAAAATGTTCCAGTAGAAGGGTAATTTGTCACGAAACACATACATAGCATTGGGGGTAACAATAGTTGCCGCAGTAGCCATCTTCAGCCTACCAAGAACTCCGTTTCAAGAGGAAAAAGTTCAGGTTAAAGAGGAGGTAAGCGCTTTGGATGTAAAAGTTGATGAAGCCGTTGCCATTATCCAAAGTGGGGAAGGTGCACCAATGGTTGCTATCGGAATGTTACTCGATGTACTCAAAGAAGATCCAAATCATGAAAAAGCCTTAATGTGGCTAGGCAATTTTTCTATGATGTCAGGTCAGTGGGATAAGGCAATTGACCGATTTCATCAATTGAGTCAACTGTTTCCTGAAAATGAAATGTATGCTTTGAATAAAGTGCAAGCATTACTTCAAACGGCTGATACAACTAGAGCCGTTGAGGTCTTAGACGAATACTTAAACACATACCCCAAGGCGAAGCGAATGAAAGCGCTCGCCGAAGGATTATAAGATTAATAACACAAAAACTTTGCATTATGCCAAGCGGAAAAAAACGTAAAAGACATAAGATTGCTACGCACAAGCGTAAGAAGCGTCTAAGAAAGAATCGTCACAAGAAGAAATAAGCTTCTAGTGTATGAAAACGGAATTAGTAATTAGTGCTAGTTCTGACCGTGCTGATATAGCACTACTTGAAGACGGGAGATTACAAGAGCTCATAAAGGAAAAAGGAGATGATAACTTCTCCGTTGGCGATGTCTATTTAGGGACCGTCAAAAAATTGGCCACTGGCCTAAACGCTGCCTTTGTAGACGTTGGTTACGATAAAGACGCATTTTTGCACTACCACGATTTAGGGCCGCAGATAAATTCCTGGCAGAGCTACTTACGTAAAACTCTTAAAGGCAAGCAACAAGCTCACCTATAGCTGTTTGAATACGAACCTTTTTGGGCTGAACTTCTAACCCCTGAACGCCGCCATATATGGTAGAAATAAGGGACGGATCCGCTCCTGCCCCGACAATCCAATCGTATTTAACACCGCCTGAAGAAGTATAAACAACAAGATCTATCCCAGGGTAGACGTCCTCTGCAATCAGAGTTTGATAAGAAGGAACGTTGCTACGCCAATTGGACCTGTGACCCAAATAAAAATGATTTTTGTGAGAATAAGCATTCCTACCTCGCCAGTTCAGCGCACCGGAATTCTTAAATTTCAGGGAGAAATTAGCATAATGGAGCGTGTCCGCATAGTGATGCTTTTCAGGTGAATCGTGATGATGCTGATCCTGCGGATTCAGAATACTAAAGACTAAAGAGTCCGGAGTTAAAAACAAGGAATTCGCACCAAAACGATAAATAAACTTTGAAGGATCTTCCCACTGCCCGTCATTGCGCACAAAACCCTGCTGGGCGAAAAGTCCTAAAGTCAAAAGAAAGGCTAACAAAGCAAAGAATTTGCGCATACTTCAATATAACTGCTTATTTAACCCGTAACTATGCATTTTGTGCACTAAACCTACTCGGCACTAACTTAATACTGATCTGCATTTGCACTCTCCCCTTGTTGCATAAGAAACGCTTTAAGAAATTGGTCAATATTCCCGTTCATTATACTATCCACATCAGAGGTTTCTTGGGCAGTACGAACATCTTTGACCAACTTATAAGGATGCATTACATAATTGCGAATTTGTGAACCCCATTCGATTTTTTTCTTACCCGCTTCAATCTCTGCACGCTTGGCATTTCTAGCTTCAATCTCCATCTCATATAATTGAGACTTCAAAAGTTGTATGGCCTTCTCTTTATTGCCGAGTTGTGAGCGAGTTTCTGTGTTTTCAATGATTATACCTGTTGGTCTGTGCCGCAGTCGAACTCCAGTCTCTACCTTATTTACGTTCTGTCCTCCAGCGCCTGAAGAACGGAAGGTATCCCATTCTATATCACTCAAATTAATTTGAATATCAATAGAATCATCCACCAAAGGAAAGACATAGACAGAGGCAAAACTGGTGTGGCGCTTAGCATTAGAGTCAAAGGGTGAGATACGGACCAATCGATGCACCCCATTTTCGCCTTTTAAAAATCCAAAAGCATAATCACCATCAATCTCAATCGTTACCGTTTTTATTCCAGCTACATCTCCTTCTTGTAAAACTAATTCTTTGGTTTTAAAGCCTTGCTTTTCTGCATACATCAAATACATACGCATCAACATGCTTGCCCAGTCACAACTTTCTGTACCACCGGCACCCGCAGTGATTTGCAATACCGCGCTGAGTTTATCTTCCTCACCACTTAGCATATTTTTGAATTCTAGTTCCTCAATCCAATCTTCACATTCACCATATGCCGACTGCACATCACTCTCCTCAAGCTCACCTTCTTTATAAAACTCTAAACTCAATTCTACCTCACCAAATAATGATTCCGCTTTTTCATAACCTGCTACCCAAAACTTTACGCCTCTAAGAGCCTTCATGGTTTTTTCAGCTTCTTTAGGATTATTCCAAAATTCGGGAGAAGCCGTTTTCTCTTCCTCGTTGATAATTTGAATACGCTTTTGTTCGAGATTTAAATAACTCTTCAATCGCTCCAATCGTTCTCCCAACGATTTTATTTGTTCAGCTGTTACCATAGACAGACAAAGTTAATCATCACTTGTTATCTTCACCAAGATTATAAAGTACTGCTCAAATGTTAAAAATTGACCTCCGTAGTGACACCGTCACCCGCCCATCCAAAGGTATGTTAAAAGCCATGTTTAATAGCCCTGTGGGCGATGATGTTTGGGGCGACGACCCTACTGTTATCAAACTGGAGGAATTGGCTGCGGAGCGATTCGGTACAGAGAAGGCACTCTTTTGCGTTAGTGGAACACAAGCCAATCAAATCGCTTTGATGTCTCACCTCAGCCCAGGCGACGAGGTCATTTGCCATCCCTATGCGCATATTTACAATTACGAAGGTGGAGGAATTGCTGCAAATGCACATGCCTCTGTAACCTTTACGGGAGATGCTCGCGGAATTATGCATCCTAAAGGCGTACTTGGCTGTATTAAGGCGGACGATGTTCATTACCCAAAATCCCGAGTCCTCGCTCTGGAAAATACCTCCAACAAAGGTGGGGGTACATGTTACGAATTGGAGGAGATAGAAGCTTTGAGGGCAGTAGCTTCCAAGCATAGACTAACCTTTCACTTAGATGGTGCCCGATTGTTTAATGCGTTAGTTGCCAAAAATCAAAATGAAAGCGATTATGGAACTGCGTTCGATTCCATATCCATCTGCCTATCCAAAGGTCTTGGTGCACCTGTGGGCTCTGTGCTTCTTGGCAGCGAGGAATTCATCCACCACAGCCGCAGAGTACGTAAACGAATAGGCGGTGGCTGGAGACAAGCAGGCCTTTTGGCCGGTGCTGCCATCTATGCACTAGAAAATAACGTGGACCGCTTAGCTGAAGACCATACCGCTGCCAAGGAAATGGCTGAATTTTTAGGCCAGCAATCTTGGGTAAAAAATGTGGTGGCCCCAGAAACTAACATCTTAATTTTTGGATTAAGCGAAGACATGAATCAGGAAAAATTTATTGGCACCCTTGCCACCAAAGGAATAGGTATCAGCCAGATGGGTCCAGAAAAATGCCGCATGGTATTCCACTTGGATGTGACTGCAGCAGATCTATTGGAAGTAAAGTCTGTTCTCGCAGTTTTATGAGTAGAGTTAAAAAGTGCCCACAATGCAATGAGGAACATTCCTTGATGTTCAGGGTGCAATACAAACCTGCCGACAAAACGTGGTATTTTCTCTGCGATGCGTGCGTTTTAGAAGTCAAGCCTGGAAACAGCCATTACCGCTACGGCGGCACTTGGAAGGGTTAAGATGTAAGTAAATTCCAAATCCTCTTAGGTAGATTCAAATACGATGCTCTGAAACAGCTTCTTGGTAAGCTTTATTAATCATCTCAAAGGAATAACCACGACGTTGCATGGCAGCCGTTAATTGTTCCTTAGTCTTTGATTTAAGCCAACGATTCGCCAAATAAAGCGCATTCTTCCAAACTTTATCTGGATCTACGCTAGCAATAATTCTAGAAATCGTAACCGCAGGTATTCTGTGCTCTTGAAGGCCCGCCCTAATTCTTCTTGGTGCCCAGTGTTTTTGATTTATTTTCCCCTTTACAAAGGCCTCTACAAATCTGTATTCATCCAAGAAGTTCTCCTCCATTAATGTAGTAATGACTTCTTCATGATATTTACTTGGAAGTTTTATCAAACTGAGCTTACGCTTTACCTCAAACGGACTGCGTTCTTGATACGCGCAATAATGCCGCAATTTCTGAAGAGCTTCTGAGGTTGTCATGGTTCAATTTTTACGAAAAAACCCCAAGAGTCGCATGCGAAGCTTGGGGTTTTCTTTACATTGTGAATTTAAATTAAATCGGGTTATTCTCTCCATCCAACAACTTCCATTCAAGCATAGTGAAAGCATCTCTAGGTACGACCACGATCTTCTTTTTAAATCGTTTCTGCCAATCCTTTTTTACACTCTTGAAAAGGCCCTTTGTAATGTATGCCTCGATAAACGGGTGTACATGAACAAAAATCTCTTTCTGAGTTTTTGCATTTAACTTGCTTGCAATATTGTCGATCACTTGAATTGGAGCTTCCACCAAATTATCAGGATTTTCCTCTCTTGTGGTGATGTTTGTTTCAGGACGCACACGTTGACGCGTCAATTCCATCAGGCCAAACCTAGAAATAGGCAAAATCTTATGCCTAGCTCGGTCTCGCTTCATTTCGTCACGCATCTTCTCATACACCACTTTACGATTTTCTGCACTATTCATATCAATAAAATCAACTACCACAATACCGCCCATATCACGCAATCTTAACTGACGGGCAACTTCTACTGCCGCCAATAAGTTTACTTGCAAGGCATTCGCCTCTTGATTTTCCGCGGTATTTGTTCTGTTTCCTGAATTAACATCGACCACATGCATTGCTTCCGTGTGTTCGATGACTAAATAAGCACCCTTCGGCATACTTACCGAACGACCAAAAGCTCCTTTAATCTGCCTATCAACACTTGCGAATTGGAATAACGGCATTTGACCGTCATAAAATTTTACCATTTTAGATGCTCCAGGCTTGATTGCATCCAAGTAATCCTTTACTTCCTCAAAAAGTTCTTGATCATCAATGGTAATTCCAACAAAGTTATCATTAAATACATCCCTTAAAAAGGCACTCGCACGATTCATCTCTCGGAAAATTCGAGTCGGCTTATTTCTTTTTTTTACACCTTTATGCAGTGACTTCCATTTGCGTATCAAGGCATCTAAATCTGCCTGCAAATCTTCCGCAGTCTGTCTGTTAGCGACAGTCCGTATAATGACACCAAATCCCTTTGGTTTGATGCCTCTGACCAATTTTTTCAGCCTATCCTTTTCTTCTCTATCGCGTATTTTTTGACTTACGCTAACTCGATTAGAAAAAGGAACTAAGACTACAAAACGACCGGCAATACTCAACTCTGCTGTTATACGAGGCCCTTTTGTAGATATGGGCTCCTTCGTAATTTGAACAAGGATTTGACCTCCTTGCTTTAAGACATCTCCTATATTT
>CACMMX010000006.1 GCA_902614915.1 uncultured Cryomorphaceae bacterium
TTATTTCTTCGATAACAGCACAGGGGACCACCTTGGTCGTTGTAAATTCTGTTTGTGGTTGTGCAGCAGGTTCGGCTCGTCCCGCTGCTATAGCTGCTGCTACGTCTGAGATTAAACCAGACCGAATGATAACGGTTTTTGCAGGAAACGACAAAGCGGCCGTGGAAGCGGCCAGAAAACACATGCTGCCCTTTCCTCCTTCATCACCATCAATGGCCTTGTTCAAGAACGGGGAGTTGGTTCATATGATAGAACGCCACCACATTGAAGGCAGAACGGCTCAAATGATAGCGGGTAATTTGCTTGGTGCTTTTGAAGAGCACTGCAAATAACTCAAAACACCTAAATCATGGATAAAAGTAAAAATATAGAGACCCTCGCTATTCATGGCGGTCAGCACGCTGACCCCACCACGGGAGCAGTTATGCCCCCAATCTATCAGACCTCAACCTATGTTCAAGAGTACCCTGGTAAACACAAGGGTTTTGAATACAGCAGAAGCCAGAATCCAACGCGTTTTGCTTTGGAAAGGTCCATTGCTTCCTTGGAGGGCGGAAAATTTGGTGCAGCCTTTGGTTCTGGGCTTGCCGCTATTGATTGCTTATTGAAGTTTTTGAAACCTGGAGAAGAAATAATTGCCTGCAACGACCTGTATGGTGGCACCTATCGTCTTTTTACACAAGTGTTTTCGCA
Source organism: uncultured Cryomorphaceae bacterium (assembly GCA_902614915.1). GTDB lineage: Bacteria > Bacteroidota > Bacteroidia > Flavobacteriales > Schleiferiaceae > UBA10364. Next base: position 694 of record CACMMX010000006.1, read on the forward strand.
ATACGGTTTGAAATTTACATTTGTGGACATGTCAAATAAAAATTGGGACAATACCATTAGTTCTAATACTAAAATGGTGTGGATGGAAACTCCAACGAACCCAATGCTCAATGTTTTGGACATTGCTGCTGTTTCTAAAAAAGCTAAATCTGTAGGAGCTTTAATGGTTGTGGACAATACGTTTGCCACACCTTATTTACAGAGGCCTCTTGATCATGGTGCAGACGTTGTTATGCATAGCGGAACTAAATACCTTGGTGGACACAGTGATGTAGTTTTAGGACTATTAGCGACATCCAACAAAGACATAGCGGATAAGATTTACTTTATTCAAAACGCCTCTGGGGCAATATTAGGACCAATGGACAGCTTTATCGCATTAAGGGGCATAAAAACCCTTCATGTTCGCATGGATAGACATTGTGAAAATGGCGCTGCAGTAGCTGATTTTTTAACAACACACCCAGCAGTTGATAAGGTATATTGGCCGGGATTAAAGAACCATAATGGCCACGAGATTGCAAAGCGTCAAATGAAAAAATTTGGAGGTATGGTAAGCTTTACCTTGAAAGAAGTAGGTCTTGAAAGAACAGCTGATGTTGTGAGTTCGTTTGAGGTGTTTACCTTAGCAGAGAGTTTAGGTGGAGTGGAATCTTTAGCGGGACATCCAGCTTCTATGACACACGCATCCATTCCTAAAGCAGAAAGAGAAAAAGTAGGGGTAACGGATAATCTAATCCGTCTGTCTGTGGGTATTGAGCATATAGATGATTTGATTGCAGACCTTGCAAGAGCCCTAAAGAAATAAAGTAAGATGAAGAATAAATTTGCAGTTATTGGTTTGGGTGTGTTTGGCTCAGCAATAGCTCGAAAGTTATCAGAACGAGGTGCTGATGTAATGGCTATAGATGAGAATGAGGAACGAGTACAACTTATTTCTCAAGACGTTGCTTTCGCGGTTCAGCTCGATGCAACGAACTCTGCGGCTTTGGAGAACCAAAACCTTAAAGAAGTTGATGCTGTGATTGTCAGCATTGGATCCAGCTTTCAAGAAATGCTTTTATGTGTATTTCAATTACAAGAGATTGGTGTAAAAAAAATAATTGCGAGAGCTCAAGGCCCCGTTCAGTACAGGATTTTAGAAAAAATGGATGTTGACGAAATTTTAAGCCCTGAGCTTGAGGTTGCTAACAATGTTGCTGAGCAATTGACCAATCCCGGCGTTAAAATGTGTGTTGAGTTACCGGATGATTACGAAATCATAGAGGTTGAGGCGCCGTCGAAGGTAATAGGCCGCACCCTTGAAGATATAGGTCTTCGCAAGAAATATAATCTAAATATGGTTACTGTATTGAAGAAGACTATTGCCAAAGAGGGAGCAGATGAGCGTATAGAACATCATATTTACGGTGTACCTGGACCGCATAGTAAAGTAAGCGAAGGAGATATATTGGTTCTTTTCGGTCTAGACAGTGATATAAATCGATTCATTGAAATTAATGCTTAGTGAGTAAAGGCAACATCATAATTACGGGTGTTAGCTCAGGAATAGGTCATGCTATAGCAAGTGCTGCTTTATCCGAAGGGTATCACGTACAGGGCATCGGGCGAACTGCCCCGAGTGATTTAGAGAATGTTTCAAACTGGAGGTTTACAGCTTGTGATTTAACGAATTTAAAGTCTATAGATAATCTGACACTTTACTTAGGTGAAAACAATATACTCATCAATAATGCGGGAACGCTAGGGCCTGTTATGTCTGGTGAAAAAACAGACACAATGTCTATCGATTATTGTTTTCGGCTTAATGTTAGCGCCCCCATTCGTTTAACAGCAAGATTCTTGAGTGAATCAACAGGAAAACAACAGGTCTATTTTACTGGTTCAGGAGCTGCTGAGTATCCCATATCGGGTTGGTCTGTATACTGTGCGTCAAAAGCGTCTATTCATATGTATGCCAAGGTGCTAAGCACAGAATACCCAAATATCCCTATTCATGTTTTTAAACCAGGGAAGGTGGACACGCCAATGCAAGAGATTATAAGGAAAGCAAATAAGGAAGACTTTCCGGCCGTTTCGTCGTTTATTTCAGAATACAAATCGGGCAAGTTGATAAAACCTCAAAACGTTGCAAAATATTTGCTGAGTGTGATACAATCAATTGAGAAGCCAGACGTGATTTTTTCGACATCGCCATTATAATTCGTAAATATGAAAAGAGTAATTTTAACTTTAAGCACAATGATTATGGCTATTTCTTGTCAAAATAACCCTGATCCAACCCTTCAGTTTAATAGACAAGACATTGTTGGCGAATGGACTATGGTTCAGGTGGCTTATAGTGGTGAAATGCCAAACCCGCTAAATCCATCGTCATTGTTACAGTTTTCAGGCTTGGGCACCCAGCTTTTAGGAAAGGTCAATATTTACGAAATGCCGGATACGGGAAACATTAACATCTCGTTTGTTGCTGATTTGGGTTCGATTCAAGTACCTGTATCAATGGAAAGCTCGGGAATATGGACGCTAACTAATAACGATAGCACCTTAGTTTTAGATAACGATAGCGTGAGCTTCAATTTCGTGATGCTTAGTGCGTTGCCTAACGAACAAGTTTGGACCACATCATTCATTCAAATTCCCGCAGACAGTAGTTATTGGGCTGATATAGATTTAGAGTTGACATTGGTAAAATAAGAGACCCGCAGAGATGGCGAGAGTTTTAACAGGAATCCAGAGTTCTGGAAGACAACATTTGGGAAATATTTTAGGAGCGGTTCTTCCGGCAATTGAAATGAGCAAAAATCTAGAAAATGAGGCGTACTTATTTATTGCCGACCTTCATAGTTTAACAACAATAAAAGACCCAAAACAGCGCAAGGAAAACCTAATTGCCACAGCAGCTGCATGGCTTGCTTGTGGAATAAATCCCAATAAGGCGGTATTTTATGCTCAGAGTCATCTTCCCGAATGTACTGAGCTGACATGGTATTTAAATTGTTTTGCTCCGTATCCTATGCTTGCAAACGCTCATAGCTTCAAAGATAAGAGTAACAACCTTAGTGATGTGAATGCTGGACTTTTTGATTATCCTGTATTAATGGCGTCGGACATCCTGTTATATGATGCCGATATTGTCCCTGTTGGAAAGGATCAAAAACAGCACCTAGAGATTACCCGTGATTTAGCATCCAGTTTTAATTATAAATATGGTGATACGTTTATTGTCCCTGAACCCAAAATTTCAGAATCACTTATGACTGTTCCGGGAACAGACGGCCGTAAAATGAGCAAGAGCTACGGTAATGTTGTAGATGTATTCTTGCCTATAAAACAATTAAAGAAGCAGATTATGGGAATTCAAACGGATTCAACGCCTCTTGAAGAACCTAAAGATCCAAATACATGTAATGTGTTTGCTTTATACAAGTTGATAGGAACACAAAACCAGGTAGCAGACTTGGCAGCTAAATACCGTGGTGGAAATTTTGGATATGGACACGCCAAGACAGCGCTATTCGAGCTGATTTTAGAAGAGTTTGGCGAGGCCCGAGAAAAGTTCGACCACTACATGGCCAACCCCGGTGAGGTTATGTCCGCGTTAAAGATAGGTGCAGAAAAAGCCCGTCCTGTTGCTCAGTCTACCCTTAACAGGGTCCGCGATAAACTAGGCTTTTAGTATTGTGCAAAAGATAGGAAGCTATATTCATCACCTTTGGTACTATATCTGTGCGCTGGTTTCCATTCTGTTGTTATTGGCACCGCTTCTGTTGTTTGCAAGACCTGGGGCCAAATACGAGGTTTTTTTCCGAATAGGTAAATTGTGGTCTTGGACTTATTTGCTATTGATGGGCATCATACCCCGATCAAGAAAATACGAGCTTAAGCACAAAGGGCCATATGTGTTAGCTGCTAACCATTCGTCCGATATAGACATTCCCTTAACGTTTTTAGCTTCTCCTTCGCCAGTTGTTTTTATGGGAAAAGCAGAGCTTCTTAAGCTCCCTCTTTTTGGTTATTTCTTTAAGCAAACCTCAATAGCTGTTGACAGAAGTTCTTTTCGTGGCAGAAAACAAGCTCTTTTGGAAGCAGACCAACGCATTAAAGATGGATTTAGCGTATGTATTTATCCGGAAGGAGGAATTCCACCACAAAAACATTTAGTAGGCCCATTTAGGGCTGGTGCATTTAAGCTTGCTGTAGACAACCATGTTCCCATTGTTCTCATGAGTATATACCAAAGTAAGTTCCGGTTAGGTGATTGGGGGGAGCCTTCGTCATTAGGACCTGTAGACACAGCTGTGATTGGCGAATTTTGGCCGAACCTTAAAGCGAAAAACCCTATTCAAGACTTAAGCGATCGTTGTTATCTAGCCTTGGCTAAAGATTTAAAATCATGGGGTCACGAAGGGAAAGTTGCCCTACCTTTGAATGAATAAGCCACAAAAATGAGCATTAGTCTAAAACAAATCAAACATTTAGCGCATTTAAGCCGTCTTGAATTTAGTGAGGAAGAGCTGAAGGAAATGCAGGGAGATATGGGGAAAATATTGGATTTTGTGTCTCAAATAGACGCTCTAGAGCTTTCAGGAATTGAACCGTTAACTCAGATGAGTGAAAGTGTAAATGTGATGCGTGACGATCGAATGAATGGAATGATTGAGAAAGAAGAGGCATTGAAAAACGCTCCAGACGCCAACTCTGATTACTTTCGAGTACCTAAATTCGGAAAAAAAGTTTAAAACCTTTTTCTTCAAGCAATTGTTTTCTCTCAAATTCAACTACAATGCATATTGCTGTAATTCAGGGAAGCCCGCGCTCAGAGTCAAACTCATTTAGGGTAGCACAGTTTCTTAGCCAAAGACTAAATATCAGGCAGGGTGTAAACACTTCCCTTGTAAATTTAAGAGAACTAAGATTTCCCAACTTTGACGACCACGGTGAGTTAGATGAAGTTCATCAACTACGAAAAGCGCTGTTGTCCGCAGACGGAATTTTGTTTGTTTTTCCAGAGTATAACGGCGGAATGCCCGGCGCCATGAAGAACGCGTTGGATTACTTTCGTTCAGAATATAATTTAAAACCCATGGCGGCCACCACAGTAAGCGCTGGTCCTTTTGGCGGCCTCAATGCTTGGCACGCCTTTCATTCTTGGGCATTGTACGTAGGCGGTATCTTGCTTCCTAACAATTTAAAAGTGAGCAACGTATCCAGCCTTTTTAATGAAAAGGGTGAGCCTGTGGAGAAACATTTTAGTTTAAATTACCCTAAGTTTTTGGATGAGTTTTGTTGGTTGATAGAGAAATTAACTGCTGACTAAATGTCTTCTGCTGATGCGCTTGTTCATTGCCGCGCTTGGTTTTCCAGCCAAGGCTGGAAGGCATTTCCTTTTCAAATCCAAGCATGGAGCTCTTACCTGAACCGCATTAGCGGTATAGTTAACGCGCCTACGGGAAGCGGTAAAACATACTCCCTTTTGTTGCCGGCCATAGCAGAGGGAATCGAGCGTTCAAAAACAGACGCCGAGTCTTGTGAAGGTGTACAACTTATTTGGATTACACCTATACGTGCGCTGGCAAAAGAAATTAATCAAAGTGCAGAAAAAGCGCTTTTTGCCTTGTCTTCGAACTGGGAGGTTTGTGTGCGAACAGGAGATAGCACACAGAAAATCAAGCTGGCTCAGAAGAAGAAGCTGCCGCAGATTTTGATTACTACTCCCGAGAGCATTCATGTAATGCTTAGTAACAAAGGTTTTGATAAACTATTTAAAAACCTTAGGGCTGTAGTAGTTGACGAGTGGCATGAACTTATGGGAAGTAAGCGGGCGGTTCAATGCGAATTGTTTTTATCAAAATTCAGAAGTCTTAGTCCGGAAATGATGACATGGGGCATTTCTGCTACGATTGGAAATATGGAGGAAAGCGCTGAGGTGCTGATGGGCCCTAATCAGATAGATTCTTCCGTTATAATCAAGGCGAATGTGCAAAAAAAGCTCTTGGTAGAGCCGGTCTTACCATACGAAGTTGAAACGTTGCCTTGGGCAGGTCATTTAGGGATTCGGCTGTTAGACAATGTGGTGCCTTTAATACACGAGAATAAGAGCACACTTATTTTTACAAACACCAGGGCTCAGGCAGAGATTTGGTTTCAGCAAATTCTGGAGACGGATCCAGGTTTGGCCGGTATCATTGCTATGCATCACAGTGCTATTTCCAAGGAGTTGAGAGCATGGGTAGAGGAAGCCTTGTATGACGGTAGGCTCAAGGCGGTGGTCTGCACTTCTTCTTTGGATTTGGGGGTAGACTTTCGTCCGGTGGACTGCGTTGTTCAGATAGGTTCTCCAAAGGGAGTGAGCCGCTTTGTTCAACGTGCAGGTCGCTCTGGACACAAACCGGGTGGAGTATCAAAAATTTATTTTGTGCCTACGCACGGTTTGGAGTTGCTAGAGTGTGCTGCGCTGCGCAAGGCTATAGATACAGAGGCAAACGAGAATAGAATTCCGTATCTAAGAAGCTTTGATGTGCTTATTCAATACTTGGTAACTCTTGCGGTTGGTGATGGTTTTAAAGGATCAAAGTTACTTCAAGAAGTAAGAGCTACAACAAGTTTTTCGAGCCTAACTGATGAAGAATGGCTTTGGTGCCTGGACTTTATAGTTAGAGGGGGAAGTAGCCTTGAAGGTTATGAAGACTTTCACAAGGTTGTAGAGGACGAAGGGTACTTCAAAGTGTTGTCTAGAAGGGTAAGAATACGGCACAAGTTTAACATTGGGACTATTGTCAGTTCAACTATGATCAAGGTAAAGCTGCAAAAAGGAAAATACCTTGGTCAGGTAGAGGAATACTTCATTTCCAAATTAACCCCTGGAGACGCTTTTTGGTTTGCTGGAAGGTCCCTTGAATTGGTCAGGCTTAAGGGAATAGAGGCTACCGTAAAACTGTCCAAGCAAAAGAAAGGACAGGTTCCCTCCTACATGGGTGGCCGAATGCCCTTGAGCGCAGAATTGGGATACTTTCTTAGGGAGAAGATAGAGGAGTCGGCGTTATATGATACGTTTGAAGACCCAGAGCTTGCAGCTGTGCAGCCAATTATTTCCTTACAAAAAGAACGCAGCATTGTACCAACGCAACAACAATTCCTCTTGGAATACTTGGAAGACCGCGAAGGGTACCATCTCTTTGTCTATCCTTTTGAAGGACGCTTGGTTCACGAGGGCCTCGCTTCGTTAATTTCTTTCCGTCTTGGACACTTTAAAAAGCAAACGTTCAGCATTGCCATGAACGATTATGGTTTTGAGCTGTACAGCGACCAGCCAATTCCCATAAAGGAGGCCTTAGACAGCGATGTGTTTTCAACGGAACATCTAAGTGAGGACTTAGTTAGTAGCTTAAACGAAAGCGAAATGATGCAAAGGCGGTTTAGAGACATTGCTCAAATTTCAGGCTTAGTTTTTACTGGGTATCCAGGAAAGAATATGACCACTAAACATTTGATGAATAGCACTAAGTTAATTTATGAGGTGTTTCGCGAATACGATCCAAACAATTTATTGCTTATACAAGCATATGAGGAGGTTCACGAGTTTCAGCTAGAAGAGGCACGTATGCGCTCTGCTTTAGAGCGTATAGCGAATCAAAAGACGATTTTGCAAAAAATAGAGAAACCAACCCCTTTGGCATTTCCAATTTTAGTAGACAGGCTAAGGGAAACCATGGGAAATGAGACTTTAGTGGAGCGTATCAAGCGAATGCAGCTTGACTTTGGATAAAAGATAAGGTTTTAAACAAACAATCCCCGCTTTCGCGGGGATTGTTGAATTAGAGATTGGTCTTTAATTATTGGAATTTAGAGGCGATTACATTATAACCTTGTGTTAGGCTTTGACGATACTGCTGGTCTGCCTGGCTTGTGCGAATGAGCATTTGGTAGAACTGAAGGTCTGTGCTCCAGTCGTTGCGCATTCGTTTTCTATCCGTTCTGCTGAGGCCTTGGTAATAATCCAATTCGTCCTCCAAGAAGGTCACAAACTCATCTGTTAGCGCTCTAGCTTTTTCTGTGGCACCGGCACGATAGTACGAGTCAATAATTCCAAATAAGAAGTAGTTATATCCGAATTTTTCTGCCGGCATCTTTTCCATGGCAAAGTCAAGTACTTTAATAGCTTTTTCGCTTTTACCCTCCTTGACTAATTCATTGGCGAGTCGTCCAAGAATGGTGCGCAGGTTGTAGCTTAATCTGCGGTTGGTTTCATCAAGATATACATCAGGAAGCTCCATGTTTCCGTAGGCAAAGTCATTCATGACATTCTCGTACATAATATCAGTGTCTACTTTACCGTAGTCTATTCCTTGCGAATTATTTGGCGTATAAACTGGTACAAATCGGTATGCCATCCCCTCTAATCGGAAATAATCATTTAACCAGAAATAAGCTTTAGGACTGTTTCCTACAGTAATGGAAAAGTAAATAGGTCGCGTCCAGTCGTTGTTTGCAATGAGGTCGATTACCATTAGATCCCTTTTGGTAATTACGTTAGACTTCCAATTCCAGTCTATGTAATCTATAACTTGTGCGCTGTCGTTAACATCCACCACATTGTTTGTAAAGACTGCGTCTTTATCAATATTGATTCTAAATTTTTTCTGTGGATAAAGCGGAAGCTCTTTGTTAGTGGCAGCTTTGAATTTAACCTGGCTGTCGTCTCTTTTAGCAAACTTTATAAAGTCCTTGACGTCCCATCTGCCTTTAACGCCCATTTCACGGTAGTATAGCACATCTCGGGTTCCTTGGACGTATTGATTCCATTCAAAACTAAAAGGAACAGCCTCTCCTTCGTAAGCAGCACGCCGCTGTTGGTCAATGTACCAATCCGTGTTTAAGAGGCTTAAGTTTACTACCCTAACATCTGTTCGGTAGCCTTCAACTTCCTGAACATACCACAACGGGAAAGTGTCATTATCGCCATTAGTGAAAAGAATTGCATTTGGCTCACAGCTGTCTAAATACGCTTTTGCGATATCTCTTGCTGTATATCTGTTGCTTCGGTCATGGTCGTCCCAGTTTTCCGCTGCCATGCGGACAGGAACAGCAACCATGGTAACCCCAATCACAAGATAAGAGGCTACTATAGGGCTCATTTTCTTACGCAATGTGTCCCAAAGCCCCAGCGCACCAATTCCAATCCAGATGGCGTAGGCATAGAAGGAGCCAACAAACGCGTAGTCTCGTTCCCTTGGCTCATACGGTTTGTGGTTGGTATAAACCACAATTGCCAGTCCTGTCAGCAAGAAGAACAACGTCACTGCCCATGCGTCTTTATTGTTCTTCTTATACTGGTAGTATAAGCCAAAGATTCCAAGAAGGAAAGGCAACATAAAGTAGGTGTTTCTTGAAGGGTTGTTTTTCCATGAATCCGGAAGATTCTTCTGGCCTCCTAATCGCATGGAGTCAATAAAAGGTATTCCAGTTATCCAGTTTCCTTTAGTTAGTTCTCCTCTGTGCTGAGAATCGTTTTGACGCCCTGAGAAATTCCACATGAAGTAACGGAAGTACATGGTTCCCACTTGATATTTAAAAAAGAAATTTACATGTTGGGCAAAACTAATAGGCGCCTTAGGGTCTTTTATATCCATCAATTTGATGTAGTTCTGCTTGTATTGTGGATCGTCGTTCCAAATCCTAGGGAAAAAGGTTTTGTATTTAGGGTCGTAGTTTGGTGTGCTCGCTTTTTTGTCATCTGTAAGTAAATAACGTGCTTCTATCTTTAGGTTGCCATCATTACTAGCTAAATAATCATTAGCTTCTTTCCGAAGTTTGAACGCGGTAATTTGTCTGGGTCCTTTCATTACTGCAAAACCTTTTTGATAGACAGGTTTTCCGTCACCAAAAGGCTTTTTGCTGTCATAGGGAGCATTGAAGCTTTTTCCATAAAGAATAGGCCAATCACCGTATTGTTCGCGGTTATAATAGGCTAAAAGTGACATGGCGTCTTCTGGGTTGTTTTCGTCAATTGGTGTATTTGCATTTGAGCGAATGGCAAGAATGATAAAAGTTGAATACCCCATCAAAACTAGCATGACCGCTAAGACAGCTTGCTGTATTAGGGGTTTTTTGTTTTTATTTGTCCAAAAAATTCCAAACAATACCACAACGATTAAAATGAGCGAGGCAGCTATTGTTCCAGAGTGGAAGGGAAGTCCAAAGTTGTTTACAAAGGTTATTTCTAGTGTACTAAATAGGCGCAGCACAATAGGAATAATAAACGCGAACACGATTCCCAAAACAGCTATGCTTACGCCGTTTGCAATGATAAATCCATTTCGTGTAGGGTTGGGATATTTTTTAAAGTAGTATATCATTCCAATTGCTGGAATGGTCAGGAATACTAATATGTGAACCCCTACAGAGAGCCCTACTAGATAAGCTATTAATAGCAGCCACTTGTTTGCATTTGGATCTGTTTCTACAGCCTGTTCCCATTTTAGCACAGCCCAAAATGCCACCGCGGTGAAGAACGAACTCATCGCGTAAACCTCTCCCTCTACAGCAGAGAACCAAAAGCTATCTGAAAAGGTGTATGCCAAAGCACCAACGACCCCTGAGCCCAATACAGCGATTATTCCTGCTTTGTCTAATTTCTCCCTTCCTCCCAAAAGCTTTGTAGAAAGGGCCGTGATTGTCCAGAAAAGAAACAGAATACTAAAGGAGCTGGATAGCGCGCTGAGCGCATTAACCATAAGTGCTTGTTTTTCTGGTGATCCAGCAAATTGAGCAAATAGGTTTCCCATTAACTGAAAGAACGGCGCTCCAGGAGGATGTCCTACTTGGAGCTTCACAGATGTAGCAATATATTCACCACAGTCCCAAAAACTAGTTGTGGGTTCGATAGTCATGAAATAGGTAATTGTTGCAATTGCGAACACCACCCATCCAGCGATTGTATTAAGCTTATTGTAATTCACGTATTCTGCTTGTTATTGGAGCAATGATTTGCACCGTATTAGGTTTTAAGGCTCGAAAATAAGAAAAACCACGTCCTTCAAGCTTCAAATAAACTTTTAAACAGCAAAATTTTCTTATCTGTCTTTTTGCATTTTCCCTTTTCGACTATATTTGCCGTCCCTTAAGGGAGAATTGCCCGATGGTGTAATGGCAACACTACGGTTTTTGGTACCGTCATTCTAGGTTCGAGTCCTAGTCGGGTAACTTTAAATAACTCCAAGAAATTGATTATCAAATTCTTGGGGTTTTTTGTTGCAAAAAATAAGATTAAGAAGTAGGGAGAGTTTAATCAATCGCTCTATGGTTAGTTAGGTTTCTATAATTATAACACCGATGATTTGCTCCAAAGGATTGTCTTAGGAGAGAAAAACCCTTAAAAGTCAATTTGGTAATAACTAAATTGTGTCCAAGGCACTGCAGATATAAAGAAGCTATCTTTACCAGTAATAATTATGGCAAGAAAGCACAATAGAAGGGTTAAAAATCGCTCTCAAAGCGTGGATGTTGTGTCCTACGCTCAAAGTTTGGAACATGTATTCCAGAAATTCCCTACTCGTAAATTTAACTACAAGCAACTCGCTTCTCAGCTTGGGTATAAGCCAGCCATGGTGAAGTCTAAGATTGAAATGGCTCTCAGCGACCTTGAACGTTCGGGAAAGATTGTTTCGGTTGACCGGGGCAAATATAAACTTAAATACAGCGCAGTGTTTAAGGAAGGGGTTGTAGATATGGCAAGTAATGGCAACGCCTATGTGGTGAGCCCGGATACCGAAAGTGATATATTAATACGTTCTGGAAACCTTAAAAAGGCTTTAGATGGTGACAAGGTTAGTGTTAGCCTTTTTGCTAGACGAGGTGGAAAAAAACTAGAAGGCGAGATTGTTGAAATTATCGAGCGCAAGGCAATAGATTTTGTGGGGACGATTGAAACGGGTGGTCATTTTGGATTTTTGGTTCCGTCCTCCCGTAAAATGCAGGTAGATATCTATATACCTAAAGAGAAATTGAATGGAGCCGAGCATGGACAAAAGGCAATCGCTAGAATAGTGGATTGGCCCGAAAAAGCTAGCTCGCCGTTTGGAGAGATTATAAAAGTTTTAGGAAATGCAGGAGAACACAATACAGAGATCCATGCTGTGCTTGCGGAATTCGGGTTGCCTAACGAATTTCCGGAAGAAGTAGAACAAGAAGCTAATACTCTAGACACATCGATTCGTGAGGAAGAAATATCAAAGAATAGAAGAGATTTTAGGTCGGTTGCAACCTTCACAATTGACCCTGCAGATGCCAAAGATTTTGATGATGCGCTGAGTTTAGAACAGCTTGAAAATGGTAATTGGGAGGTAGGTGTTCACATAGCAGACGTTAGCCACTACGTAACTCCAGGCTCTACCTTAGATGATGAGGCTATTGAAAGAGCCACGAGTGTTTACTTAGTAGACCGCGTGGTGCCTATGCTGCCAGAAGTATTGTCTAACGAGGCTTGTTCGCTTCGTCCAAACGAAGATAAATACACTTTTTCAGCGGTATTTGAAATGGACGGCGAAGCCAATGTTTTGAATGAATGGTTTGGCCGAACTGCGATTCATTCTGACCGCAGGTTTGCCTATGAAGAGGCACAGCAGATAATAGAAGGGGTTCACCCTGAAGGTAGAAATGCGGACTTTTTCAACGAGATAATAGTGTTAGATAAACTTGCTAAAATTCTTCGAGAGCAGCGGATGAATTCTGGTGCTTTGAGTTTTGATAAAAAGGAGGTGAAATTTCAGTTAAATGAAGAAAACAAACCTTTAGGAGTCTATTTCAAAATAGGTAAAGACGCAAATAAACTAATAGAAGAATTCATGCTTCTTGCGAACCGAAGCGTGGCAGCGTTTATTGGCCGCGCCAAGAGCGGCGACCCTTCTACGAACACTTTTGTGTACCGAGTACACGACGACCCAGATCCAACCAAACTGCAGGATTTAAGCACATTCGTAAGGCAATTCGGTCATGAGGTAAGACTGGGTTCAAAGGAAGCGGTGACAAAAAGTCTAAATAAAATGCTATTAAAGGTTAAAAATACGCCCGAAGCAAACATGATAGAGACCCTAACCATCCGTACCATGAGCAAGGCAAAATACACCACACAAAATATTGGGCATTATGGGCTTGCATTTGATTACTATACGCACTTTACCTCGCCAATTCGTCGTTACCCGGATATCATGGTTCATCGTCTTCTTCAGCATTATTTAGATGGTGGAAAATCCCCTCATTACAGTAGTTACGAAGAATTGTGTGACCACAGTTCGGAACGCGAAAAAGCGGCTAGTGACGCAGAGCGAGCATCTATAAAGTACATGCAGGCCGTTTTCCTGAAGCAGCATGTAGGACAAGTTTTCATTGGGGTAATTTCCGGAGTTACGGAATGGGGTGTCTACGTCGAGTTAAGTGAAAATTATTGCGAGGGAATGATTCGTATCCGAGATTTCATGGACGACTATTATACGTTTGATAGCAAGAATTACTCTATTGAAGGAGAGAGTTCAGGTAAGATATATCAGCTAGGCGACCAACTTACAATAATGGTTAAAAATGTAGATTTAGAAAGGAAACAAATTGATTTTAAGCCTTATTACGAATAATAGTGCTGTTTTAGCGAAATTTGAAGCAATCCAAGCAGGCTTTATAGATGCTCAAAATCAGTTCAAGAAGCGCGAAGAAGAGATATAGAAACTACCGTCTCAATAAAAGAGCGTTTATTTTTTACCAAAAAATGCTTTAAGCTTTTCCAGGTCAGCATCCGTTGTTTCTCTTTGTTCTCCTTGAGCTGCTTTCGCTGATTTTACCTCATTAATTGGCCGAGCGAACTGTGCTTTTTGTTCTGGGGTCAATTCTTCTTTCTTTTTACCCGTTGACTTCTTTGGTTGTACTTGCTTTAGAGGGGTGCCTTTTGAAGCCTCCTCCAGCTTTTCTTTTGTTGTTTTCGCCTTGGCTATAGATTTACGTTTTCGCTGGTTTTTTGACTGTTTTGCTTCTTTTTTTCCTGTTTTTTCCTCTTTTTCGGTGTTTTTGACTGATTTTTTAGCTTTTTTCTTTTCGGCAATTTCTTCCGATTTAGTTTTAGGCGAACGTTCAATGCGATCATTTTCTACATCAACAATTAGAACCCCGCCCCTAGCTTTGCCTTTAACCGTTCCTTTATCTCCGTGGAGACTTTCAGCAGGTATGAACTTGTCTCTAGTTACCCAGGTGCTTAGCGCCCCAATAGACAATAGAAATTGATTTTTTTTAATTTCAATAATTTCACCTGGCTGACGTGATCCAATGAGCTTAACACGGTCGCCTACTTTAGCAGGGGTGGAAATGAGCTTTTTGATTTTACGCTCTTTTTGCTTCTGGTATTTTGATTTCTTTCGATTTTTTTCCTCTTGGTTCTGTGAGGCCCGTTCTCCTGCGTACACTTTGAACCGTCCAACTACTTGTTCTTTACCCTTCTTTGATTGTTGTTCCGAGTATTCGTTGACCAATGTTTGGAACTTCTTCCCCCATGTAATCATTGAGTTTTGTTGTTCATTCATGGCGCTTTGACGACGCACTTTGTCTTCTAGCAAAGCAATTTTGCGATCTTGTTTTTCTCTTAAAGACTCTAGTTCGTCTAGGCGCTCGGAAAGCTTTTTGCGTTGTTTAGATAGCTCATTTTTCTCTTTTTGAATACCCACGAGCAGGCGGTCTATAGCAACGGTGCTCTCATCCAGTATCTCTCGTGCTTGATCAATGATGTTCTGGGGCACGCCCACCTTCTGCGCCACTTCGTAAGTGTAAGAAGATCCAGGAACACCTTGATTGAGCACATATTCTGGAGTGAGGTCGCTAGAGTTAAACTGCATAGATCCATTGTCTACGCGGGGCAATTCGCTTGCTAGAGCTTTAATGCTGTTGTAATGAGTTGTCATTACCCCATAGGTCTTGCTTTTATTCAGCTCCATTAAAAACACTTGTGCCATAGAAGACCCTAAGTCGGGGTCGGAGCCTGAACCAAATTCATCTATGAGTACAAGCGTTTTATTGTAGGCAGCGTTTAGAAAGTAGTTCATCTTGGTCAGCTTAGAACTGTACGTGGAGAGTTCATTTTCTATACTCTGCGAATCGCCAATATCTGCCATTAAGCCGTTAAACCAACCAAGTGTGCTATCGGGGTGAACGGTGACAAGAAGCCCGCTTTGTAGCATAAGCTGAATTAATCCAACTGTTTTAAGCGTAATGGACTTACCGCCTGCGTTGGGACCTGAAATCACCAAAATCCTATTCTGAGGGTTCAGTTTCAAATCAAGCGGCACAACGCTCTTGCCTTTAGCTTTATTAAAGCTTCGAAGCACTGGGTTGACCGCTTTAATTAAATGAATAGAGGGCTTATCAAGTAATTGTGGTAAGCAAGCGTCTTCATCCAATGCGTGAAGAGCCTTGGCATTAACAAAATCAATTTGATAAAGGGCTGTGCAATAGTCCCGGAGCTCATTTCTATAACCAGCAACAAAGCTTGTAAGAAGCCTCAGTATTCGTGTGACCTCTCGTTTTTCTTCATCTTCAAGAACAGCTATCTCATTGTTGATTTCAAGCGTTTCGGCCGGCTCAACATAAAATATGGTGGCTTTGGAGGACAAACCGTGAAAAACACCACTTACCTGGCCCTTAAAGGCTCCTTCTACGGCGAGCACTCTTTTGTTGTCGTGCACGCTCTCTTGGGTATCCGCGAGAATACCGGATCCGGCATACTTTTTAACCGCTCGGTAAAATATTCGATCGGCGGCACTGCGCTTTTTAGATAGGTTTGCCCTGATTTTTCCCAAGGGCGGTGAGGCAGACGTTTTTACAATTCCCCTACGATCTAATACCCGGTCAATTTCGTCCGGTACGGCTTTATTCTTTTCTAAATGAGCAAGTTTATCTTGAATAAAGGGCGTTCTTTCAGCGTGTTGGTTGAAAAAGCTAAATACCTTGTTGAAGCTTTCTATCAGGTTCTTGATAATTAGAAAATCTTCTCCCTCAAGTGTTGCTCCTTGGATTTTTAAGCGCACGAGAAAGGGTTTGATGTCTTCTGAGGCAAGAGCGGGAACAGGAAACTCGCTATGATACAACCCCAACACTTCGTGAACCTCCTGCAGGTCACGCGTTACAGCTTTAAAGTCGCTAGAAGGTTTTAGAAGATGGACCCGTTCTCTTGCTCTTTCTGTAACTGCACGGGAGGCAACGGCCTTTTTTACAAGGTCGAATTCAATACTTTCAAATAAGTCTTCTGGGTATGTATTCAAAATGTCATGGTGTCCGATTTATCCGCGGTACACATCTTCATCGCTAGTAACGCTTGCGGGCCCTTCATGTTTACGGAATCCTCCAGCAAGGAGAAAGGCAAGCAAACTAATAAGCAGTGTTGTTATTACATCTGCAACGGTCCAGGAGATTCCTACAGGGATACTTACAAGGTCGTTCTGCAAATTCCCCCAAACCCAAAGCGCGACTAGTACAATTGCTCCAGTAAACGGTTTTGCACCCTTATACGTTCTCCACGAAGGAACTTGAGCGGTTCTTACGGACCAGTAAACCGCAAAACCAGCACCAAAGGCGTGTTCAACGAGCATGGTATATACCGCTGATGGGTTGTCAAGCATATACTGATTCATTAATTCTGTGCGACTGCTCCAATCTGCCGCGGCTAAATCTGCCACAGGCAAAGGATCAAAGAACAATGAGAAAAACTGGTGCAATACAGAGGTTACTACAACAGCAATGACCACCCCAACAATCGTTAAACCAACAGAACGTAAAACGAACATAAGCTTTTTCATGGCAATAAAATTTTAGATGAACCAGCTTTCTATTACCTCTAGTGATAAAGCAGCAACCTCTAATTTATTCTTTTTACGATAGCCGTTTAGCTTTTGATGCAAGGCTGCCGGTTTGTTGTCGCGCAACGCCTCTACAGTATGGAATCCAGCTTGAGCTATATGGTGTGACCATTCTGCTGGCACGCCTACAGTTTGGAACTCTTCTGGACTAGCAACGGTATCAAACTTTTCAGGGCGCATTTGAGGGAAGAATAACACTTCTTGTATACTGTCTTGATTGGTTAGCATCATGGTAAGCCTGTCAATACCAATACCTAGCCCAGAAGTAGGGGGCATCCCATATTCTAGTGCACGGACGAAGTCTTGGTCAATAAACATTGCTTCGTCATCTCCTTTTTCTGACAGTTTCAGCTGGTCCTCAAAACGCTCAAGCTGATCAATAGGGTCGTTAAGTTCTGAATAAGCATTTGCCAATTCTTTGCCATTAACCAAGAGTTCAAATCGCTCCGTAAGCTGTGGGTCTTCTCTGTGCTTTTTGGAAAGAGGAGACATCTCTACAGGATAATCAATGATGTAGGTAGGTTGAACATAATGATGTTCGCACTTTTCCCCAAAAATCTTATCTATAAGCTTGCCTTTACCCATGGTTTTATCCACATCAAGACCGATAGATTTTGCCGCGTCTTGTACTTCAACCTCAGTCTTGCCGTTGAGGTCAAGCCCAGTATGTTCCTTAATAGCCTCAAGGATAGGCACTCGAGCATACGGCGCTTTAAAGTCTACAAATTTGTCTCCAATAACGGCTTGTGTTGTGCCGTTTACCGCTTTTGCAACTTCTTCTAGCATATTCTCCACAAACCTCATCATCCAATGGTAATCCTTGTAGGCTACGTAGATTTCCATTACTGTAAATTCTGGATTGTGTGTTTTGTCCATTCCTTCGTTACGGAAGTCTTTTGCAAACTCATACACTCCTTCAAAGCCTCCAACGATTAGTCGTTTTAAATACAGTTCGTTGGCAATCCGCAAGTATAACGGCACGTCTAACGCATTGTGGTGCGTGACAAATGGGCGAGCAGCAGCACCGCCGGGAATGGGTTGTAGGATAGGTGTCTCTACTTCCATGTAGCCTGCATCATCAAAAATCTGACGCATGGTGCTAATCACTTTATTTCTTTTTCGGAATATCTCTTTTACATCCGGATTGACCACAAGATCAACGTAGCGTTGGCGGTAACGAATTTCAGGGTCGGTTAACTGATCGTACACATTTCCATCGGCATCTTTTTTTACCACAGGAAGTGGGCGTAGGCTTTTTGAAAGCACAACCAACTCCTTTACATGTAGGCTCATTTCTCCGGTCTGCGTAATGAACATATGTCCTTCTACTCCAATAAAGTCACCGATATCAAGGAGTTTTTTAAAGACCTCGTTGTATATGGTTTTGTCCTCACCGGGACAGATCTCATCGCGGTTTACGTAAATCTGCATTTCGCCAGTAGAGTCTGCCAACACAGCAAAAGAAGCCTTGCCCATGATGCGTTTAGTCATCAAGCGACCAGCGATTCGTACCGATTCAAAGCCAGTAGCGCCCTCTTTATAGTGAGCGGACAATTCTTGGGCTTTGTGTGAAACTGCGTATTCAGCGGCCGGGTACGGATCAATACCTAAAGCTTTCATTTTGCTTAGGGACTCTCGTCTAAGTACCTCCTGTTCAGATAATAGTCTTGCCATGTTGCTTGATGAATATTAAGGCCACAAAGATAATTGGCTTTTAGTAGCTTAGCGGTATGCTTTGTAGCCGAATTTACCTACTTATCATTTTTCTGTTCGTAATGAGCGCAGCGCATGCGCAACCGTATTGGCAACAGGGTACCAAAACGGCCTACGGTTCTGCGTCCACAAACCTAGAGGGCCTTGCCTCCGGTTTAACCAACGCAGGGGCTAATATTTGTGTTGGATACGGAAATCTTTTTACAGACAAAATTGCCTATGGAATAGACTTTTGCGCTTATTGGGCGCCGCTTACAGGTGGTTATGTAGGCAGGGCACGGCTTCAGAAGTTGGCCTACGGTTCTTCAGTAACCAAGTCGTCAGTTTGGCTTGGCGCTTTTGTGGAATATGAGCAAAACTTAAATATGACGATCACTGGAGATACGTTTGGTTCTGTTAACCAAGGCATAGGTGTTGGGGCTCAATACACCTATTGGCTAACGGCCAATACGGGAATCTATTTTTGGCCTCAAATCTCTAGAACAAACGGTGGGCCTAGCGGTCTGTGGGATTTTCAATTAATTGCTCCGGTTGGTGTTCAAGTCGCGTGGTAAAAATGAGAAAGGTTGAATTTGAAGATATAGGCCTGGTTTCTTATGGTAAAGCATGGGATTTTCAAACGGAGATATTTACCAAAACGGTAGATTTGAAATTGGCAAATCGTAAAAACCCAGAGCGCGCAACAGAAACCAGAGACCACTTCCTTTTTGTGGAACATCCTCCAGTTTTCACGTTGGGAAAAAGCGGTAAAAAAGAACACCTGCTTGTAGATGAAGAACAATTGAAGAAGGACGGCTTTGAGTACTTCCCTGTAAATAGAGGAGGTGACATCACCTATCACGGGCCGGGTCAGGTAGTGGGTTATCCAATTATAGACCTTGACTATTACTTTACAGACATACACAAATACTTGCGGTACCTGGAAGAAGTCATTATATCTACCCTTAGTGATTATGGTCTTAAAACAGGCAGGATTGATGGCGAGACCGGTGTTTGGATGGATGAAGGAACTCCATTTGTTCGTAAGCTTTGTGCTATGGGTGTCAAAGCTTCTAGATGGACCACAATGCATGGCTTTGCGCTAAATGTGAATGTAAATTTGAGCCACTTTGATTATATCGTACCTTGTGGGATATCTGATAAAAAGGTTACCTCTTTGAACGTGGAATTAGGCAGAGATGTAGATCTTAATGAGGTAAAAGACAAGATTAAATTTTATTTTCAAAAGCAGTTTAACTGCGCATTCATTCCTGCTAAGTACCTATTCAAATGAAGAGTCTAAAAAGAGTTGTTGTCATAATAGCTGTGCTTTTTGTAGCGGTAAAGCTGTCTCCTTACGAGTATTTGATCAAAGGGGTTAAACATACCTATCTCAAAGGATATACGACTGCTCACCTTTACGATCGCAAGTATTTTGACCAGCGTGAAATACCTGCAACTCTCCCTAAAAAACTTCCTGTTTCTGATTCAATATCTCTTTCTGTTGATGATGAATTAAGAGCTTTGTTAGAGAGAACAGGCACTAAAGGCTTATTGGTGCTTCAAAAAGATGAGCTTGTATTTGAAGAATATTGGGACGAGCACGATACGGCGACCATTTCAAACGGTTTTTCTTGTGCAAAGTCGGTCATTATATTGCTCACACAAATTGCAATTCAAGACGGCTACATAGCCTCTTGGGACGATCCAGTGACTGATTATATTCGGGAATATAAAATCCCAAAGGGTGTTGCTACCCCAACCTTGCGCCACCTTAGCAATATGACTGCGGGTCTTCACTTTGACGAAAACTATAAAAACCCATTTAACAAAACTGCCAAACTGTATTATGGCGATGATATAGTTGAAACGACTTTAAATATTTCTCCGGGTAAATATAAAACAGGTACGCAATGGGAATACCAAAGTGCTTGTACGCAACTACTTACCATCGCTCTGTCGCGAGCTGTCGGAGAAAGCATTTCCTCTTTCGCTAATCGCGAATTGTTTGCTAAGGTGGGTTTTGAGGTTCCTGCTACCTGGCATCTTGATCGTGCAGGTGGGCTTGAACTTGGATTCTGCTGTTTGAACGCAGCGATACGTGATTTTGCTAAATTAGGTATGCTCGTGAATAATGACGGGTATATTGATTCAAATTCCATTATTGATTCAGGTTTTATACGCGACGCTCAAATAGGTTACAATACCCCATACTATGGTCAAAGTTTTTGGATTTACCCTGAGGTTGAGGCACGTAATTCTGCTTTCCGCGGGTTTAACGGACAATTAATTATTGTCCTTCCAGACGATGACATGATTATTATACGCGTAGGAGAAAAAGCCGGAGAACGATACGAACATGATTTTAGATCAATAGGCCGAGCGCTAATTAAACAGGCTGAGCGCTGGAATGCGAATTAATAACTATGCTTGATTTGCTCCTAGATATTGAAGGGTTAAACATTTTTTTTGGAAAAGAGTGTGTGCTCTCAAATTTTGAATTACGAATTAACAAGGGCGAAATTGTTTCTGTTGTTGGGGAAAGTGGCTCAGGTAAGTCAGTTAGCGCGTTAATGAGCATGGGTTTACTGAGCGAATCGGCATCTGTGTCTTCAACAAGTGCATTCGTATTGGGAAACAGTATAGACGAACTAACACCTGCACAGTGGCGAAAGATTAGAGGCAAGGAAATCGCAATGATTTTCCAAGATCCAATGACAGCTCTTCATCCTACTATGCGCATAGGAAAACAGATGGAGGAAGTTTTGGAAGTTCATACAGATATGAATTCGGTGCAACGAAAAGCTCGTATTGAAGAGGCTTTAGACGAGGTAGAAATTAAGGATGCTTTATGGTCGACCAAAAAATATCCACATGAATTGAGTGGTGGTCAGCGTCAACGGGTAGTAATTGCAATGGCAATGCTCTTGGAGCCCAAATTAATTATTGCTGATGAGCCAACAACAGCATTAGACAAGCAGGTTGAAGGTGTTGTCTTAAATCTTTTGAGCGATTTAGTAAGAAAAAAGAGTTGCGCTTTATGGTTTATCTCTCACGACTTAGAGTTGGTCGCTAATTTTTCTGATAGGGTTGTTGTTTTGTATCAGGGAAAAACAGTAGAGACAGGAAAAGCTAAAAGGGTGTTTAATAACCCTCAACATCCCTACACAAAAGGGCTTCTTGCCTGCAGGCCCCCAAAGAAAGGGCGGCCATTTCCCTTACCTGTATTGAATGACTTTCTTAGAAAAGGTAAAGCGCCAAAAACTTTTGATTTAGCTCAGACAACAAATGGAGAAACAGCGCTTGAAATCCGTGGATTGAGTATAGGATATAACGAAAAAAGAGGTCTGAAAACAAGAAAAAAATGGGTCGTAGAAAATGTGGACATAACCCTTCAGATTGGTGAAACCCTTGGCCTAATAGGTCCGTCGGGTAGCGGTAAAAGTAGTATTGGTCGGTCCGTAGTAGATTTAGTGCCTTCCGAGTATTCGATAAGGAATTAC
Organism: uncultured Cryomorphaceae bacterium; assembly: GCA_902614915.1. GTDB lineage: Bacteria > Bacteroidota > Bacteroidia > Flavobacteriales > Schleiferiaceae > UBA10364. Next base: position 22,778 of record CACMMX010000006.1, read on the forward strand.
AACGGTAATAAAAACCATATTCAATTCATATTTCAAGATCCTTCTTCTGCATTGAACCGGTGTCATTCTGTAGGCCAAATTTTAGATAACGTTTTATTGCTTCATGAGCCGAAATTATCTTTAAAGGAAAGAAAAAAACGAGCGAGTGAATTGCTGAAAGAAGTGGGTTTGCGTGAATCAGATGTATCAAAGAAACCTCTAGACTTCTCTGGGGGTCAACGCCAACGTATTGGCATAGCAAGAGCTTTAGCGGCAAATCCTAAGGTGCTCATTTGTGATGAAAGCGTGAGTGCCCTGGATGTAAGCGTTCAAGCTCAAGTCTTAAACTTGCTGAATAAAATAAAAATAGATCGGGGCTTAAGTATGATTTTTATTTCCCACGACCCCAATGTAATTCGTTACATGTGTGACCGCGTGCAGCATCTCTCGGTACCCCAGAAAGTCTAATTATCGCATTTTCCATGTCTTCGTATTGACGTTTACTCAACCAAGAGATAACATTCAAGCAAAATGCAACCATATCTAATTGATTGCTCCAAGAACACGTTTTATAAAACCATTTAGCGCTTCTTTTTTGGCGGTTCCGGATAAAATTTCTTTCTGTACTTCAACAGCTCCATATAAGTTAGAAACAAGCTCTCCAATAACCTCCATTTCTTCATCTTTTAGGGTGGGCAAATCTGCTAAAGATTCCAATACCTCAATTGTTTCATGGAGGTAGTCAATATCGTTCTTTTCGATGAAATCAACGAAATGTTTTATAAATGGGATTTTCATAAACTAAAGTTTGATTAAAAATAATGAGTCGCATCATAACATCAATGTAGCATTAATTGATTTTGACAATTATCAAACTATTCAAAGCTATGATTTAAACAATAAGTTGAACGGCTATATTTTTTGGTTAAAAATAGATGAGTTGTTGTTATAATATTTAATCGTATTATGGGGTAGCCTGTGTACCTTAGACTGAAAATAAGTATAGTATGAAATTTTGCCAGATAAAGAGAGGGAGTCTTTTGATATTATTCGTTTTTATTGTGCAATTCCTTAATGCGCAAATACTTAATATCACTCCAGCTTTTCCTTCACAGAATGATACGGTTACAATCATTTATGACGCATCTGAGGGTAACGGATCTTTAGTTGGCTACGTACCTATTTATGCGCATGCAGGATTGATAACGAATCAAAGCACGTCTCCGACCGATTGGAAACATGTCCAAGGGAATTGGGGAACGGCAGACCCCAAAGTTTTTATGACTCCACTAGGCAACAACCGACATAAATTGGAGTTCCATATGCCAACGTTCTATGGTTTTGGTGCTGCTGTATCTGTCCAAAAAATGGCATTTGTTTTTAGAAACGCGAGCGGAACGGTAGTTGGCCGGTCTTCAGATGGATCAGATATTTACTACGATGTTTATCCTGCTAATTCTGGATTGTTGGCTCAGTTTTTAAAACCAGAAAATACAGTTTTAATTGCTCCAACGGATTCTTTAGAGTGTATTATCGCTGCCTCCAAATTCTGCGAGATGAAGGTTTATGATAATGGTAACTTAGTCTTTCAAGACTCTTCAAAGCAACAGACGTTTTATTTAGGTGACACTACACCAGGGTTACACACAGTGGTTCTTGAAGCAAGTAATTCGGTGGGTAGTGTTTTTGATACCATATACTATGCAGTTGAACCTCCTTTAGACGTGGCCTCTTTACCTGGTGGAATGGAGATGGGCCTTACGGAACTTAACGATACAACGGTGTTTTTTAAGCTTTATGCGCCCGGTAAAAACAGGGTTTATGTTTTAACATCACTAAACGATTACTTGCCTGAATCTCAAAACGCTATGATTAGAACCCCTGGAGGGGCTTGGTGGTTTAAAGAATTCACTGTTCCTGCTGGCCAGCCGTTTTCTTATCAATACTTGATAAATGGTAATTTAAGAGTGGCAGACCCGTTTTCAACACAAATATTAGATCCTTGGAATGATGGTTATATTTCGTCATCCACCTACCCTAATTTACCCCCTTATCCTGCAGGTAAGACAACAGGAAACGTTTCTTTGTATCAAACCGCAAAACCACCTTATCAATGGAAAAATAGTACTTTCCAAGCACCTAATAAAGAAGACCTCATAATCTATGAATTACTTCTTAGAGATTTTGTAACCTCTAGAAACTACCAAACACTTATTGACACCCTTGATTATATTTCAAGATTGGGTATTAACGCGATTGAGTTGATGCCAAATTCCGAGTTTGAAGGTAATCTTTCTTGGGGCTATAATACATCTTTTCATATGGCGCTAGACAAATATTATGGAACGCCAGATAAATTTAAGGAGTTCGTAGACAGTTGTCATTCGAGAGGAATAGCGGTAATTACAGACCAAGTGTTCAATCACGCCTATGGTCAGAACCCGATAGCTCAAATGTGGTGGGATAGCCCGAATAATCGGCCTGCCGCAAACAACCCCTATATGAATCAGAACTGCCCGCATCCACCAAATTGTTGGGGAAACGACTTTAATCACTACGTACAACCAACTAGGGATTATATGGACAGAATCAATACGTACTGGATTGAAGAATTTAAGATTGATGGTATTCGATTTGATTTTACAAAAGGATTCACTAATAATTCCAACGCAGACAATTACGATGCCGGACGGATTGCAGAGTTGAAGCGATTAGCAAATCAATTGTGGTCTGTAGACAATGATTTTTATGTTATTCTCGAGCATTGGGGGCCGAATAACGAGGAGAAAGAACTAAGCGATCATGGTATGTTACTTTGGGGGAACGCGGTGCACCAATATCATGAGGCTGCTATGGGATACACTGCAGATAGCGATTTTAAATGGGGTGTTTACAAAGAAAGAGGCTGGAGCAATAAACACTTAATTACCTATTCAGAAAGTCACGATGAAGAAAGGTCTGCTTATAAGATTAAGACTTTTGGAAATTCTAGTGGTGGGTACAATACCACTAACCTGGCAACTATGGTGGACCGTAAAATTTTAACTAATGCGTTCCTCTTCACTATACCCGGTCCTAAAATGACCTATATGTTTGAAGAATTGGGCTATGATAAATCCATTAATGACCCCTGTAGAATATGTGAAAAGTCTATACTTTGGTCGTATTATGCCAATTCACATCGCCACAGACTGTATAGGTATACAGCGGCATTGATTAATATGCGTAATAAATATGGGGTGTTTAAGACAAATAATTTTACCTATGCGTTTAATGGAGGTTCAAAACGAATAAACCTCAGCGTTCAAGATACCAATGCCACTGTGGTGGGTAATTTCAGGGTAACCCCTGGAGACGTTTATCCCAATTTTCAGCATACAGGAACTTGGTATGACTTTTTTACTGGTGACAGCATAGTGGTAACAAACACAACTGCACCTTTGTGGTATCAGCCAGGGGAGTGGCATGTGTATACAGACGTAAATCTCGGTAAAGCATCGATGATTGGTTTGGACGAAATCACCGGTTTAGAATCTAAAACAGTAATCTTTCCTAACCCAAGCAATGGAATAGTAAACCTTCTAGTTGATTCAGAAGAAGAAGTAGCAGTAAATTATAGTCTTTATGATTCAATGGGCCGTGAGGTAAAGAAGGGCTGTTATATTGCCTCGAAACATGGGACAGAAGCCTTGATGCTGAATCAGTTCCCTTCAGGGGTATATGTTTTAAAAGTGCAGTATGGGTTAGAAGTCCACATAGAACGTATTATGATCGAATAGCTTCAGGCCTAGAAGTTATTGTGACCAACTTCCTTATGCTGTTTCATAGTCTTGGTTTTTTTAAGACAGCGGTGGTTTTAGGCTCAACTTAGAAAGTTTGTTATAAATAGCATTGGCTTCAGCTAAAAGTTCAGTGTTTTTGACTTTTATAGGTTTATCTTTCTTATCGAATACTTTAATTCCGCTAAGATTAAGCGTGATTGAAAGTTTTGATTGAATTAAATTCAAGACACCTTTCGGGTTTTGTAAAAAGTCTTCATATAGAATGAAGAATAAATTATCAAGCGGCTTAACTTCTTGATAATAATTAACCCATCTCTCTAGCCAAAAATCAAGGTCTTTTTCTTGATATTTTTCCATTTCTTTTCCATTAAAAATAAAAGGTAGCTCACTTTCGCCAAATTCATGGTGACCAAGCCAATCCATATATTCTTTCACAAAAGGGTCTGTTTTTTGCTGGATGCAAAAACTTTCGTGTTGAACCATCAGACTGTAGGCATGTTGCAAAGGATTTCGTATTAACATAAATACCGCAAGATCCGTATTGAGATCCATCAATGACTTTAATCTGAGTAAAGCGTTGTTATTCTTTGATAGATATAATTCTTTGCCCGAAATGCTGTTTTGGTATCGCCTGTAAAGTTGATTCTCTTCATGCGTTAATTGGTGCTCTAAAAGGCCGTCTTTAGTAATGTAAGAGTCATTTTTAAGGACCTTAAAGAAATACTCTTCAAGCGCTTCTATACTAGACAAACCAATTTTTATTCCGTCACCATGAGCACGTTCTGAGCTTTCGGTCTTCTTCCTAGGCTTGTAAAATTTTCCCCATATTTTTGGGGCTAAAAGAAGGGGCATATTGCTATAATCTAAGGATGCGAAAGGACCACTCTTGGCAAGCTCCATAGTAAGAGCTGTAGTCCCTGACCGCGCTAGTCCAGTAATCAGAACACGAGAATAATCACCTCGAATAGAAGCGTCGATTCCAATATTCTTGATTTGAATAGCAAGAAGCTTTCGGCCAATGTGATAGTTGTCCAATATTAAGCGGTGAAAAAGCTTTGAAAGTTCGCTGTAAGCACTATGTGATTTTTTGCGAAATATGAACGGAATAATTGAACCAACACTTAATAGGACGAGCGTCAAGCTTGAATTAAACACACCTTCAATAAGTGTTTTGGGAACCACCCAGCCTAATACATAAACGTCCAAAAAAATAATCCCTAGACTTCCTAAAAGTCTTATAAGTGTTAAGGTTGTTTTCCTCGACGCTGCATTCATGGCAGTTATCTTAGTAGCGTCATGTGCCGGTGCAACAAGAACATTAAGTAGTGCAACACTCGTGGTGGCTGTTTCAAAGAATAGGTTCTTCATCCATAAGATACTTTGGCCTAAAAGTAATCCGCCGCATACCGGGCTGAAATAGGCAATTAGTTGCCTTTGTTTGACAGCAGATAGAATGTCGATTGAAGATATTTTTAAAAATAGAACAGCAATAATAGAACACAATAAAAGTATATTCAGTGGACTGAAAGACAAGGAATTTAGCAAGGCAGAATACGAACCTTTAATCTTTCTTTTGCTCCGTAAAACGTATAATATGGATGCAGCAATGGTTATTATAACAATGATTGCTGCCCACAAAGGCAAACCTTGTATATTGTGGCTGTGCTTTTCGTTTAATTTATTTCCAATAAGTAATGGATTGAATGTAATAATTATGGTGAGTGCCGTAAGAAGGGGGATATAAAATCCCCAGGGCAAAGAGGAAGAGGATGGCTTGTTTTTTGTTTTTTCGGCAACATATTTTGGCGCTCGAAACAAACTGTACCATAAGCGGTACCCGAAAGAGAAAACAATCAATATTAATATAAGAGTGATTAGAACGGCTGCTCCTAAACCTAGCCCAGGACCAATATAAAGTAATGTACTAAACAAAGATTTCGCGTTTGAGAATGCAAAATAAACTACTTATTATTAATTACGATACCCCAGCCAATTAGAAATTCGTGTATTTAATAAGAGTTGAATAAATCGTTAATTTTCTTGAAAATTTAAACCATATATTCGTCGAGAATAAATCTATCCTATGTCTGAACTAACTTATATATCCTCCACTATGTTTTTCAAGTTTGCTTTAATGGTGGTTTATAATCTTATACAGCTAGTGATAGTGAGCCGTCATAATAGAACTACACGAACTAACGTGAGTAGCTTTTTCATAATAGCGGTTGTGGTATTTTTCCTGTCATATGTCTTGAGCACCTTTGAGATGCAAATTGGGCTTGCTATTGGAATGTTTGCGATTTTTGGAATAATTCGCTACCGTACTGAGACACTAAGGCCACAAGAAATGACCTATTTGTTTGCCTCTCTAGGAATAGCTGTGATTAACGCTTTGAGCTCTGAAACCATAGGCTCTAGTGAGTTAATTTTAATTAATGGAATCGTTTTGGCTTGTATTTATGTTCTTGAAAAATTTCTCTTAAATAGGCGGGAAGAAACAGGTCCAACCACTAAAAAAGTTACCGTGGTAATAGCAACAAAAGATTTAACAAAAGATTACGTAGACGAAAGGGTTAAAGAGCTTGCAGAAACTCTTGGAGTTAATGTGATTAAGTTTCATATTTCAAAAGTCGACCATTCAGAGGGTACAGCTCAGATAAACGTTACTTATGAAATTTAAATTTCTTATAGTTTTTTTACTTGGGTTTTGTGGATCATTCTTATTTGCGCAGTCAGGAGACTCTATAATTAGCCCAAGATTATGGACAAAGGTTACTTATCGATATAAGCCTGCAAAGAAATTAAAAATTGACCTCAGTACTATGTTTAGAGACGTACGGGGTGAGGACGGCAAGAATACTTTGATTTCTGAAGCTCAAATTAATATTGAACAAAGTAAAAGATTGACAATTGCTCTGGAAATGAGGCATTACTCAATTTTTGTTGACGAAGGCGTTAATCAACGTTGGCGAGCTAGACTTTCGGCAATAAAATCTTTTAAAATTGGTAAGGATGATTATTCGATTCGTCTTGGCGCTCAGCACAGAGAAATAATTTCAGGAGAAGGTTCGAAGAGGGCGGACGCAAGGCTTCAAGCTGATTATACCAAGAATATAAAAAATTGGAAATGGGATCCAACAATATTTTCAGAATATATAGGATCTTTTTATTCTGAAGAAACAAACAATAAAAGTAGTCGCCTTCGGTTAGGTGTCGAGACCGACAATAAGGTGGCAGGAGGTAAGTTAGCTATTGGCTATTTTTATCAACATGACTTTACAGAGTCGGCAGTTCATTTCAACACAGTATCTATAGGTTATCGTTTTTGATTTAAAGAGGCAGGCTCTGACACTTTTTAAGATAGAATCACGTTGTAACAAAAATATCAGGCTTAGACTTCGAGTAGTTCCGCCAATGTTTTGCCAACCCCGGCACCAATAGCTATGCCCATTCCTCCTAAGCGTATTCCGGCCACTAAATGAGGGTTTATTCGTTTAATTATCGGCTTTTTAGTTTCTCCAAAAGCCATTATTCCAGACCAAGATTGATCTATTTTTATGTTGGCTTCAGACCCAAATAGTGTGCGAAGGTCCGACATTAAAGAGGCTTCTATTTTCTTGTTTATTCCATTTTCGAGAGTATTTTCCTCTTCCTGGTCTAAGTGCCTACCTCCACCTATCAACAGGCGGTTGTTAATAGTCCTGAAGTAGTTAAATCCTTCGTGGTAATGAAAGGAGCCTTTCCAGTTGAAAGCCTTGTTCGGCTTACTCAGTAAAATTATTCCTCGTCCAGGTTTTACATTTTCCTCTGGTAAAAAGTTTTTGCTAAAAGCATTTGTACACAATGCTACTTGTGCCGCAATTAATTCAATACTTCCGCTCAGAGTTTTAACAAGCACTTTTTTCCCCTGGGCGTAATTTTTGACCTTTAATACCTCGGATTGCGTAAAGCTAACAACACCAGCTTTAGACACTTTTTCTTGTAATGCAGCAATCATTTTACCGGTATGAATAGTTCCTTCAAGCTTGTTTTTTATCATGCACTTCACCTTTGATGTGAAGCCAAATCGATTTTTAGAAACAATAGAATAGGGCCTTTCTCCTAGGAAGGGCTCCAAGAGTGTATTGAAGAAATCAATACGCTGCTGGTCGGGTGAGCTAAAGCAAACTTCGTACCCACCAACTTCCTCGTATTCTATAGCCTTATCACCTAATTCTTGCCGCAATAATTGCAAACCGTTATAGCGTTCCATAACAAGCGAAGCGGCTTGTAATGAGCCTAAATTTTTCAGATCATTTTCTAGTTCCGAGATTGATCCAAAGCAAGCAAAACCGGCATTTTTTGTAGACGCTCCCTCTGGGAAAAGGCCCTTTTCTAAAATAGCGACCCTGTGTCCAGGATATCGTTTTGAATAAAATAGTGCCGTAAATAGACCAACAACTCCGCTGCCGACAACGATTAAATCAAAGTGGCGTAATGATGCTTTTTCCCAATAGCTTAACACGTTTTTTTTTGGCATACTTCAAGGTAGCTTAAATCAACTGCAAAATGACAAATTTCAAGATGTTGGTTTCAACACAAGCTATCTGCGCAACTTTTTGATCTTGTAGCACATTAAAAATTAGTAATTCAAGAGATTCTGCTATCGGGGTTAAAATGCCTCTCCAATGAAAAAGTATACACCACTACCTTCTTGGGTAAAAGAAATATCAATACGTGTATAAATATCTTTATCTGGGAAGATTAAATACCTAACTCCTGCACCACCAGCTGGAAGGAACACGTTCCACTTAAAATTATGATTATCTCCATAAACTTGGCCAGCCGCAAGGAACACGCTTGCGCCCCATTTTTTTGAAAATCGAAAAGGCAGTACACGATATTCAATTTGTCCTGCAAGAAGATTTTTATCCCTGTAACGCCCAAGGTAATATCCGCGCATTAAACTTTCTCCTCCCATAAGAGACAACATATTAAATGGTGCGTTTCCTTTTGTTAATTGTCCATAAAATTGAAGAGCAAGGACGGTGTTCTCCTGGAGAGGTTGATACGCTCTAGTGTCAGATATATAGGTGGTAAAATTAAAATCACTGCTCATTTGGTCTCGGTAACTTAAAAATGCCCACTCGCTATAAAGGCCCTCTCTGGGGTTCATTGCATTATAAATGTTATCGAAAAGTAAACCCGCTCCAAAACCAAGGTTAGTTGAGCCGTTTTCGCCAATTTCGGGAGCTATATATTGTGTGGACGTTTCGAGATAATCGACGTTAGCCAACCGCTGGTAATCAACCTCTAAACCAAAGTATAAGGAAGGCACCACCTCTCTTAAAACCCGCTCTCTTATTAGAGTATACTGTCCGTCTATTAATGCAGTGTAGTTTTGTGGAGACTCTGGTCCAATTCCATAATAAAACAAAGGAAAACTTTGGTATCGCGCCTTACCATACATAAACCATTTGTTTTTATCAGTGTAAATGGCATGGTCTAGCCAAATACCATATTGACTTTCTTGGGTATAAAAGGTGAAGGCTTTAATCTCGCTTAAACGATTATTCAAATCCTTGTTCGCAGAATATACATAAAGGCTGCTAACACCAAACTCCCATCTAGTCTCTGGAGAATATGCTAGTGTTGGATAATTGATAAGCTGCGCGTCTGCAGGATCTTTTTGAGGACCGAGCATCTTTTTAAAATAGTTGCTGAGAAAATGAGTTGTGGTGTCGTCAACTTCTTGAGCACTTGCAAGCTTGCTTACTAAATATATAATAGAAATAAGTATAATGCGCATGAAGAGTAAACTTAGGTGGATTTCGTGAAACTAAAGATGCGTTTGGAATTAATCAAAGCCATTATTCTCATGAAAGGATATTTCTGGTAACTTGAGGACATTATCTTGGCAAATTACCACAAACACAAATGATATGATGAAACGCTTTTTAATTATAGGCATTGTGATTTTTACCTCTTGCTCCGAGAAAAGCAAAACGATTGAAGAAGATTACAGAGAGAAAATCCACAGTCATGGGTCGACTTTTACACCTTCATTGCAAAATATAATTACGAAAAGCAGACTTATAAGTATCCCAAGTTCACAAATAAAATTCAAAAACAAGAGTTCATGAATCGAAGAAACGATTCAATTGCAAAGGCTTTTAAACAAGAAATGCTCGACTATATTGATACTTGGGGCTGGGAAATAAATAATTGTACGGGTATAATTGATAAACTTGATAGTTATGGAGGTTTACTTGAAACTCAGGGCGAAGACAGAATTTATGTTAGAATAAAAGGTAACCTATTGTATCCTAATTCATTCGAAGGGCCTTCAGGTGCTAAAAAGTCTTTTAATATGGAGACAAAATATCACAATACTTCTTCTCAATGGATTGAGGCAAGTGTAATGTACCCTCTCGTTGATCAGTACGATTCCAAAACAAGGGGGCCTACATACCAAGGAGTTATAACTGGGATAAAGACAAAAGATGGGGTTTAATAATAGAAAAAGGCTCGAAAGTGTATAATCAAGTTATCAATCTTGCCGAAGGTGATAGAGTTTATTTTTCTGGAAAGTTTCTTCCTAATTATGAGATACGTAATAAAAAGGAGTACTTAAATGACATGTATAAATATCCTATGAACAATAACAAGCTGCCAGTTTTCGGCCACATGGGACCAGAAAGATTTGCAAAATGGGAGTTCCATATTTCCATCACTGATATCAAAAAGCAATCTGAATATACTGCCGTTAAAAACGAGAGCGGAGAATTGGAGTTAACAAAAAAATGACGTCTACTAGTAAATAATACCTTTATTGAAGTCTTGTTTAATAAAGTCTTTTTTAAGATTTAATTTCTTAGCTGTATAATTAGCTCATCGCCTTGATTATCTGAGATAATTAAAACCAACATAAATAGGTTTTAATCAAAAAAGCACCTGCTATTGCTAACAAGTGCTTATGATTTATCCGGACCCTTTTGCTAATACAAGGGTTTTAAGGAGTTTTTGGCTAGAGTTACTTTAGTTTGCTTGACATTGCCATTCTCACAATGACATAAAGCGGAAGAGCACCTAACACACCATGCATAATCATCGGGTAAATACGCATAGCATCTGTGATACCCTCAGGCATATTAGGATCAAACTTTACTAGTAAAATAGCAATAATGTTTACGACACTCAAAGAGAGTAGAGTTTTGAGCATAAACGATTTTACTAAAGGTTTTGCTTCTTCATTCATTTCATAGTCTGAGATATTTTTTTTGGCAGGAAATGAAATGATAGCCATAACTAGAAATAGAGCAATGGAGGTAAGGGCTAGCATTTTATCATCGTTATATGTCGGGATGAGCGACGTCAACGCGAGCAGTGAGAATAGGAAGTACCCCATCAAGAAGTACAAACGCCTTAACATTAATGCACCATAAATGCTAATAGCAGAGATTACAATTGCGACAATTAAGATTTTCATATTTTTAAGTGTTTGAGTTTATGAAATATACCATTTTACTCTCCTACAATAAGATACCGAGTATCAAAATGTTAACAACAACGCCTAAGCCCTAAAACGAATAAACTATTTTAGAGAAATTACCATCGGGCGCGAAATACTCAAGAATTTAGCTGCGGCATAATAGCGAAACGAAAAAGCCCCTCTCAAGGAGAAGGGCTTTATTATAATTAAGGACTAATACTCTAAGTGGTATAGCCTTTTTATTATTTATGCAGCAGACTTTTCTCCTCGTGAGAAGGCCCAGGCAATTACTCCTCCGGAGACTGCTGTAAATCCAATGTAAAGAAGAACATTTGTAAATGCTGCATCTGTTGCATTAAATACAGAATACGTTGCAGCTTCATTTAAGTTCTGTATACCTGCTAATATAGCCCCAAGCCATATTCCATTCAAAGCTCCGTCTTTAAATGTTCTGAAGCCCATTTTATCCCATACTATAACCTGTAATAGTGTTTGCAGTAATCCAGCCGAAAATCCAGCCCATAAAAGGGGCTCGGCATAGTATGCATCGGGAAAAGCTTTGTGTAATGCGGCCGTGGTAGGGTTAAACCAAAGAGGCACAACTACAATAAACGCGAGTGTAGCAACAGATATATATCCTGCTGCTAATGGTAAGATGTACTTTTTCATTTGAGAGTGTTTTTAAAAGTTAATCTTTGAATATACAGAATAAACAAAACTTAAAGATTACATTAGTATTGAACTATAATAGAAAGATACAGGTTAAGAATCCTAAATGTTTGGTGGCAGTCATAGGTTTAGTGTTTTAAGAAAATTAATTAGTAGATTTAAAGATGAGAATATTACTTTTTTTGTGCTGTTTGCCTATTATGGGCATATCACAACAACTAAAAACAGAAAGCATCTTATACGATGGAAATATTAGAGAATATATTATTTATGTTCCACAAAATTATTCACCGTCACTTTCGACGCCAATATTATTTGCTTTACACGGCGGATCTGGATATGCCAATGACTTTATGAATTATGAAGCAGATTTTAGATCAATTTCTGATACAGCAGGCTTCATATTGGTTTATCCTCAGGCGCTTGAAGATCCAAACGATAATAATTCAACTAATTGGTTGCATAAAGACCCAACAAATCACAAAGATATCTTCTTTATTGAAGCATTAATTGATACAATTTCATCCGATTATAATGTTGATTTAAATAGAGTTTATGCTTGCGGATATTCTCTTGGAGGGATGTTTTCTTATGAGCTAGCTTGCCAACTTAATAATAAAATAGCAGCAATTGCTTCAGTTGCTGGCGCTGCTTTTTATGGGGCTTTTGCAAACTGTAACACAACACATCCCACTGCTGTCCTAAGTATCAATGGAACCTCCGATGGAATACATCCATATAATGATACAATATATGGGGTATATTTTTCAGTGCCAGCTATAGACAGTTTCTGGGTATATACAAATAACACGGATATAACTCCAATTATAACGCAGTTGCCAGATTTAAATTCTCTAGACGGAAGTACCGTTGAAAGATATTCATGGCAAAATGGAGATGGATGTGTGTCTGTTGAAGAGTTGAAAATCAATAACGGAGGACATGATTGGCCATCTCCATTGAGCTCATGGGGAAATCAAGATATTAACGCTAATGTTGAGGTATGGAACTTTCTGTCTAGGTTTGATATGAATGGTCTAATTGGCTGTAATACGGCAAATGTGATTGAGCCGGATATTGTAAATCCGAAAAAGCTAGTGAGAATAGTAGATTTATTAGGAAGGGAGTCAAATGATTTGAAGAACCAACTTCTCTTTTACATTTATGATGACGGAAGCGTGGAGAAGAAAATAATTATTGAATAAATAAAAAAGAATCCCTTTTAAACTTTATTTTTTAACTAGGCTTGTAGCCTAATTTACCAGATACCTGATGCTAAAAACACCAGCTAAGGCAATATAGTTGAAGAAAAAAGCATCCCTAATTGAGATGCCTTTTGTGAGTCTTTTTATCCTTCTTTCGAACTTTTTAAAAGATTTATAGATATGAAACTGCATCTTTTAAAACAGTAAAATTCTTTATTATCCTTTCATAACTAATTCGTTTGTGCAAGAGTAAAGAAAGGTGTAAAAGACACTAATAATTTTTGTGCTTTTATCTATCTAGCATCTTTCCCATTATCTCTATTCATACTAACGTATTTGTCTATACGCCAATACATCAAATTTCTTATTTTATTATATTCTACTTGTGAAGTATTGTATTTTCTAACCTCGCCTGTTACCCTGTTTATTGAAAGAGGCTTGGTTTTATGAAATTCCCAAACGAAAGATTCTGGTGCTCCAGAATTTATATTTGGTTGTTGTAAACTACTTGCCATTAATAAACTCATTATTCCTATTCCTGCAAAAATCCCTAATACTTTATCTGTCCAATTCTTCATAATTTAAAGTTTAAAATTTGGCTATCAAGGGACAAAGACTATGCCGCAGAAGTGAAGCAGTTGGATGTTAAGGATTTACCAGAGTTGTAAATAAAAAGCCCCCACCGAAGTGAAGACTGAATTTAGTAGCACAAATACTGCTTATTCATCACAAGCTCCTTCACGATATTCGTAAATTCCGTGACATTCCGCGTCTTCCGGGTTGCTGTAAGTAACATCGTTGCATCCGCAGACTGGTTGATAATAAAATGGAATTGCACCATTACAAGGTTCTTCAATACATTCACCCCTATCCCTATCACAAGAGATGAGCATTACACCAAGAATTGCTGTGGCGATTAGAGCTTTCATAGTTTAAAATTTGGCTATTAAGGCGCAAAGACTGTGCCGCAGAAGCGAAGCAGTTAGATGTTGAGCGCACGCTTCGCAGAATCCAGTAATAACCTCTTATAGCGAACAATATCTTCAATGCTATCTAATGAGTAAGAAACATCATCAATCGAAATGCTCAAACTCGTACTAGAAAATAACAAAGAGCAGATTACATTTCTCTTTCTGTCATCAGCAATAATATTTAATCTGGTTTTCAGGTCTTGGTATGATATTCTCTGTGCATCTATCTTTTTGTCTTGGATGAGTAATGCCTTGATGAAATGATATGCCTTGATTTCATCATCCGTCGTAATAACTCCCGTATTTCCATCTATAACCTCATCATAATATCTATCCGCTAAATCCTTTATTGAAAAAGGATTAATAAAGCTAGATAAGAGTTGCTTCCGTGAAGATGTGAGGCGGTATGAAGGATCCATTCTTTTCAGTAGAAGCTTTAGCAAATCGTCACTAGGAGATTTCAATTCCTCGTAAAGTGATTTTTGAAACAAATCAAATAGTACTTTTTCATCTGATTCCTGAACGAGAACAGAGGGTTCGATGCAAGTCCTGTGAAACTTAACTAAGGACTCAAGCTCTGAATTTGAATAATCGGATATATCAAACTCGAGGAAAGGTTCTGGATGAAGAATGTTTTGTTTGATAGTCGTTCCTACATAAAATTTATAGGCAACACCATTCGTTAAAATCCCAATTTGGGCTGAGGTTATATTACTGAAATAATTATTTAATTGACCTGCGTGCTTATCACTCAAGTACTCATTATATTTTTTTGCTTCAATAATTATAATGGGATCAGAAGATCTTACGGTTATAGCATAATCAACCTTTTTTCTAGAACTAGAACCAAAGTCAGCATTATATTCTGGAATCAATCCTTTATCTCTACCATATCCCAATATTTCAAGGAATGGTTCAATAAGTAGTGTTCTAGTTTGGGCTTCATTGAGCGATTGAAGTTGTTCTGCCGTTTCTAAAAATGTTGCCTTCCCCAGTTGTCTATTTATTGATGAAGCTATTTGTTTAATTGTAGACATAGATTTTCGTTTCTACTAATCTAGTATTTAAAGGTCAAACATTAAATAGTACTGAACTACTTGCCCTCCTTAAGGGCAAGTACCCCAAACTGGATGATTTGCAGGAGTCAAGGCGCTATTGGTTGAAAACTCATTAGGCACAGAACTAATTGGAAAAGTTAAACAAAAGGAGTTTTAGATATTTTTTGTTAAAACCTAGGATTTACAAATGAAGGGAAACTTACCATTCAGGATTGAACTCTCCTTTAATCACCTTGATTAGATCTAAAATATACCAAACACCAAAACCTCCGAAGGAAAATAAAAACAAAGCCCCACTTTTCCATTTTCCTAGGTAAAATCTATTAATTCCAAAAATTGCTAAAACAATAGATAAGACTTTATTTGCCTTTTGCTTATTGGATTCTTTTAATGCGGCTGCGCTCGCCAAAAGTTCGCTCGGATTAAAATGAGTCAACAACTCATCCTTTTGAACTAAACCCATAGATACAAAAGAATCAATTAATTTTCCACCGGTTTCGATAAGAAAAGATTGCATTTCAGGTATCTTACCTAGTTTAGTTAAACCATCAACAGCAACACCAACTCCGGCACCGGCCACAGCAAGAGAGGCTATTTGAGTAAACGCATTGGATTTATGATTGGACCCAACCATTGCCGCCCCTATTGTCAAAGCTGCTCCTACTGCGGCAGCTTTGGCTTCCTTCTGCTTTTGCTCTTCTAACTGATGATAAAGCGAACTATATTGACTTAAAACGGTACTGAGATAATCAACAGCCTGACCTGTTAGAACTTTTCTAGATTCTTCTTCAGCTAACCCTATAGCCTTCTCAAAGCAATATTTTACCTCTTCAACACTTCTATTGACATCAAGTAACATATTTAGCTTACAAATTCCTAAACCGAAATATGCACTTGTTGAAGGACTTGTTGAAATTTCTGAATTGAATATTGTTTCTGCTTCAGAAAACCTACCACCTTTAATTGCTATAATAGCTAACTCATTATCCATCTTCTCATACTTTTATGTTGCAAATTTAAGAAAACTGCTGTAAAACGTGTAAGTGTCACAAAGAGTGACACATTGAGTAAAAATCAACCTATTAATACTAAAATCAATACACTATCTTAGAAACAATATTAACCAGACACTTTACGAGTTAAACACCAGCTAAGGCAGTATAGCTAAAGAAAAAGCACCAGTAAAACTGATGCTTTTGTTGCTCCCCCTCTTGGGCTCGAACCAAGGACCCTCTGATTAACAGTCAGATGCTCTAACCAACTGAGCTAAGGAGGAATGAAAGTTAATTTTTATGTGGCCTGCAATAATACGGCAATCGCATATTCCCCACAAAACTTAAATAAGTTTTTTTCATTCAATGAATTGTAACCATATTTTATGTTTGGGTACAATAGTAATCTAGCCTTATTGTGAAATCATTTTGATTGCGTAACTAAGGGTCTCCACGTACCTTTGCTTAATAAATATTAAAAGATGAGTTTATTGACCGTTGGAACTATGGCGTATGATGCGATTGAAACGCCTTTTGGAAAAACAGACCGTATCCTTGGGGGCGCTGCAACATATATTGCCCTCTCAGCAAGCTATCATATGTCCAAAAGTAACATTGTTTCTGTTGTTGGTGAAGATTTTAAACAATCGCACTTAAATCTCTTGAAGTCTAAAGGTGTCGATTTAGAGGGTGTTCAGGTTATTAAGAACGGTAAGACTTTTTTTTGGAGTGGAAAGTATGATTTAGACATGAATACTCGCGATACTATTGATACTCAATTAAATGTTCTAGCAGAATTTAATCCAATTCTTCCCGAGGTATATAAAGATGCTCAATACTTAATGCTTGGTAATTTGATGCCGTCCATTCAACAGCGAGTTCTTGACCAACTTCCTCAACGTCCTAAGCTGGTTGTATTGGATACCATGAATTTTTGGATGGATAATTTTTGGGAAGATCTTATTGAAGCGCTCAAAGGAGTTGATGTGCTCACGATAAATGATGAAGAGGCTAGACAATTATCAGGTGAATATAGTCTTGTTGAAGGAGCCAAGAAAATAATGGCAATGGGACCAAAATTTTTGATTATTAAGAAAGGCGAGCACGGCGCATTGCTTTTCCATGAAGACCAAATTTTTAGTGCCCCTGCCTTACCGCTGGAACAAGTTTTCGATCCAACGGGCGCTGGGGATACTTTTGCAGGCGGTTTTATTGGCTATTTGGCCAAGACGGACAACATCAGCTTTGAAAACATGAAACGTGCGGTAATATGGGGTTCAGTAATGGCTAGTTTTACTGTAGAGAAATTTGGAACCGAGCGTATTGCGGAACTAACCAATAATGACATTAATGAACGTTTAAAGAAATTTATGTCCTTGGTAAATGTAGATATTTAGTTGTATGCGTATCCTATAAAATCATTAAAAGTTAACGTGGTTAAGCCAGCTTGTTCATTGATAGGCATACCAAGTAGAAATATTTCTTTTTAACTAGAGATTTTATTTTACCTTTCTTTATCATTGCCGTATAAAATCTAAACCGTTCAGTTTTTGGAACAAACGATAACAATTAAAAAAGATCCTATTTGGCTTGTCTATATTGGTGTGATTTTAACATTGATAGGTTCATTGAGTTTTGTACCGGCTAATCCAACCTATTGGTCGTGGGAAACCATATCGGATATTTTGTTTATTGCTTTTGTTTTTGGCTCAATTATATTAATAGTTTGCTCTCAAAAAATAGGTTGGAGGTTGACTCTTGAGGGTAATGTATTGTATTACCAAAAATTTGATTTATACTCTTCTTGGAAAAAACGTCGATCAAGAGAATTTTCGTTGCCAATTGAAAAGATTACCTCTGCGGTGATTAAAAAAAATGTGATTCAAATTAAGTACAAATCTAATCGAGAGTTAAAGTTTAATATTCTAGGAATGCAAATGGGTGCATTTTCAAGACTTCATACGTTTTTAAATGCTCTTGCAAAAAGTTTACAGGCCCCCTAAACGTGTGCTGTACACCGACTAAAAAACATTTACGATGGAACGAAGTCTTTTGATAGCTATAGATTTTGATGGAACAATAGTAGAGGATGCCTTTCCAAGGATAGGCAAACGAAAACCGTTCGCCATTGAGACAATTAAGATGCTTCAAGATGATGGCCATAGGATCATACTATGGACCTATAGGCATGGAAAACCCCTAAAAGAAGCCATTGAATTTTTAAAAGAATCAGGCATAGATTTATATGCTGTAAACAAGTCTTATCCAGAAGAACAAGATGAAATAAAAGGGTTTAGTCGCAAAATAAACGCAGATTTATTCATTGATGATAGAAATTTTGGTGGATTTCCAGGTTGGGGTGAGATTTATCAAAAATTAAGCAAAGACAAAACACAGCCTCAAAAGCCTAAATTAAGCTGGTTAAGGAGGTTATAAATATCTCTACGAATTAATTTAATCCTCAGAGTTCTCTAGAAAACTTTATATAATTACAAAAACGTTTAAGTTTAATCATATTCAAAGGATTTTAATAATTACCTTAATATATTTATCTCCTTCCCTAAGAAAAATCCCATTAAAATGTTGCGAGTTAACCAAAATTTAAGCCATAAATTATAATAGATGAAACAGACAATAAACAAGATATCATTAATTGTATCAATCTGTCTAATGGCAACTAGTTGTGTTCCGATAAAAAAAATGGTTTACCTACAATCAGAAAATGATTTTACGGACAAAGTTTTTGAATACAATAAAGCTGAATATCGTCTTCAAGTAAATGACATAGTAGATGTTCAGGTTCGATCAATGAATGATGAGGCAAACAAGCTTTTTTCTGTTCAAATGCAGGGTGCAGGTCAAACCGCACAAGCGGGTGTTCAGTCAGGGGGCGATTTGTACTACATGTCTGGGTATACAATTGACCAAGATGGTAATATAGAATTGCCATTCATGGATACTATTCATGTATTGGGCTTAACACTTAAAGAAGCTCAGGCAGCTATAGATAAAAAAGTGTCGAAGCTTTTCAAAAATTACTTTCTTCAGGTCAAATTAGGTGGTATTAGGTTTAGTACTCTAGGCGAATTTAATAATGGTGGAAAACATGTTATTCTACAAAACCAAGCTACAATATACGAGGCCATATCTCTTGCGGGTGATTTAACACCCCTTGCAAAAAGAGATGAAATTAGATTAATTCGTCAATATCCCGAGGGCACTAAGGTTCATACGATTAATCTTTTAGACCAAAGTATCATAGGTAGTCCTTTTTATTTTATTCAGCCTAGTGACGTTTTGTACGCTGAGCCTCTCCCTCAAAAAGCATATGGATTTGGTGTGACAGGGGCACAAACGATTACTACTTTAGTGAGTGCATTAAGCAGTTCTTTAGCTTTATACCTTACAATAATTTCTTTGGGTCAATAATAGTATTTGATCATTTGGAATAAAATGATAGAATACATAGTGCGGAAATCTTACTGAATGACATTTTAAGAGAAAATGATTGGGCTTTAAAGTATAATTGATGATAAGATTTTTTAGAATCATAAAGAATGTTTAAGTCTAAATCCGAAAATAAAAGAATCACTATTGTCGGCCTGGGATATGTAGGTTTACCTTTGGCTGTTGAGTTCGGAAAAAAATATAAGACAGTAGGTTTTGATATTGATATTGAACGAGTACAAGAATTAAAAAAAGGTCACGACCATACTCTTGAAATTGAAGCCAATACACTAAAGGAAGTAGTAACAGAAAACCTTATTGAACATGAAACCAATATTAAAGGCCTATATTTTACGTCAGATTCTAACGAAATAAAAGATTCAAACTTTTTTATTGTCACTGTTCCAACACCAACGGATAAGAATAATCAGCCCGATTTAACCTCATTGCTCAGCGCTTCCAAAAACATTGGAAGAGTTTTAAAAAAGGGGGATTATGTCATTTATGAAAGTACAGTATATCCAGGTGTTACCGAAGAGGAATGTGTTCCAGTACTTGAGAAAACCTCAGGCTTAATCTTGAATGATGATTTTTTTGTTGGCTATTCTCCGGAAAGAATTAATCCCGGAGATAAAGAGAGGACCATAGCCAAAATACGCAAGGTGACCTCTGGATCAAATAAAGAAGCTGCTGAGGTAATAAACTCTTTGTATCAGGATATAATAGAAGCGGGCACTTATTTAGCGCCGTCTATAAAGGTTGCAGAAGCATCAAAATTGATAGAAAATTGTCAACGAGATATAAATATTGCCTTTATAAACGAGCTGGCTAAGATTTTTAACAAGTTGAATATTGATACTCATTCTGTTTTGAAAGCTGCAGAAACTAAATGGAATTTTCTCCCGTTCAAACCAGGTTTAGTTGGAGGGCATTGCATAGGAGTTGATCCTTACTACCTTACGCAAAAAGCGCAGGATTCCGGGTATTACCCAGAAATTATTTTAGCTGCCCGCAGAATAAATGATTCTATGGGTTCTTTTGTTGCCTCCGAAATAGTAAAGAAAATGGTGCACAAAAACATCAATATAAAAGGTTCAAAAGCTTTGATTTTAGGCTTTTCGTTTAAAGAAAACTGCCCGGACATTAGAAATACAAGAGTTATAGACATTTATTGGGCATTAAAAGAATTTGGCCTAGATGTTATTATCTATGATCCTTGGGTAAATCAAGATGAAGTTGAACGAGTGTATGGCTTATCTATAGATACACACGCATCAGCATTAAACAACAATTATTCTACAATTATCCTTGCGGTTGGTCATGATCAGTTCAAAAAATTAAACTTAGAATCCGTCAAAAAGCAAAATTGTGTGGTATATGATATTAAAGGTTTTTATGACTTAGATAAGGTTGATAAGAGGTTATAAATCTGTTATTTGGTAAATTATCGAAACGTAGAAACCAAAAAATAACTAATGTGAAATAATAACTATATGAAAATCACAGTAATAGGCACTGGCTATGTAGGTTTAGTAACTGGGACATGTCTTTCGGACGTAGGTATCGAAGTAACTTGTATAGATATTGATCAGAAAAAAATAGACGGTTTAAAGAATGGGGTTCTCCCAATTTACGAGCCAGGTTTAGCAGAAGTAGTCAAACGTAATTACAGTAAGGGACGTTTAAACTTTTCTACAAATTTAGGCGAGGCAATCCATGATTCACAGGCCGTATTTATTGCTGTGGGGACACCTCCTGGAAACGACGGCTCTGCGGATTTAAAGTATGTGTTGGCCGTTGCGGATGAGATTGGCAAGACAATGACGAATTACATGGTGGTAGTCACCAAATCAACAGTACCTGTGGGCACTTCAGAAAAAGTACGTCGTGCTATTACTAATGCCCTTGAGCTTCGCGATGTGGACTATAGTTTTGATGTGGCTTCAAATCCCGAATTTTTGAAGGAAGGTGCGGCAATTGAAGATTTTATGAAGCCGGATCGAATCGTGGTAGGCGTGGATAGTATAGAAGCGCGTAAAGTCATGGAGAGTATCTATCACCCTTTTACTTTAAACGGTCATCCGGTGATTTTTATGGATATACCTAGTGCAGAAATGACTAAGTATGCTGCGAACGCCATGTTGGCCACGAAAATATCGTTTATGAATGATATTGCAAATCTTTGCGAGATGATGGGTGCAGATGTTAATAAGGTCAGAAAAGGTATAGGTTCGGATCCACGAATAGGCAACAAGTTTATCTATCCCGGTATTGGCTATGGCGGCTCCTGTTTTCCAAAAGACGTGAAGGCATTGGCTCGTATGGGACGAGAGAACGGCCATACTATGCGTATTTTAGAGGCTGTGGAAGCAGTAAATGATGATCAAAAGAGAGTGCTTTTCAATAAAATTAATACCTACTTCGGTGGGGCGCTTAAAGGCAAGACCATAGCTTTTTGGGGCCTTTCGTTCAAGCCAAATACAGATGATATGCGTGAAGCACCCTCTTTAGTGTTGGCGAAGCTATTGTTGGATGCAGGTGCGCTTTTGAGAGTTTATGACCCTGTCGCCATGGAAGAAGCCAAGCAATACCTTGGAGACACTATAACGTATTGCGAGGAGGATATGGAAGCCGTTCAAGGAGCGGATGCCTTAGCGCTAATTACCGAATGGACAGAGTTTCGTGTTCCTAATTGGGAAAAAGTAGGACATGCTATGAAAAAGAAGGTGATTTTTGATGGCCGAAACCTCTACCGCACAGAAATCGTCAGTGGTGCTGGATTTGAATATTATGGAATAGGAATGAGCGAGAACATCGCAGAAAAATCATAAACAATGCCTAGAGTACTCATTACAGGTGCTGCGGGGTTTCTTGGTTCACACCTATGTGATCGATTTATCGCAGAAGGAATGGAAGTTCTAGGGATGGATAATTTGATTACAGGGAATATGGATAATTTGGAGCACCTAATGGGCCATCCAAAATTCATTTTTTACAATAATGATATTAGTGATTATGTTCACGTCCCAGGAAAATTAAACTATATTCTTCATTTTGCTTCTCCTGCCTCTCCAATAGATTACCTAAAAATCCCGATACAAACCTTAAAAGTAAGTTCCTTGGGGACTCACAACCTTCTTGGTCTAGCGATGCAGAAAAAGTCACGTATTTTAGTAGCATCGACGTCAGAAGTGTATGGAGATCCTTTGGTTCATCCTCAAACCGAAGAGTATTATGGGAATGTCAATCCAGTAGGGCCAAGAGGAGTCTATGATGAAGCCAAGCGATTTATGGAAGCGATGACTATGGCTTATCACACTTATCATGGTTTGGAAACACGTATTGGGCGAATTTTTAATACTTATGGGCCACGTATGCGATTGAACGATGGAAGAGTACTTCCTGCTTTTATTGGTCAAGCTTTACGAGGAGAAGACCTCACAATTTTTGGTGACGGATCGCAAACAAGATCGTTCTGTTATGTGGATGATTTAATAGAAGGGATTTATCGGTTACTCTTGAGCGACCATGTCGATCCCGTAAATATTGGAAATCCACATGAGATAACTATTTCTGATTTTGCAGAGGAAATCATAAAGCTTACGGGTACCCAGCAAAAAGTGGTGTACAAACCATTACCTGTAAATGATCCCATGCAACGACAACCCGATATTAGCAAAGCAAAGTCTATATTGGATTGGGAACCCAAGGTAGTGCGGGCTAAAGGGTTAGAAAGAACCTATACGTGGTTTAAAAGCTTACCAGAGGAAAGGCTCTACAGAAAAGAACATAGGGACTTTACCGATTTTAGTAGGAGGAATTAAAAATGTAACAAGCAGACTCATTGAGTCTGCTTATTTATTTTGAATTAGGCAGAATCCTATCTTACCATCCCCGCTGCCACGGTCTCGTTAGTGCTCTCATCAACTAGAATAATTGAACCAGTCACTCTGTTCACATTATAGTCGTCTGCGAATAAAGGTTTGGTTGAACGGATTTTTACTCTTGCGATATCATTCATTTTGATGTCTTTGTCCTCTTCTAATCGGTGTAGAGAATTGATATCCATCTTATATTGAATTTCGGTAATCATTGCGCGAGCCTCTGCGGTAGTATGCTTAATCACGTATTTAGCTCTTGGTCGCGGAGGATTCGTATTTAACCAACACAACATTACATCAAGGTCTTGCTGACCTTCTGGTCTATTTTCCGAACGAACCAAAATATCCCCTCTACTGATATCAATATCATCTTCTAATGTTATTGTAACACTTTGAGGTGGAAATGCTTCTTCTAGTTCTCCTGTGAGCGTATGGATTCCAGATATTTTACTTTCAAGTCCTGAGGGAAGGGCTACAACATTATCTCCTTTTTTAAAGACTCCACCAGCAACTCGTCCCGCATATCCGCGAAAATCATGGTATTCGTCGCTGTGCGGTCGAATAACAGTCTGTACTGGGAACCTGCAATCTCTTAAGTTTTGATCGGAAGAGATATGCACTGTTTCTAGATTGTGCAGCAGCGTTCCGCCTTCATACCAATTCATGTTTTCACCTCGATTAACCACATTGTCGCCGTGAAGAGCAGAAATTGGTATAAATCGTACGTCTTTCACGTTGAGTTTTGCGGCGAAATCAGTGTATTCTTTAACTACTTTATCATAAGCTTCTTGGCTGTAATCCACCAGATCCATTTTGTTGATACAAACAAAAACGTGTGGAATTTGAAGAAGTGAGGCAATAAACGTGTGCCGTTTGGTTTGCTCAATAACGCCATTTCTAGCGTCAACAAGAATGAGCGCAAGGTTCGCCGTTGAAGCACCTGTAACCATGTTACGAGTGTACTGAACGTGTCCAGGTGTATCGGCAATAATGAACTTGCGCTTTGGTGTAGCAAAATAACGGTAGGCCACATCAATGGTAATTCCTTGTTCGCGTTCATCTTTCAACCCATCTGTAAAGAGGCTGAGATCTACGTGTTCAAGCCCTTTTTTCTTTGAGGTTTGTTCAATCTGTTCAACTTGATCTTCAAAGATGCTCTTACTGTCGTATAGTAGGCGACCTATTAAAGTCGATTTTCCATCGTCTACACTTCCCGCGGTAGTGAAGCGAAGAAGCTCCATATCCAAATAACTCTGTGTATCGAAATTGTTTTCCATTGTCTTTTCTTCCTTGTTGAAAATTAGAAATAACCCTGACGTTTTCTGTCTTCCATAGCGCTTTCACTTCTTTTATCATCTTCGCGGTTCCCTCTTTCTGTCTGGCGTGAAGAAGCTACTTCTTGAACGATTTTCTCTAAGGTATCGGCATCACTCTCCTGTCCCCCAGTAATTGTAATATCACCTAATGTTCGGAATCGTACCATCTTCATTTGAGGTTCATCTCCATCACGAAGGGTAATGTGCTCACTAACAGGAAGCCATGATCCGTTGCGCCAAATGACGTTGCGTTCCTTGGCAAAGTACAGTTCAGGAATAGCAATATTTTCTTGAAGTATATATTGCCAAACGTCCATCTCGGTCCAATTTGAAATAGGGAATACTCTGAAGTTTTCACCCATTCGCTTTTTACCATTGAACAGGTTCCAAAGCTCAGGACGCTGATTTTTCGGATCCCATTGACCAAAATCATCGCGGTGAGAGAAAAATCGTTCTTTAGCTCTAGCCTTTTCCTCATCTCGTCTTGCTCCACCCATACAAGCATCAAAGTTATTTCGCTCAATCGTATCAAGAAGTGTCGTAGTCTGTAGTGAATTCCTAGATGCATTAAGCCCAGTTTCTTCTACTACAGCTCCTTCATCTATACTTTCTTGAACTGACCCCACTACTAATTGAACTCCCAAATCTTTGATAAGCTGGTTGCGGAATGCCATGGTTTCAGGGAAATTATGACCAGTATCAATATGTACAAAAGGAAACGGGATTTTTGCTGGGAAGAATGCTTTACGAGCTAAATGCGCGACTACAATACTGTCTTTTCCTCCTGAAAACAGGATAGCAGGGTTATCAAATTGTGCAAAAACTTCTCTAATGACATAGATTGCTTCAGCTTCCAATTCTTCCAAATGTGTCAACGAATAATTATCTGACATCTTAATCTAATTTGACATGTTTTATAACGTAGGATACAACCATTTCAGTCGCTTTCTCAATACTCATTAGATGCGTTGGGACATCTAATTCAGGATTAGCTGGTTCCTCAAAAGGAGCGCTAACACCTGTGAAATTACTAATCTTACCAGCTCGAGCCTTTGCATAAAGCCCTTTGACATCGCGCTGTTCACAAACCTCCAAAGGTGTACTAATGAAAATTTCCGAAAAGTCATTATCGGATGCAGAACGCACAAAATCTCGGTCTTTGGCATACGGGCTCACAAAAGCACTTAGTACGATGAGTCCTGCATCCTTCATCAAGGCACTAACGTGAGCAATGCGTCGGATGTTTTCTTCTCTGGATTTATCGCTAAAATCTAAATCACTATTTAGTCCAGCACGAATATTATCACCGTCTAGAACGAATGTTTTAAAGCCTTTTTGATGCAATTCGCGTTCAACAGCAGATGCTACTGTACTTTTTCCGCTACCACTAAGTCCAGTGAACCATAAAACGTGCCCTTTATGTCCGTTTTGTTGCTCACGGTCTTTTTTGGAAACCGAGTGTTGATGAGGGATTATGTGTAGTTTTTCTCCCACTAGCTGAACGCTTTTCTTGTTTAAGCGCGCAAGATGAAAATTCTATTAACTAAATCCTAATAGAAAGTGCCTAATAATGACATACACGACATAACTATTTATAGAATAAGCCATACAAGGCAGAAAAGTCATTTTACAGCGTTTAGTTTTGAATGCATTACCTTGTATCCTATCGCTTTCTGAAGATGATTTAACATCATCTGTAATAGATTAACTCTCAACAGTTTTATCTACTGTTTTGCCTAACTGAAGGATGTTACATTATATTAACACCGATAATACAATGGAACTGTAAATGATTAGAATGGGGATGCCAATTTTCAAGAAATCTCGATTTGTATAATTTCCTGCCCCCATAACCATAAGATGAGTTTGATAGCTAGTAGGTGTAAGGAAGCTTCCACTTGCTGCAAACGCTATGGGCAAGAATACTTCGAGATGGGTTAACCCATAATGCTTCATTATAGCAACTCCAATAGGAAAAGAAACTGCGACTGCACTAACATTGGTCATAAAATTGGTAAATAGTAAAGTAAGTGCAAACAGAATTAAAACTGCTAAGCGGCTGTTTTCCGGTAGAGTGATCATCTCTATAAAGTAACTTGCATGACCTCCTTCAACAATTGCAGATCCGAATGCAACAGAAAGAACCAACAAAGCATAGAGCTGTATGTTAAATTCATTTTTTATTCGTTCGGCAAAAGTCAATCCGCATATGATTGCGCTTATAAGTATTACACCCAAGGTTAGTAATAAAGTCCATTTCATTAGTATGCCTAAAAGAATAATGATGATTAAGCTAGGCAAAAAGTACTTTTCACGTTTCAATTTTGAATGGGGTTTTCTCGCATGTGTTTCTATCGCTAATAAAGTTTGTTCTTTAGCATTTTTCTTATGAAAACTTGCACCGGTTGCAAGCAATAATAAATCTCCAACTTGAAGAACTATTCTACCAATTTTCCCTTTAAGTGGCTTTCCTTCTCTTTGAACACCAATAATAACGGCGTCGTAACGTTCTCGGAAATCAGTTTTTTTCAAAGGTCGACCAATTAAGTCAGAATTATTCGGAACAATAACTTCCAAAAGGTTAGATCTTCCTTCGACTTTAAATTTGGCCTCTACGCTTTTCAGACCACCAGGGAATTGATCTAAAAGCTCTTTAACATTTTCAATCCCACCAGTAAAATAAAGTATGTCATCGGCTTGTAAAATCTCTTCGGGATTAACAGGTGAAATGTACTTTTCTTTACGGTAAATTTCAACTAAAAAAAGATTGCTTAAGTTCCTAAGTCTAGCCCTCTTTACAGATTTCCCATCCATTGATCCATTGGGTATAACTTTTAGTTCAGTTGTATAACTTCTTTCTGAAAGACTATTGAAAACTTTCGTTTTACCTCTTTTTTTGAGAAAAACAGGGGCCAATAGAACGCAGGCCACTAAAACACCAAAGGTTGCCAAAACACCTGGAATAAGGAAGTCAAAGAAATTAAATTCAGGAATGCCGTTTTCCATCATCATTCCATTGAGCACTAAGTTAGTGGAAGTACCAATAAGAGTTATGGTTCCACCAGCAACAGCAGCAAAAGAAACCGGTAATAAAAATAAACGCGAATTCCATCCTTTTTCTTTAGCCCTTGTTTTAATTCCAGGAATTAAAAGCGCAACAATTGGAGTATTGTTGACGATTGCGCTAAATAGAGCTGCAAATGTTGAAACAGAAAGTAGAAAACTCTTCTCGCTACCCCCAAGACTTTTCAATGCAAGATCAATCCGTACTTGTTTTTTTAAAACGTTTGTTAAGGCCACTAATGCCATTACCGAAAGTAAAGATGGGTTTACAGCAGCATTGTAGATATGTTTGATACCCATAAAGCCAGTAAGAAGAAGTGTTAAAACAGTAAAACCAAAAACGTGCATGGCTTTATACTGACCCCATAATAATCCAATAACAATACAGAAAAAAGCTACTACGTATGTGTAATGGCTCAATTCGGGAGTGTATGGAAGTAAATCTATCAAGCTAATTTATTGAGTTCCTTGTCGACACTTTTTCATTGAAATTGAAAATCATATTTGAAAAAGTGTCAAAATTTAAACAATTATCTAGAACGAAACTTCATAATTAGATGAATACCTAAAATCAATCCACAATTAACGAGAATTGTAAACCAGTCATTTATAAGTGGCGCTGTGATTTTATTGACTATTAATACGAGACAAACACAAAGCAAAATAAATACAGTAGCGACGATATGCGAATAACCTTTGTCTAATAAAATATGATGTAAATGGCGACGGTCAGCTTTAAAAGGACTTTCTCCATTAAATACACGCAAAACAAAAACCCTTGATGTATCTGCAATAGGATAACCAAGCGCTAGAATCGCTATAAAATGCGGATTCATATTCAGGTGTTTAAAGTGATTATTGCCGCTGTAAAGAAAATCCATAACAAGTGTTGCCAAAATAAATCCGAGTCCAAGTGAACCTGCGTCGCCAAGAAATACTTTTCTGTATTGTGATAGGTTAAACCTCAAAAAAATGGCTATTCCCGCACCAATAAAAGTTAAAATAAAAAGGTTTTCAGAACTGCCTGTAAGAATGGTAAAAACAAAAATACTTATCATTGTTGTTCCAGCCGAAAGGCCGTCAATTCCATCACTAAGGTTAACGGCATTGATAATAAACGCTATAGTTAAACCACTAATTAAAATTCCGAACCAATCAGGCAAGTCAAAAACCCCAAATAACCCATAAAGTGTATCTATATAATCACCTGTTATGAAGATATAAGAAAAGCCAACGACCAATTGGATTAAAAATTTCAATTTTCCGCTTAGGTCTAAACGGTCATCAAAACTTCCTAAAATAACCATAGACAATAGCCCAACCCAAAACGTCCAATCAAGTCTAATCGATGGATTGTTAATGGTAGGTAGAATAAAGCCGAGAATTAAAAACGGTAAAAACACCGCGAGACCTCCTACCCTTGGAATAGCTCCAGTATGAGATGATCTAGAATTGAAAATATCAATCAAGCCAAATCGGTGTCCTTGTTTTCGGAGGATATTCAAAAACAAGAATACCAAGCAGGCATATATTGGAATTAACATGAAGTATACAAGACTCATAAAGAAGCTGATGGTGCATAATTACAAACTAACATTCAGATACTTAGCATCATTTTCAAAAAAGTGATATAATAAATAGTTATTAATTTGAAAAACAAATGTTTATTGGAACTAACAATTTTTAATCTATTGATTAACAATGTTTTAAGTAAATCGGCTTGGTTTACTAGTGTTCCTTTTTGAATCTAATAGCAAAGAGTTTAATGAAAATTATGTTTTTCTAATAAATAATTCTTGCAGTTTCAATAATTTCGACAAACAATACGATTTATACGAATAATATGGCGAAAATTGCTTTAATAACTGGTGTTACTGGTCAAGACGGTGCGTATCTAACCGAATTTCTTTTGAAAAAAGGATATATAGTTCATGGTTTAAAGCGTAGAACATCTTTATTCAACACGGATAGAATAGATCACCTTTATCAAGATCCACATCTAGATGGTGCGAATTTCTTTATGCACTACGGCGATATGACAGACAGTACAAATCTTGTAAGATTGATTCAGGAGATTCAGCCCGATGAAATTTATAATCTTGCCGCAATGAGCCATGTAAGAGTATCTTTTGATGTACCCGAGTATGTTGCGGATGCTGATGGTGTAGGAACATTAAGGTTGCTTGAGGCTATTCGGATTCTAGGGTTGGAGAATAAGACAAAAATTTATCAAGCCTCAACATCAGAGTTATACGGTAAGGTTCAAGAAGTTCCGCAAACAGAGCAAACTCCATTTTATCCTAGGTCGCCCTATGCTGTAGCTAAGATGTACGCGTTCTGGATAACTGTAAATTACAGAGAAGCTTATGGGATGTTTGCTTCAAATGGGATTTTGTTCAATCATGAAAGTCCTATTCGAGGGGAAACTTTTGTAACTCGTAAAATAACTCGTGCTGTCTCGCGTATTGCGCTAGGACTTCAAGATAAATTATATTTAGGAAACTTGGATTCACAAAGAGATTGGGGCCACGCAAAGGATTATGTTCGAATGATGTGGATGATTCTACAATCAGAAAAAGCAGAAGACTGGGTAATTGCTACTGGCAAGACAACAAAAATCCGTGATTTTGTAAAAATGGCATTTAATTATGTTGGAATAGAATTAGAGTTTACAGGAGAAGGTATCCATGAGGTTGCAAAAATAGTTAGGTGTAATAATCCTAAATATCAGATAAATGTTGGTAAAGAGGTACTCGCTATAGATGCTAAATATTTCCGACCAACAGAAGTTGACCTATTGATAGGAGATCCAACAAAAGCGAAAACTAAACTAGGTTGGGAGCCACAGATTCAACTCGAGGAATTGATAGAGGATATGATGATTTCCGATTTAAAATTGATGCATAAGGATCGCTATTTAAAGGAGGGTGGATATCAAACATTAAATTACTTCGAATGATGCTGTCGAAAAACTCAAAAATCTATATTGCAGGTCATCGTGGAATGGTTGGTTCTGCTTGCTGGAGAACCATTGAAAAGGCAGGGTATAAAAACTTAATTGGCAGATCCTCGGGCGAGTTAGATTTAAGGAGTCAACAGGCTGTTAACGAATTTATTAAGGCTGAACAACCTGCTGTCATTATTGATGCAGCGGCAAGAGTTGGTGGGATATTAGCTAATGATACCTACCCTTACGAGTTTTTAATGGACAACATGTTAATTCAAAACAACCTAATACGCGCAGCACATGAGAACAACGTTTCAAAATTTATCTTTCTTGGTAGCAGTTGTATTTATCCAAAGCTAGCACCTCAACCATTAAAAGAGGAATACTTACTGACTGACTACTTGGAGCCTACAAATGAATGGTATGCCATAGCAAAAATCTCAGGAGTTAAGTTGATAGAGGCTTTAAGAAAAGAATATAATAGGGATTATGTTTCTCTAATGCCAACTAATCTTTATGGCCCAAATGATAATTATGATTTGAAGACTTCTCATGTTCTTCCCGCAATGATTAGGAAGTTCCATGAAGCTAAACTTAATGACAATGCTCCAGTTAAATTATGGGGAACTGGCACTCCAATGCGGGAGTTTCTTTACGTAGATGATTTGGGTAAGGCTGTATTGCACGCGCTCGAAAACACTTTGAATGAACACCTATACAATGTTGGAACTGGTGTTGACTTAACGATTAAATCTTTGGCCAAGCTTATCCAAAAAATCGTTGGTCATAAAGGCGAAATAATGTGGGATGCCACTAAACCGGATGGCACCCCTAGGAAATTGATGGATAATTCAAAAATGAAAAGTCAGGGATGGAAAGCTGAAGTAAGCTTAAAACAGGGCGTGATATTGGCTTATCAGTGGTTCTTAAACAATAGCAATAGTTATAGAGAAGTGGGGATATAATTATTATTCGAAACTTGAGTAAAAAACAACTGTAATAAATTAAAAATTTAATTGTCATTTTTTAAGTTGATTTTTTAATGGAAAATATTTTTAGTAAAAGTGAACAAAGATTAATTCGAGAAGGTTTTGAAGTGATTTCAACAGATTTTAACCGTCCTTGGGGCGGCTTCTTTGTTATAGATGAAAATCAAGCTCAAAAATTTGCAAATATTTATTTTGATGGGCTAAATATAAGCGAGCTTAAAGTTGCAGGTAAGCTTAGTCCGAAACTTCTCTTAGTTAAACCAGGAGCTCGGTTAAGTTGGCAATACCACTTCCGCAGGAAAGAAACTTGGTCTATTATTGAAGGTCCGGTGGGTATTGCAAGGAGTATGACTGATGAACAGGGAGATATTGAAACCTTTCATACAAATGAAAAAGTGGTGATGCAGGAAGGGGAGCGCCACCGACTAATTGGATTAGCTAATTGGGGGGGTAGTTGCCGAATTTTGGCAGCATACAGATATTAATAATCCATCCAACGAAGAAGATATCGTGAGGCTTCAAGACGATTATCAAAGGTCTTCTCAGTAATTTTTAAAATAGGAGTCGTTGCTTATCCCGTTGTAATTCAGGCAGAATAGAAAATTAGACCATAACCCTAGTAGGCTCCTATTATAATGATGGGATTATAATCAACGCGTTTAGGTAAAACAGTAAGTCCTGATGGGAAAACTTAAATATTTCAAGAGCCTAGGTTCTAACAGTTGATCTTATATCTAACGCTGCCAATACTGTGTATGCCTTAGTTCGACATCTGCAGTAAAACCGGCGATAGTAACGGGTATCACTTCATCAAAATAAAGTAATAATTCACTCTCAGTGATTGTGAGGATTTTGAATTTTTGATTCCCGTTCCAATTTGCTTCAAGTTGCTGAAGAACGGGTTGACCGACGTCATTAATAAGTTGACGATCGAACGACCAGTCCACTGCATTTACTGCGCCAGTAATGGTAATGACACTATCGCTATCAATAATTAGGGCTGCACTATCTAGTGTTTTACCAAGGCTGTCTA
This sequence comes from uncultured Cryomorphaceae bacterium, assembly GCA_902614915.1. Classification (GTDB taxonomy): domain Bacteria; phylum Bacteroidota; class Bacteroidia; order Flavobacteriales; family Schleiferiaceae; genus UBA10364. The sequence continues at coordinate 55,581 of CACMMX010000006.1, forward strand.
CTACAAAAGTTCCAATTAAAGTGTCAAAATTTCCAATTAAGTCAGTTATGGAGTGTGGGTGTAGGGTATCCCAAAGCCCTTGGGCAATCAAGTGATTGGTAACTTCAACGCCATACCAATCTCCATGAAGTAATTCTTCCATGCGTTGAACATTTTCCTGCACCTGTTCACAGGAGCAGGATAACGCAATCACGAATAATAGAATAGTTTTTTTCATCTCAAAGGTTTTAAAGTAATACCGTAGCCAAAATATACCCCGTAAAACGGACCATTAATGGTTCCAGAAACAGAAATAAAATGGTTTAATTTTTCAGTTTCATATCGTTGTCCATAGCCTCCTATAAGGGAAAACCACTTTCCACGGAAGTTTTTTGCTGCTTCACTGCGGGCAAAGAAAGTGTAAGCTATTTTTGGATTCTTGAAATTCCAACTCTTGTAAAGCGTTGGGGTCAATAAAAAGGTGTTTGCTGCATCTATATCATTATATGTTTCTGAATGCTCAAGGCCTACTGGGATAGAAAATGCCCATTTTTGATTAACGTTAGACCATTTGGGACCAATCAAAGTAGCCACACGTATATTATTTTGCTCGATATTAAGCCGTGAAACGGCAGTCACGGAGACTAGATCTAATTGCTCTGTAAGTCCTATATTATAGACCGCTATTCCTCCTGTACTTGCGTTTAGTCCGCGCCCTGAAAATCCTCCAACAGCCAATTTCTGCTTCCCCATTGGAGTCGAGGCAGCCGTTTGAAACTCAGGTAGAGCCACCGTACAACTGCAGAAGGATATCAAGAATATAAATAAACCAAACCGGTTTATAATGGAATTTATGTACACGATAAATTAGCCTTGGGAGGAAAATTGTAAAAATATCAAAGTCCTTTAAGATATCAATTTAATAAGCAAGTATATTGCCTTTTTATGATGTCAAGAACAGTTCTGTGTGGTCCATCAATTAAAGAACTTACTCAATAAAAATTAAGCTGTTTTTATTAAATAACAGAGATAATATGAAAAAGAATTTTATTCTGTAGAGAATTGTTAATCTCATTCTCAAATATGATTTTTGTCACGATAATACATCTGACTGCATGGAAGCGAAAATAGAGGCGAAAGATCGCATCAACGAACTCAATGATATTTTTAGGACATTACAACCGGAACAGCGTATCACAGAATTATACCGTCATTTTTCTGCGGACCAGATAATGCTTACAAGTTCTTTTGCTGCAACTTCAGCTTATTTATTGCACTTGTTTTCTGTGTATCATCCTACTCAAGAAGTTTTATTCATTGATACAGGATATCATTTTAACGAGACTTTGATTTATAAGGAGTATTTAACCAATATATATGGGCTACAAACGAGAGAAGTTCGTGCAGAAGCGTGGAAACATGAGTTTACCACTACAGATAAAACCTGGGAAAAAGACCCTGACTATTGTTGTGCTATTAATAAAGTAGAGCCTCTTGAGAATATAAAAGAAGAGCATCAAGTGTGGATTAGTGGTTTGATGTCTTGGCAGAGCGATCGTCGCTCCTCTCTTGATATTTTTGAGGACAGAGGAGGAATCTTAAAGTTTTATCCTCTCTTAGATGTTACTAGGGAGCAACGAGAGGCCTATATCAAGGACCATTTGTTACCTTTTCACCCTTTACAGAACAAAGGGTTTTTCAGTATTGGCTGCACACATTGTACACAACCAGGAATAGGAAGAGAAGGACGGTGGAATAATAGTCCAAAAACTGAATGTGGTCTACATTTATAATTAAAATCTGTAGCAGATTTCATAATTAAGGATTAAACATGGCCCGTTACTACTCGAGTAAAGCAATTGTTTTGAGCGCCCTCAAATATGGAGATACTTCAAGAATCATCCGCTTGTACACCGATAAATTTGGCCTTGTTTCTGTTTTAATTAATTCTATTTCTTCCAAGAAATCATCGGTGCGCTCATCCATGCTCTTGCCGCTTACATTGCTAGAAATTATCCATACTTACAGGGGCGACGATAAGCTCGATCGTATTAAGGAAGCAAAGATGGATTTAACGTATTCCGCCATTCCCTATGATCCGGTTCGTAATGCGTCAGCTCTTTTTCTGGCGGAGCTTTTTGGTAAAGTACTTAGAGAAGAAATAGAAAATATAGAGAAATTCAATTTTGTTCGATCTGCCTGTTTAGCACTTGATACCCTTGAAAATTTGCCAGCGGCATTTCATTTAAGTATATGGTGCAAGCTTACGTTTTATTTAGGTTTTTCTCCAGATGTGAATCAAGCGAAAATGGGCGATTATTTCGATCTCAAAGACGGCGAATTTTTGAGCCAACCGTCTGAATTACATCCTTATCTTAATCAAGGCACAACAAAAAACTTCATTAAAGCCATGAGCTGGGGCTTTGAGGGTCCTCTAATTATGCCCAAAAAAGAACGCAAAGACCTTTTTGATGGGCTACTCAAATTCATGAATATACACTATGATGGTTTTGGGAATTTTAAAACCACTCCGATTTTACGCGAGCTTTTTAATTAGAAAATTGACGTAATGATATGAATCAAATCAGATTCTGTATGTAATTTTCGTCCTAGCATCCTGCTAAATTTTGTTGCATTATTTTCTAGATAAAATAAGTTTTGACATAGAGATGTTAGTCCCTTTTTTGCCAAAGTATTGGAATTTTTATATTGCTCTATTTCTGTATTTAAGGTACGTTTAAGCCACCTGATGTAAATTTCTTTCTTTCTGCGTTTTTGTGCTATTTATCATATTAATCTGACACTATGTCCAAATTTTCTTCTTTATGCGCTATATGGACTCATATTTGTACATCTCTAAATGAAATAAAAATTATAATTCATGAATGCACAATTTCCTAAATGGTTGATTCCTACTTTTGGAGCCTTCCTATTTATCCTAGTCTTTTCTTCAAGACTCTTTGTAAAAATAGATGCCGGTGAGGCTGGAATTCAATATGATTTGTTTTCTGGGTTGAATGAAGACAAGGTTTATGGCCAAGGACTAAAAATTATAGCGCCTTGGAATAAGATGTTTATTTACTCAACCCGAATTCAAGAGGATAGATCGGTCATGGAGGTTTTGAGTGCCAATGGTCTTACCATACGCACAGAGTTATCCTATCGTTACCGTCCTATTCAAGAAAGCATTGGTTATTTGCACAATAACGTTGGTGAAAATTATCATGAGCGCATTGTGATTCCCGAAATACGTTCAGCAACACGTGAGGTAATAGGTAAATATCTTCCGGAGGAACTGTACAGCTCTAAGCGTGATAGTATACAGACTGAAATATTTGATTTAGCAGCCAACAGAATACAAAAGAAAAACATTGAACTTGATGCAGTACTCATTCGTGATGTAGGCCTTCCTGAAAAACTCAAACAAGCCATTGAACGTAAACTCGAACAAGAGCAAAGTTCTTTGGAATATGAATTCCGTCTTACGAGGGCTGAAAAGGAGGCCGATCGTCAGCGTATTGAAGCTGAAGGTAAGGCAGCTGCGAATAGAATATTGAGTCAATCTCTAACAGATAAGGTCTTAAAAGATAAAGGAATTGAGGCCACGCTAAGATTGGCTGAAAGTCCAAACTCAAAAGTAATTGTTGTAGGAGGCGGTGACGAAGGACTTCCTTTAATACTAGGTAATAATTAAAGTTTGGAAGTTTATTGAGTAAAAAGAGGTGTCCGCATTGGGTGCCTTTTTTTATTTTTAGCAAAACGATTGATTATAAATGCATTAGAAGTCTAATCTAAAAAAACCTGTAAACAAGATAGTAGATGGAACTACATGTCGCGATTACTCCTGACAATCCTTTATACTTCATTGGCTGGGGTGTTGTCCTCCTCATGATTTTTGTGCCCATATTTTTAGGAAATAAAATAAGTGCTCGTTTCCGAGTAAATTTTGAAAGGGGTTGGGCAGTTTTGCTTTTAGCATCCTATCTCGTAATGACAACGCTCAGTATTTTTCGTGGAGAGGCTTCGTGGGCTACAAGTCTACTATGCCACATGTGTGGATTTTCTAGGATTCTAGCGATTGGCTATTTATTTCTGCGTAAGAGATGGATGGGAGAGATGGTAACATTCATGGGTATAGCAGGGGGTCTTCAAAGCTTTATCACTCCTGAATTTACTCACGGTCTTCACCCAGTCTATGTCTTTGACTATTACTTCAATCATGCATCCATTATTTCCATAGGATTTTACATAATATTCGTGCATCAAGAACAGCTTCGAAAAAAGGCTTGGCTCCGAACTTTTGGACGAATCCAGCTTTTTGCTCTTTTTGCTTTGGTAATTAATCTAATCACTGGGGGAAATTATATGTATCTAATGCAGCCGCCTATCGTAGATAATCCGCTTATTGTTCAAAGCGATATCTTTCCTTACATGCATGTATTGTTTTTCCAAGTTTTTGCAGTATTGCATTTCTTTCTATTGCAAATTGTTTTATCTAGTATTAAGGTAAAGAATCGGTATGCGCACTGATTTAGTTTTTTCATACTTATTCTAAGTTGAAGGATATACCGTTTAATTATTTTAGAGAGCCGATTTGGACAAAAAAATAAAAATTCAAGTTAAACCTTATATTGCCGAATCTCTCATAAGCATAGATGAAAAGATTTATACCGACCATCTTAGGAATATTCCTTAGCGCCACCTCTTACGCACAGCAACCAGGTAATAGAGAAAAATTTGACCCTTCTCAATTGCCCAAAATAGGTGTTTTAACAGGAACATTAATAGATACAAATAGCAAAGAGCCATTGCCATTCGCCGCTGTAAAGGTCACTCATAAGATGAGTGATGAACTTGTTACAGGTGGGATGACAGATGATAAAGGCCGTTTTAAAATTGAATCTATTACACTTGGGCCAAATCAAGTTGAGTTTGCCTTTGTTGGGTATAAGACCAAAACACAAGAAGTGCGATTTGGAAGAGAAGGTATTGAAATAGACCTCGGCAAGATTGGTTTGCAGAGTTCAGGGGTTGAATTAAGTGAAGTTACCGTTGAAGCAGAGCGGGAATTTATGACTAACGAAATCGACCGTAAGGTATATGACCCATCAAAACTTATTTTATCCAAAACAGGTTCAGCGACCGATATACTTGAAAATATTCCTGCGGTAGAACTTGACCTTGAAGGGAATATTACGCTCAGAGGCTCTTCCGCGGTCCGCATTATGATAGACGGCAGGCCTTCTCGCTTTACGGGTGAAGATTTAAGCACATTACTTCAGAGTCTCCCAGCAAACAGCGTTGAGAAAGTTGAAGTATTGACCAATCCATCCGCAAAATATGATCCAGATGGAACAGCGGGTATGATAAATATTGTGCTAAAAAAATCAGCTTTACAAGGTTTGAATGGATCTGTCAATACATCATATAGCGGCGCCGATAGATTTCGTGCTGGTATAAACCTTAATTATAAAGTTGAGGATTTAAACTTCTTCTTCAATGCTGGACATAGTTTTGGTAGATACCCGCGTTCTTCATGGTCTAGAAGGGATAATTTTTTGGGTGATGATACCTCGAGTTTTTACCAAGTCGTTGATGGATATGGCGGTAGAAACGGAAATAATATAAAAGCAGGAATAGATTGGTCTCCGGGAGATAAACACGTATTCACAATACAAGCAACTATCAATCAAGGGTTGCGACCTCGTGGTAGTAACAATATTACAGACTGGTTTACCCCGGATTCAGACTATACATTAATTCAACACAGTGATAGACAAATCACCCGGTGGAACAATAGTTATGATATTATTTATGATTACAAGCCTAAGAAGGGTGAGGAGCTTAATGTTCGTATGTCCTATACAGACGGTTCAAGTGATGATTCTCTTATGTTTACCCAATCTACCATAACCAGCCTAGATTCGCTATTGTCAGATAAGTATCGAACCAATGGCTTTGGTAACCAATGGGAGTTTAATGGAATTTTAGATTATACCAAGAAGTGGAATAAAGATCGAAAGTTCGAGGCGGGTGCTAAAATTATTTCACGTGAAGATTTAGACGGTTTCAACCGCACCAATATTGATATTTATACGGGCGAAATAATATACTTGCCTGAAAGTAAGAATGAATTCCGTTACGGAGAGGATATTCTGGCAGTATATTCTAATTATGGATTTAAAAAGGGTCATTGGGGTTTTCAGTTTGGTTTACGGGCGGAACAAGCAAATATTACTGCCACGCAGATCACACAGGATAGTACGTTTTACAACGATTATTTTCAAGTATATCCAAGCGCTTTTCTGACCTATGAAATCGCGACTGGCCGAGAAATAAATATGAGTTATTCTAGACGAGTGCAACGCCCAGGTAGTCGCCAATTAAATCCATTTATTGATTACAGTGACCCTTTTAATCTTCGTTCGGGTAATCCGTATTTATTGCCAGCATTTACGGGTTCTTATGAGCTGGGTTACACGCACATTCTAAAGAAGGGAACTACATTAACTTCCAACATATATTTTCGGGACAGAGATAGTCTTATTACGTGGTATTCAGAGGTGGATAGTAACGGAGTTAGCTTAACTACATACCAAAACTTAAATAGTGGAGAGGACGTAGGCTTTGATTTAAATTTTCGTGGTCGTTTAGGTAAAAAAGGTGGATTCTTCTCGTTAGGAGGAAATTACTTCTACAGCCAAGTATCGGGTAACATTCGCGGAAAAGGTTGGGTTAATCAAGGACAAGGATTTAGTTTAAATTCAGTTGTAAGTACACCTTTATGGAAGAATGCTAGTCTCCAAATAATGGGAAATTATAGAAGTAAGCGAGTCATGGCACAAGGTATTGGAAGACCTTTTTACTTTATAGGTGGAGGGTTGAAACAAGGGTTTATCAATGACCGATTAAACTTAAGTATCAATTGCCGAGATGTTTTTAATACAATGGGATGGAACTATGAGATTAGCGGCCCTGGTTTTTATTCAGAAGGCCAATTTAGATGGATGAACCGTGTAGTAGAGCTTGGTCTTACTTATAATTTTGGCGAGGTTCAACGTCGCCGTCGCCAAATAGATAGAAATAGCAGAGGTGGGGGAGACATGGAAATAGAGATGTTTTAGACTATCACGCTCATTTGTATTAGAATTCGTCGTAGAAAGCGCCTTCGTTGTTAGGGAAGTTGAATGAGTTAGGTTCACAATCAACATCAATATCTAAACTTCCTTGAGGCCGCTCAAAAGGGTCTGAACTTATACCTAATTCGGGATTTAAATAGTTCTTTTTCATATACACGGCCCATATGGGTAGCGCAGATGTAGCTCCTTGACCATAATAAGTGCCCCAACCACCCCCAAAGTGAGCAGCACGGTCTTCACAGCCGGTCCATATTCCTGTAATTAGGTTGGGTACGGCTCCCATAAACCAAGCATCCGAATTATTTTGGGTAGTTCCTGTCTTACCAGCTATTTCATTTGAGAATTCATAAGGATACCCCGTTACCGCTTCATTGCGATAGTATTTCTTCCCATAGTTGTGTCTTAGTCTTTGGCCTGTTCCCTCTTCAGTGACCCCCATTAATAATTTTAGAATGGCATAAGCTTCTTTTTCCCCCATAACTTGTTTCGTTTCTGGTGAAAATTCTTCTAAAACAACACCGTTTTTATCCTCAATTCTTGTGACCATAATGGGTTGAACATACCTTCCTTTATTGGTAAATGTGGTATAAGACCCCACCATTTCAAAAACGCTCAAATCAACCGTACCGAGCGCTATGGAGGGCACCTCAGGGATATCTCCAGTAATACCCATTTTTTTGGCCAATTGAATCACAGGCCTAGGACCTATTTGCTTCATTAAAAAGGTGGTGACGGTATTCATAGAATTTGCTAAAGCATGTTTCAAGGACTTTGTGCCTCCGTATTTATTGTCGGAGTTTGAAGGACACCAATCTTCAATTAACCCGTATTCCCCTTTTTCAATACAAATCTTAGCATTTGGCACTTGCATACAAGGACTATAATTCTTCTCTATTATAGCCGATGCGTAGACGAAGGGTTTAAAAGTTGAGCCTACCTGTCTTTTTCCTTGCTTTACGTGGTCATACTTGAAATATTGGAAGTCATTGCCTCCCACCCAAGCTTTTACATAGCCTGTTTGAGGTTCCATAGACATCATTCCAACTTGGTAGATTCCTTTATAATACATGATGCTATCAAGCGGGCTCATGGTAGTATCTTTATCACCATTCCAGTTAAAAACAGTCATCGGAATGGGGGTACTAAACACCTCATAGATACTGTCTTTGCTAACACCTAGTTTCTTCAAGCTTTTATATCGTTGTGTTCTACGCATAGCTTGATCTACTATTTTTCTGATGTTTCCTACTGGGTCCTCGTCAAAATAAAACGGGCCGTACTTTCGGTCTTCTTTGATAATATCGAAAACACTCTGAAGGTTGCTCATGTGTACGTTAACAGCTTCTTCAGCATTTCGCTGCATCTTAGCATTTATGGTGGTATAAATTTTAAGGCCGCCGGTATACAGATTTAAATCATTACCTGTACGCCTTGCGTAGTCCTTAATCCAACTCTTCATATATCCCCGTAAGTACTCGCGGAAATAAGGGGCAAGACCTGCCGTATGACTTTGAGGCCTAAACTCTAATTGAATCGGTATTTCTTTTAGGCTGTCTTTAATTTCTTCGGTTATGAAACCGTTTTTCACCATTTGTACAAAAACTTGGTTCCGCCGCTGTTTAGATTGCTCAGGATATCTGCGCGGATTGTAGAGCGATGGGTTTTTAGCCATAGCTACAAGTACTGCGGCTTCCTCTATTTTCAAGTCTATTGGATTTTTATTGAAGTAAACTTTTGCAGCCGAGTTAATGCCAACGGCCTGATAAAGAAAATCGAATTGGTTCAGGTAGAGAGTTATGATTTCCTCTTTTGTGAACATACGTTCAAGTTGAATGGCTATGATCCACTCACCTAATTTTTGACCAATTCGTTCAATAATATTTCGAGCAGGTTCATTAAACTGCATCTTAGCCAGTTGTTGGGTCAATGTAGACCCCCCTCCTTTACTACCTAGACCAGAAATCGCTCGTGCAATCGCTCGTGCATCAATTCCACTGTGATTAAAAAAGCGTTCGTCTTCTATGGCTATGAGAGCATTGATTAGGTTCGGCGAAATTTCTTCATAATTAGCAGGTGTTCGATTCTCATAAAAAAATGTGCCTAAAACCTCATTGTCTTCGGTGATGATTTCCGTAGCTAATTTCGTTTCTGGATTAGCGATTTGTTCTATAGAGGGGAGTTCTCCAAAAGATCCAATAGAGGTTAAAAACAAGGCTATAGCTAGCCCCCAAAAAGGACCAGTAATCACCAAGCTCGTTAAGATAATTTTGGAGGTATTTTTTCTTTTCACCAGTGTTACTTTTTCCTTCGCCATATTCAAAAATAACGTTTAGAAAATTGTCATTTTACCGAACAATTAGAACTTTTCCTTGTGCGGTAATTTCGCCTAAATCGTCAGTAGCATAGATTAGGTATACACCTGAGGCTACTGATGAGCCGTCTATTTTCGTGCCGTCCCACTGTGCTTGACCACCAGCAGCTTGAAGGTCATTTACCAATCCACCGCTAACATCTGTGATTTTAATTCGTGCATCACCCGTATTTCCCTGAATAAACAACGGTCCATTATAGCCGGGCCGAATGGGGTTGGGGTATATTACCAATTCAGGATTTGTACCTAAATAACCCGGTGTGGCAGTCCCTCTAAACCCAATAAGACCTTCATCCGTTGCTATTATGACTTCTCCCGTATTTGGATCAGTTGCAATACTTAGTATAGTGTTGCTTAGTAATGGACTATTTTCTGCAGTGAATTGATGAATAATTTGGAGTCCGTCAGGGCTGACAAGGAAGAGTCCTGCTCCTCGGGTACCCAGCCATTTTTGGTTTCCACCATCTACGTGTATGGCACTCACTGGATTATCGCCAAGCAGCTTTTGAACCACACCTTCTTCTTCGAATAATATAGGTCGCGCATCGCGATTTCCAAAACCGTTAAAAACGTTTTCAGGGCTATACAAAATAACTAGGCCTTCATCTGTTCCAATCCATAGTTCACCATCATCATCAAAAGCCAAACTAAGTATCTTTTCTGAGGGAAGGTTACCACTTCCAATACCACTACTTATTTTTCGTTTGATGCCTACGCCGTTTTCTTCTGCATAGCCATAAATTCCGTTCGTACGGCTTTGAATGAAAATCATTCCGTTTTTGGCTACTATATCTTTTAAAGCCACACCATCTGCTCCCGGCGAAAGACTATATGCAGTAAAATCGCCTTCTTGATTTATACTAAACAGAGGAGTATTAACTAAAGATTGAACGCCCCATAATTTACCGTTTTCATCAAAGGTGATTCCTCCTGTTCTTAGGTCAGAGGCATTACCGCCAACACCTTTAAGGACGCCATCACTATTGGTTGTGTTGTATAAGGCCATTGTATCTAGTGTTTCAGGATTTCCAATTCCTTTTAGTTTGACTAAGCCTTTTCCCCAAGAACTTAAATACAATAGAATTTCCCCTGTATCAGATATTTTGAGGGCAGCATCAACAATATCGGTTACACCAAATAGACTTTCATTACTCAAATTAATCCATTCTTGACCTGAGTATAAGCTTGCTCCATCTGCAACAAATGTTCTGGTCCAAAGATCAGTCAATGCTCCTGGTGCAAGGATAACTCCGCCAAAACTTTTAGGTCCTCCTGCATCAAGAGCGTTGGAGAAGGTGAAATTTCTGCCTTTACCGTAACTAACCACTTTATATGAGCGATCACTAAAAGGAGAAGGCGGAAGGAAGCGTTTTACCTTATCACCATCACGTACTCTTAAAAGACCCGTTCGGAAATTACCGATATAAATGGATTCATCATTTTCGCTGTAAACTGAACATATCGGCCGAAGTACTCCTGGTGCAAAAAGCGCGTTTGAGATATTTAATGAATCACCATAAGTGTTTTTTGAGATTGATTCACGAGCAATAACATTGAAATCACGCGTTAGCACAAGCCAATTTCCGGTAACTGTAATTTTTTGTATCTCTTGCCTACCAGCAGCACCTTGAAAAGGAGTATTATATTTTTCAACTTTCCATTGGTTGGAAATTGTTTGGGCTATTGCCAAGAGGTAAGTACCTGAAGTAAAGTCATCCACAGAGAAGATGAAACGCTCTTCTAATGGAAAATAGATGATATGTTGTGGGCTATGATTATGTGCAAAGAGGCGGAAGCTGGAAGTATCCCAATTGGGAAGTGTCTCATTTAAATCTCCGAAGTAAAATGATTGGTTATTGGAAGGGGAATAAGCACAAACTATACCTGATGGGTTTACGTCAAAGGTCTCTATTGAAATAGGGCTAAAATTTTCACCTAAAAGCAGGGTTCTTCCGGCTAGACGATTAGAAACATTGAATTCTACTAATCCAAAGTTGGTTGCGATATAAGCGAATCCATTGTAAAATGAAATAGCATTGATACGCTTTAAGCCCGTATAAGATGGCGTTTCTTCAATAGCTGATATGGAGGAAATACCTAATGGCGACCATATGTCTATTCTTCCGTTGGCATACCCTATCCATACAGTGCCTGAAACTTGGTCCGCTTTAAGAGCGGTAATGTTAGTTCCTGACAATCCGTTTATCCTAGAGAAACGGGAGATTTCATCAGAATTTGAATTGACCATCAATAAATTGTTTGCTGAGGCAGCAAAAATGTATTGATCAATCTGGTCAATATGATTAAAAGTATTATACGGCAGGTGGTCTACCCAGAATTTGAAGGCTTCTGCACTTGCTTTTTTGCCTTGCTCTTGAGCCTGCAGAGAAGCCGAGGGTAGGCAAACACTAAAGAATGTTATGGTTATGATAAAAAATAAACGAAGCTGTCTATACATGCACTCAATTTACGACCTTAGTAAAGGATAATTGTATAGTACTATACGATTATAATACAAAATAATAACGAACCATGGCATGCAATAATTGTAGTAGTGGTGGCGGTATTCCTAAAGGCTGTAAAAGTAACGGCTCGTGTGGAACTGGAGGATGCAATAAATTGCCTGTCTTTGATTGGCTTTCAAATATGGAACTTCCCTCAACAGAAAAACTATTTGATTGGGTTGAGGTCAGATTTAAAAACGGTCGCAAGGAATTTTACCATAATGTGAACGAATTATCCCTTCAGGTAGGAGAGGCGGTCGCTGTTGAGGCTTCTTCCGGTCATGATTTAGGTAACGTTTCCATTGTTGGTGAGCTCGTAAAGCTCCAGATGAGCAAGAAAAGATTTAACACTGAAAAGCAAGAGAACTATAAAAAGGTGTATCGAAAAGCCTCGGAGAAAGATCTTGAAAAATGGTCTGAATCGCGCGCTTTAGAGCAAGATACTATGATGCGGAGTCGTGAGACAGCTTTACGTCTTGGTCTAGAAATGAAAATATCAGATGTTGAATATCAAGGTGACGGATCAAAAGCAACTTTTTATTACACAGCAGATAATCGGGTTGACTTTCGACAATTAATTCGTGAATTGGCTCAATTATTTAACATCCGAATCGAAATGAAGCAGATTGGTGCGCGGCAAGAGGCACAGCGTTTGGGCGGCATAGGTTCTTGTGGGAGAGAGCTTTGCTGTTCAACATGGCTTTCCGATTTTCGAAGCGTAAATACTTCAGCGGCGCGTTACCAACAATTGAGTCTTAATCCGCAGAAGTTAGCAGGTCAATGTGGAAAATTAAAGTGTTGTTTGAACTACGAACTGGATAGCTACATGGAGGCGGTAAAGCGTTTCCCTTCGCCAAACAAAAAGCTCAAGCTAAAAGGTTCTACTGCGTTTTTCCAAAAAATGGATATTTTCAAAGAAATGCTCTGGTACGCTACAGATGGTAATCCTAGCGACTGGGTGCCACTTAAGCTAGAACAGGTTAATGAAATTCTTAAGGCAAATGCCAATGGCGAATTCCCGGAAGATTTAGGTGAACTTAGATTTGAAGAAATAAAAGTTGAAAAGCCCAACGGCTTACAGGTAGCAGATTTTGTTGGTGGAAGCGTTGAAGACAGCATAACGCGTTTTGATAAGCCAAGAAAAAATCGGGGTCGAAATCGAAATCGTAACCGCACCAGAGACAAAAAGAATAGTAATCAAAATCAGACAAATAAAAAACAATGAAGGGGTGGTCCATTTCATTGATTTTGGCGCTCCTTTTGTTGTCATGCGGTAAAAAAGTGGTGTTAGATGAACTGTATAGTTTTGACAATCTCATATGGCATTTGGATTCCGCTATTGTCGTTAAATGGCAGCCGAATCAATCTGAACAAACTGTATTTATGAGCATGTATATTCGACATACTACAGATTATCCTTATAACAATATCTATTTGTTTAGAAGTATTGAGAGCACTCAGGGAATTGAATATACGGATACAGTTAATGTTGAATTAGCGAATTCTTTAGGTATTTGGAACGGCTCAGGAATGAGTAATATAAAAACTATTGAGTTTACAATTGGTAAAGGAGCTGCACGCTTCTACAACGACGAACGGTATACGTTAAAAATTATACACGGAATGCGCGATACGTTGCTTTATGGTATTCAGAATGTAGGCATACAATTTGAGCAAATACAAGTTGAATGATGGTTGGTCATTTTTATTACTGAACTAATTGCGCCCATAGTGTATCAATAAGGTGTTCGGCCTTGCGCTTGCTGAAATCTTCAATCTGATAGCGACAAGAGGTTCCTGTAGCTACAATGACCTCGCCTTCAAAAGTTTCAATTTTCGGAAGCAGTATCAATTCTGCCATTTTTTTACTCATTTTATAATTTTCTTGTTTCATACCATATGACCCTGCCATACCGCAGCAACTGCTTTTCACTCGGTCAACCTTGGCACCCAGCAGAAGTTGTAATACGTATGCTGTGTCACCTGCGCTCTCTAAACTTTTCTGATGGCAATGTACATGAAGTAATATTTCCTTTTTGTAAGGTTCAAATACTCCTGTGGGTACGGTAATTCGTGGTAGTTCGTCTGCTAAAAACTTATCAATGGTTGAAATTTTCTGTTGGAGTATCCAAGGCTTATGCTTGGGCAATAATCGTGGAAATTCATCTATCGCACCTAGAACGGCACTCGCCTCTAAACCTATAATTGGGGCGCCGTCTACTGCTATAACCGCTTTTCGAAGTTTATTAATAGCTTCCTCTGCAATTATCTTTGCCTCAAGGAGAAAACCGGCGCTCAGTGCAGCCCGCCCGCTCGGACTGCAGATTATTGCAGGATTATACCCTAAAGTGGTTAGGACATCTAGGGTTTTTCCTACCAGTAGAGGTTCTTGTGCCTCGGTGAATTCGTCTACCCAAATAAGTACTGGACGTTTTTGACCAATGATTTGATTTACAGAATAGTGTTTTTTGTAAGCCCGCATATAGGTCGGTGGTGCAATGCTAGGTATCGATCTTTTAGGATGAATACCCATTATCTTTTTGCTTACAAAAGATTTTAAAACCATATTCATTAGGCGGTAGAGTGATTGGAATTTCAAACTTTTATGAAAGGAAGCAAAGGCGCGGTCACCTATACTTCGCATTGCTCTATTTTGATAGAGATATTCAGATTTCATTGCAGCCATGTCTACTCCGGAAGGACATTCTTTCGTACATCCTTTACAGCCGACACAATGTTGCATTGCTTCTCCCAATTCTGGAGCTTTAAATCCATCGATGCTGCGTTCGGTCAATACACTGCGTAGAACGTTTGCGCGTCCTCGCGTGCTGTCCCACTCGTCACGAGAAGCCATATAGGAGGGGCACATGAGTGCTCCAGTGAAAGGTAATCGTCTGCAATCCCCTGAACCATTACATTTCTCCACAGCCCTCAAAAATCCGCCTTCTTCAGCAAATGGGAATTGGGTATTGAGAGTGGGTTCTTCCCTATCGACTTCGTACCGTAAGTCTTCTTTCATCGGTTTCGAATGAACTATTTTGCCTGGATTGAATATGTTTTGTGGATCCCAGGCTTTCTTGAAACTTTCCATCCAAGTATAGACTTCTGGGCCGTAAAAGTCCTTTATAAAGGCTGCACGTATGCGACCGTCACCGTGTTCACCGGACAAGGATCCGCGGTATTTTTTCACCAATTTTGCGCTAGCATTGCTGATATCGTTGAGCAGCTTAACCCCTTCTGAAGTCTTGAGATTGAGGATAGGTCGAAGATGCAATTCCCCTGCACCTGCATGTGCATAATAAACACTTTTCTGGCCGAAGCTTTGCATTAATTCATCAAACTCTCGGATGTAGTCTTGCAGTACCTCTATTCGCACCGCAGTATCTTCAACACAAGCTATAGGTTTCGCATCTCCCGGTATATTGGAGAGCAAGCCTAATCCCGCGGCTCGAAGCTTCCAAACTTTATCGCTTTTGGTATCAAATAATTCGATTCGCGCATAGCTAATCTCACAGTGTAGCGAGTTTAGTGCCTGCCTTAACTCTTCTTTAGATTGACCACGAACTTCAACTAATAAGATTGCTTCGGGATCTCCTTGAATAAAATCTCGGTAGGTTGAATATTCCTTACTGTAACGAGTACATTCTAGGATTATGCGGTCCATCAATTCAAGTTGATAAGGTTTGCATACCATAAGTTTCGGTGTGGCTCTCATGGCATCATTTATACTATGGTAATGTAGTGCAACAACTGCAACTTTAGGGGGTGGCAACGGTTCTAAGGCTACTCGTATTTTAGTGGTAACGCCCAGGGTTCCCTCTGAGCCACAAAGCACTTGTAACAGAGCATCTGGAGATGAGCCGATTAGATCAATAGCGTAGCCTGTATTGCGGCGGTGAATATCAGGGTCCGGAAAATATTGCGCGAGGTTTTTTTCAGACCAAGCAATAGACCACTTTTCAATCCATTTTTCAACTGCCTTTGGAATTTTTCTTATTCCGTCTGAGTTGATTGCACCTATGGCACGTAATACGCCATCTGCTGTCACGAGCTCTAGACCAAGTAATTTTTCTCTTGTAGTGCCGTAGTAAATCGATGTTGAACCAGAACTATTGTTTCCTACCATGCCGCCGAGCATGCATCGGTTGGATGTGGATGTATTGGGTCCAAAAAATAGTCCATAATCTTTTAAATGATGATTTAGTTCATCTCTTATAACTCCTGGTTGTATTTCTGCCCAACGCTCCTCAATATTAACGTGTAAAATGGTATTCATGAATCGTCCAGTATCCAATACGGTTCCATTACCTACTACTTGACCAGCTAGCGAAGTGCCCGCAGCGCGCGGAATAATTCTAACCCCGCTTGTAACAAGTGCAATGATTTCTTCAGCCGATTTTGGAAACTTCACCGCTTGAGGTACTTCCTGATAAATGGAAGCATCTTGCGCATAAGAACGCTGAAGTAATTCTTTACTAGGCTTAGTCATGGATATCCAACGGATTTTTCAAACCATAAAGTTATCAGTCAGCTGACCTTCCCCTAATTGAGCGTTGCCAGAATTCAGGTGGCGTAACAACGGACAAGGCCTGTATCTGTCATCACCGTAATGCTCGTGACAAAGATTTAAAATTTCTAGTACTTGGTTCCATCCTATTTCACCCCCCCATTGGATAGGCCCTTTGGGATAATTTACCCCTTTTATCATTGCAAGATCGACATTTTCCGGAGCGGTAATTCCTTGCCACACGGTATCCAACGCTTCATTGATAATGAGGCATATGATTCTCTCCACAATTTTTTCGCCCAACTTAGGGTCTATTTCGGCTTTATTTTGTGCTTCTGTGGCTGCATTAATTCCTGAAGCATAATTATAAAATCCACGGCCCGATTTGCGACCTAAAAGTCCTGATTCTTTCAAGCGTTTTTGAGTGATTGACGGGCGAAACCTTGGGTCATAATAGAATTGCCTCCAAACAGTTTCAGTTACGGTATAATTTACATCATGACCAATCAAATCAGTAAGCTCAAACGGGCCCATTCTAAAGCCAACAGATTTTACTGCTGCGTCAATTTCGGCGACGCTCGCCACACCCTCTTCATATAATTTAATGGCTTCGCTGTAAAACGGACGAGCTACTTTATTCACTATAAAACCAGGAGTATCTTTGGCTATAACGGGTACTTTACCCCAACTATTCATCAAGGGTTCCATAGTATCAGTAAAATCACGACTGCTTTGAATTCCAGGCACAATTTCCACTAGAGGCATCAAGGGTGCTGGGTTGAAAAAATGCAGCCCTCCAAATCGATTGGGATGCTTCAAATCGCTTGATAACGCTGCGATACTTAGGCTCGAGGTATTGGTGCATAACCATGCGTCTTTTGCAATTAAAGGCTCTACCTTAGCATATAGGGCTTTTTTGACTTCAACGTTTTCAATTACCGCCTCAATGACTATATCAGCCTCTTTTATAGCATGGATATTCTTGGACCATGTCATTTTAGCTAGCGTAGATTTTTTGTCACTTTCACTCATTCTTCCTTTTTCAACGAATCGAGCAAATATGCTTTCAATGGAAGACTTGCTTTGCTCAATAGCATCCAGGAAGCTGTCATAATACACTACTTGGCAACTATTCTGTGCCGCAATTTGTCCAATACCGGTGCCCATAACTCCGGCTCCTAAAACAGCTACTTTCATCTTATTCTCCTTTGAATTCAGGTGTACGCTTCTCTAAGAATGCTTGAACACCTTCGTTAAAATCATATGTTTTTCCAGCACGAACTTGAAGGGTCTGTTCAAAGTGTAACTGTTCTTGTAAATCATTGACGTAAGATTTATTTAGTGCCATCTTTGTTAAGGCTAAACCTTTTGTTGGCATTTGGGCCATTTTAAGGGCTAAGGCATGTACTTTGCTTGGGTAGTCCTCTTCGCTGAAAACCTGATATAGCATCCCCATTTGAAGGGCTTGATGGGCATGCACTTTATCCCCGGTCATCATTAATGCACTGGCACGTTGGAATCCCACCAACCTTGGAAGGGTAAAGGTCCCGCCGCTATCTGGAATTAAGCCAATCTTACTAAACGCTTGAATAAAACTTGCTTTTTCGTGAGCCACTATAATATCACAAGCTAGCGCGATGTTGGCTCCAGCGCCTGCTGCTACGCCATTAACAGCTGCTATTACTGGCTTAGCTAATTTTCGAATGGCTTGAATAATAGGGTTGTAATGTTCGCTGACTATGGTACCGAGATCAGGTCCATTGGAATCCATAACTTCAGATAAATCTTGGCCCGCACAAAATGCTTTCCCGTTTCCGGTAATCAAAACACAGCGTATCTGTGCATCTTCGGCGGCTTCTTTTAAGGCGCTATGTACACCCAAAGCAAGCTCTCGATTGAATGAATTAAATTTATCAGGTCTATTAAAAGTGATGGTTAAAACACCATTTGCGATGTTGGTTTGTAGCATACCTCTTAGGTTTACCTACAAGGTAATGTACCTTGACTAATTCGTCAACCCAAAATTAAGACAGTTTTACAAGACAATTGAACGCATCATGGCTTCCATTTCAAGGACAACGTTCCGCTTTTTAGCGGTAGGGCCATACAAGAGACTCTCTACGGTTAAAACTCGATTGTTCTTCTCGTCATAGATGGTATAGGATAGAAACGGACCACCCATAAAGTCGTTTTCCATTCTCCATAAACCTCGCGTTTCAAGAGCAAACATTCCACTGATTTCTGTAGTCTCCGTTGATGGTGGAATGAGTAATTCCGTTTTCATATAAGAGCCTTCAAGGGTGCCCTCAAAGTATTTCTTTCCTATACTGTCTCGGTGAGCAATAATGTCGTCCTTACTTACTATACCTTCGGTCATTGGTCGCTCGCTTACCATAATGTATTGGATAGTTTTCACCGTTTTTGTCGCAAAAATCTTAAGGTTTTCTATATCTAGAGTAGGGTCAAATCCTTTATGAAGTAACATCTTTTTGATACCAATCTTTTTTAGGTTCTCGTGAGTATATACATAGGCGCTTTTTTTCAATCTACCTTGAATAACTGACATATCATGCTCTTTGAATACATGGATAATTTGCTTGGCGCTTCCTTTGATTTCTTTAACGAGTTCGTTTTCACTTTTGGCGGTAATCCTGACAATTCGTTGCGGACGTGACCGCAAGTCCTTTTGAATTTTTACAAAAGAGGTATCACTTTTTTCAACCCACATTATACTTTTCGTCTTTTGCAAAATCCTGTTCACCTCTTTGGGTTCTACGCGCGAAGCGTCAAAATAGGCTTCTGATTGAGGAAGGCCCTCTTGATCCGCTAAATACAATTCTCTAAACGCTTCTCCTGCTGGGCCAATCCAAAGTTCATCAGGCATCACCAAAAGCAATTCACTGTGCGTTCCACTTGAAGGAGGTAAAATCCTTGTATCTTTTTTGGTGCCATCGGGGTTTGTTTCCGTGGTGCTACATCCTAAAAGAAGGAAGAGAAATAAAAAAAAGCGACCATGAATAATTCTTGGTTTCATGAAGATCAATTATAGTGAGGAGAAAGCGTCAAAAAACAGACCGTTAGATGATATATTCAAAATCACTAGGGAATGATTGTATTGATAATGTTCCACATATCATTGTGCATTTGTAAGGCGCCGTTCATTCCGCTTCCAGCTTCGCCCATTCTTATAATCACTAAACCCTTACTCGGCACAATATCTATTATTTGTCCATTTTTACCAAGCGCAGCGTAAAGATCTAAAGGACCGTTTGGCAGCAGTGAGGTGTTGAATCTTGTGGGTAAACCGGGAAAAACGATAGAGTTTTGACCATTTAACCACCATAGATACCCGTATGAGGGGTTGAGATTTTGAGAACTGGTGCATAGCTGCTGCAAATAATTTTGATCATAAAGTAATGTGTCCGAATTCCAAACCCCTTTATTTAACATAAGCAAACCAAATCTAGCCATACTTCGAGCATTACTCCAATAGACCTTATTGTACCCTTGATTATACCATTGACCGATCATACCAATGTGATTTCCAATTTTAGAGTCGGTATACTGATTATAACTTACTCCAGTTGCATTGATGACAATATTTTCAAGAAGTGTATAGGCCGCGTTGTGATAGAACCATTGACCTCCAGGATTAGATTTAAAATTTAAACAAGTATCTAGGGTGCAATCTAAATCAGATACTAAATAATTCAATCCGGTTGTCATGGTTAGGTGATGACGAATTTTCACCTCTTCTTCTTGTGTTAAAGTCATATTCGACCAACCGGGTCCTAAAAAATCAGCACTAGGTTCATTGATATTTAAAAAACCTTCTTCTTGTGCTTTTCCGACAAGGAAAGAAGTAATAGTTTTCCCTGCAGATGCCCAATACCACATGGAACTTGAATTGAAAGCACTGCCGCTAACAGCTTGTCCAAAATACTCTTCAATAACCATTTTACCGTCTTTTAAGACAATAAATGCTCTAGTATTTGAAGAATCTAAAAAGTCAATAAGTGTTGTTATTTCATCCGAATTCCAACCCAGATCTTGAGCGGAGGTATCAGCCCATGTGTTTCCGGATTTAGGAGGGAAGTACATAACGTTCACCGGCGGCGGTTTTGGCCCGTTGGGCTTGCAAGCCGCCAAAAAAAGTAACAATACGAGATATTTAGGATACATAACTATAAGATACTATTCTTTATAATATAGAAGAGTTTAAAGTCTTCTCGGATAAACTATAATTCGCTGGCCTATTTGAATTATATCACTTCTTAATCCATTCCAACGTTTAATCTCACTCACTCGAACACCATATTTACCTGCAATATGACCAAGCGTTTCACCGCTTTTTACCCGGTGTACTGTCCGCTCATTCATCTGGGTTAAATCGGGTATATTGCTGGCGCGTGCCTCAAAGTAAGTGTCTGCTATTTTATAGATAGAATCTTGATTCATACGGAAGTGATTCGCAGCACTTTTGGGCAGGCTTAAAAAATAATTTTGACCACTGATTACAGGTACAATCTTGTATTTGTACTGCGGATTTAAGAATTCCATCAAAGCTTCGTCAACACCCAATTCTTCCTGTACCTGCTTGAAATGCAGTTGCTTTGTAATGCGTACCGTATCAGTTTCCATATAGTAAACTTGAATATCAGCTGGACCAATCCCGTACAAATGACCATATTCCATGGCATAGGTTGCAGCTATAAAGAGCGGCACATAAGCTGAGGTTTCTCTGGGAAGAAACGGACGAATTTCCCAGTAGGAAGTTTTGCCGCCGCTGCGACGAATCGCTTTTCTTACATTGCCGGGCCCAGAATTGTAAGCAGCTAGAACGAGGTTCCAATCTTCAAAGACATCGTACATTTTTAACATGTATTGGCAGGCCGCCTCTGTGCTTTTTAATGGGTCATTACGGTCGTCCACATAGCTATTTACTTTGAGGTCATAGAGTTTCCCTGTTCCGTACATGAACTGCCACAAACCAGTTGCGCCAACATAAGATCGTGCTTTGGGGTTGAGTGCGCTTTCAACCACTGCTAGGTACTTGATTTCAAGCGGCATATCGTATTTATCCAAATGCTCCTCAAACATAGGGAAGTAGTACTGACCGTGTGCCATCATTCGGGAAAGACGTGCAGTACCGTATTTGAGATAACGCTCTAAATAACGCTTCACAACTGGATTGTAGGCCATTTCAAAAGGAGTACGTGCGTCCAATTCTGACATGTAGTGTTCGAAGACGCTATCCGTAAGTGGCAATGAAGAGCCGGTGTCAACCTCGGGCAGGTTTTGGAAGGCGAACATGAGGTGATCACTGTCTAATCTTGCTAAACGTTGGTCTAAATTGTAAAGGGCAGCAGAATCTAAATCTGTTGTAGGCCATTCAATAGAGTCAGAAAGAGCAGAAGATGAACCTACTTGCATTCTTTGCCCAAAAATAGGCATGGACAGAACACTAGCGAATACGAGAAATAATACACGCATTTTTATTGCTTTTGAATCCATTCCGCCATGGCAAGTGTATCCATATCGGAACCATTTGCACCCATGACTTGGAGACCTATCGGCAAACCGTCTGAATCCACTCCAATAGGTATACTAACGGCAGGAGTTCCAGCAATATTGGCTTGAACGGTGAAAATATCTTCTAAATAATTAACTGTAGGGTCCGACACTTCTCGTCCGAGCTCAAAGGCTGTTGATGGCGTCGTTGGGCATAACAAAACATCAAATTCAGATAATGTTTTGTCCGTCCAGTCTTTTACCATACGGCGAACTGCTTGGGCTTTACCAAAATAGGCATCGTAATATCCAGCGCTCAAAACAAACGTCCCTAACATAATTCTCCGTTGTACTTCTTTACCAAAACCTGCACTACGGCTCTTTTTGTATACGCTTTGAAGGTCGCTTACATCTTCAGCACGAAATCCTGCATGGACTCCGTCAAAACGAGCAAGATTTGAACTAGCCTCTGCGGTGGTTAAAATGTAATAGACAGGAACCAACGCATCCAATAATTCAAATTCTACAGGCTCCACTTCACACCCGGCGTTTTCGAGCAATTCTAATTGTGCTTGGAAGGCTTTTTTGATACTTGCATCAATCTCCGGATGGTCCACCGCAGTTTTCAGGTAGGCCACCTTTTTTGGGGCTTCCTGAGTCGCTGGAGCCATTGGTGTTTGTATGGCAGTAGCGTCAAAATTGTCTGCACCAGCCATAACTTCCATGACCTTTGCTGCATCTGAAATATTACTAGAGAATGGCCCAATCTGATCAAAGCTTGACGCATAGGCAATTAATCCATGACGGCTAATTCTTCCATAAGAAGGTTTAAACCCAATAGTTCCGGTAAATGCTGCGGGTTGGCGGATAGAACCGCCCGTATCTGAACCCAACGCCACATGACATAGACCTGCAGCAACTGCCGCGGCAGAACCGCCACTTGAGCCCCCTGGCACTTTAGTGGGGTCAATAGGGTTTTTTACCGCGCCATAAGCTGAATTTTCATTGGATGAACCCATTGCAAATTCATCGCAATTTGTTCGCCCAATAAAAACAGCATCCTCTTTGAGTAGTCGCTCAACGGCTGTTGCAGAAAATTGGCTTTCAAACCCCTCAAGAATTTTTGATGCAGCACTGACTTTATGACCGCGGTAACAGATGTTATCCTTTAGAGCGATTACCATTCCAGCGAGCTTGCCTGCCTTTCCTTCAGAGATCTTTAGGTCTATTATTTTGGCCTGCTCAAGAGCCTCATCACCCCATACTTCTAAAAAAATATTCAGGTCTTTAGTCCGCTCAATTTTGGATAAAAACTCTTGTACCGCTTGTGCAGTGCTGTTCATAGGTGAAAGGCTTTTAGCTTATTCCTTTGAATCGTCCTTCATTTCGTCTTCAGCCACACCGTCTTTAAATTCTTTTACGCCACGACCTAGGCCACGCATTAGCTCAGGAATCTTGCGACCACCGAACAATAGCAATACGACTACAAGAATCAAGATCATTTGGTTGGGACCCATAATACCTAGAAATGCTGTGCTCATTTGCTTCTATTTTGAAGGACTAAAATACCGATTTTTTACCGGATAACCCGCGGTTAATATTTAAGCAACTCTCGGAGCTTCGAAGCTACTTTTTCAGCATTCGGAAGCATGGCGTGTTCTAGGGTGCTGTTTAAGGGAATGGCGGGTACATCCTCAGCCCCCAATAGCAATACAGGTGCGTCCAAGTTTTCAAAGCATTCCAATTGTATTTTACCCTGAACAGAACCCGCAAAACTCGGCGAGGCACTTTCTTCAGTTAAGACCATAACACGACCGTGTTTATTGCTTTCAGATATCACTAATTTTTCGTCCCACGGAGCTAAAGTTCTCAAATCAACTATACTGATTTGTTCGTCAAACTCTTCAGCGGCCTTCAATGCCCAATACACACCCATTCCGTAGGTAATCACTACAACGGTTTCTCCATATAGAATTTTACTTTTGTCTGCTTGTAATGCAACTCGGCCCTTGCCAAATGGAATTACATAATCATCACTTGGTTCTGGGGTTTTGGCTCCCTCTGTACCGGGTATTTTACTCCAATACAGTCCCTTATGTTCAAAAATAACAACGGGATTGGGGTCATAATAAGCGCTTTTCATGAGCCCTTTTAAATCTGCCCCGTTAGAAGGATAGGCAATTTTTATTCCTCTAATATTCGTGACTACGCTTTCAATAGAAGAGGAATGATAGGGCCCTCCCGAACCATATGCGCCTATGGGAACGCGAATCACAGCACTAATGGGCCATTTGCCGTTACTTAAATAATAACTTCGGCTTACCTCAGTGAACAATTGATTCATACCTGGCCATAGATAGTCGGCAAATTGAACTTCCACAAATGGTCTTAAGCCCACTGCGGCCATACCTACTGTGGACCCAATAATAAACGCTTCTTGAATGGGCGTATTAAATACGCGCTCATCACCAAAATTTTGAGCAAGCTTCGCTGCCTCCCTAAAAACCCCACCTAGTCTGCCGCCCACATCCTGCCCGTAAAATAAAGACTCAGGATGTGCAGCCATGAGCTCTTTGATTGCAAAGAGTGCAGCATCAACCATCACCGTCGGCTCAGCATCTATGGGTTCGCGTTGACCCTTTTCTTCTTTTATAGGTGTTGGTGCAAATAGGTGTTCAAATAAGTCTTCTGGATTAGGATCGGGCATTTTTAAAGCATCTTTATACTGAGCTTCTACAAATGCCTTTGCATCGTTTTCCCATTTAATGAGTTCTTTTTCTGTACTTCCGTCATCTAGACATTGTTGTCGTAGAACAGGGAGAGGATCGCGCAATGCCGCCTTATCTAGGTCGTCTCTATACCATTCTTTTCTAACTCCTGAAGTGTGATGATTCAAAAGAGGCACGTCGCAACGAACCAAAAATGGTCGCCTTTCGGTCCTCATAATTTGAATTACTTCGCTAATCGCTTGATAGCATTCTATAAAGTTTGAACCGTTGAGGTCTCTTGTTTCAATTCCAGTGAACCCTTTAGCATATTCCACTGCATTACTATGATGAACTTCCTTACGGTTGGCAGAAATATCCCATCCGTTGTCTTGAACGAACATAAGTAAAGGGAATTGCTTTAATGCAGCCATATGCATTGCTTCAGAAATTTCGCCTTCTGTCATTGCACTGTCCCCTATGCTACATACAGCGATTGCACCTATATCTTCTTTAGAGGCTAATCCCAATTTTTCCCGGTATTGAATACCCATAGCAATTCCTGCTGTTGGTATGGCTTGCATTCCTGTAGCAGAACTCTGGTGAGGAATTTTAGGTTTATCCGGATCATTTAATGAAGGATGGCTATAATAGCTTCTTCCGCCAGAGAATGGGTCGTCTTTTTTTGCTAAGAGTTGAAGCATTAGGTCCTTGGGGGTTATTCCGATTCCTAAAAGAATGCTGTCGTCTCTGTAGTATGGTGATACAAAATCTTTGGGCTCCAATTGAAGTGCTAATGCTAGTTGTGCTGCTTCATGACCGCGACTGGTTGCATGCACATATTTAGATGTGGTTTCCTTTTCACGCTCATAGAGTGCCGTTATACTTTTAGCTGTTGCCATGAGCTTGAAGGCTTTCTTCAAAGGAATAATAGGGCTTTTAGGCATTTCTGTGATTGTTTGGGTTCCCTAAAATACGGCTAATCAGTAGAAGTTAGAGGCACTTAAAATATTCAAATGGCTCTAAACAATGGTTGCATGCGTATTGGCTCTTGCATGGGGTACTCCCATGTCTACTTAGCATGCGTGTATTATCACTTTTACACTTTGGACAACTCACCTTTGGTGCTTCAGCGAAAAGAACTCGCTTATCAACACTTTCTTTTAACGGCGGGGCAATTCCATACTCTTCCATTTTAATTCGACCTTCTTCTGAAATCCAGTCTGTTGTCCATGGCGGCTGAAGTTGCTGTTCCACAATAAAAGGAAGTTGCAAAACGTACATTGCCTCCTTGATATCTTGTTCCATGCGGTCCATGGCTGGACAACCCACATAAGTGGGGCTTATGGTAATTTTATACACAAGATCGGATTGAGAAATAAATAAATCCGGGTGCGTTTTCTGGAAAAGCTCTATTGCTCCAGAATATCTACTATCCTCCTTTGGAAGAACAGATACTTTTCTTAAAATACCCATGTCGTGCAAACTCATAACCGGTATCTCAGGATCTTTGACCCTTCCAAGATGCTCGTATATGTTGGCACTCTGATTCATTTAACCTGAAATAGCGCGCAAAATGTCTTGGCCGTTTGCAAAAATCAATAAGCCCAAAAGAATAAAGAATCCAATCATCTGCGCAACCTCTAATACTTTAATGGAAGGCTTTTTACCTGTAACCATCTCTATTGCGGTAAATACAACGTGTCCACCATCAAGGGCAGGTATGGGTAAAATATTGAGAAATCCCAACATGATACTCAAGAAAGCTGTGAATTCCCAGAAATGTCTCCAATCCCAAATCTTATCGTATTGCTTTAAAATGGTGAGGAAACCACCCACTTCCTTATACGCTTCGGTTTTTGGATTAAAAATCAGCTTGAATTGGCGTATATACCCATTTAGTTTAGCAACAACTTCATTACCTGCTCCGGTTAAAGCGGCGGCAAAAGTGTATGGTTTATTCTTAATTTCATAGTATTTGAATACTTCTGTGGTGTTGTAGACACCTAGCTTTCCGCTTTCGGGTAAAGTGAAATGGAGTGTATCTAAAACACCTTCTCTGAAGAAGTTTAGGCTAATGTCCTTATTGGCATAACTGGGCAAGATTTTTTTGTATTGGTCAAAGAACAGCATCTCCGCGCCGTTCAAACCTACGATACTATCCCCATATTTAAGTCCTACGCGCTCTCCAAAGCTGCTTTCTGCAAAACCTCCAACAACATAAGGCATTCGAGGCTTGATAAGCCCGATAAACTTTTTGTTTTTTATCATTTCCTCAATATATTCCACGGCTATAGGAATGTGCACCTCTTTTCCGTTGCGCTCCACCACAAGATCTTCCCCTTGGCTTAGAAGAATTTCTAATGCCGTCTCACTGTAACTTTCAGGTGTATAATCTCCAATGCGTAGAATTTTATCTCCATGTTGAATCCCCATTTCTAGGCCAATTTCATTGGTCCAAACACCATTAATTAAAGATTCATTGGGCAGATAGTCTTTTCCGTAACCCATTAGAAGGAATACGTAAATAAAATAGGCCGTAAGAAAATTCATGATTACCCCTCCAGTAAGAACAATTATACGCTGCCAAGCGGGTTTTGCCCGGAATTCCCATTCTTCCGGATCTTCGCTTAAGTTCTCGGTGTCCATGCTTTCATCAACCATCCCCTCAATTTTGACATAGCCTCCTAGAGGAATCCAACCTATGCCCCATTCTGTCTCGCCAATTTTCTTTTTGAGGATGGAAAATTTGTAGTCAAAAAAGAGATAGAATTTGGAAACTTTGATTCCAAAATACTTAGCAGGCAAGAAGTGACCGAATTCGTGGATGACAATCAATAAGGAGAGTCCGAGAAGAAATTGTGCGATTTGTATTAGCATGCGCTATAAATTTGAAGATGTAAAAGTAACACCCTAGGAATTAGGTTAAGATAGGTCTACTACTTTCTTAATAATAAAAGCATGTTAAAAGTTAGCTTCAAATTACGTCAAATTCTCTTCCAACTTTTACGAAAGCACGGATTGCGCTGTCTAAATGTTCTTTGTTGTGCCCCGCACTTAATTGAACCCGAATTCGAGCTTGACCTTTTGGGACGACGGGGTAAAAGAAACCAATGACATAAACCCCCTCCTCCAATAAGCGGTCTGCAAAGTTTTGACTCAGCACAGCATCATAAAGCATAATCGGGACAATTGCGCTCTCACCATCTTTGTAGTCAAATCCAGCATCTTTAATTCCTTTTTTAAAATAATTAATATTCCATTCTAACTTATCTCTAAGTTTTGTGCTTTCGCTAAGGAGATTAAAGACTTCTATGGATGCACCAACGATTGAGGGCGCAAGAGAGTTAGAAAATAAGTAAGGCCTTGATTTTTGACGTAGCATTTCTATAATTTCTTTTCGACCGGTTGTGAAACCTCCCATTGCTCCTCCTAAAGCTTTACCTAAGGTGCCGGTAATTATATCAACTTTGCCAAGCACATTTTTGAGTTCAACGGTGCCTCGTCCAGTTTTCCCAATAAAACCAGTCGCATGACATTCATCAACCATTACCAACGCCTGATATTTTTCTGCCAAATTGCATATTTTATCTAATTGAGCAACGTAGCCATCCATCGAGAAAACACCATCTGTTACAATGATTTTAAATCGAGCACCTTCAGCAGATTTCAACTGCTTCTCTAAATCGGTCATATCATTGTTGTCATATCGGTATCTGTTCGCCTTACAAAGGCGAACGCCGTCAATAATCGAAGCGTGGTTAAGGCTGTCTGAAATAATAGCATCTTGGTCTGTAAGTAAGGGTTCAAAAACACCACCGTTGGCATCAAAGGCCGCAGCGTATAGAATTGTGTCTTCTGTTTGAAGAAATTCCGAAATCTTGGCTTCTAAGTGTTTATGGATATCTTGAGTTCCACATATGAATCGAACCGAACTCATCCCAAAACCATGAGTTTCTAAAGCATCGTG